>JALSJP010000001.1 GCA_026989265.1 Micavibrio sp.
TGTTCAAATCGTAGGTGATGATCTATATGTCACAAACCCTAAACGCCTTAAACGCGGCATTGAGGAAAAAGCGGGCAATGCGGTTTTGGTAAAAGTTAATCAAATAGGAACTTTAACCGAGACTTTGGAGACAATAGAAATGGCTAAAAAGGCGGGTTTTGGCGTTGTTTTATCTCATAGATCTGGTGAGACCGAGGATTCTACAATCGCTGATTTAGCTGTGGCGACTAATGCGGGGCAGATTAAAACTGGTTCACTCTCTCGCTCTGACCGTATAGCAAAATATAACCAGCTCCTCCGCATTGAAGAAGAGCTTGGCTGCACTGCTAAATATTACGGTGATAGTTTCTTTCGTAAATAATTTCACGCGCTAAAACTTAATTAAATGAATCACTTAGTTAAGCTTGTTCCTTATACGTTCACGTTAAGTCATTGACTCTAATGCATATTTTCACTTGATCCACAGGCTTGCATGTGATTCTATACATATATGAGTAAGTTAATTGACATACGTTTGAAATTTTACAGCAACCTGCCTTTGCTGGTTGGGCTTTGCTTGTCTATTTACTTCTCATACCACAGCGTTTCAGGGCATAGAAGCTATTTCCGCTTGGTGGAGTTAACATCCTCTTTGCAGCAAAAAACAGATAATCTTCAATCCCTTGGTCAAGAATATGCTGCTATTGAAAAAAAGGTTGTAATGATGCGTCCTGATAGACTATCCATTGACATGCTTGATGAGCAAGTTAGATATATCCTTGGTTACAACGGCATTGGCGACATTGTTGTTATTAGCAACTAAAATTCTTGCATTGCAATATATAAATAGTGTTTTTCTCTAGCAATAACCCTTGAAATAGTGTAGCAATCTTCTTTAAGTCTATATGCATTATGAGGAATTAAACTTTGTCATCTTCGAAAAAACAAAAAACCAAACCATTACCAGTGTCATTAAAAGAACTTAAAAAGCTTTACTATGAAATGCTTATGATCCGCCGCTTTGAAGAAAAAGCAGGGCAGCTTTATGGTATGGGTTTAATTGGTGGTTTTTGCCACCTTTATATCGGGCAAGAAGCGGTTGTGACAGGCATTAACTCCGTGCAAAAGCCGCAAGATACGGTTGTTACATCATATCGCGATCACGCGCATATGCTAGCTTGTGGCATGTCCCCTAACGGCATTATGGCAGAGCTTACAGGGCGCATTGATGGTTATTCGCGCGGCAAAGGCGGCTCTATGCATATGTTTAGTCGCGAAAAGGGGTTTTTCGGCGGTAATGGAATTGTGGGGGCGGGGACGGCTATTGGCGCGGGACTTGGCTTTGGGCATAAATATAGCGGCGATGGCGGGGTTGCTATTGCTTATATGGGTGATGGTGCGTCAAATCAGGGGCAGGTCGCGGAATGCTATAATATGACCGCTCTTTGGGATTTGCCCGTTTTATTTGTGATTGAGAATAATCAATATGCTATGGGGACATCTGCGCCTCGCCATGCTGCGGGTCAATTATATCGCCGCGGTGAAGGTTATGGAATACCAGGAGAACAAGTTGATGGTATGGACGTGTTTGCAGTGCAAAAAGCCGCTAAACAAGCTCTTGATTATGCAAGGTCAGGCAACGGCCCTTATATTTTAGAGGTTATGACTTATCGTTATCGAGGGCATTCAATGTCTGATCCCGCGCAATATCGCTCTAAGGAAGAGGTGGCTTCTATGAAAGAAGAGCGTGACCCTATTACTCAGGTCAAGAATATGTTGCAAGATCAAGGCGTTGATGATGATGCACTTAAAGCAATGGATAAGGATATTAAGGCAATTGTGGCGGAGGCTGCAAAATTTGCACAAGCCAGCCCTGAGCCTGAAGCTCACGAGCTTTGGACTGATATTTTAGTGGAAAGGGTTTAGATAAATGCCAACACAAATTTTAATGCCGGCGTTATCGCCAACCATGACCGAGGGGAATCTAGTTAAATGGCTGGTAGCTGAGGGTGATGCTGTGGAATCTGGTGATGTGATTGCCGAGATTGAAACTGACAAAGCCACGATGGAAGTGGAAGCCGTTGATGACGGCATTATAGGCAAGATTTTGGTTGCGCAAGGCACTGAAAATGTTCCTGTAAATACTCCAATTGCTATGCTTTTGGAAGATGGTGAGGATGCTTCTAGCGTTGTTATTCCGAGCAAAGTCGAGGAAACCAATGTAGAAACTGAGCAGCATTCTATTGATGTTCAAGATGGTGACACTACAAATAACCGTGATATTTTATACGCTAAGGGCATTATTATTGAGCCTGTGCCATTTGATGAAGCGGCATTTAGTGAGACTGTAAACCAAACCGTGCGCGAGGCTTTGCGCGATGCAATGGCAGAAGAGATGCGCAATGATGACCGTGTTTATTTGATGGGTGAGGAAGTCGCCGAATATCAAGGAGCTTATAAGGTATCACAAGGCTTGCTTGATGAGTTCGGAGCGCGCCGCGTTATTGACACGCCAATTACCGAGCATGGCTTTACGGGAATGGCGGTTGGCTCTGCTATGAATGGTTTAAAGCCAATTGTCGAGTTTATGACTTGGAATTTTGGCATGCAAGCCATGGATCATATCATTAATTCTGCTGCTAAAACGCTTTATATGGCGGGCGGGCAGCTTGGTTGTCCTATCGTGTTTCGCGGAGCAAATGGCGCGGCGTCGCGAGTGGGTGCGCAGCATTCACAATGTTTTGCAAGCTGGTATGCACATGTTCCCGGTTTAAAGGTGGTTGCGCCTTGGTCTGGCGCGGATGCTAAAGGCTTGTTAAAGGCTGCTATTCGTGATCCAAATCCTATTATTTTCCTTGAAAATGAGCTGCTATATGGTGAGAAATTCGATGTTCCTGTATCGGATGATTTCGAAATTCCTATTGGTCGAGCTAAAATTGAGCGGGAAGGTTCGGACGTAACTATCGTTGCGTTTTCAATTATGGTTGGCAAGTCCTTGGAAGCAGCAGAAATGTTGGCAGAGCAGGGCATTGATGCGGAAGTTATAAATCTTCGCACTATTCGCCCGCTTGATCGCTATACTATATTGGAAAGCCTAAAAAAGACTAACCGCATAGTATCGGTTGAAGAAGGCTGGGCTTTTGCAGGCATTGGCGCAGAAATAGCCGCTCTTTGCGGGGAGCATGCATTTGATTATATGGACGCGCCGCTAGTGCGAGTTTGCGGCGCAGATGTGCCTATGCCTTATGCTGCAAATTTAGAAGATTTAGCACTGCCAAAACCACAAGATATTGTTAACGCAGCAAAAAAGGTTTGCTATGTGTAATATTTATTTAACGCGGAGCTTCGGAGAAACGGAGTTTAGATATTGGTAAATAGCTTGCAAAATTATAATGATCTTCCAGAGGATTTAAACGCCTTATCAGGAAAGATAGTGGATTGCGCTTTTCAAGTTCATAAAGAGCTAGGGGCGGGATTTTTAGAAGTTAATTATGAAGATGCTTTTATTATCGAATTAAAGCGTAAAAATTTGAATTTTGAACAGCAAAAAACATATAATATTCCATATAAAGATGGTTTCTTGAAATCTAGTTTTAGGTTTGATTTAATAATTGAAAACTCTATTTTAGTTGAGCTTAAGGCTGTAGAAAAAATCAACCCTATTCACCAAGCACAAATTTATGCATATCTAAAAGCTACAAATTTGCCTATTGGGTTATTGATTAATTTTAACGTTAGGCTTATTAAGGATGGAATAAATAGATATGTCCTCCGAAACTCCGATTCTCCGCGTAAAAAGGATTTTAATTAATGACAATAAATATAACTATGCCGGCGTTATCGCCAACAATGACAGATGGGACATTGGCTAAATGGCTGGTAGCCGAGGGTGATACTATAGAATCAGGTGATGTGATTGCCGAGATTGAAACCGACAAAGCCACGATGGAAGTTGAAGCCGTTGATGATGGGGTTGTTGGTAAGATTTTGGTTGCAGAGGGCACAGAAAATGTTCCTGTAAATGATGTTATTGCGATATTGCTGGAAGATGGGGAAGATGCTTCTTGCGTTGTCACTCCGAGCAAAGTCGAGGGGTCTAAACCAGTTAGCAAAGAAAAATCTCCTGAGGTTGTGGTAGCAAATGCTCCTGTCACTCTGAATGACAATAATAGTGATCGTATTTTCGCATCACCATTGGCACGGCGCATAGCAAAGGATAAGGGGCTTGATCTTGCTGGCATTAAAGGCTCTGGCCCGCGCGGGCGCATTGTTAAGGCGGATGTTGAAAAGGGTGTTGCAAGCCACAAATCACAAGTTGTAAAACCTGCTGAAACCAATAACTCTGATATGAAAATTAATATCTATGGCATGGCTTATACGGAATTGCCAAATAACAATATCCGAAAAGTAGTTGCTAAGCGTTTGACCGAGTCTAAGCAAGATGTGCCGCATTTCTATCTTACTATTGAATGTATTTTGGATGAGCTTTTGGCTGCTCGTAAAAATATCAATGATAAAGCAAATGGGGCGTATAAACTCTCGGTCAATGATTTCATTATCAAAGCCAGCGCAATGGCTCTTAAAACCTATCCTGAAGCTAATGTTTCATGGAGTGATGACGCTATATTCCAATATCTTAAGGCGGATATTTCTGTTGCTGTTTCAACGCCAAATGGCTTGATTACTCCGATTGTAAAAGCCGCCGAGGATAAGGGTTTGAAAGATATTTCGGCGGAAGTTAAAGATTTAGCTGGTCGCGCTCGTGAGGGTAAGCTTAAGCCTGAAGAGTTTCAAGGCGGCTCGTTCACTGTATCTAACCTTGGTATGTTTGGGGTTAAAGAATTTGCCGCTATTATTAATCCGCCGCAAGGTTGCATCTTAGCTATCGGAGCGGGTGAGCCTCGCCCCGTTGTTATTGATGGCAAGATTGAGATTAGAACAGTTATGAATTGCACATTGTCTGTGGATCATAGATGTGTAGACGGCGCAGTCGGCGCGGAGTATCTTAAAATCTTTAAGCAATATATAGAAAATCCAGTTTCTATGCTGGTTTAGAAAGGCTAAAGGCGTAAAAATGGCAGTAAATAGATATCCAATCATTGGGGTTATGGGATCTCATGAACATTCACATGAGGAATACTCATCTGTTATTGGTGAGCTAATCGCAAGGCGCGGCTATAATTTACTTACTGGCGCGGGCGCAGGAGTTATGAGTGCGGTTGCCAAGAGCTTTACCGAGGTTGAAGACCGCAAGGGCGTTGCTATCGGTATATTGCCTGCCGTCGATTATAAGGGGCAAAAGCTTGATAAAGAAGAATACCCCAATAAATATATTGAAATCCCAATGATAACGCCGTTAAGTGAAAAGGCGCAAAATGATAAAATGCCGTTCAGCCGCAACTTGGTTAATGTGATGACATCTAAGGCTTTGGTTGTGCTACCGGGATCGCATGGCACGCAAAACGAAGTGTCTCTTGCGCTTATGTATAACAAGCCTATAATTTTATTTGGGCCTGATGATGCATTTGTTAAGTTTCCAGAAGACCCCTTGCGCGCAAGCATAATTGATCACGTAGAACAATTTTTTGATGATATATTTGGTGAGTGAGTGAATAATAATGAGCAATAAAAATTTTGATGTAATTGTAATTGGCGGCGGACCAGGTGGCTATGTCGCGGCAATAAGGGCGGCGCAGCTTGGGCTTAATACTGCATTGGTTGAGGCTAATCACCTTGGCGGAATTTGCCTTAATTGGGGATGTATTCCTACAAAAGCATTGCTGCGCTCGTCAGAGACTTATCACATGCTTCATAATTTGGAAGAGTTCGGGCTTTCTGCCGATAAACCTAGCTTTGATATTAAGAAAATAGTTAAGCGCTCTCGCGGCGTTGCAAGCCAGCTATCTGGCGGGATCAAGCATTTGCTCAAAAAGAATAAAGTCACAGTTTTTGATGGCTGGGGCAAGCTTTTGGGCGGCGGTAAACTTAGCATTGAAAAAGATGGTAAGGTTTTTGAAACTCTATCAGCTAAGCATATTATTGTGGCAACGGGAGCGCGGGCGCGGATTTTACCGAATTTAGAGCCTGATGGAAAGCTAATTTGGACTTACAAAGAGGCTATGACTCCTTCAGCCATGCCAAAATCTTTGCTTGTGGTTGGCTCGGGCGCGATAGGCATTGAGTTTGCTAGTTTCTACCGCTCTATGGGCGCGGAAGTTACGGTCGTTGAGGTTATGGATCGAGTGCTTCCTGTGGAAGATGAGGAAATCTCTAAACTCGCGCATAAGGCATTTACAAAGCAGGGTATGAAGATTATTACGGCGGCAAAAGTCACTAAGCTTGATAAATCTAAAACTAATGTAAAAGCCACTATAGATACCAAAAAAGGCACAGAGCAAATCACGGTTGATAATGTTATTATGGCGGTTGGCATTGTTCCTAATGTTGAAAATATTGGTATTGAAAATACTAAAATCAAGCTGGATCGCGGGCATATCGCTACTAATGAGTGGCTAGAAACTGCGGAGGCGGGCGTTTATGCTATTGGCGACGTTACTGCTCCGCCTTGGCTTGCTCATAAAGCTTCACATGAGGGTATTATTTGCGTTGAAAAATTAGCGGGGCAGGCAGGTGTCCATCCGCTTAATAAGCTGAATATTCCGGGTTGCACCTATTGTCATCCGCAAATTGCCTCGATTGGCTTAACTGAAAAGGCAGCAAAGGCGCAGGGTTATAAGGTTAAGGTTGGGCGTTTTCCATTTATGGCTAACGGCAAGGCGGTAGCACTCGGTGAGCCTGAAGGCTTGGTCAAAACTATCTTTGATGAAAAAACGGGAGAGCTACTCGGAGCGCATATGATCGGAAGCGAAGTTACCGAAATGATACAGGGCTATGGCATTGCTAAAACTTTGGAGACTACAGAAATTGAGATTATGCATACGATATTCCCTCATCCTACACTTTCCGAAATGATGCATGAGGCTGTACTTGATGCATATGGCAGGGCAGTGCATTTTTAAATATGGTTGTAACTAAACATGACATATAATTCAAAATTACTCGATAAGGCAAAGCGCCATCCTGAAAAACAGAAAAATCCTGATAGACCAGCTGGGCGCAAGCCTGACTGGCTGCGAGTTCGCGCCCCTCAAGGGGATGTATTTTCTCAAACGCAAGATATAATGCGCGGGCAAAAACTAACCACTGTTTGTGAGGAGGCGAGCTGTCCTAATATTGGTGAGTGCTGGGAGCAAAAACATTCCGCATTCATGATATTAGGTGAGGTATGCACGCGGGCTTGCGCGTTTTGTAATATTGCAACGGGAAAGCCTGACGCTGTGGATAAGTTAGAGCCGCTGCGGATTGGCGTTGCAGTTATGCAAATGGAGCTTAAACATGTTGTAGTAACAGCGGTTGATCGCGATGATTTAAAAGATGGTGGAGCGGATCATTTTTCCAAGACTGTGCAAGCCATACGCATGAAAAGCCCTGATACTACTATCGAGATTCTCACAGGTGATTTTAGGGGTGATATCAATGATATAGACCATGTTGTTAAAGCAGCGCCTGATGTGTTTAATCATAATATTGAAACTGTGCCACGGCTTTATCCAACCATAAGACCCGGGGCGCGGTACTTCCGCTCCCTTCGTTTGTTGGAGCGAGTTAAAGATGTTGAGCCGACCATGTTTACTAAATCAGGAATGATGGTAGGACTTGGCGAGAGCATAGAGGAAATATCCCAAGTTATGGATGATATGCGCGCGGCCAAAATAGATTTTATAACTATTGGGCAGTATTTACAGCCAACGCCAAAACATGCGCCTGTTATGAAATGGTGGTCGCCCGAAGAGTTTGAAAAGCTTAATAAAATGGCGAAATCTAAAGGATTTTTGATGGTATCGGCTAGCCCTCTAACGCGCTCATCTCACCATGCAGGCGATGATTTCGAGAAGCTGAAAGCCGCCCGCGATAAGAAGTATGGCTCTAAATCCAAATGACAACACATGCGGAAAAACGAAATATGCCCTACAGCGCGGAGCAGTTATTTGCTCTAGTCGCGGATGTTGAGCGTTATCCTGAATTCCTGCCATGGTGCATTGATTGCCGTATTAAACGCCGTGAAAATGACAACATTATCTACGCTGATCTTACCATTGGCTATAAAATATTTCGTGAGAAATTCACATCTAAAGTAACAATGGAAGAGCCAAATTTAGTGCATGTGGAATATATCTCTGGCCCGATGAAATATCTTTCTAATTATTGGAAATTTATCCGCGAAGATGACGGCTCATGCACGATTGATTTTTATGTTGATTTCGAATTTAAGAATAAAATGCTGCAAAATATAATCGGAGCATTCTTTACGCAGGCAATGCAAAAAATGGTAAAAGCATTTGAAGCAAGGGCGCAGGAGCTATATGGCTCTAGCCGCGTTAATTAGAATGGTTAGAGCTTTTTCGCAAGTTTGACTGCGTATTTCTTTGCGGCTGCCTGTGAAATTAAACTCATATCCTTTTGGCTCTTTGCCTAATATTGCAATGGCTATATAGACAAGCCCTGCTGGCTTTTCCTCCATTGCGCCGCTAGATTCTGCAATTCCTGTTACTGAAACCGAGATATCTGCATCACTTTTATCTAACGCGCCTAAAGCCATAGCAATGGCGCACTGCTCGCTTACTGCTCCGTAATGTCTTAATATGTTGTCAGAAACACCTAAAGACTCACGTTTTGCATTGTTGGAATAAGTCACAAAGCCGCGGTCAAAAACTTTAGATGCGCCAGATTGCGAGGTTATGCTAGCCGATATCATACCGCCAGTGCAGCTCTCGGCGGTTGCGAGTAGCAGCACTTTTTCTAGCAATATAGCACTTAATTCTTTAACTAGATTATCCATTTATCTATTCCAATAACGCAAATGGCAGCAAAAATTCCAGCGACTATATCATCGCCCATAACGCCCCATGCGCCTTTAACTTTTTTATCAATAAGATTGATGGGAAACGGTTTTAATATATCAAAAAACCGAAAGGCAATAAAGGCAAAAATTATAAGAATTGGGTTAAGCGCGGCGGGGATAAGGGCTATCCACTGACCTGCAACCTCGTCAATTACTATCATTTTAGAGTCGTGACCATCCATGTCTTTGTCGAATTTATCTGCCGCCCAAAGCCCAATTATTGTAATTATAACTACTGATAGAGGCAAGGCGATAGCTCCGCCAAATTCATATATTATAACGCCGAAAGGTATGGCTGCTAGCGACCCCCAAGTACCAGGTGCGGGGCTTATAAAACCAAAACCAAACCAGCTTGCTAGCCAAGTATAGGATTTTTTACTGTCTAAATTTTCAGGGACTTTGTATTTTATCATTAGCTGTTTTCCTGTGCGGGTAATGAGATATTCACTATTGCTTGCGCGGCTATGCCTTCTCCGCGCCCTGTAAAGCCTAGCTTTTCTGTTGTAGTAGCCTTTATATTTATGCGGGTTTTAGAAATTCCCGTAATTTCGACTATCTTATCTACCATTTCATCACGATAAGGACTTATCTTAGGGGCTTCACAAATGATAGTTATATCGGTATTTATAACCTCGCCTCCCTTATCATGCAGCAGCTTTAGCGCATGTTTTACAAATTCGGCGCTATCCATGTTTTTGAAGTCATTATTGGATGGCGGAAAGTGCAAACCTATATCACCCTCGCCAATTGCACCAAGTATAGCATCGGTTAGAGCATGAAGGGCAACGTCAGCGTCAGAATGCCCTTTGAGAGCTTTATCATGTGGAATATCTATGCCGCAGAGTCGCACGCTTTGCGCTTTAACAGTATCAAACCGATGTACGTCAAAGCCTTGTCCTGTGCGCGTTTCCGTAATAAACAATCTCTTGACTAATGTTAAATCTTTTGAGGTGGTGATTTTAAAGTTTCCTTTGCTGCCTTTTACGAACTTAACATCTATACCCATTTCCGATATTAGGGAAGTGTCATCCGTGTATTCTTTATCGCCCGCCTGCTCATGAGCGTGTTTTAAAACCCCATAATGAAACGCTTGCGGCGTTTGGATTGCATATAGATTGTCGCGTGAAACCGTGGCTTTTTCACCATCATAGCGCAGAGTATCAACAACGGGAGTAGCAAGGCTCGCGGCTTTATAATCTTGCATTACGCTTAAAAGGTCATAAATTTCTGATTGCTTTACAAATGGACGGGCGGCGTCATGCACAAGGATAATATCCTCATCCTTTAGGTTAGATAACTCTTTTATTCCGTTGTAAACACTATCTTTTCTTGTGTTACCCCCTTTGCAGAATTTTACATAATCCGCACCCCCTAAGGGTGGGAGGATTGCTTTTTCAAACATGGTTTTATGCTCTGGATTTATAACCACGCATATATCTTGCAAGCCTTCCATATTCTTAAATACATCAAGAGTATGGCGCAATATAGTTTTTCCATTAATCTTTATATATTGCTTTGGCATATTTCCGCCAAGCCTGCTGCCGCTGCCTGCCGCAACTATAATTACACTGAATTTTATACTTTCCGACATTGAGTTAAGCCTTTTACTGTTGTAAAAATGCAACAGCTATATATAGTAAATCACTAATTAAATTTATAACAGGATAGCTTTTGGCATTATACACAAAAAATAAAAATAGATTTTCGCTTAGGAAAATGCTAGTCAAGGCATTTTCGGGAATGCTCCCTGCGCGCCTTAAATATAGATCATGGCGCACTAAAGTAGGGATTCTACTTGTTATAGCTTCCATAGTGAGTGGGTTTCTCACCTACGCCGCCCTAACGAAATCTCCGCCTTTGGGAGATAATCCAAATTTAGTTATTTGGCTGCTTAATATTGATCTGGTAATTTTACTATTGCTGGTATCGCTAATTGCTCGGCGCATTGTTAGCGTATGGAGCGGGCGAAAAAAGGGTATAGCAGGCTCTCATTTGCATGTGCGGCTGGTTTATATATTCAGCCTTCTTGTTGCCGTTCCCACCATCACAATGACTGTGTTTTCAGTGTTTTTCTTTCATTTTGGGGTACAGGCGTGGTTTTCTGAGCGCGTGCAAACGGCCATCCACGAATCGCAAGCTGTGGCGCAGGCATATCTTGAAGAGCATAAGCAAGTTATCAGAGCCGATACTATGGCTATGGCGAATGATTTAGATAGGCAGGCATCGCGCTTTTTGTTGAATGAGCAAAACCTATCCAAGGCAATCGACACGCAAGCATTTTTTAGGAATCTGTCAGAGGCAATTGTTATAAATAAAGATGGGCGCGTTTTAGGGCGTTCTTCACTTACATTTGCGCTTGAATATGAAATTCCTCGGGCTTATTCATTAAATCAAGCTGACCAAGGCGGCGTTCTTCTGGTTACAGGGCAGGGAAGCGATAGGGTGCGCGCACTTGTTAAGCTTAAGAATATTACTGATGCTTACCTGTTTGTTGGGCGAATGATTGACCCGCAAGTATTGCGCCACCTTAATGCTGCTAAATTAGCCGTAGAAGATTATAATAACTTGCAATCTAAATATTCAGGCATGCAAATTACTGTAACTATGATTTTTGTTGTTGTTGGGTTTTTGCTTTTACTTGCTGCTATTTGGTCAGGTTTATTGCTTGCGCGTCAACTTGTTAATCCGATTAGCGAGCTTATAAATGCGGCTGATCGCGTTAGGGCAGGGGATTTAAGCTCTAAAGTTGATGATACAAATCTTTTGGAAGAGTTCGAGT
Organism: Micavibrio sp.; assembly: GCA_026989265.1. GTDB lineage: Bacteria > Pseudomonadota > Alphaproteobacteria > Micavibrionales > Micavibrionaceae > UBA1672. The sequence continues at coordinate 11,721 of JALSJP010000001.1, forward strand.
ATTTGGCGCGGTCTTTTAACCGTATGACCAGTCAAATTCAAAGCCAGCGAGATGATCTTGTGGAGGTGAACAGGCAGCTTGATAGTAGGCGGCATTTGATAGAAACAGTGCTTGCAGGGGTATCATCAGGCGTTATTGGGGTTGATAGCAGCGGAGTTATTAACCTAGCCAATAACTCAGCGTCCAAGCTTTTATCTAAAGATATTGACGATATGACGGGCAGTTATATCCTTGATATTATACCAGAATTAAAGGATTTACTAAGCTCGCCCAAAAAAGATATGCGCGGCGAAGTGCCTGTATTATCAAGTGATAATGGTAAAAGGATATTCTTATTTAATGTTTCCATAGAGACATTAGACGAGACATTAGAAGAGGCATTAGAAGAGAACGAAACGGGCTTGATTATCACCTTTGATGATATAACAGAGCTGCAAGCTGCGCAAAGAAATGCGGCGTGGTCTGATGTTGCGCGGCGCATTGCTCATGAAATTAAAAATCCGCTAACGCCTATACAGCTTTCCGCCGAGAGGTTAAAGCGTAAATACTTAAAAGAAATAACCAGCGATCCTGATACATTTGCTCAATGTACGGATACAATCATCAAACATGTGGGGGATATTGGGCGCATGGTTGATGAGTTTTCATCTTTTGCGCGTATGCCAGAGCCAGTTTTAAGAGAAAAGAGGCTTTCAAAACATATAGAAGAATCGCTTATATTATCAAAGCAAGCGCATGGTAATATAAAATTCAATCTTACCAAAGATAATGATAGCGGCGCGGTAAATCTTGACACGCAGCAAATCCGCCAAGTAATGACTAACTTGTTGCAAAATTCTATTGATGCAGGCAGCGATGAAATTAATATATTTATAGGCAAGCATGGCGGTAATCTATTTGTTGCTATATCGGATAATGGTTCAGGTTTTCCTGCGGATGAGGAAATATCAAAACTAACCGAGCCTTACATTACTCACAAAGCTAAGGGAACAGGGCTTGGGCTTGCTATTGTTAAAAAAATTATGGAAGATCATGAGGGGATGCTTACTCTTGGCACTCCCGAATGGCTGGTGAAATACGATGATTGGAAAAATCTAGGCGGGGCGTGCGTTATTTTAACATTCCCAATTATTGATGGAAACTCACAACTAAATAAGGGCGCAGTTTAATATGAATGAAAAGATATTAATCATTGATGATGAAAAAGATATTTGCACACTTATACAAGCATTGCTTCAAGATGAGGGGTATGAAACCCTAATTGCGGAAAATAGTGCTATCGCTTATGAGCTTATAGAAAGCAATAACCCTGATCTTATTGTTCAAGATATATGGCTTCAAGGTAGTGACGATGACGGCATAGACATATTAACCACAGTAAAAAAAGAACGTCCTGATTTGCCATTTATAATGATTAGCGGTCACGGAACTATTGAGACAGCAGTATCTAGTATTAAATTAGGGGCATATGATTTTATTGAAAAACCATTTAATAGTGATCGCTTGCTGCTAATGATACAAAGGGCGCTTGAAAATGCAGGGCTTAAAAAACAAAATATAGAGCTTAAAAAGCAAAGCATAAAACAAATGCAAGATATTTTAGGGCAAATACCTGAAAATATCAGGCAAACACTTGATAAGGTTGCAAAAACCAATAGCCGCATTTTAATTACAGGTGAGGCAGGTACTGGAAAAAACATAGCCGCTCAATATGTGCATAACGCCTCGCAGCGCAGCGAAATGCCGTTTATGGTGCTTAATTGCGTGAGTATGGATTTTGAAAAGCTGGAAATTGAGTTATTTGGAACTATAGATAAAGTTGGCTTGCTTGAGCTTGTGGATGGCGGAACTTTATTGCTTGATGAAGTTATGAATTTACCAATTGAAACGCAGAGTAAAATACTAACCTTACTGCAAGATGATGCTTATTATAAAATTAGATCAAATCATAAAACACCTGCGGATATCAGAGTGATTGCAACAACCAGCGCAGATATTGAGGCGAAACTTACTAATGGGGAGTTTAGGGAAGACCTATATTACCGCATGAATGTAATGCCAATTCACATGCCTAGACTTCAGGAAAGAAAGCGAGATATAGAAGAATTAGTTGCTAATTATATGTCTAACAAATTCACTGATAACGCAATGATAAAGCTTAAATCTTATAAATGGTCAGGCAATATAAAACAGCTATATAATGTGTTGGAATGGATATCTATAATGAATGACAATCCAAATGCTGTTGTTGATGTTAAGGATTTGCCACCTGAATTTAGAGGGGCAAATAAACCCGATGATGATAGCGCCGAAACTGAAAACGAGTTAATTGATAATATAATGCAAATGGGTCTGCGTGAGGCTAGGGAATGCTTTGAGCGCCATTATTTACTCTCACAAGTCAACAAGTTTGATGGCAATATCTCCAAGACATCTGAATTTATAGGGATGGAACGATCTGCTTTACACAGAAAATTAAAGTCTTTGGATGTTTTTTCTGGTGATAAACAAAATGTAGCGTAGTAGGGTGATGCTGTTTTTACAAATATTAAGAATATTAAGAATATAAGAAAGAAAAATCATGAGAGTTATTATTGCAGGTGCAAATCTAGTGGGCTCTAGCATTGCCTCATATCTGTCCAAGGAAGATAATGACGTAACTGTTATAGATGTTCAAAGTGATGCATTATCGTATATAAATGCCTCTATGGATGTTAATACAGTTACGGGCTATCCATCTGACCCTGATGTGTTAAATGCTGCGGGCGCAAAAGAGTGCGACATGATTATTGCCGTAACCGAAAGCGATGAAACTAATATGGTTGCTTGCCAAATAGGACATTCTCTTTTTGGCGTTCCTAAAAAAATAGCGCGCATACGCAGGCAATCATATCTTGATCCATCATGGTCAAATCTGTTTAGCCGCGCTCATATGCCAATTGATGTTATAATCTCACCCGAAACATTGGTTGCTCAAGATATTTTAGAGCGCCTGTCAATCCCAGGAACAACGACGGCAACCAGCCTTGCTGATGGTAATGCTTACTTAATCGGCGTTGTATGTATGGAAGATTGCCCCGTTTTACATACCCGTTTAGACCAGCTTAGCAAACTATTCCCTGACTTATCTTTTTCTATGGTTTCTATATCATCCAATAATAAAACAATTATACCTGATGAGGATGATATTCTTGAAGTCGGCGACGAGGTTTATATAATTGTTGACAGCAAGCATTTGCGCCGCGTCATGGCAGCTTTCGGGCATTTAGAAAAAGAAGCACGTAAAATTATTGTTTCAGGTGGAGGTAATATTGGGCTATCCTTTATCCGCGCATTGCAACATGAAGTTTCTGAAGCACAAGTAAAAATTATTGAGCATAATGAAAAACGTGCAGAATTTCTGAGTGAGCAGCTAGAAAATGTAGTTATTTTGCATGGTAGCACGCTTGAGCGGGACATAATGGAGGAGGCTTCTATAGGCACAGCGGAAACCTATATAGCCCTTATGAACGATGATGAGAGTAATATACTAGGGTCTCTTTTGGCGAAACAATATGGCTGTGGGCGCGTTATTACACTTGTTAATAATCATGCTTATTACCCGCTAGTAGGGCCACTTGGTATTGATGTTATGATATCACCAAAATCTATTATTGTTTCCAACATTATGAAGCATGTGCGCCGTGGTCGCATCAAGGGAATACATAGCATTCGTGATGGTGAGTTTGAGCTTATGGAGATTGAAGTATCTAGCTCGTCTAGCATTCTTAATAAGAGGTTAGGGGATATAGAATTGCCATCAGGTGTTGTTATAGGAGCGATTATGCGCGATCAAAAAGTTATAATACCTAAAAGCAATATGGAGGTTTTGGCAAAAGACCATGTCATGATACTTGCCTCACGTGAAAAAGCGCGCTTGGTTGAAAAAATCTTCTCTGCTTATGTGGACTTGTTTTAGAAAATGAAATTAGGCGTTTTTGATTCAGGTTTGGGGGGGCTGTTAATTGCGAAATCTATTCGCGAGCATATCCCTGATATAGATATTATTTATTTTGGCGATACACTTCACCTGCCATATGGCAACCGCTCTAAAGAAGCTATATATGAATATAGCAAACGGGCGATTGAGTTTTTGTTTGAGCAAGATTGCAATCTAATTATAACGGCTTGCAATACTGTAAGTGCATCCGCTCTTCGTATGCTTCAGCAGCAATATCTGCCCAATAGTAAATATAAGGAGCGGCGCATACTTGGCGTTGTCGTTCCAACATTGGAGTGTGCTATTGATTTGGGTTATAAAAATATAGGGGTGATAGCTACCAATTACACCGTTAATTCTAACGTCTATGGGGAAGAGCTGCAAAAACTTGATCCTAAAATACGGATTTTTCAAGCGGAATCGCCCTTGCTTGTGCCATTAATAGAAAATGATGGCGGGCAGTGGTTATCTTCGGTTTTAGAGCATTACCTAATGCCTTTGCTAAATAATAATATTGAGTGCTTGATTTTGGGCTGTACGCATTATCCATTTTTAAAAGAACAAATTCGTAGCATTATTGGAAGTGATATAGCTATTCTTGCTCAAGATGAAATTATTCCGCTAAAGCTTAAATTATATATGGAGAGCCACCCTGAAATATCAGATAAAATAACGCGCAATGGAGAAACTAAATTCATTGTTAGTGACTTTACAAAAAGCTATGAAAATGCCGCATATAAAATATATGGGCAAGAGATAAATATCGAGGAAAGCGGGGCAATATGATACTTAAAATGCCTAGGGCTGTGTTTTGGGATTGGGATGGAACTTTAGCAGATAGCTATGGGTTTTTAAATGACGCCCATAACCATACATTAGAAACTTTGGGTTTTGATAAATTCCAAGAAGGGGAGTATCGCCGATATTTTGGCAAGCCTAGAGAAAAACTCTATCCTGCCATTTACAAAGATAAATGCGATGATGCCATGTCTGTCTTTCAAAAATATGTGCTTGAAAACAGCCATAAAATACAAGTTTTACGCGGAAGTCGTGAGGTTTTAGAGCTGTTTCATCAAAAAAACATTACTATGGGCATTGTAAGCAACAAAAAATCGTCTTTTATCATGAAAGAGCTTGAATATTTGGGCTGGAACAAATATTTCAAGGTTGTTATTGGCTCTGGTGATGCTAAAGCTGATAAACCATCAGGCGCACCGCTTTTGATGGCAATAGAGGAGGGCGGTGTTAGCTATGATCCTTATGATGTTTGGTATGTGGGAGACACGGAAAATGATCTTGCATGTGCAAAAAACGTTGGCTGCCACGCTGTTTTCCTAACTGACACCCCAAATTCAAGTGATTTAATTAAGAAATATAATCCTTTAATAAATTTTGAGAGTTATTCACAATTAAAGGCGATTTTAGTTGCAATATAGCTTAATTGCGCTAAGAATATTTATGGTTTTAAGTAACAATAATAAATTAGGAAATTATAATGACCGATAAAATACAAAATGTTCAAGATGTTTTTCTGAATAAAATTCGTAAAGAGAAAATGTCTGTGACTGTGTTTCTTGTTAATGGTGTAAAACTTCAAGGAATTGTTACTTGGTTTGATAATTTCTCTGTTTTATTGCGTCGTGATTCGCATATTCAGCTTGTCTATAAGCATGCAATTTCCACCATAATGCCGGGCGGACCTCTTGACCTTAATGACAATAATGATGATGATTAACTCGCCCTATTTGGTTATAACACATTGAAAAACCTTGATAATACATATATTGTTCAGCCTGTTTCTAAATGCAGTGCTTCAGAGAGGTCTATAGAAGAAGTGATAGAAGAGATAGAGGGGCTTGCCCGCGCTATTGACCTTCAAATCGCAGAAACGCGCATTGTTAATTACTCCAAAATCCATGCTGGGAGCTTTTTTGGCAAAGGCACGCGCGCTGATATTGCTGATGAAATAAAATCTACTAATCCCAATATTGTAATAGTAAATTGCTCGCTTTCGCCCATCCAGCAACGTAATTTGGAAAAGGAGTGGGGCGTTAAAATAATCGATAGAACGGGACTTATTCTTGAGATTTTTGGTGCGCGCGCCCAAACGAAAGAGGGGAAACTGCAAGTTGAGCTTGCTGCTATGGATTATCAAAAGTCACGCCTAGTGCGTTCTTGGACTCACCTTGAGCGGCAGCGCGGCGGCTCAGGGTTTATGGGCGGACCAGGTGAGCGACAGATAGAGCTTGATCGCCGCATGATTTCAACTCGCATCACCAAGCTTAAAAAAGAGCTAGAATCCGTACGTCGCACTCGTGATTTGGGCAAGAAAAGTCGTGAGCGCGTTCCTTTTCCGATCATATCGCTTGTGGGCTATACTAATGCGGGGAAATCTACATTATTTAATTATATAACTAAATCCGATGTTTTTGCGAAAGATTTGCTGTTTGCAACTCTAGACCCGACTATGCGCCGCATCACCTTGCCGCAAAATCAAGAGGCTATATTGGCGGATACGGTTGGTTTTATATCTGATCTGCCAACGCATTTAATTGCTGCTTTCCGCGCAACGTTAGAGCAAATAACGGGGGCAGATGTTATAGTTCATGTAATCGACGTATCGCGCGATGATTATATGGCGCAAAAAAATGATGTTATCCAAATATTGAAAGATCTTGGCATTGAATATGAACATGATGAGCGCATTATTGAGGTTTTTAATAAGATTGATTTGCTAGACGATGATTTTACAAATGACTCCATACGAAAAAACAAAGTATTTATATCAGCTTATAGCGGGCAGGGGGTTGATACTCTGCTAGATAATATTGCAGATATAACGGCTCGTAATTGTAAAAATGTAAAATTTGAGATAGATGTTTCTGATGGAAAAGCTCTGGCATGGCTATATTCTCACGGTGAAATAATTGATCGCAATGATGCGGAAAGCCATGTTTCTATTTCGCTACAGCTTAGCCAGACTGATTTAGATAAATTCCAGAAATATTTTAACTATAGCCCTGTAACTTAAGCCCTATAGCCATATTTGGGCAATCCGATGCGCATCAAAATATTATCATTTTTCTTTAGCTTTTTGAACATTCCAGCCATACTGCATCTCAGATAATGATGCTTTTTCAATGGGAGTGCCTTGCTTTTTTAAATCAGCCTCAAGCCCTCTAAAGCGGCGTTCAAATTTATTATTACATTGGTGCAAAGCTTCTTCGCTATTTATTCCTAGATTGCGCCCATAATTAGCTAGAAGAAATAATATATCGCCAAGCTCTTCGGCTTGATTTTCCTTATCTTTATTTGCAATGGCCTCGCGCATTTCTTGAATTTCTTCTTCTAACTTATCCAAAATATCAAGAGCGCTTGACCATTCAAACCCAACCTTAGCGGCTTTTTCCTGTAGCTCTTGTGACCTTGCAAAAACAGATAAGTCGCACGCAATACCATCTAAAGCAGATGTAGAATTACTTTTCTTTGCTAATTTATTAGGCAGCTTACTCAACACTTCCCCCTACGTCCTTATGTGATAATGTATATTATGGCAAATAAACCATAATGTTGTTTTATATACTTGATCCATAAGCTAATATTTACAATACTGTGAGGCTTATAACAAGATCAAGAAAGCCCTTATAACATGTCCACAGACCAACCAAAAACCATATATCTAAAAGATTATAAACCATTTCCATTTAATGTTCATGACCTATATTTAAATTTTGATATTCATGATGGTTATACGATTGTGACATCTAAGGCGCTATATGAGAGTTCAGGTACTAGTACTAATACGCGCGAGATATTTTTGCATGGTGAAGATTTGGATCTGCTAGAGATTAAAATCGATGGTGAGCTACTTATTGATTACACGGTGGATAAATCAGGAATAACTTTTGATGTTCATGATGCTAATTCATTCGAATTAGAGGTTAAAACCAAGATTTATCCTGAGCAAAATACGCGCCTTGAGGGATTATATAGCTCTAGCGGGACATATTGCACACAGTGCGAAGCTGAGGGTTTCCGCCGAATTACGTACTTTCCAGACCGTCCCGATGTTATGGTAAAGTACACAGTTAGGATTGAAGCTAATAAGAAATATCCTATATTACTATCGAATGGTAATAAGATAGAGCAGGGCGAGCTTAGCGACAATGACAGGCATTTTTGCATATGGAAAGACCCCTACCCCAAGCCTTGTTATTTATTCGCGTTGGTTGCTGGTGATTTGACACACATACACGACACGTACACCACTAAAAGCGGCAGAAATGTTGACCTTTATATATATGTACGTAGCGGCGATGAAAGCCAGTGCGCGCATGCGATGGACAGCCTTAAACGCTCTATGAAATGGGATGAAGACACGTACGGGCTTGAATATGACCTTGATATATACAATATTGTAGCAGTTAGTGACTTTAATATGGGTGCGATGGAAAATAAATCGCTCAATATCTTTAATACAGCGCTTGTTTTAACTGCCCAAGAAACAGCGACGGACCAAGACTTTATGCGCGTTGAGGGCGTGATAGCGCATGAATATTTCCATAATTGGAGTGGCAACCGCGTTACTTGCCGTGATTGGTTTCAGCTTTCACTAAAAGAAGGGCTAACCGTATTTCGCGATCAAGAATTTAGTGCAGATATGCACTCTGCCGAGGTGGCGCGCATTGACGACGTTGCGCATTTGCGCAAATTCCAGTTTAGCGAGGATGCAAGCCCCCTATCCCACCCAATTCGCCCTGATAATTACATAGAAATCAATAACTTCTACACTATGACGGTATATGAGAAAGGTGCGGAAGTTATCCGCATGTTGCGCACTATATTAGGGGCTGCAAACTACCGTAAAGGCACGGATTTATACTTTAAACGCCATGATGGGCAAGCAGTTACTTGTGATGATTTCGTGGCGGCTATGGAAGATGCAAGCGGCGTTGATCTTACGCAGTTTAAGCTATGGTATTCACAAAGCGGCACTCCCGAAGTTAAGTTTTCGGGCGAGTATGATGCGACCGAGCAATGCTATAAAGTCACGCTTAGCCAGAGCCATAAAAACCCCGATAATAAACCAATGACTATACCGTTTTCTATTGGGCTTATTGGCTCTGATGGTGATGATTTGATAGAGACAAAAACTCTTATGCTAACGCAAGTCGAGCAAGTTTTTGAAATAGATAATATCGCGCAAAAGCCTATCCCATCACTGCTGCGGGGATTTTCTGCCCCCATAAAGCTTAGCTCTGATTTGTCTGACTCTGACCTTGCATTTTTAATGGTGAATGATAGTGACGGCTTTAATCGCTATGAATGCGGGCAGGTCTATGCGCTCCGCACTATAAACAAATTGCTAAATGGTAGTGTTGATACTAGTGAATTTATAGCCTCATATGGTGAAATACTAACATCAAGCCAAGACAAAGCCCTGCTAGCCCGCAATATTTCACTGCCTGATATTGATTATATAGGGCAGCAACAAGAGGTTATAGACCCCTGTGCCATTCATGCGGCGAGAAAATCTTTGCTCAATGATATTTTGGCTAGCCATTATGAGAAAATCCAAAATATTTACGATAATAACCGCACAATTAGTGCATTTTCTATCACCAGTGAAGCAATGGGGCGGCGAGCTTTGCAAAATAAAGCACTTGCCCTGCTCTCTTATGGCGAGCAAGACGAGATTGCGCCGCGGGCTTTTGCTCAATATGAGAGCGCTAACAACATGAGTGATCGCGCGGCAGCGCTTAGTGCCTTGGCTGATATTAATGCGGATGAGCGCGAGCGTGCTTTTGCTGATTTTTACACTCGTTTTAAGGATTATCCACTTGTGGTTGATAAATGGTTTTCTATTCAAGCCACAGCCTTGCGCGGGGAGATAATGGATGATCTTACAATGTTAAAAAATCATAGTGATTTTAACATTAAAAACCCGAACAGAGTGCGCTCGCTTTATTCTGCCTTTGCATTCGGCAATCCCGTATCATTCCATAATAAAGATGGCTCTGGCTATGAGTTTTTGCGTGATGGCGTGATAGAGCTTAACTCTATAAATCCGCAAATAGCCGCGCGTCTGGTTACTCCTATGCGGGAATGGAGGCGTTATAGTGATGATCGCCAAGCCATGATGAAACAAGCACTTGAAGAAATATTAAAGATCAAAGATATTGCGCCAGATATTTTCGAAATTGCTAGTAAGAGCCTAAACAGTTGAAAAATTTGCCTGATTTTTCAATAGAAGATCAATATGACGGCGTTGTTTGCGGGATAGACGAAGTCGGGCGAGGTCCTTTGGCTGGCTGCGTTGTTGCGGCGTGCGTTATCATTCCAAAAGAATCGCGCGAGCTGGACTTTATCGCAGATATAAAAGACAGTAAAAAGCTATCTCTAAAAAAACGTGAATATCTATATGATAAAATTATGGAGCATTTCCCCTGCGCTATCGCGGAAATATCCCCACAAGAAATTGATGAGATTAATATTTTGCAAGCATCGCTAAAGGCTATGAAACTAGCGTTTGAGAAACTTAATGGCATAGATCATGCGCTTGTTGATGGTAACAAAGCCCCTGCCCTGCCATGCGACATTACGACCATTGTTAAAGGTGATAGTAAATCAAAGAGCATTGCCGCCGCCTCTATAATTGCCAAAGTTCATCGCGATAGGATTATGTCTGAGCTGGACAAGGAATATCCGAATTATGGCTGGGCGCGTAATTCAGGCTACCCCACGGCTGAGCATCGCGCGGCTATTGAGAAATTCGGCATAACTAAACACCACCGTAAGAGCTTTGCTCCCGTGCGGAGATTTATTGAATCAACATAAAAAATATTTATTTTCTTGACCTAGAGTCGTAAATGACTCATGATTCGCTTTCTAAATTCAGAAAGGTTTGTAAATGTCGAGTCAAAAAAGCAACTTACCCACAGGGTCTATAATCGTTGGTGATTGCGTTGAAAACATGAGCGCTCTGCCAGCCGAGTCCGTGGATTGTATATTTGCTGATCCTCCGTATAATTTGCAGCTTGGTGGGGATTTGCACCGCCCTAATAACTCTAAGGTTGATGCGGTTGATAATGATTGGGATCAATTCGAAAGCCTGAAAGCCTATGATGAATTCACGCGTGAGTGGCTTATGGCTGCTCGCGCTACATTAAAACCTGATGGCTCTATATGGGTGATAGGGAGCTACCACAATATTTTCCGCCTTGGCTATATCTTACAAGATTTAGGATTTTGGGTTTTAAACGATATTATTTGGCGCAAAAGCAACCCTATGCCGAACTTTCGCGGGCGGCGGTTTACAAATGCTCATGAGACAATGATTTGGGCTTCTAAATCGCAGAAATCCAAGTATTACTTTAACTATGATGCCATGAAATCACTTAATGAGGATTTACAAATGCGCAGCGATTGGTACTTGCCCCTATGCACGGGCGCTGAGCGTTTAAAAGATGCGGATGGCAAGAAAGCGCACCCAACGCAAAAGCCTGAAAGCCTGCTGCGCCGCGTTATTATGGCATCGACGCGCAAAAATGATGTTATTCTTGATCCGTTTTTTGGAACTGGAACTACTGGGGCTGTGGCTAAAAAACTTGGGCGCTCATTCATTGGTCTAGAGCGCGACGAAACATACGCCGAATTTGCTCGCACAAGAATAGCGGCGATTGATCCGCTTAAAGATAATTTAGTGGAAAATAAACCAAAGCGTGAGCAACCGCGCGTTCCATTTGGTAATTTAATAGAACGCGGACTTTTAGAGGCTGGCGCGGTATTGACGGATTCCAAAAAACGCCATAAGGCTACCGTTCATGCGGATGGCTCTATCATGGTGCAAAACAGCATTGATAAGACGCGCGGTTCTATCCATAAAGTTGGAGCTGCGGTTCAAGACGCGCCGTCATGCAATGGCTGGACATATTGGCATTATAAAGATGGTGCTAAATCTTTGCCAATAGATAATTTGCGGTCACAAATCCGTGCAGAGATGCATAATGCCTAATTCAGATAAAATCTTTATAAACGACCTTGTTATAGAGATGTTCGCGGGCATTTACGATCATGAGAAAGCCAACAAACAGCGCGTTATAATAAATATTACTTTGGAGGTTGAAAGCAACGCAGGCAAAGGTCTTACATCTATTGATGACGTTGTATCTTACGAGAATATAGTTAACGAGGTTAGGCGAATAGCCACTGAAAAGCACTATGATTTACTTGAGGAATTAGCAGAAAAAATATCCAGCATATGCACTGATAATGATAAAGTGACGAATGCAAATGTGCGCTTGGAAAAGCCAGATATAATAGATGATGTAAAGTCTGTGGGAATAGAAATTACGCGTTAATTTAACATTCCATCGCCTTTAGATTTCTCACGCAATATCTCATATTGTTCCTTAAGTTTTAAATCAAGTTTACCTTTGTTTTTATTTGATATGTAGCTCTGCTTGTAAAATAACTTTGTAAGATTTTTATCTTCGAATACTGAATAACTTTCCAATATTCCCATCATTTGTGCAGAAGGATATGTCATCATTCCATGAGGGGGGAAATATTTCCCATGGGCAAATATTTTAATTTTAAAAACTAAATACGCTTTTCTAAATTGGTACATACGCCACTTTGTTCTGAGATTTCCTTTATATACTTTGTGAAATACTTTATTTACTTTTTTAATATAATCATTTGCAACATCCTCTGTCATAGGAATGTGAGTTAAGTTAAAAGGTCTGCTAAATTCCACATTTAACACTCTGGGAAACCCTTCACCAAGAATATGATCACTGTTGCAAGGTCTAAGATTATAGTCCTGTGCATATAATTCAAACCTACGTGATGCAATTATTTTATATTCATCCATAATCTCAAACGCTTGCCGACGCACACTATAGTTAAAAAGTTGCAAGGGTAGAGTGAAAGTAAAACGCGTTGGGAAGTCCTCTTTATTTGATTCGATAAATGTTTTTGTAGCATCACGTATTTCACCCCACTCTAGTTCGTCAGATGAAAACTTTTTATACATATCACATTCATTTATTCGCAAAAACTCATCCACGGCTTTGTTATCTGAGGTTTTATATAAGCCAAGCGCCCAATACATATGTGATAATGCCTTAACTGTTGGAGCTTCATATATGTATTGGCTATTAGCATCCTCAGTTTCTCCTGATGAAAGCACCACGCTAGGACCTTCATCATTACTTATATATTTTTCTTCATACCCATCTATAAGAAATTCTAATTGTGCCTGCGCGACACTGGCTATTAGGCAAGTACCAATAAACATAAATAGCGTTATTATAATATTTTTATACAAGTCAGCCTCAATCTATAGATTACTACTCAATATTTCATAGTAGCATAACCTGAAATATTATAGATATTGTTTTTCTGTGTTTATATTATTTATTGTGTTACAAATTTAAATATTAACTATAATTATAACCTAAGAATAATAATATATGCGACCATTATCAGAATCCACTGCGCGCATCGCATCTAAGAATTTTTCCCGCAAATACATTGCCTTGGGAAGAATCTCTAAGCAATGGGTTGATGTTATGGGCGTTGAATTTGCAGATAAAGCGCAACCCTTAAAAATCAACTACCGAAAAGCTACTAAGAATAAATCCGCTACGGCAACACTAGATATAGCAACAAGCAGCTCATATGCAACAATCTTGCCCTATCAAAAAGGCGTTATATTAGAGCGAATCAATAGATTATTCGGCGATAATTGGATAACAGATATACGTTTCATTGCTAGTGAGATATCAGAAACGCCGCTTTTAAAGAAAAAAATCATTACTCCCTTGACTAGAGCTGAAAAAACTTATTTATCAGACACTCTAAATCAAGTAGATGACCCTGAGTTTAGAGAAAAATTAGAAAGCCTAGGCAAGGCTCTTTTAACAGATATAAAGCAAATGAAAGCAAAATCATGAAAGTAAACGCAATTACATTAAGGTCAGGCAATGTTATTGAATATAATGGCAAGCTATGCGTTGTGGTTAAAAATGATATTCAACAACCTGGTAAAGGTGCATCAGTGGCGCAAATTGAAATGCGTGATATTCGCACGGGGAATAAAGATAATGTACGGTTTCGCACTCAAGAAACGGTGGAGCGCGTGCGCTTAGACCAAGTGCAATTCCAGTTTTTGTATATGTCAGGCGATGACATAAACCTTATGAATACGGAAACATATGACCAAATAGTTGTCACCAAGGAAGCTATGGGGGCGCAAGCCGCATACCTACAAGAAAATATGGTTATTGAAGTTGAAATGCATGATGGTGAGCCTCTTGGCTTTAAATTGCCTGATCGCATTATAATGAAGATAGTTGAGGCAGAGCCTGTTATTAAGGGGCAAACCGCCACCACTTCATATAAACCAGCCATATTAGAAAATGGTGAAAAAGTTATGGTTCCGCCGCATATTGAAGTTGAAACAGTAGTGGTTGTACGCCTAGAAGATGGCGTTGGAACTTATTTAGAGCGTTACAAAGGATAAAAATAATGGCTAGTCAAACACCAATAATGAACGTAATGATGCGCGCTAGCGAAAAGGCAGCTCGATCTTTGTTACGCGACTTCAACGAAGTTGAACATCTTCAGGTTTCTCAAAAAGGGCCAGGGGATTTTGTTTCTGCTGCTGATCGGATGGCTGAGGAAATTATATTTGAAGAGCTGAAAAAGCTTCGCCCTGATTATAGTTTTCTTATGGAAGAAAGCGGCGCAGTTGAAGGTAGCAACCCTGATTATCGCTGGATTATTGATCCGCTAGATGGCACGACAAACTTTCTTCATGGCTTGCCCCATTGGGCTATATCCATTGCTCTTGAACATAAGGGTGAAATTATAGCTGGGCTTATCCATGACCCTGTGAAAGACGACATTTTCCATGCAGAAAAAGGCAAGGGAGCGTTTATGCGCCGCAGCCGCCTTCGCGTATCAGGTCACAACGATATGAGCGTTGCTATAATCGCAACTGGCGGAGTGCATGTTGGATTCTCAGTTGCCCAAAGGGAAAAATATATAGCTGAATACATGGCTATTCACGCTGTATCGCCTTGCGTTAGAAGATTTGGCTCGGCGGCACTTGACATGGCTTATGTAGCAGCGGGGCGCTTTGATGGCTTTTGGGAGCGTAACCTAAAACCATGGGATATAGCCGCTGGCGCTATCATTGTAAAAGAATCTGGGGGCTTTATTGCTGATCTTGATGATATTCGCAAAAACCCAGTAAATACTGGTAATATATTAGCTGCAAATAATAGCCTTTTTGATTCGATTGGAAAGGTCATAAAATCTGTGAAATAGAATTATGAGGGGCGGGAGATTTGAATAATAATTATAAATTAAAAACCCTTTGCGTAACTATTTTATTGTTAGTAATTGCTAGCGAAGTTTGCCTTGCTCAAGAAACCATCCCAATTCCTAAAAAACGCCCTACTATACTTAGTGTTTCACCTGCTTATATAGAGGAGCTTAGAAATCGTGGCAGAGTAGCACTGCTACCTCTTCCTGATGAAGCTATTATTGATGAAGAAACCCTAGAGCCAAAACCTGTTGAGCCAATTATGATGGCAAATATACCAGTGCCAAGCCATAAGCCACTATTTAATAATATTGAACCATCATCAGGCGGTAACAATATTCATCAAAACGAAACAACAATTGTTAGCTTCACTTTGATGCCTGAGCAAATTTCCCTTGATGAAAATTTAGAGGATTTCCTTAAAACTGAGGCTATTGATTTGTTTAACAATAATAAAAATCTTAAAATGGAAATCCATGCATATGCTACAAAAACAGAGGGACAGCCATATAGCGATGTTAGAATATCTTTAGCTAGAGCATTAAAAGTGCGCAGCTTTCTTATTGATAATAATGTTTTGCCAAGTCGTTTAAAGCTAAAACATGCTGATAAAAATGAAAACAACTCAGATAGAATTGATTTAATATTTATAGAAACAGAATGATTGCATTCTTTGTGGATAAAAAGTAGCTATTAAACTTTGTATTCCTTGACTTTTCAGTGATTTAAGTATGCTATAAGCCATTATGTTTAAAATTATGGAGTTACTATTATGTCAGAATCTGAAAATCAGACCGAAGAGAATAAAAAATCACCAATTGGTATTATCTGGGTTGTACTTATATTGCTTATAGGGGTTCTTGGTTTTGCTATTTACAATAATCCAAATAAATCAGATGGTGCGCAAGGTGATGCTCAATATGATACGACAGAAACCGCAAGTAAATCACACGATGATCCATCACATAGTCATGACATGGGCGAAATGGAAAAAGAAAATCTAGACTCCACATCTGTTAGTGCAGATTTTGACCTAGACAAGGCATCTAAGCCTCGCATATTAGGTGATGCTGATGCTCCTATAAAAATATCAGAGCATAGCTCTTTCACATGTGGTCATTGTTCTAAATTCCACCAAACTAATTTCAAGCGCATAAAAGCTGATTATGTTGATACAGGTAAGGCTTATATTATATATAATGACTTTCCACTTAATGGTCATGACATAAAAATTGGCGCGGTGGCACGGTGCGTTCCTGAAAAATCATATTTTGAGTTCATACAATTGCTTTTTGAAACGCAAAAGGACTGGCTAAAAGAAGATTACATCAAGTATGTTAAGCAAAATGCCCTTCTAACAGGTGCAAGCGCGGCGCAAATTGAGAGTTGCCTAAACAGCTCCGAGTTGTTCGAAGCATTAGCAAAGCAACGTGAAGTCGCAATGAAAGACCATGATGTTAAGGCAACCCCTACATTAGTGATTAATGACAGTGTTGTGATACCAGGGCTTTCTGATTATTCAGAGCTTAAAAAAGCATTAGACGCGGAATTCGAGAAGTCTTCTAAATAAATTTGTGTAATTATATGATTAAGAGATGAATGTAGTCTTTCCAGTTTATTTTTGCACTAGGCATGAGGAATGTAGGCGTATTTTAAATACGTTAGTGACGAAATGAAGACGTGCAAGGATAAAATGGGAATACTATAAATGATCCAGTTTTCAAAGCTTAGACTAAGTGGCTTTAAGTCATTTGTTGATAAAACAGAGTTAGAAATCGGACCAGGGCTTAACGGAATTGTTGGGCCTAATGGTTGCGGTAAATCTAATTTAGTTGAAGCTTTGCGTTGGGTCATGGGCGAAAACTCGGCAAAGCGCATGCGTGGGTCTGGGATGGAGGATGTTATATTCTCTGGCACAGATAAACGTAGCGCGCGCAATTTTGCAGAAGTATCTTTGCTACTCGATAATACTACTCGGCAAGCTCCTGATGCATATAATACCAGCAATGAGATAGAGGTCACGCGCAAGATTGAGCGTGACAAAGGCTCTGGCTATAAAATCAACAGCAAGAATGCAAGGGCGCGAGATGTGCAGGTGCTTTTTGCTGACACTGTGACGGGGGCTAACTCCCCTTCCCTTGTATCACAAGGGCATGTTACGCGCATGATTAATGCAAAACCCCAAGACCGCCGCCTTATATTAGAAGAATCGGCTGGAATTGCTGGGCTTTACGCAAGGCGGCATGAGGCAGAATTGCGCCTTAAATCCGCTGATGCAAACTTACTGCGCGTTGAAGATATAGTGATAAGCATGGAGGGGCGGCTTGGCTCTCTTAAGCGGCAAGCAAGGCAAGCCTCTAAATACAAGAATATATCCGCGCAAATACGCCAGTTAGAGCTAGTCACCACATATCTTGAATGGCGAGTGTTAGTTGACAAGCAAAAGGAAATTAAAGATGGTTTTGCCGCAGCAGAGTCCATTGTTGCGCAAAAACTTATAACCGTAACGCAGCTTACCAAAACTCAAAACACGCAAATTGAAGAGCTTCCGCCGCTACGCAAAAAAGAGGCAGAGCTTTCGGCTATGCTTCAAAAAAACAAGCTCGATTTACAGCGTATAGAAGAAGAAGCGGCACGTTATAAAAATGATCTGATAGATACAAAGACGCAAAATCATCAAACACAAATTGATTTGCAACATGAAGAGCAGCTATTAGAGGAAAGCTCTAACCTGCTTGAACGCGCAGAAATTGAGCATTCTGAGTTATTAGCAGAACAAGAAAACGCGCAGCAATCACATAATGAAAAGCTTAAAACCAAAGATAAGCTTAAAATAAAAGTTATTGAGCTTGAGGAGCGCTACACAGCACTTAAGGAAAATGCCGCCGAAAGCCGCGCCCGTGAGCAATCACTTGAAAAGCAAATTGAGCGTAATAATAACCGCATGAATATAATACTTGGTCGCAAAGATAACGCGATAGAGGCAAAATATGCTTTGGTTATTGATGCTAATTCCCAAAAAATGATAGAGGATTTGGAGAGTAAAACCTTATCTTTGGAAAGCGAGCTTCAAGAGCTTAACAGCAATACCGAAAAAGCGCGCCTTGAAATTACTAATGCGGAAGAGCAAACAGAAATAACGCGCAGCGCATTATCAAAGGCTCAAAGAATATATACTGAGTTTAATTCTGAAATATCTATGTTGGAGCAGTTTTTTCAAAATGATGATGATGATGAAGATTTCGCGCCAATATTGGACTCTATAACTACTAAGGCGGGGTTTGAAAAGCCCCTATCTCGCGCCATTGGTGCGGCTCTTATGGCATCTATTGATGATAAAGCTGCTACTAATTGGCGGATATTCAATGATAAAATGGCAGTTGAGAGGCTTCCAAACGGCGTGGATGCCCTGCTCCCTTATATTGATGCACCAAAAGAGCTTAGCCTTGCTTTGTCACAAATTGGCTTTGTCGAGGATAAAAAATCGGGTGAGGAGCTAGCGCATTTATTAAAGGCAGGGCAATCGCTTGTCTCTAGTGATGGGTTTTATTGGCGTTGGGATGGTTATCATGTGCAGGCTCATGCAACGGATTCCCACTTTGTCCATTTACAGCAAAAAAACAAGCTTATAGAACTAATATCATCACGCGAAGAAATAAACGAAGCGCTAGAGCTTGCTCAAGATGACTTGAATAAGGATATCTCGGATCATGCTGCGGCAAAGCAACATTATGAGGAGCTGCTATCCTCTATAAAAGAGCGTGAAAATAAACTGAAAGAGCTGCGCCCTGCCCTACAAAAGATTAAGGAGAAAAACCTCCGCACTGAGAGTGAGCATAAGCGTTATGACGATCAGATTAAGTCTATTAATGAGGATATAGCCGCGCTGCAAGAGGTTTTGGATAAGGATAAGATCTCACTTGATACCCTTATTCAAAGTCAAAATGAGGGAGAACACAGCGATGACCTTATAATAGAGGTTAAATCTGATATGGACAATATTAAGGAGCAATATCAAGATGCCGTGCGCAGCTTTGATATGTTAGAGCAAGCGCAAAGCACGAGAAGCGCTCGCCTGCAAGCTATTGCTGATGAGCGCGTGTCGCTGAAAAACCGATCAATCAGAGCGAAAGAGCGTTTGGTAAAGCTTAATGAGCGCGCGGAAATGCTGGCTTTGAAGCTGTCAGAGCTAGAGCAAAACCCTGTAAATGCCAAAACTGGTCATGATGACATATTAGAGCTTATATCCAATTTGGAGAAAAAGCGCGCAGATGCTAGCGATATGCTGGTTAAATGTGAAAATGAAGTTGCCACGACTAGCAAAGCTTTGAAAGAAGCAGAGAATATATTGGGCGATAAGCGCGAGGCGCGCGCGCATGCTAACGCTACGTTATCCGCCGTAAATGAGCAGCTTTGCACTATGGAGGCTCAAATAGAAGATGAGCTTGAAATGCGCCCGAATGATCTGATAAATCACGCAGCTATGGATTTGGCAAAATGCCAAGCTAGCGATCTTCCCAAGCTTAAGCAGGATAAGGATAAATTAAATCGGGATCGCGATAATATTGGCTCGGTTAATTTATGCGCCGAAGATGAAGCAAATGAACTTGAGGCGGAGCTTACAACCCTGCTTAATGAGCGTAATGATTTGTTGCAAGCAATTGATGAGCTGCGAGGGGCTATTGCTAAAATAAATAAAGAAGCGCGGGAGCGGCTTAATATTGCTTTTGATCACGTGAATGCACATTTCCAGCGGTTATTTGTACGGTTATTTGAAGGCGGAAAAGCGTATTTAAAGCTAATAGAAGCGGATGACCCGATCAATGCAGGGCTAGAGATTTTTGCCCAACCTCCAGGTAAAGCGGTTCAGTCAATGTCCTTAATGTCAGGCGGAGAGCAAACTTTGACCTCTATCGCGCTTATATTTGCAATGTTTTTAACTAATCCTTCCCCCATATGCGTGCTTGATGAAATTGACGCGCCGCTTGATGATGCAAATGTTGATCGGGTTTGTAACTTGCTAGATGAAATTGCAGAGCGCGGGGAAACTCGTTTTCTTGTTATTACCCATCATCGCCTTAGCATGGCACGGATGGATCGGCTATACGGCGTTACCATGTCAGAAAAAGGCGTGTCACAGCTAGTATCCGTTGATCTGCAACAATCTTTCGGTTTTATTGATAAGAAGGTTGCTTAAAATATGAGTGCCGATAAAGACGAAGAACAGCAAAAAATAGATGACATTGTAAAACGTGCAGAAAAATTGCGCGCTAGCACTCCTGACGAAGTCTTTGCTGAAAAAGAAGGGGAGGAGGAAATATCTCCCGAAGCTAAAAAAAGTGCGCGGGCGGGGTCTGAATTTTTAGCTAATATATTTGCTGGAGCTATATTAGGATACGGCATTGACTGGTATTTTGAAACGCTGCCATGGGGTATGATATTCTTTATAATTATGGGGTTTATCAGCGGGGTTTATCGCGCAAATGCCGCCATGAAAGAAAGTTATAAAGAAAATGACGAATGATACAAAACTTCCATTGCTTATTGTAAATAAATGAGTTACAAACATGAAAATTTTTAATAAGAATTAGTTTTTTCGGAGATAAAAAACGTGGCTAGCCCTATTGATCAGTTTGTTGTTTCACCTATAGCTCCATTGGATATATTGGGAATTGATATTTCTTTTACTAACTCTTCCTTGTGGATGCTTATATCTGCTGTTATTTCTGTTGTGTTTTTAAGCTTGGCAATGCGCCATAAAGCGATGGTTCCTAGTAGATTACAAGTGTGCGCTGAGATGCTTTATGAATTTTTGGGGTCAATGGTTAGTGATAATGTTGGCTCAAAAGGTCGTCAATATTTTCCACTTATATTTACATTATTTACGTTTGTTCTTATGGGAAATTTACTAGGTCTTGTCCCTTACGCCTTTACATATACTTCACATCTGATTGTTACAGGTGTTTTGGCTCTTATGATATTTTTTATGGTTATTGGTTTTGGGCTTTATAATCATGGGCTAAAGTTTTTTAGCCTGTTTCTACCTCCAAATGTACCGTGGTGGCTGGTTTTATTCATTATACCTATTGAAATAATATCATTCTTTGTGCGCCCTTTAACATTATCTGTTCGTCTGTTCGCAAATATGATGGCAGGGCATATTATCCTGAAAGTGGTTGTTAGCTTTGCTGTGGCGGCTGCTAGCATGGGCGCAGCATGGAGCGTTTTAGGCGTGTTTCCAGTATTGATTAATGTTGGAATGATGATGTTTGAATTACTGGTTGCTGTTATTCAAGCTTATGTTTTTGCTATTTTATCGTGTGTTTATCTAAAAGATAGTGTTGATCTTCACCACTAAATATGTATTATCGCTTCGATGAAAAAATAATATTTTTTAATAATTTAAATTAACTACGTAAAAGGAAAAAATAATGGAATTAGAAGCTGCAAAACTTATTGCTGGTGCGTTGGTGGTTTTACCTGCCTTTGGTGCTGCTCTTGGACTGGGGATGTATTTCGCATCATATAACAATGCGATAGCGCGTAATCCTGAAACAAAAAAATTGCTGGATGAGAAATTTTTCCTTATCTTGGCGTTTATCGAAGCTCTTGGTATTATTCCAATTGGTATCGGCGCGGCTATGCTGTTTGGCTAATCGCTCGCAGATATTAAAACTTAAGTAATCGGGAAGATCGATAATGAAAAAACTGGCACTTTCCAGCTTTTTAATGCTCTCATATGTAAGTCATGCTTATGCTGGTAAGGCGGAGCATGTTCATGGAGCGCATCATACAGAATCATCGGGCGGTCTTCCTCAACTTGACCCCTCCTCTTTCACTAATCAGACTTTTTGGCTGGTATTGATATTTGTGGCAATATATTTGTTTTTCTCACGGAAATCTTTGCCTGACATATCAAATGTGGTGGAAAATCGGGGTGAGCGCATTAAAAATGATTTAGATTCTGCTGCCGTTTTAAAAGATGAGGTTGCATCTCTTCAAGCCTCTTATGAGGAAAGCTTAAATGTCACTCGTGCGAAATCTGCCCTTTTATTCAAGGAGATAGAGGGTGATATTAAATCTAAAACTGAAGAATATAGCAAGGATTTTCAAGATCATTCATCAAGTAAAATTTCAGAACTTGAAGCTAATATAGAAAAAGCTATGGCGAGTGCTATGGATGATATGAATGATATTGCTGCTGATGTAGCTGTGAGCGCTGCTGAAAAAATAATTGGTGTGCGCACTGATGTTAAAAGCGTAAAAGATGTTATTAGCTCTATAAATAAAGCGGCTTAGGGGATTATATAAATATGGAATTTTTAACTGCATTATTAGAAAATGGTTATACTTGGTACACGTTTTCATTCCTGATATTCGCCTTTATTATAGTTAAATTTGGCGGACCTTTTATAATTTCTGCGCTTGATGGGCGCATAGCACAAATCAAAAATGACTTAAGCGAAGCCGAGAGCTTACGCGTTGAAGCGCAAGAAATGCTTGCTCAATACCAACGTAAGCATCGTGATGCAGTTCAAGAATCAGAAAAAATTCTTGAGAGCGCACGCGCTAATGCTGCTCAATTTAAAATTAAAGCCGAGGCTGATCTTGAAGAAATAATCAAGCGTCGTGAAGCTCAATTAGAAGACCGCTTAAAGCGTATGGAGCAAAACGCAGTTAATGAAATACAATCATATGCGGCTGAGCTTGCTATAAATGCAGCATCTCAAATAATAATTGATAATTTAGATAAAAAGACTAATACTAAATTAATTGAGGATTCTATTGGGAATATTCAAACTAGTATTCACTAATTAATGCGGGCTTACAATAAGGTTTAACCATGTCAGAAGCTGCACTTAATAATCAATCACCAGAAGATATTGTTAATGAGCTTGGGCGTGCTGCTAAAGCCGCCGCCGCGGTGCTTGCTCGCACTCCGACATGTGATATAAATAATTTTCTTGAAGTACTAGCCTGTACCATAATATCGCCTGCGAATATTGATGCTATTTTAAAAGCTAATGACAAGGATTTAGCATCAGCAAAGCAGCGCGGGCTAGCTAGCTCTATGATTGACCGCCTCACACTTAGTAAAGAGCGTATTAATGATATGGCGCGCGGCATTAAAACCGTGATGGGGCTTGCTGATCCTAATGGTCGTATTTTATGGGAGGAAAACCGCCCTAATGGTCTGAAAATCCAGCGCATTTCTTGCCCGCTTGGCGTTTTTGGTATGATCTACGAATCGCGCCCTAATGTTACTATTGATGCTTCTATATTATGTTTAAAATCACATAATGCCGTTATTTTGCGCGGTGGCTCTGAAAGCCTTAATAGCTCGCTTGCTTTGCATGAAATCATCCAAGATACTCTGGAGAAATGTGACTTACCAAAATCATGCGTTTCTATGATCCCGATTAGTGATCGCGCAGCCGTTGGCGCAATGCTTCGTGCTTCGGATTATATTGATGTAATGATTCCGCGCGGTGGACATGGTCTTATTGAGCGCGTAATGAACGAGGCGCGTATGCCCGTATTTGGGCATCTTGATGGGCTATGCCATATCTATGTCCATAAAAGCGCGACGGCTAAAATCGCCAAAGACGTGACGCTGAATGCAAAAATGCGCCGCACGGGTATTTGCGGAGCTATGGAGACTTTGCTGCTTGATAATGAGCTGGATAAATCAATAGCCGCCGATATTATAGCCAATATTATTGATGGTGGCTGCGAAATTGTTGGTGATGAAGCCGTACAATCCCTTGATAGTCGCGTTGGAGCAGCAAGCCCGCAAGATTGGAACACCGAATATCTTGATGCAAAATTAAGCGTTCGTTTTATTGGCGGAGTTGAGCAAGCATGCTCTTATATAAATACTAATGGCTCGCACCATACTGATTGTATAATCGCACAAGATGAAAAATCGGTTGCATATTTCCAGCAAAATATAGATAGCGGCATTGTCATGCATAACGCCTCCACCCAATTCGCTGATGGCGGAGAATTTGGCATGGGCGCAGAAATTGGCATTGCTACTGGCAAGATGCATGCGAGAGGGCCAGTAGGATTGGAGCAGCTATGCACTTATAAATATCTAGTGCATGGAAGCGGTCAAACCCGCACATAATATGATGATATGACCATATTCTCACCCCCTCATATATTAAATTCGCCGCGATGGAATAATATGCGCATAGGCATTCTTGGCGGATCATTTAATCTCGCTCATGCAGGACATATTCATATCTCAGAAATAGCTCTTAAATACCTAAAACTTGATGCTATTTGGTGGATGGTAACACCTAAAAACCCATTAAAGAGCGATAATGACCTTGTTTCTATGGAAAAACGCATTGAATATGCACGTAACTTGCTTGATAACCACCCTAAAATGGTGGTTACCGACATGGAAAAGGAGTTTGAGACGGGTAATAGCTATAAATCCATTAAAAAACTTAATAAACGCTATCCTAACACTAGATTTGCATTCATAACTGGGATGGATAATGCCCATAACTTTCATTTATGGCATAATTGGAGGGGTTTATTAGGTGAGATTTGCATGATACATATAGCTCGCAATACTGAACAAGGGCTTGTTCGCAACTCCCCTGCCCGTATGCTCACCTCGCAAAAGCAGGTTATTTTAAATGGAGCAGGAAAGCTCCCTCTTGAGGCTAATACTACATATTGGCTGCTCAAAAATAGTATTTTGGACATTTCATCAACTGAAATACGCGAATTTGCTTTGATTAAAGATAAAAAGTCAATATAATCCGCATTTATAAAAGGATAAAAACATAATATGAATAATAAAAAAGAGGCTCTTAGCTCCGCTCAAATAAAAAAAATAATTGAAGAGTCTTTGGACGCTGATAAGGCGATAGATGTTATTTCCATTTCTCTTGCGAATGTAAGTGCGATTGCGGATTATATGATAATTGCTTCGGGAACTTCTTCTCGCCATGTTAGCGCTTTGGCGCGTAAGCTTAAAGAAAATTTGCAATCAAAGGGCGCAAAGGGCATTGTTATAGAAGGACTATCACAATGTGATTGGGTTGTGATGGACGCTGGCGATGTCATTGTCCATCTATTCCGCCCTGAAGTGCGAGAGTTTTATAATATTGAAAAAATATGGTGTGAGCGCGATTCATTGCTTGAAAATGCGCATGATAATGCCCAAACATAAATAATTTAGAAAGATTACTTAGCTGTGCTTAAAATAGATATCATTGCAATTTCACGTATCAAAAAGGGCGCGTATTTAGAGCTTGTTGATAATTATAAAAAGCGCATAAAGTGGGATTTAACAATTCATGAGCTTGAATCAAAACATAGCGATCCTAAAAAAAGCCAAAAAGACGAAGAAGAGAAAATCCTAAAACGCATTGATAATCAAGCAGTTGTAATAATACTTGATGAGCTTGGAGATGGTCTGAAATCATTAGATTTTGCCAAAACCCTTGAAAACTTCAAAAATAATGGCGAAAGACATATTCAGTTTATTATTGGCGGTGCTGATGGATTAACTGACGCGGTAAGAGACAAAGCAGATATATTATTAAGCTTTGGGCAGCAAACTTGGCCGCATTTACTAGCAAGAGTTATGTTGCTGGAGCAAATATACCGCGCAGAGCAAATAATTGCTGGTCACCCATATCATAGAGAATAACGCGCAATGGCAATGCAACGGTTTTTGTTATCTTTCATGGTGATGATGCTTTGCTTCCCCGCATTTGCAGGTGAGCCGCCCCCTGTGCCTAAAAATAAACCAAATATCCTTTTTTTTAATGAGCAAATAGATATAGAAAACAAAGAAAAACACGCCCTACAAAGCCGTATAAAAGACATTAATAATGAGCTTTCCTCTACTAAAAACAAGCTGATATCTATTGCCGAGGCAATCCAGAAAAGCGAATCTGATTTAAAAGCAGCGGAACAAAAAATCGCCAATATGGAGATTAAGAAGTCCACTTTAGAAGATTTATTAGATACAGATAGAGCCTCTATCGCAGGGCTTATACTTGCGCTGGAACGTATTCGCAGAACTCCTCCCGAAGCCATGCTCGCCATGGATGAGCCGCCATATAAAATAGCTCAAAGCGCAATGATTATGGGCAGCATAATTCCATCTATTAACAGGCACGCAGATAAGTTAAATAAGAATTTGGAAATGCTTAGCAATGTGACTAGAGAGCTTCAGGCTGATAAAGCAATGCTTTTATCAAAATCTAATAATCTTAAATCCAAACATAAGGAAATGTCTGATTTATTGTCTAAAAGGAAGGAGCTTTACATTAAGACAAATCATGATTTAAAAGCTCGTGAAATTGCTATACAAAAAATATCTCTGCAAGCACGCAGCCTTCAAGAGCTTGTTAAGAGAATTGATAAAGAGGATGAAGAGGAGCGGCAGCGCAAAAAACTTGTGCGCATAATCAAGCTCAAGCCAGCGCAAAAAATTATTGATGATGGAGGTGGCGCGCGCCTGCCTGTCTCTGGAATTATTCGTATATCATATAAACAAAAGGATAATGTCGGGGCGATTAGCAAAGGCATAACGATAGAAGGACGCGAGGGAAGCATAGTGGTTGCGCCGATGAGCGGCAAAATCCAGTTTACAGGCTCGTTCAAACGCTATGGCAATATCGTAATTATAGAGCATGCTAATAATTACCATAGTCTTGTTGCAGGGCTTGGCGAAATAGTTGCTATTGTTGGTGATTACATTAAATCAGGTGAGCCAATTGGAATATTGCCAAATTCTTCTTTAATTCCACGCCCAACACTATATTATGAGCTTAGGAAAAATGGGAATCCCGTTAATCCTTCTGTAAAATTCCCTGAATTGGGGTAGGTAATTATATTTTAAAAGGTCTTATATCTGCTATGAAAAACTTTTTCCTTATTTCACTATTTAGTGCTTTTATCCTTATGGGCTGCACATTTACAACTCAAAGCTTTGCTGAGGATAAGCAGGATAATAAAGAAGGCAATGGCTATAGCGATACCTATCGCCAGCTCAATTTATTTGGTGATGTTTTTGAGCGCATCCGCGCGCAATATGTGGAAGAAGTTGAAGATAAAGAGCTTATAGAAAATGCTCTAAATGGTATGTTATCAAGCCTTGACCCACATTCTGGCTATTTGAATGAAGAGCATTTCAAGGAAATGAGAGTTGAAACTAAGGGCGAGTTTGGCGGGCTTGGCATTGAAGTTACAATGGAAAATGGTCTTGTAAAAGTTGTATCCCCTATTGATGATACACCTGCTTTTCGCGCAGGAATGCAGGCGGGCGATTATATTGTTAAAATCGATGATGAAGCTGTTATGGGATTGACGCTAAATGATGCGGTTAAGAAAATGCGCGGTAAAGTCGGCGCTCCCATTGATTTACTGGTACGAAGAATCGGCGTTGATGCCCCTATAGAAGTTATAATTATCCGTGATATTATCCGCATAAAATCTGTGAAATCACGCGTAGAAGGTAATGTTGGTTATATCCGTATTACTACATTCAGTCAAAATACAGGGTCGGGCGTTAGGAAAGCTATTAAGGATATAGAAGAGGAAATCGGCGATTCATTAGGAGGTTATGTGCTTGATTTAAGAAATAACCCTGGGGGGCTTTTATCACAAGCTATTGAAGTATCAGACATGTTCCTTGATAAGGGTGAAATAGTATCACAGCGTGGACGATATGAGGAAGATACAGAGCGCAATAACGCAACTTCTGGTGATTTGGCTAATGGCTTACCAATTGTTGTGCTTGTTAATGGTGGTTCTGCTTCTGCTTCGGAAATTGTAGCAGGGGCGTTGCAAGATCATAAGCGCGCGATTGTTCTTGGAACTCAAAGCTTTGGTAAAGGCTCGGTTCAAACGGTTATGCCGCTTCCAGGTAATGGGGCTATGCGCCTCACAACGGCTAGATATTTTACGCCGTCTGGTAACTCTATTCAAGCAACTGGAATTACTCCCGATATTATTGTTGAGCAAGCAAAAATCGAAGGATATGGCAATAAATACCAGCGCTTGCGGGAGGCTGATTTGCGCGGAGCGCTTGATAATGGCGATAAAGTTGAAAACAAGG
Source organism: Micavibrio sp. (assembly GCA_026989265.1). Lineage (GTDB taxonomy): Bacteria > Pseudomonadota > Alphaproteobacteria > Micavibrionales > Micavibrionaceae > UBA1672. The sequence goes on from JALSJP010000001.1 coordinate 40,128, forward strand.
AAGAAAAACTTAATAAAGCTGCCGATAATGATAATGATAAAGCTGCCGCTAAAGATAAAGATAAAGAAGAGGAGGAAGAAAAACCTTTGGATTACCAACTAACAAGGGCATTAGACCTTTTAACGGGATTGTCTCTTTATGGTGAAAAAGAATAGTGATTTGAGCTAAAATATGGATATAGCAAAATTAAAAGCATCAATACCAGAAATTAACTATGATTTGTTGCGTTATAGATTGAGTGTGGCTAAAACTGCTCTTACACAAATATATAAGCAAATAGATATCAAGTGGTTAGCTATCTCCGTGGGGGGCGTTTCTGTAGTCTATGCCCTGCTCTTCTTATATGTATATATTAGCGGCGCTTCCTATGTTTTGAAGCTAGAAAGCAAACTTGCCTCTGAAATTGTTGCAGTTGAATATATTGAGCAAGAAATTATTATTGCAAAAAATGTGGATAATTCCACCAAAGATATAGTAATAGAAGGCCTATATGAGGAAAGTAAGTTTGGAAATCTGCCTATAATAGGTGAAAATGATAAGCTCACTAGCTTTAGAGCATACCAGACTCCATTTGAATTCCATAACGCACTCAAGCCAATTATATCATTTATGATTACTGATTATGGATTATCAAAGGAGCAATCAAAGGCCGCCCTTGATTTACTTCCTAAGGAGGTATCATTTATGCTGTCTCCCTATGCGGCACTTCCTGATGAGTGGGTCAGAATGGCGCGAGAGAAAGGTCATGAGGTTTGGATGATGCTCCCTATTCAAAATAATAAAATGGCAGATGCAGGTAAAAATACAATATTTCACCATGCCTCGCCTAACAAAAAAATAGAGACGATGAAGCGCTCAATGGCACGCTCTAGCGGATATGTTGGGCTTGCTAGCTATATTGATGAAGGCATAAATAGTGCAAAGCCTGATTATATTAGGCTTGCCGATGAAATTTATGACCGCGGGCTTGGTTATTTTGAGTTAAACCCTAATGCCCCTATTGTTATAAAAAACAGAGCTTTTGTAAAGTCTGCGCCATATATAAAAGCCGATCTTGAGATATTCAAAATAAAGGGAGCCGATAACTCATTCGAAGCACTAGAACTCATTGCAAACAACAAGGGAAATGCCGTTGCTGTTATTCCTAGCTATCCTAATACCATCAAAAATCTAGCTATTTGGATTACAAAAATAGCACAAAGCGATTACATAATAGCACCCGTTTCTGCTGTTAATGACCTTCAACTTAGCAGAGCAAAAAACTATGATAAGTAAAGACTTGCTTGAATATCGCCCTTGCGTTGGCATTGCTTTATTTAATAACAAAGGTCACGTCTTTGTCGGGGAGCGAATAGATACGCCAAATGCTTGGCAAATGCCACAAGGTGGAATTGATGAAGGCGAAGACGTATCATCCGCCGCTCTGCGCGAGCTATCAGAAGAAATTGGTACAAGCAAAGTTGAAATATTAAAAATTGCTGATAAAAAGATTAGATATGACCTGCCTGATCGTCTGATATCAACGCTTTGGAATGGCAAGTATCGCGGTCAGGAGCAAATATGGGTTGCTGCGCGCTTTACTGGTTTGGATAGTGATATAGACTTAAATGCGTTTGATATTCCAGAATTTATCTCATGGCAATGGGTGGAATTATCCGAAATACTGAATTTAATAGTTCCATTTAAACGTGAGATTTACCGCGATGTTATCAAAATGTTCGGTGATATTTAAGGATTTATAGGCGACCAAGCGGGGTCAGATCCATCATTGGGCGTTTGCAGCCAACGCTCATTATATCCTGTAATATCAATAGTATAGAGCCTTGCTGTGCGACCAGTTTTTGACGGGGTTTCCTTGAAATAGGTAAGAACGCGACCGTTCGGCGACCAGCTAGGACCTTCCACATGATAAGCATTTGTGATTAAACGCTCACCCGTTCCATCGGGGCGAATTACCCCAATATAAAATTTCCCTTTATACATGCGGGTAAAGGCAATCAAATCACCGCGCGGCGACCAAACAGGATTAGCATAACGCCCCTTACCAAAAGTAATGCGATCAATTCCAGATCCATCAACTTGCATAATATATAGCTGTTGCGAGCCTCCGCGGTCTGACTCAAATACAATTTGCTTGGCATCAGGGGAATAAGAAGGCGAGGTTTCAATAGATGAATTACTAGTCATGCGTTTGATTTTGCGCGTGTTTAAATCCATAACAAAAATATCGGTGTTACCATTTTTTGCCATACTCATAACAAGGCTCTGCCCATTGGGAGAAAATCTTGGCGCGAACGTCATGCCAGAAAAATGCCCAAGCGCTTCATTTGAACCAGTATTTATGTCATATAGATATACTTGCGGCTTTCCGCCCTTATAGGACATATAAGTTATACGCTGCGTTTCGGGGGAAAAGCGCGGCGTTAAGACGAGATAGCTTCCATCTGTTAGATATTTATGATTTGCGCCGTCCTGATCCATAATGGCAAGGCGTTTTATGCGTTTATTGGACGCTCCTTTTTCCGAAATATATACAATGCGAGTGTCGAAATATCCATTTTCGCCCGTCAAGCGTTTGTAAATCTCATCAGACATAATATGAGCTATGCGCCGCCAATTTTCAGGCGTTGTAGTATATGCCATGCCGATTAATTGTTGCTGTGATATCACATCCCATAGGCGGAATTCAACGCGAGTTTTTCCATTCTCACCTATTGTAATGTTACCAGATACGACAGCCTCACCGCCAGTTGCACGCCATTCAGGAAATCTTATCCCCTCACGAAATATAGAGCTTGGCATTTGCACAAATGCATTAGAGTTAATCAATCGGAAAAGCCCTGATTTCTCCAAATTCTCGCGCACAATATTGGGGATATCTTTGGCTAGTTTATCAAATGCAGGGGCATCGGAATCGGCATGAAAGTCACTAATCGCAATTGGGCGCGGTTTAAACGTTCCTTGAGTGATTGTGGCAACCATTTCTTGCGCCATTGCTGCGCTAGGAGCTAGTATCAATATTATAAATAATAAAATTCGGAGCATGACTTAAATTCTCTTTTTTCAATGAAAGAATAACAACGCGTAAGTGAAAAGTAAAGATACTACAGCATATTACTGGGGTCGAATATATATCTAAATTTCTTCCATCTTTCGTATTTTTCAGGTGGCAGGTTAAGCGTTGAGCATCGCGGGTTTAACAATGCTCGCCGCGCCGCCTCTGCCGCCGCCCTGAAATGGCTATCAGAATTATATTGCGCTTGGTCTATTATTTGGACATCCATCACGCTTCTATCTTGAGCTACAAACACAAAAAGCTCAACAATAAGGTTGTGGGCATCGCGCCCGCCAGCATTAACATTCCAGCATGGCTGCACCCCTTGATTAAGAGCGGCAATTTCACTGCGCGTCATTTGTTTAGAAAAATCAGCGATTTGTGATATAGGCTCTTGTGATATCTGCTTGTGGTCTGGCGTTTGCTCCTGCGGCTCATCGGGGGTTAAGCTCTTTAAAAGGCTGGTGAAATCCCCGCTATTATTTGGCTTTTCAGGTTTTTTCTCAACAGGCTTTTCAGGCTTACGCGGCTTGTTTCTAGGTTTTGGCGGCTTTTTGATTATATTCTTATCAAGAAGCTTAGGCTCTGTTTTCTCGGGGGGGAGTGGCACATCATTTATTTCAGGCTCTGCCACTATTTCCTTAAGCGGCACGCGCTCGGGCGGTTTTTCATCTTTGTTATAAACTGGTTTTGGCTTTGCTGGTTCTTTATTTGTTTGGTTAAGCTCATCTAAATCCGCAAGCTCAACAGTTATTGCCATTTCTATAGGCTTGATATCTCTAGCGAAATGCGGAAGCCCCACACTTGCCAAGATAAAAATCCCCACATGAAATGCAATAGAGTAAAATGCAGCCATTTTCATATTATTATAATTCATAACTATGAAATCCTGACATTATTTAGGCTTGGAAATCAGGGCAACTTTGCGAAAGCCTGCTGCATTTAGCAATCCCAAAACCTCCATAATAGCGCCATAGGAAATTTCTTGATCGCCGCGCACGTAAATTCTGCGCTCCTCATCGCCCTCCATCATGGGTTTTAATATGGAAACTAGCGCGACCTTCTTGATTTTCGTTTCAGATATGTAAATCTCCCCATCTTTGTCAAGGGTGATTTCAATGGGCTTATTGTTATGCTCTTGCAATGACTTAGCCTTACTATTTGGCAGGTCAATAGGAACGCCAGCAGTTAATAGCGGCGCGGAAACCATAAATATGATGAGCAAAACCAGCATCACATCAACCATAGGAGTGACATTTATCTCGGCAATTGGGCGGTAATGCCCGCCTGCTTTGCGCCCTCGCCCGCGTGATTTATTTGATAGAGATGCTCCCATTACATTTTCTTCCCCAAAACACTAGATTCCTGTGCATCCAAATGCCGTGATAAAATAGCGGAAAATTCATCTGTAAAAGCTTCCAGTCTATCGGCATATTTATTGAGCTTATTTGACAAAACATTATAAGCAATTGCCGCGGGAATCGCCGCAACCAAGCCAATTGCCGTTGCAAATAATGCCTCAGCAATACCAGGTGCAACAACGGCAAGGCTAGTATTATTAGTAGCAGCGATAGCGGTAAAGCTGTTCATTATTCCCCAAACAGTACCCAAAAGCCCAATAAAGGGCGCGCTTGAAGCAACGCTTGCCAGAAATGTCATGCCACTTTCAAGGTGGTTCATCTCACGCCCGATAGCAACCGACATTGAACGCTCAACCCGCCCGCGAAGGCTTGTTTGCAGGCTTTGGTTAGATGGAACTCCGCCCGCAACCCCTGCTCGCCATTCATCCATGCCAGCGGTAAAAGTACTTAGCATTGGGTCTTCTTTGCTCTTTTTAACGCGGTCATATATTTTGTCCAAAGCTTCACCTGACCAGAAATTATCCTCAAAACGTTTGGCTCTTCGGTTTAATTTTGCAAGAAGGCTGCGCTTTTGAAATATAATTGTCCAGCTCCAAATAGAGGCAGCAATTAAAGATATCATTATCATCTTAACCACTATATCCGCTTGCATGAATAGAGCCATCGCGCTCATATCATGCGCCGCCGCTGCCCCGCCTAGGCTTTGTGTTATGATTTCTACTGACATTATATTTGATCCTTTATTGAATAAATAATAGTTATACGTTTTCTATATAAAGACTAAAAGCCTCTTTTATATTTTTTGGTAATCGCACTGGCTTATAGTTATCAACATCAACGCAAACCAGCACTACGCTTATATCTGCAATCATAACATCCCCTTTAAATATGGGTTGGTGCATTATAAATGAGGAGTTTTTAAACTCGGTTATTGTGGTTTTTACTTGCAGCGAGTCATCAAGATGTGCGGTTTTAAGGTAGTCTATTTCGATGTGTCGGACAACAAATATCACGCCCACATTTTTGTGTAGCTCACTGTTTTTAAAGCCAATATCGCGCAGAAATTCAGTGCGCGCACGTTCTGCAAATTTAAGGTAATTAGCATGATATACAATCCCGCCAGCGTCGGTATCTTCGTAATACACGCGTATGTTCATGTTATGTTTCATGTGAAACATCTCCTATTTATCTAATAAATCTAACTGCTCTGTACTTTGTTTTGGTGGTTTTATGCCTAGATATTCAAAGCCCTTAAGGGATATTATGCGCCCGCGCGGGGTGCGCTGAACAAACCCTTGCTGCATCAAATATGGCTCTATCACATCCTCGATCATATCCCGCCCTTCTGATAGCACGGCTGCTATAGTCTCAACCCCGACAGGCCCGCCGCCATAATTTTCGATAATGCAGCTCATATATTTACGATCCATAGCATCAAGACCAGAGGCATCAACATCAAGGCGGCTTAGAGCTTTATCTACAAGCTCGTGGCTTGCTTGGGATAGATCTGAGGCATGGAAGAAATCACGAACTCGCCTTGTTAGCCGCCCTGCTATTCGAGGAGTTCCGCGCGCTCTACGGGCAATTTCAAGCGCCGCGTCATCGTTTAAATCCATATCAAGCAAACGCGCCGTTCTTGCTACAATTTGCGCTAGCTCTTGGCTGCTATAGAATTCGAGACGTAGCGGAATGCCAAAGCGATCACGCAAAGGATTGCTAAGCAGCCCGCTCCTAGTCGTTGCGCCAACAAGGGTAAATGGCGCAAGGTCAATTTGAACAGAGCGAGCAGCAGGCCCTTCCCCAATTATAAGGTCAAGCTTATGATCTTCCATCGCGGGGTATAAAATTTCCTCAACCGCAGGGTTAAGCCTATGAATTTCATCAATAAACAGCACATCGTTAGGCTGTAAGTTAGTGAGAATAGCCGCCAAGTCCCCTGATTTTGCAATCACAGGCCCTGAGGTGCTACGAAACCCTACGCCAAGCTCCTTCGCAACAATTTGCGCCAAAGTGGTTTTACCTAAACCCGGAGGCCCAAAAAATAGCGCGTGATCCATAGCCTCACCGCGCGCGCGCGCGGCATTTATAAAGACCTGCAAATTCTCTCGCAAGGCAGGTTGCCCTATAAATTCATCCAATGATAGCGGGCGAAGCGCACCTTCTGATGATGGCTCGTCTGGTTTTTGCTCGCGCTCTAATTCTGGATTTTTTTTATCTTGTTCAAATTCATTCATATTTTACATAACCCGAACCGCAGAAGAGGTGGTTTCCGAAGAAATAATTCGTGAAGGGATAGCTTACCAATAATAGATAGCTTACCAATAGATAGCTTACCAATAGATAGCTTACCAATAGATAGCTTACCAATAGATAGTTTACCAATAGATAGGTTACCAATAGATAGGTTACCAATAGATGGCTTACTAATAGATGGCTTACTAATAGATGGCTTACCAATAGATGGCTTACCAATAGATAGCTTACTAATAGATAGCTTACCAATAATAGATAGCTTACTAATAGATGGTTTACCAATAGATAGGTTACCAATAGATGGTTTACCAATAATAGATGGCTTACTAATAGATGGCTTACTAATAGATGGCTTACCAATAGATGGCTTACCAATAGATGGCTTACTAATAGATAGCTTACCAATAATAGATGGCTTACTAATAGATAGCTTACTAATAGATGGCTTACCAATAGATAGCTTACCAATAGATAGCTTACTAATAGATGGCTTACCAATAGATAGCTTACCAATAGATAGCTTACTAATAGATGGCTTGTGAGCAACCCTCTTAACATTTGAAAGAGAGTATAATAATGTACTTAATATTGCAGCATATATAGCAGATAAAATCATGAGCTAAGCTCCTTTAGGGCGAGGCGGATAATAGTTTGTAAATCGCCCAGCCCCTCGCCTTTTACCTGCAATACAGCCCGATAAGCATCAGAACTGGCATAGCCTAAATTAGTTAGCGCGGATACTGCGTCTTGATCTACGCTATCATTGATTTGCGCTGTCTGGTTAGAAGAGCTAGTGGATATTCCAACATTACCGCCTGTAATCTCAATCTTTCCAGCTTTATCTTTAAGCTCAGTCAATATGCGGGTGGCTAGCTTTGCCCCTACGCCGCTCGCCCTAGTTAGCGCCGCTTTATCTTGAGCAGCAATAGCAAAGCTCAATTGATCTGCGGGACATGCCGCTAATATTGCCAAGCCAGCTTTTGCGCCAACACCTTGCACAGAGGTAAGCAGCGTAAACCATTGCTTTTCCAGCGCATCTGCAAAGCCGTACAAAGTAATAGCATCCTCACGCACGTTAGTTATGACAAGTAACGATGCGGCGTCACCGACTTGTCCAATAGATGACAGAGTGCGCGAGCTAGCAAACACAACGTAGCCAACCCCCGAAACATCAAGGATAAGGTGATTTTCATCAAAAGAATCTATAATGCCTGTTAGTTTACCAATCATAGTAATCCCTTTAGGTCATTCCTGCGGAGGCAGGAATCTTTGTGCTTAACTTATACAGATTCCTACCTCCGCAGGAATGACGAGTCTTGTAATTTGCAGGTATTCACTTGTAACTAATCCCCCTATAATGCGCATGGGTTATCGCTACGGCAAGGGCATCTGCCTCATCTTCCGATATTTCTCCACAGGCAGGAAGCAGGGTTTTAACCATCATTCCGATTTGATCTTTACTAGCATGACCAGTGCCTACAACTGATTTTTTAACCTTGTTGGCAGAATATTCCTCCACTGTTAGCCCTTTTAAAGCGGGAACACATAGCAAAACGCCCCTAGCTTGCCCCAATTTCAAAGAGCTTGCAGGGTTTTTATTAACAAAGGTTTCCTCTATTGCGGATTCTTGAGGATTATATTCATCAATCACGGAAATTAAGCCATGATGAAGCATTAAAAGCCGCTCTGCCATAGGGGATTTTGGCTTGGTTTTAATCAAGCCACTAGCTATGAATTTCAGTGAGTTTCCAGAGCTTTCAATGATGCCCCACCCTGTTTTTTGTAATGCTGGATCTATTCCTAATATTTCCATATTATTTTCTCTTGACATTAATATTATTTATAATTACAATATGACCATATAGTTATTATAAGGTGAGGTAAAATATAATGTCAGAAACATTAATAGTAAAACCCGATAAAGTTTCCGAATTTGATCAATTATTTAGTGGAATACCGTGCATGCGTGCAGATTTTGAATTTACGGTCGTTGACACTCCTAAAGAAGGGACGTTAAGGGTGATGTCTGAGCTTGCAGGCACATTTGAAAATGAGCGTACAAATAATGCTCACGAGTTTGAAGCGAGCGCAGATTTGTTTGAGCCAGCAACTCACTAGTTCTCTGACATTAATTTTTCCATTACATCGTCACTAACTTCAAAGTTAGTGGTAACGGTTTGGACATCGTCATTATCTTCTAAAATATCAATAAGTTTTAGGATGGATGTAGCTTGGTCTTCGTTAAGCTCGGTTGTGATATTTGGCTTCCAGATTAAGCCTTGTCTTTGTGGCTCGCCAAAAAGTTTTTCCAGCGCGTCCCTAACATCGGTAAAATCGTTGATGTCGCAATGTATTTCATGGAACTCGCTGTCGCTCTCAACATTTGAAGCGCCTGCCTCTAACGCTGCTTCGAACATGTCATCCGCGCTTGCTTTATCGGCTGGATAGATTATCTCGGCGATATGGTCAAACATGAAATTAACGCATCCCGTCTCGCCAAGATTACCGCCCATTTTGGTAAAGGCAGCGCGCATTTCTGCTGCTGTACGGTTTTTATTATCGGTTAAGGTCTCAACAATTACCGCTACCCCAGAAGTGCCATAGCCCTCATAGCGCATACTCTCGTAATTATCACCTTCTGTGTTGCCCATGCCTTTTTTAACAGCGCGCTCTATCCCATCTTTTGGCATAGAGTTACTTCGCGCCGTGGAAATAGCCAAGCGAAGGCGCGGGTTCATGTCAGGATCACCGCCTCCAAGTTTTGCCGCTACTGTAATCTCACGTCCTAATTTAGAGAAGATTTTAGCACGTTTTTTATCTTGTGCGCCCTTGCGATGCTGGATATTTGCCCATTTGGAATGACCTGCCATAATATTTACTACTCTTTGTCTATAATTTTAAGGCATGATATGCTTTTAATTTAACAAATAAAAGTACCAAATCTAGTTTTTTTGTAGTATAAGCTTAGCCGTTATGACCTATAGTTTCGAAAATACTAAAATTTTAATTGTTGAAGATAATAAACCAATGCTTCTTCTCATTAAGTCTGTGTTGCAGTCATTTGGGGTGACGAATATTGTATCTGCTCTTGATGGGGAAGAGGGATTTCATAAATTTTGCAGCACTAATCCTGATCTAGTCATCACTGATTGGATGATGAAACCTTGTGATGGAGTTGAGCTTAGTCGCAAAATAAGAAATGAACGCAAAAGCCCTAATCAGTATGTTCCTATAGTTTTAATGACAGGTTTTACTGAAAAAAAACGCGTTATAAATGCACGAGATGTCGGCATAACAGAATTTTTGGCAAAGCCATTTAACGCGCGTGATTTATATAAAAGACTACATAGGATTATTGAACAGCCAAGGCAATTTGTGCGCTGTGAAGGTTTTTTTGGTCCTGACAGGCGGCGTAAATCTCCTGAAACATATGAAGGCGTAAAACGCAGAAGAAGCGATATGGCTGACCAGCAAAGTTCTGATGTAAAAATCACTGATATTGATTTTAGGTAAATTATTTTTAGAGACGGCATAAATAATATGGACAACAAACATTACAACCAAAAACCTAGGCGAAATGCAGAGCTTATTACTGTACCCAACATATTAAAGGCAAAAGTTGGTTCGGGCGGGTTAAGTGACAAGATACTTGACCGCGCACAAGACTTGCTTGAAAGCCATTCAGAAGATTTTACGCCATTGGCAGAGATATATTTATCTCGCATGAAAGAAGCTATTAATGCTGCTAAATCAAGTGAAATAGACTCTAATAATTTAGAGGATCTTATAACAGATATATTAGTGCCATGTGTTCAGCTAAAAGCAAATGGAGCAATGTTTAATTATCCACTTGTTACGCGAATTGCGGGTAAATTTGCGCAATTCATGGAGGTGGTAGACACTCTTGACAACCAAACACTTGATATAGCTAGCGCATTCCATGCTACAATTAAGATCGTTGTTGCTGGTAAAATTAAAGGTGATGGCGCAGCGCAGGGCAATGCATTAGTGCATGAGTTAAATAATGTTTGTATGCGTTATTTTGAAAAAAATAACATCAAGTAACTGGTATTGTTTGAATTAGAGTATCGCCAATGCGTACAGGATCAATAGATAGAGCCTTGCCAGTATTATCATTCGTAACGACTAACGCCCCGCAAAGCGTCATGTTTTCACTTGCGGGAATGAAATGCCCTTCTGATATTTTCTTTGTAAAGCGCGTAATTGCCAGCTCTTTTTTAATGCCTATAACGCTATCATAATCCCCGCACATGCCTGCGTCACTCATGTAAGCAGTGCCGCCGCTCATTATATGGGCATCCGCCGTTGGAATATGGGTGTGAGTGCCAATAACAGCGGAAACCCGCCCAGCAAAATTATGCCCAAAAGACATTTTTTCAGACGTTGTCTCGCCGTGCAGATCAACAAATATAGCATCGCAATCTCGCCCTAATTTATATTCCTGCAATATATTTTCCATGACTTGGAAAGGGTCATCAAGCGCATCCATAAACAAGCGGCACATTAAATTTATGATTAGAATCTTGCGCCCATCCATAAGCTCATGCAGGTAAAGACCATTCCCTGGTGTTGTTTTGCTAGGGAAATTAGCAGGGCGCAGCAATTTATTATCACGAGTGATATATTTAATTATCTCGCGCTGATCCCAAACATGATTACCCGTAGTTATACAATCAACTCCAAGCTCATAAAAGTCTTTGCAGAATTTTTCAGTAATGCCTCTGCCATGCGCGGCATTCTCGCCATTAACGATTGTGATATCTACCTTTAAATCAGATTTAAGCTTTGGCAAATATTTTTCCAGAGCCTCGCGCCCTGCTCTGCCCATTATATCACCAATAAATAATATTCTCATATAATCATCCATCTATTCATTCGGAACGTCTTTATTCGTATCCTAAAGTATTAAAACACTCGTTGTCACTCATTCCTTCCTTCCTTGTCCGAATAAAGATATGAATGATTGGTTTTTAAGTAAAATCAAACGCGCCTTGCTGCGTTATTATATAATCCATTTTTATATCATGCTTTTCTGATGGAAGGTTAAATAAACATGCTTGCTCGGCATATGCTAGCCCTACTGCTACAACATCCTTATCCTTTTTATAATGCGCCAATGTAGCGTCATAATACCCCCCTCCAAAACCGAGACGACATCCCTTGCGGTCAAAAGCCAATAGCGGAACTATAAATATGTCAGGTGATAAATACTCTGTGTTCTCATTGATGAGCGGGTGACATACGCCAAATGCGCCGCTTGTAAGCTCCGTATCATTGGTAAATTCCACGAATTTTAAAATACGGCTGTTTTTTTGCACTACGGGCAAAACGACCGTAACGCCCTTATCTAATAACTCGTCAATCAATGGGGTTGTGTCAATCTCTCTATCTATCGGCAAGTAAGCCGCAACCACACTGTTTTTATTAGTTTCGATATTGAAAAAGAAGTGATGGCGCAGGGTTTTGCATTCACCAATATCGAGGCTAAGCAGTAAGCGCGCGCGCTTGGCCTCGGTGCGCATAGTTTCTTTATTGGTTTTTAAGTCATTCATATTTAATTTTCTTTTATAGAAAGCGTTTGACTGAACGCTCGCGGATAATTCCGCGTTTTTAAATTATAATGTGCCGCGCAAGCCGTGTGCGTTTGGTATCTTCGCGGGGTCCTAAATATTAGGTGGGTGCCATATATCAAAGCCCTACAGCCGAACTGGTGGACTAAGTCAGGGACAGCTCCCAATGCGAAAAAAGCATCGACCACCGAGATAAAGTCACATTCACGAACTCCGCAGCACAAAAAACTTATAGCATGGGTTTAGGCAAAATACAGCCCTTTATATTAAGTGAAAAATAATGTAACAATTAAACTATGAATAAAGAATCACAACAAGAACATATAGATGACGAGCTTCACACTCCTTTTTCTAAAAATCTGTGGATTAAAATCCTAGTAGGTATGCTCGCGGGCGTTATCGTTGGCTTATTAATATCCCCACACGGATTTAGTTTGGTTGATAAAGAAATTTCATCAATATTGGCAACATGGATAAAACTCCCTGGGACATTTTTCCTTGGGATGATTCAAATGGTTGTTATACCGCTGATCTTATGTTCCATAATTTTAGGGATAACTCAAAGCGGAGAGCTAGGCTTTTTAAAGAAAATAGGGTTGCGCGTGATATTATATTTCATAGCAACAACTATTATCGCGATATCTATTGCTATGCTGCTTGTTCACACTATAAATCCTGGCAAATATATAGACCCTGCCCTAATCCAAACATTTCAAAATGAGCAGGAATTTAGTGAGCAAAACTCCGCTAAAACATTTGAAAATCTAACTATCCCCCAAAGGATAGAAAATCTTATTCCAACCAATGTGGCTAGTGCCGTAATTGAAAAGAACCTTTTGCAAATAGTTATAGCCGCAATGATTGTTGGAGTGGCTCTGGTCACTATGCCAAAAGCAACCGCGCAGCCAATATTAAATTTAAGCATGTCAGGGCAAGCAGTTGCAATGAAAGTCATTGGCTGGGCAATGGTGATTGCGCCATATGCCGTATTTGGCTTGATATGTGATATAACTATAAAGCTTGGCTTTACTGCATTATTAGGCATGGGCATGTATATGGCAACGGTCATATTAGGGCTGTTATTAATGGTTTGCGTTTATATATTGATCGCAAAATTCATAGGTGGATATGGAGTATTCAATTTTTTGAAATCCATAAGGGCAACTCAATTATTGGCTTTTTCTACTTCATCATCTGCCGCAACAATGCCATTTACCTTGGCTTGCGCGGAAGAAAACTTGAAAATACCCCCTAAAATATCGCGCTTTGTCATACCTTTGGGCGCGACTATTAACATGGATGGCACGGCTTTATATCAAGCAGTAGCGGCAGTGTTTCTTGTTCAGATATTTGGATCAATGGCAGGCGTAGAGCTTAGCACCGCAGACCTTATCCTGCTTATGATTACAACAGTAGGAGCGTCAATAGGAACGCCCGCCACCCCCGGAGTTGGAATCGTTGTTCTTGCAACTATATTAACCAGCATAGGCATTCCACCAGCGGCAGTTGGCTTTATATTAGGAGTTGATCGCATTCTTGATATGTGTAGAACATCTGTGAATGTTACTGGCGACTTAACCGCAAGCATTGTCATGAATAAATGGCTTAAGTGATTAATGCTGTCATCCCGTTGGCACTCGTAAGAGTGATTATACAAACGGTATCCATATGTCAGCAGAAAAGCTGCTGTATTTTCTAGATTTTAGCCATTTTAACTCATCTTTGATTAGAAGCTGGAATGACAGGAGAGAAGCTCTATAATAGAGACTACATACCACCAACAATAGATGAGAGCCAAGCTGCTCCAAGTATAAAACAAATTAAGGAAATGATGCCACAGATAATTGCTATCCACTCAAAGCACACAGAATGTTTTCTACATTTTTCACTTAAAGACTCTTCTTTTTCTATAAGTCCATCTAATTTCTCTTTATAACTTTTAGATATATTAATGTAATAGATTTTTCTTAATGTATATAAGTTGTAGTTTCTATCACTAAAAAATGACTGGGCAACAGCTACACATGAAAAATAAGCAAAAAGAGTACAAAGAACTACTAAAACAAGACCTGATACAAAGAAGATACCCGGTAAAAAAATTAAGCTTTCTGAAGTTTTGGCAAAGACGCCTACAAATGCAGGCATTAACAACACAGCACCTCCATTAAGCAAGAATAAGTATTTAATGGCTAATTGAGAGTATTCCTTAGCTAAGTCTTGCGCTTTGCTGATACTGCCATTTATATTATGGTGTTCTATATAATCTTTGCTCTTAGAATCTATTAGTGCGTTAGTTTCGCCCCACTCTTCAAGCTCTTTACTATATTTATCCATTACATAACCCAGCAAAAATACATTTTAAATTATCAAGCGGCTTGTGTTTCTACGCCGTGGATTCGCGCGGCAATATGCTCTATCTTACCTGCTAAATGGTCTATGGCCTCCGCTATTTCCTCATCATGAGCAGTAGTAGCACTAGCCCCGTTCATATCACGGCGCATAGCGGCGAGTTCATCGCGCAGCTCATGAATTTCATCACTCAAAACCAGTGAAGTAAGCACAAGCAAATGCGCTTCGTTAGTCGCCGCGCCAGCAGAGGCAATATCTTTAAGGCGGGAATCAACGTGATGCGCTAGATCGACAAGGCGTTGCTCCTGCCCCGCGTCACAAGCAAGGGAATAACCACGATTATTAATTTTCAGAGTAACTTCAGGCATTTAACTACCCTTTCCATCGTTCAAAAGACTTTCAACTGTTGCAATCGCTTTATCAAGCTTGCCCGCCACAAAATCAACATCTATAATATTATCGTCATGTGATGGCTCTGGCGGAGCATAATTTTGCAGCGCATTCTCAACATTTGTTACAGATGAATCCAGTCGACCTACTGCATTATCAAGCTTGCCCAAAGCAGTAATTATTGATGACATATATTAAAACCTTTACTAAAAAATAAAATCTTCACTCATTATGAAGCCTTGATATTCATGGTCAAGATTATATAGCTGAATTCATCTATTAAACCACAGAATTTAATACTTGCTCTTATGGGTTCAAAAAGGCATGTTACTATCAAATTATATAACAATATTATCAGGTGCAAATAAATGACAAATGCAAATATGAAGGATATGGCAAACGCAATTCGAGTGCTAGCTATGGACGCGGTGCAGCGGGCTAATTCTGGTCATCCTGGTATGCCAATGGGAATGGCAGATGTTGCTACCGTGCTTTATTCCAAATTCCTGAAATTCGATGCCAAAAGCCCGCTATGGGTTGACCGTGATCGCTTTGTTTTATCGGGCGGGCATGGCTCTATGCTGCTTTATGCGCTTAATTACCTAACTGGCTATGAGAAAATCACGCTTGAGGAAATTAAGAATTTCCGCCAAATGGGCGCAATTACCGCTGGTCACCCTGAGATTGAGCAAGATGCAGGGATTGAAACAACCACGGGCCCGCTTGGTCAAGGCGTTGCTATGGCGGTTGGTATGGCTCTATCCGAGCGCATATTAAACGCGCGTCATGGTGATGATATAATGTCTCACTATACATATGTTATGTGCGGTGATGGCGATATGATGGAGGGGATAAGCCACGAGGCTTGCTCGATTGCGGGGCATTTGAATTTGAGCAAGATTATCATGCTTTATGATGATAATAACATATGTATTGACGGCAGAACCGACCTTACATTCATTGATGATACGCCAAAGCGTTTTGAGGCTTATGGCTGGGACGTACAAGAAATTGACGGGCATGATTATGATGAGATCGAATCCGCTATCGCTAAAGCGCAAACCACGGATACCCCTAGTTTGATTTGCTGTAAAACTAAAATCGGCTTTGGCGCTCCGACTAAGGAAGATAGTTCGGCTGCGCATGGTGCGCCGCTTGGAGCTGAAGAGATTGCAGGCGCTCGCAAGAATTTAGGCTGGGCGCATGGTGAATTTGAAATTCCTGCTGATATACTTAATATGTGGCGCGAAGTTGGCGCGAGGCATAAAGGCTCTAATAATAAACCGCTTATTGACGAGATGGATATATCAAGCATTATTAAAGAGCTGAAAGATAGCTTTGCGAGCGACAAGCCAAAGAAAGCCACTCGACAAACATCGGGCATGGTTTTGGAGAAATTAGTAGCAGCAAATGATGCGTTAATCGGTGGTTCTGCTGATTTGACAGGCTCTAATAATACAAAGGTTAGCGCATCTAAAGTAATTGATAAGTCCGATTACTCAGGCAATTACATTAATTATGGCGTGCGCGAGCATGGCATGGCAGCGGTTATGAACGGCATGTCATTGCACTCTAATCTTGTGCCATATGCGGGAACATTTATGCAATTTGCCGATTATTCGCGCCCTGCTATTCGCTTGGCCGCACTTATGAAAATTCGCGCTATACATGTTTTGACTCATGATTCTATTGGGCTTGGCGAGGATGGACCTACGCATCAACCTGTTGAGCATCTATCGGCTTTGCGCGCAATTCCTAATTGCTATGTTTATCGCCCATGTGATGGCGTTGAGACCGCGGAATGTTGGGAGCTTGCGATTAATAACAAAACTGCGCCTGCCCTATTGGCACTAACGCGTCAAGGATTGCCCACTTTATGCGAGAGCAGCGCGGAAAACCAATCTGCAAAAGGCGCGTATATATTAAAGCAAACCGAGGGAGAGCCTGAAATAACTTTATTTGCTTCTGGCTCTGAAGTTGAAATAGCAAATGATGCTTATGAGCATTTTGTAAGCCAAGGCAAGCAAGTTCGCCTTATATCATGCCCTTGTCTTGACCTGTTTTGGGAGCAAGATTCGGAATATATTCAAGATTTTATTTGCAATAACAGTGTAAAAGTTGCTATAGAAGCAGGAATACGTCAAAGCTGGGACCGTTTAATCGGTGGGCATGGCATATTTATTGGAATGAACTGCTTTGGCGCAAGCGCCCCTGCTGATGAGTTATATAAGCATTTTGGCATTACAAAAGATGCAACTATAGAGCGCGTGGAAAAAGCGTTAGAAAATAAAGGATAAGTAAAATGGCTATACCAAAAACAGGTATAAGAGGTACATTTATGGGCGCAAGCATGGGAATAGCGCGAAAGCCCAGACCTTCTGCTGGCGCTGCACCTGGTGGAAAATGTCCAACGCCTTAATATCTTAAATACTAAATCAATGGAGAAATAAATAAATGACCATGAAAATTGCTATTAACGGCTTTGGGCGTATTGGCCGGTTAGTTGCTAGAGCTATCCTCGAAGCAAAGCGCGACGATATCGAAATAGTAGCAATCAATGATCCAGGTGGTAATTTCTTTCCTTTGCTGAAATATGACTCAGTTCACGGCAGAGCGCCATTCAGCGTTGAGCGCGATGGTGATGATTGGATGATATTGGATGGCAAGCGCATTCGCCGCTTTCGTAACCGAAATCCTGAAAATCTAAGCTGGGGAGATTATGACGTTGATGTCCTGATGGAATGCACTGGTAAATTTAATGACCGCGAAGGCTCGGCTCGCCACCTTGCTTCGGGCGCAAAAAAGGTTCTTATCTCTGCCCCCGCTAAAGATGCGGATTTAATGGTTGTCTATGGCGTAAATCATGGATTGATTAAGGCGGAGCATAATGTTGTCTCTAATGCTTCATGCACAACAAATTGCCTTGCACCGCTTGCTTATGCACTAAATGAAACTGTGGGCATTGAAAAAGGGTTTATGACTACTATTCATGCTTATACTGGTGATCAAAATATTGTTGATGCATCGCATAGCGACCCATATCGCGCTAGAGCAGCGGCTACTAATATGATTCCAACATCTACTGGCGCGGCAAAGGCTGTTGGCTTAGTATTGCCAGAGCTTTTAGGGAAGCTTGACGGCGTATCTATACGCGTTCCAACCCCTAATGTATCGCTTGTTGATTTGACATTTCTGCCGTCTAAAAAAGTCACGGTTGAGGAAGTAAATGAAGCAGTTACTTCCTATGCGAATGGCGAGCTTAAGGGCATTTTAGCGGTTTATGATGATCCATGCGTGTCATGTGACTTTAACCATGATCCGCATTCTGCCATATTTTCGCTTAATGGGACAAAAGTTGTCGATGGTAATTTTGTCCGCGTAATGGCTTGGTATGATAATGAGTGGGGCTTTTCAAATCGCATGATTGATACTGCCCTTGCAATGCATGGCAAAGGTTACGTTTGATCTTAATCGCTCTATCGGGTAGAATTTGATATGACTTTATTTAAGCAACAAGCAAAACGAGCAATGAATACGCGGGGGCAAAAATCCTGCCTCGTGATAGATCATCTTGTCGAAGCTTTGGGCGGTGATCCCTCCTCTTCACTGAAGCGCGCGCTAATCCTGAATTATATTGATGAAAATGCGGGGGTAACTCAAACTGAAGTTATGAATCATATTGGCTCTACAAAATCCTCTATGAATAGAGAGATTGAATGGCTATTTAATTATGGCTGTATCACGCGCCGAGATGCCGAGAAAGATGGGCGAGCTATTGAGCTTGAGACTTGCGGATATTCAAAAAGAGCGCTAGAATCTGCGCTTGATTACTTCCCACAAAGACATAAAGGTTTGCAATCTTTCGTGAATCGGTATATAAAGATATTAAAGCAGGATCGTCCCACGTTAAGAGATGCGCGCATTGTCGCTGCTCTTTATGATAAGGGAGAGATTCCAAAATCTAAGTTGATGGAGGAATTATATAATGGACCTGCTACAACTGATAACAGAGCTTATAAAAAGCTCATTGATGACGGGGTAATTGAAGATGGCTAATTTAAACTTAAGTGTTTTTAACGAATTAAATATGGGCGCGGCTCAGGATTTTGATGGTATGGAAATGCCAAGCCTTAGAAATGATTTCGGCGCGCAAGTTGGAAATAACTTTGATAAAGTTGCGAATGAGATTAATATGGGCATGTCACCTATGTAATTCTTACTTGTCCTAAGGGGTAAGTTTATATATATCAATAGAGGTCTTGAGATACGCTCTTAAGACCTTTTACTATTAAATTTAAAGGTATTAAAATCATGGCACTAACAGCATCTGTAAAGAATATAATTGGTAATTACGAGAATGAGAATGCAGGCGTAAAGGGCAACTTGGTGCGCATGCTTAATAATGGGGCGCTTGGCGGCACGGGCAAGATGGTTATTCTTCCTGTTGACCAAGGTTTTGAGCATGGACCTGCGCGCTCATTTTCTAAAAACCCTGCTGGATATGATCCACATTATCACTATCAGCTTGCTATTGATTCGGGCTGTAGCGCGTATGCTGCGCCTCTTGGCTCTTTGCAAGCGGGAGCAGATACATTTGCTGGGCAAGTGCCTACTATTTTGAAATATAACAGCTCAAATGCGCTGGCTTCATCTAAGAATCAAGATGGTAACCAAGCTATTACAAGCTCTATCCAAGATGCATTAGAGCTTGGCTGCACAGCGGTAGGCTTTACAATCTACCCTGGTTCTGACAACCAGTTCGAGATGTTCGAAGAAGTCCGCGATATGATAAGGCAAGCAAAAGACGTTGGTCTGCCTTCTGTTGTCTGGTCATATGCCAGAGGTATTGATGTAACAAAAGACGGCGAGACGGCAATAGATGTTATTGCATATGCAGCGCACATGGCGTGCTTGCTTGGCGCACATGTGGTTAAGGTTAAATTGCCAACTGACCATATTATGCAAGCAGAAGCAAAAAAGGTGTTTGATGAAAATAATATCGACATAAGCACACAAGCCGCGCGCGTTAAAGAAGTTGTGCGCTCTTGCTTTGATGGTCGTCGCATTGTTGTGTTTTCTGGCGGAGCGGCAAAAGGCGCTAACGCGGTTTATCAAGATGCAAAAGACATAGCAACTGGCGGTGGTAACGGCTCAATAATTGGGCGGAACTCATTCCAACGTGAAAATGGCGAAGCCCTTGATATGCTTGGCAAGATCATGGCTATTTATAAGGGCTAGTTTGTCCAAAGCACTTCATTAATATGCTCCGCGCCAGTGGTAAGCATTATCAGGCGATCAATGCCAAGGGCTATACCAGCGCTATCAGGCATGCCGTGTTCTAGTGCTTTGAAAAACTCTTCATCAGGTGGGTAGCTTTCGCCGTATAACTTTTGCTTAAGCGCCATCTCCGAGTCATAGCGTGCGCGTTGCTCGGCTGCATCTGTTAGCTCTGAAAAAGCGTTAGCAAGCTCCACCCCACAAACATAAAGCTCAAATCTCTCGGCAAAGCGCGAGTCTGATGGCTTTTTGCGCGATAAAGCCGCCATACTAATGGGATAGTCATATAATATAGTCGGAACGCCAATTCCTAGATATGGCTCGATTTTTTGCGCCATTATGGCATGGAAGATATCGTCCCATTTATCGCTAGCTATAACGCGCACACCTGCTTTATTCGCCACTTTAGAAAAACCTTGTAAATCATTTAAGTAGTTGGATAAATTCATACCAGCATATTGCTTAAACGCCTCACATACGGATATTTTTTGCCACTCCCCAAATGGATTTGAACTTATCCCGCCATGTGTGTATTTTTGAATAGCCATGCTTTGCGCGACTTTCCGCAATATATCCACACAATCATCCATAAGCATATTGTAATCTGCTCCCGCCCTATACCATTCTAGCATCGTAAATTCAGGCGAATGGAGCTTTGAGACCTCGCTTTTGCGAAATACATGGCATATTTGATATATTCGCGGCATTCCAGCAACTAACAGCTTTTTCATGTCAAATTCAGGGCTGGTATGTAGATACATATCCTCAGCTTTAAAGCCGTGAATATGAGCGTCCATAGAAGGGCATACGGTAAGAGCGGGCGTTTCAACCTCTATAAATTCTCTATCGTCAAAGAAGCCCCGCAAAAATTTTAATATAAGCCCTCTCTTTTCCAGAAAATGGCGTTTTTTCTCAAAATTATGCGGCAGCCACCAATTCATAGTAATCCTTGTAAAAAACACTTGCATTTATATGCATTAAACGTTAAAAACCCTTTGCATTCAAGTTAAGATACATAAAATAAGGCAAAGATTATGAAAGCTGAAATACACCCTAATTACCATGAAGTCACAGTTGTTATGACAGATGGCTCAGAATATAAAACACGCAGCACATACGGCAAAGAAGGCGACGTGATAAAGCTTGACGTTGATCCATTGACACACCCTGCTTGGCAAGGTGGAACTGGTAAAGTTATCGAAAAAGGTCAACTTGACAAGTTTGAGAGCCGTTATGGTAGCTTTATGTCTGGCGCTCCTGCTAGCGAGACTAAAAAAGAAGATAAATAATTCTTACTTTTTAAAACATATAAATATAATAAAACCTCCTTAGATTTTAAGGAGGTTTTTTATTGCCTATAATTTTGATCTGTTTTTATTTGGTTATCATATCGCCATTTACCCAAAAATGCATAGCAATAGCAGCAAAATAACCAAGCATTATGACGGGTGTCCATTTAAGGTGAGAGAAGAAAGTATAATACCCTCTACCAACCCCCATAAGTGCCACTCCAGCCGCAGAACCAATAGAAAGCATGCTACCGCCAACTCCAGCAGTTAAGGTAATCAATAGCCACTGGAAATGATCCATCTCAGGATTCATTGTAAGCACCGCAAACATAACAGGTATATTGTCTATAAGTGCCGATGCAAAACCAAGCATTATGTTAGTGGTGCTAGCACCCCAGCCATCGTAGAATGTATTAGACATTAGCTCTAAATAGCCAAGAAACCCAAGACCGCCAACGCTGAATATAACGCCAAAGAAGAATAGCAACGTATCCCACTCTGCTGCAGCAACATTATCAAGAATGTCAAAGTCTTTGTCTCGCCCCTTGCCTTTAGTGACAGATACATGACGGATAAACCATCCTGTTATCATTAAAACGGAAAGCCCCGTCATCATCCCAACGAATGGCGGCAATCCTAAAGTTTGCTCAAGCCCTACTGCCATGGCAATAGTCATAAAGGCAAATACTATAATGACTTTTGCTCCACGTTTCATCTTGATTTTTTCGTCAATTGCCTCTGGCTGTTCTTTAGGGATGAAGAATGTCATTATAGTCGCGGGGATAATAAAACACACTAAAGATGGCAAAAATAGAGCAAAAAACTCAAAAAATTCAACTTTGTCTGCTTGCCACACCATTAATGTCGTAATATCTCCAAATGGGCTAAATGCTCCACCCGCATTGGCAGCACAAACAATATTGATACAGCCCATAGTAATGAATTTAGCATTATTATGCCCCACAGCTACTATTACTGTACCCATAACAAGAGCCGTTGTAAGGTTGTCTGCTACTGGTGATAAAAAGAATGCTAAAACCCCTGTCGCCCAGAAAAGCTGCCTTAGGCTCATGCCTGATAGAACTAGCTTCATGCGGATAACTGCAAATACATTACGATTTTCTAATGCACTTATATATGTCATTGCCGCAAGCAAGAATAACAGTAAGCTTGAATACTCAACCAAACCGTGGGTAATTGCCGCATGCACAACATCTTTGTTAGCACCAAAATCAGGGGCAACAAAAGCAATAACGATCCATATCAGACCCGCGCCAAGCATAACAGGCTTTGACTTTCGCATATGTGTATATTCTTCTGCCAAAACGGCAACATAAGATAAAACAAAAATTACGATACATAATATTCCCGCCCAATGCAGACCTATGTTTAAATTTGTAACAGCCGAGCTTTCGCCCCCGCCACTAGCAAATGCAGCAGATGAAATGAAAGTGGTTAAGGCTATAATAATAAAAGAAGTTAAAAAACGCGCCGTCATAATGTTATGTCTGTATGTTGGTTGGTAATATTTTATGATTTGATATCATGTAATTAAATTATTTAAAAGATAAAATATGCTGCAATTGCGAAATATTATTTTTGTGGTTTTTGTTGTGATATATCTTGACAACTAATCATAAACATGGTTATTTCCAACGCTTGCAACATAAGGTTTGTTGCTCAAATCAATAAAAATGGAATTAAAGCGATGTTTGCTGTTATTAAAACTGGTGGAAAACAGTATAAAGTACAAAAAGATGATAAGCTTCTTGTTGAAAAACTAGAAGGTAATGAAGGCGATAAAATCGTACTTGATGAAGTGTTAATGGTGGTTGACGGTAAAGTTTCTAAAGTTGGTGAGCCTTTGATTAAAGGTGCAACAGTAGAGGCTACGCTTGTTAAGCAAGCTCGTGGACCGAAGATTATAATTTTCAAGAAAAAGCGTCGTCAAAATTACCGTCGCAAAAAAGGTCATCGTCAGGATTTAACAATGATCCAAATTACAAATATTAAAGCAGCTTAGGAGACTTAGACTATGGCACATAAAAAAGCAGGTGGTAGTTCCAGAAACGGTCGCGATTCGATTGGTCGTAGACTTGGTATTAAAAAATATGGCGGAGAAAGCGTTTTAGCTGGTAACATTCTTGTTCGCCAACGTGGCACAAAATGGCAGGCTGGTAAAAATGTTGGTCTTGGTAAAGATCATACAATTTTTGCATTGCTTGATGGAGAAGTTCTTTACACTAAAGGAAAAGGCGATCAACCTATCGTAAATATTGTCCCTGCTAATGATGGTTCAAAGAATGTGGCTGTGAAGTAGCATTCTTTGATATATAAGCAATTATTAGGGGGTGTTTGCCCCCTTTTTTTTATATTATCCAAATAGTCACACAAATTTATTTTCCTACAATGAATGAGAAATGTAGGCGTGTTTTAATACGGTAGTGACGAAATGAAGCTGTAGGAAAGTAAATTAGCGGGACTATTATTATGAAATTTCTTGATGAAGCAAAAATACAATTACAAAGTGGTAAGGGCGGCCCTGGCTGCGTTGCTTTTCACCGTGAGAAAAACCTTGAATTCGGCGGCCCGAATGGCGGAAATGGTGGCAAAGGCGGCGATATATATTTCCAAGCGGTCAATACTCTAAACACTTTAATAGATTTTCGTTATCAACAATATTATAAGGCAGAAAACGGCGATAACGGGGCTGGGCGCAATAAAACTGGCTCGGGCGGCGATGATCTTATAATCCGCGTTCCCGTTGGCACAGAAATTCTTGATATCGAAAAAGATACTATATTGGCTGACCTAACCGAAGAAGGGCAAGTGCTGAAATTCCTTAAAGGTGGGGATGGCGGTTTTGGTAATGCTCATTATAAAAGCTCCACCAACCAAGCGCCGCGTAAATTTACACCAGGCTGGCCTGCACAAGAAATGTCTGTATGGCTGCGCCTTAAACTGATTGCAGATGTAGGGCTTGTCGGCTTACCAAATGCTGGTAAATCCACGTTTTTAGCGTCATCTTCTAATGCTAAGCCTAAAATAGCTGACTACCCATTTACAACGCTTCACCCTAATTTAGGGGTGGTAAAAGTTGGTGATATGGATTTCGTTATGGCAGATATTCCTGGTTTAATTGAGGGGGCGCATGAAGGACACGGTCTAGGTGATCGTTTTTTAGGACATGTAGAGCGCACAAATGCCCTGCTACACGTTATTGATTGCACGCAAGATGACCTAGAAGGTGCATATAAAACTATCCGCCATGAGCTTAAAGAATATGGCTGCGGCTTAGAAACCAAGCGCGAGATTATCGTTTTGAATAAATCAGATGCCCTTGGGGAAGAACTAGCGCAAGATCAAGCGGAGATGCTGGAGAAAGCCATTGGCAAAAAGGTAAATATTATATCCGCCGTTTCTGGCGCGAATGTAAAAGATATTCTGTTTCAGCTAGCGCGAATCGTATATGAAGAGAAATATGGCATAGACGAAGAAGACGGAGCGTTTGATCCAACATGAATAGCAAACCAAGCTCTCAATCAGTTTTAAAAAGCGCTCAACTACTTGTTATTAAAATCGGTTCTGAACTTGTGCGCGGCGATAAGGTAGACCAAGCAAACCAGCCATGGATGGATGCGCTAGCTAGCGATGTAAGCACCCTTATAAATACAGGAACTAAAGTAATTATAGTATCATCAGGAGGAGTAGCACTTGGGCGCAAGGCATTGAAAATCCCCAAAAATATCGCGCCGAATGATATTCCTTTAGCAAAAAAACAAGCCGCCTCCTCCGTTGGGCAATATCATCTTTTTAATGGCTTTTACAAAGCGTTCGAAAAACAAAATATCACTGCCGCGCAAGTTCTTTTAACCATGAGCGAAACAGAAAACCGCCGCATGAATTTAAACGCCCGTGAAACGCTTCATGCTTTGCTTGAAAATGGGATAGTTCCGATCATTAATGAGAATGACACAGTATCCACCAAAGAAATTCGCTTTGGTGATAATGATCGCTTAAGCGTTAGAGTTGCGCAAATGACGCGCGCGGATACGGCTTTATTGCTATCTACGGCTGATGGACTATACACTGATAATCCACATATTAATCCACAAGCTGAGCATATTCCCGTTATAGAGCAAATAACGGCGGAGCATTTTGATATGGCGGGTGACGCGCTTGTGGGGCTTAGCACTGGCGGCATGAAAAGCAAAATTGAAGCCGCCGAGAATGCTATGAAGTCAGGGGTAGACTTGATTATTACCGAGGGGCGAGAACTACACGCTCTATCCAATCTATATAAAAATAAGGATAAAAAATCCAGCTTGTTTATAGCTAAGAAATGCAAAGAAAGCGCTCGCAAAATCTGGATTGGCTCTCATATGAAGCCAAATGGCTATGCTGTGATTGATGATGGTGCGTTATCCGCGCTTAAAAATGGCAAAAATAGAAGCCTGCTTCCCATCGGTGTAACTGATATTCAAGGTGATTTTAAACGCGGTGATGTTATCGAAATCAAAGATAGCTCTGGCAAGCGCGTTGGCATGGGGCTTAGTGCTTATAGCGCGGTTCACGCCGTTAAAATCATTGGAAAACCAAGCAGTGAGATAATCTCTGTGTTAGGATTTTCAGGTCGTAACTCTCTAATTCATTGCAATGATTTAGTTTTATTTTAATATTTCAATCCCTGCCCACATAAGCACTAGCGGGATATAAATAATAGCAAATAATGTTCCTAGTAAAACTGTTGTTGCTGCTTTTTCAGGCTTCAAATATAACGCCTCTTATCATCAATACGCTCATTTATTTATATTAAACAAACGGTAAAAATTATCTGTTGTGATTTTGGCGAACTTCTCTGCCTCTAATCCATAAATGTCGGCTAAAAACTCACCTATTTTAGAAACATACGCAGGTTCGTTTACCTTGCCACGATATGGAACAGGAGCTAAAAACGGCGCATCCGTTTCTATCAAGACGCGATCTAGCGGCACTATTTTAACAGCATCGCGCAGCGCATCCGCTTTTTTAAAGGTCACAATCCCCGAAAAAGAGATATAAAACCCCATATCAAGAGCTTTTTCCGCTAATGATTGGTGAGAGCTAAAACAATGCATAACACCCGTCAGATCGCTATATTCACGCATAATATCTATAGTATCTTGCTCCGCATCGCGCGTATGAACAATTAAAGGTAAGTCAGTCTCCAAACATACCTCAATATGTTTGCGAAAGCTTTGCTGTTGCTCTTGCGGCGTGGAATTATCATAGTAATAATCAAGACCGCTCTCACCAATTGCAATTATTTTATCACTGGAATTAGCTATCTTTACTATCTTGGATTTGTCGAATGCTTTTTCCTCGGCAAGCCCTGCATCATGAGGGTGAGTACCAATACTGCACCACACATTATCATTGTTATTAGATATATCTAACAGCGTATCTATTTCCTCGGACATACGGCAACAAACGTTAAGCATGCTCGTAACGCCCGCCTTTTTTGCTGCATTAATTATGAGCAAAGGCTCGCCCTTTTCCTTAATAGCAGGGTGGGAAAGGTGACAGTGAGAATCAATCCACATTTATATAGTCTCTTCATCAATTATGCGTGGAAACACGCCTTCGGGTTTATTAATTTCTATGCCAGATTTAAGAGCATGGTCAAGGGATATATACGCAAAACTGCGCTCATTTTCTGGGGTTCCTAGTTGGTCTAAAATCTTTGGCGCGCAATATGGAACTACTGGCTGGACAATAATAGCCAAGCATCTAATGCATTCAGCTAGGACATATAAAACCGTATTCATACGCTCAGGGTCGCTCTTTTTAAGCCCCCACGGAGCTTGTGCATCGACATAGATATCGCACGCCCCTACTACACTCCAAATATGCTCAAGAGCGCGGTTGATCTTCATATCATCGAAATTCTCGCGCACAGGCTCTAGCATATTATAAGCCTTATCCAACAGCTCTATATCTTGCTTGGCAAGCTCCCCCGCCGCAGGGATCTTTCCATCACAATTTTTGTAAATCATTGACAAACTGCGCTGTGCCAAATTCCCTAAACCATTAGCAAGATCAGCATTTATTCGCGCCACCGCTTGTTTATGCGAAAAATTACCGTCACTTCCGTGGGATACTTCGCGCATAAGGAAATAGCGAATCTGATCAAGTCCGTAAGTCTCGATAAGCTCATCAGGTGACAAGACATTACCAATAGATTTAGACATTTTAACGCCGCTAACATTGATAAAGCCATGCGCGAAAATCACCTTAGGAAGCTCAAGCCCAGCAGAAATCAGGAATGCTGGCCAATAAACAGCGTGAAAGCGCGTAATATCCTTGCCAATTACATGGTAATCCGCAGACCAATATTTTTGAAAACTCTCGGATTTTTCATTGGGATAGCCAATTCCTGTCAAATAATTTGTAAGAGCGTCAAGCCACACATACATAACGTGATCCGCGTCATCAGGAACAGCTATTCCCCATTTAAGGCGGCTTTTATGACGAGATACGGATAGATCATTAAGCCCGCCCTCTTGTTTTAGAAAAGCCAAAACCTCATTCATGCGGGATATTGGCTGCACCGCCTTAGGATTTTGCTCATAATATTCAATTAACTGATTGGTATAATTAGATAATTTAAAGAAGTAGCTAGGCTCTTCCACCCATTCCACCTCTGTGCCAAGCGGGGTAAATTTATTACCATCATCATCGGAGGTCAGTTCATCTTCCGTGAAATATCCCTCTTCACGCACAGAATACCAGCCCTCATATTTACCGAGATAGATATCTCCATTATCTTTTAGTTTATTCCAAATAGCTTGCGAAGCCTTGTAATGACGCTCCTCGGTGGTGCGAATAAAATCATCGTTAGAGATATTAAGTTTTGCCGTCATCTCAATAAAAGTAGCAGCATTTTTATCAGCAAAATCTCGAGGCTTCATGCCGTTTTGCTCTGCCGTTTGCGCGACTTTCTCGCCATGCTCATCTGTGCCTGTTAGAAACATCACATCATAACCATCAAGGCGTTTGAACCGCGCTATAACATCGGTTAATATGCTCTCATAGGCATGCCCTAAATGCGGCACTCCGTTCACATATGAAATAGCGGTAGTAATGTAAAACTTATCCAAAATATTAAACTCCTATAGAAATAACAGCTAATTACCTATCACAAGAAAAGCCCCACGTATAGCATCGCGCTTATCAAGATTTGAGAAATTCACGCGCTCGAAGTGATTTTTCAGTCCGTCACTTATAGATATAAGCTTTTCAAGGCTTGTTTCATCCATAATTTTTTGTAACCCCCCACGCTGTAGATAATCGGGAGGGCTGTGCTGTCCCTTAGCTTTTGCAAATAATATTTGGCGAAGCAACCATTGTAATAACTCGGCAAACATGCGGTATTGCTTATCTTGCGTGGGAGCAGCAAGAGACACGCTAAGCCCATGTATTTTTGCAAAGTTCCAGTTTGGAACATCGCTAAGATGATCTATGATAATTGATAATGTTTCAAGCCCGCCGCCATCTGCAAAACGAAGCGCAGTGCCAATACTTCCTTCTGAAAGTGCTGCAAGTGTTTCAAGCTCACTAAAAGACAGGCTGTGACCTTGTTTGCTCAAAAGCTCATCCATTATATCATTTGATAGAGGATTAAATGCAATATTGCGCGAGCGCGAGCGAATAGTAGGGATAAGCATCCCCGCCCTATGTGCAATCAATATAATCAAAACATTTGCTGGCGGCTCTTCTAATATCTTCAAAATGGCGTTTTGCGCATTTCTATTCATAGTATCGGCATCATCAATAATAACTATGCGCCACCCTCCATCCGAAGAAGTTTTGCGCAAAAATGGCTCTATCTTACGCAAAGCCTCAACTTTTAAAGAAGCATCAAGCTTATTCTTGGTGGAATCATAATGCCGCGCGATATAGAGAAAATCCGCATGCCCGCCCGAAGCAATGCGCGAGAATACAGGGTCGTTATAAGCTACATCTAGTGAAGTTATATCTTGCGCTAAATCGCCGCCGCCAAATAAGCTATCTTGGTTTTGGTTTGCTTTTCCATGTTTTAGCAGAAATCTAGCAAGGCGAAATGCCATAGTGCTTTTGCCTATACCGCTTGCACCTGAAAAAATCATAGCATGGGGCATGGTATCTTGCTCATAAAGCTCAAGAAATAGCTTTTCTTGGCTCTCATGACCTAGGCAATAGGGCATTAATTTAGGCTCAACCAAGCCTTCTGAAATCGGCTCAGGCGTGCTAGCCTCAGTTTCTATTATTTCTTCATCACCGAATAAATCCATTCACCCAAGCTTTGCTAAAGTTATATTTTTTATCTCACTAAATATTTCATCAATGCTTTGAGCAGCATTTATAATATGGCATCTGGCATCATTATTACGCGCTATTTCCAAAAAACCCTTGCGCAATTTTTCATGGAAATCCATATCCATGCGCTCAAAGCGATCTTCTGTATTGTTTTCAGCCATAAGCCTAGCGTTAGAGCGCGCAAGCCCTGCTCTAGCGTCAATATCTAAAATAAATGTAAGGTCAGGCGTGAAGTCGTCAATGGAAAGTCGCTCTATCTCTCTTATTTTATTAATATTCAAGCCCCTGCCATAGCCTTGATATGCAATAGTAGAATCGGTAAAACGATCACAAATTACTATCTTACCCGCATCTAATGCTGGTAAGATAAGCTTTTCAATATGCATAGACCTTGCGGCAAATAGCAGTAAAACCTCAGACATCGCGCTCCACTGCCCACCATCACGCTGCACCAGCAAGTTACGAATGCTCTCCGCCTCAGGCACGCCGCCCGGCTCGCGCGTTATAATAACGTCATGACCTAGCAATAATAACATCTCGCGGAGTTTGGTTATTTGAGTGGTTTTGCCCGACCCCTCCCCGCCTTCTAATGATATGAAAACCCCCTTATTAGGCATTAGTCCAAATATCCCTGTCCAGTAGTCAAAAGCCGAGCCTTTGCGATTATCTTTGCAAACCATGGCATTTCTTTAACGCTGTTGCTTGTTATCAAAGGGACTTTTATTGCCTCGCCTTTAGGGGTATGAATTATTACAGTGCCGACTTCTTGCCCTTTTGAAATTGGTGCTTTTAGGGGGGATTTATATTTGACCTCAATTTTCAAATCGCGTTCAAGTAATTTAGGCACAATAATATTAAGAGACGTTTTAGCGCGCAGCCCTACAAAATCTCTTGTTCCAAAATAAACCTCTGCTTTATCCAGATCAGCGCCATCATCAAATAGCGATATATTACGAAATCCATTCAAGCCCCATTGCAGCAATTTGATGGATTGCTGCTTGCGTTCTGCCTTGCTAGCAAGACCATTAATAACAATTATGACGCGCCGCCCATCTTTTACGCCTGTGCCAATTAGACCATATCCACCATTTTTTGTATGCCCAGTTTTAAGCCCATCTGCGCCAATATTTGCGTATAATAATGGATTGCGGTTTGCTTGGCTTATTTTGCTATAAGTAAATTCTTTTTCCGCGTAATATCCGTAATAATCAGGGAAATTCTTAATCATAGCCGCCGCAAGAATTGCTAGATCACGAGCGGTTGAGTAATGATCAGGGTCAGGCCAGCCACTAGCATTCATGAAATGTGAGTTATTCATGCCAAGCTCTTTAGCTTTTATGTTAAGCGCAGCGGCAAAAGAATCTTCATCACCGCCAAGCCCTTCTGCCAAAACAATGGTTGCATCATTACCAGATTGAATAATAACGCCGCGAATAAGGTCTTCGACTTTTACTTGTTTGCCCACAGGCACAAACATTTTAGATCCGCCCTTGCGCCAAGCTTTTTCACTAACTAAAAACGTATCATCAAGCGATATATTGCCTTTCTTTAAGGCCTCGAACACAAGATACATTGTCATGACTTTACTCATCGAAGAGGTAGGCATCCGCGCATCCGCATTCTTTTCAAACAAAATAGTTCCCGTATTATAATCAATTATAATAGCTTGCTTTGCCTTTGTTTCAATATTGGAAGCAAAAACCGCACTAGGAAACAACAAGCACAGGAAAAAAAATATTCTTATCATTAGATTCTCTTTCTTAATCCACGATTATACGTGAGTTTTTATAACCATCAGCCAACACCCGCTCTAACAAACCATCTGCCGCCGTGATGTTAGGGGCAGGAAGGCGCACCCTATAATATTTAGCTCCATCAATTGTAATGGAATGCACCCGCGCGCGCCCATATTTATCCAAAGAGCTTGCAAATTTCATAGCGTTTGAGCGCGAAGTAAATGACCCTGTTTGAATAAATACTTTAGGAGTACCTACCGCATATTCTGAAATAACGGGATCAGGGTAGAAGTTGCCGCCCTCTATATGCCCAGGAATAACTCTGCTTTCACTCGCTAGCCTTACTGGTGTTTTATATGATCTCTTATTCATTGGAATTTCCATCCCGCGTGTGTCTTGTCCATTTTGCGCGGCTTTTGCAACCATACGACTTTCTGCTTCTAAGACCTTGACACGCACTTTAACAACGCCTTTTCTCTTGAAATCAAGCAGCTCTGCCCCGCGCTTGGACATATCAATAATTCGCCCCCTTGCGTAAGGCCCCCTATCATTTACGCGCACAATAATGGATTTGCCGTTATCAAGGTTAGTAACACGCACTATGCTTGGAAGTGGCAGGGTTTTATGCGCCGCGGTCAAATCATTTTGATTGTAAGTCTCGCCATTAGCCGTCATTTTCCCATGGAAATTAGGGCCATACCATGAGGCAATGCCCTTTTTATCATAATCATAATCCACAGCGGGGTAATATTTTATTCCCTTAATCCTATAAGGTGATCCAATCTTATAATATCCTTTGCTATGGGCATGAGTTCCCATCATTTTTTTACCAAAATGTGAGGCTAGCTCAATTCTTGCGCAGCCACTAACAAATGGCAGGGTGAATAAACAAAGAATTAATATTATCTTTTTCATCTAATTACCGATCGCGATTTTATCAGCAAGCAAGCCAACCGACGTTGCAAAGTAAGTTGATTTATTCCACTTCATAATCGTGCGGAAGTTATTATAGACCAAATAAGCCCTGCCCTTAACCCCATCGGGCGCAACAATAGATGCTTTCATGCCCTCGATCACAGGGATATCAGAGCCATTAGGAAGCTTTACGCCAAGATTTTTCCATGTGGATAAATCATGTTTAACCTTTAAACCAACCATATCTTTTGAAAAAGATGCAGGAATACTTACGCGCCGCCCCCATTTTTCATCCTCAATCCAGCCACTTTTACTCAAATAATTAGCAGTCGAGGCAAAAACATCAGGAAGGCTTGTCCAAATATTGCGCTTGCCATCTCCATTTCCATCAACTGCAAAAGCATTAAAGCTTGAAGGCATGAACTGGTTTTGCCCCATCGCTCCCGCCCATGAGCCATTCATGTTTTTGGGTTTTATATGACCAGCATCTAGTATTTTCAGCGCATTTATAAGCTCTGCCCGAAAAAACTTGGATCGCCTGCCGTCATATGCCAACGTAGCCAAAGCCTCAACGACCTTAAACCCGCCAGTATTGTTGCCATAGCTAGTCTCAAGCCCCCAAAGAGCCACAATATATTGCGCTGGAACGCCGTATTTCTTAGCTGTGCTATCAAGCAATTCTCTATGTTCAGCATATAGCCTGCGACCTTGCGCTATCCGAGCGTCATTAATAACGCGATTTAGATATTGCTCAAATGTCATTGTGCCTTCGGGCTGCTTGCGGTCAAGCTCTATGATACGGGGAATCGGGTTTATGCCCTTTGTCGCCACCTCGATAATATCAGAGGAAACCCCTTTAGCCGAAGCCTCTTTTTTAAATTCATCAAGCCAAATATCGAATTTATCATCTGCATGCGCCGTTAATGGCAAAAACAGCAATATTAATAATATAAATTTATTCATCATAATAAGAATCATCTCTATATAGTTTAAATATGACTTCAAAGATAAAGGCTGTACTCCAACCAAACAAGATAAATCATCTTAAGAACAACTATTTCTTACAAAAACTGTATTTTTTTATATTTACTATAGACAGACATACATAAAATTGTCTAAAAAGTGAAACTTGATTATACAAATCGTAATAGCTGGACAGATGGCAGAGCGGTTGAATGCACTGGTCTTGAAAACCAGCGTGGGTTTATAGCCCACCCAGGGTTCGAATCCCTGTCTGTCCGCCATTTTCCTTCACTAAACATTAATACATTACCTATTAACATGTTGTTATAGGCAGGGTTAATAGCCATAAACAGACCAAGGGCGATTTGACGTGCTTTGCGCTACATTTTTAATTGTAACGTCATTATCATTAATCCAAATGCTATATGCACCATTTTTCCAGCTATCGAATTTATCTATTACAATATTTGATCTGCAATCAGCGCGCATAGGCGGAATAGAGATTATAATATTTGCCCAACTGCATTCTTGCGATTGGATATAGCTATTGCGAATGAATGATAGTTTTTTGCCCTTAATCTCGAAACGGCAACCATTTTCGCCGCAAGTGTAGAAGTCACTAATCCCACTAGCGCCGCCCTTATATGGTAATAATTTAGCATCGCCCTCTTTTAGTCCATAGTGTTTCACCCAATTTTTACGCACAAATCGCTCACTGCGGCGCGAGGAAACATAAATATCGCCCTCTTCTTGCTTAAATGCGAATAATTTATGCGACGAGGAAACCAAAATATCTGGCTGAACTCCATTATAGCCCTGAATTACAGCCATAATCATAATGGGAATAGCAATAAGCTTCCCCCACCCTTTCCACATTATTGCAAACAAAGCAGCCAGCACAAAAATAGCGAATGAGCCAAATTCCCAAGCCGATATGCGGATAACAGCATTTGGAAGCGAAGCCGCCCAATAGGCAATATCAAGCATATAATCAATGCCAAGCCCCACTATTTGTAACGGGAAATATGCCGCGCCAAACACCATGAAAATGAGGCTTAGCAAGGCAAATGGCAAAATAACAAATGCCAACAATGGCACAGCGACAAAATTTGCAAGCGACCCCAAATACGACACTTGCCCAAAGTGATAGAGCGAAAACGGCGCGGTTGCAATGCTCGCCACCACCGTAGTCATGCAAACCCCAATAAAATACAGCAAAGCCTTATTATACCAACCAGTTTGAGTATTCCATTTCATCCAATATTTGCGCGTTATTTCATAGAAGTAAATCAAACAAATAACTGCTGCAAATGACATATGAAAACTAGCCGATAGCAAGCTTTCAGGCGCGATAATCAAAACGACTAACGCCGCAAACGCAACCAAACGCAATGATATTGGCGAGCGATTAATAATAATTGCCAAAAAAACTATACCAATCATAAGCACAGCCCTTTGCGTTGGCACGGTGCTTCCTGCCAAAATCATATAGAAAACCGCCCCGCAAAATGCAAAAATAGCGGCAATGTTCTTAATAGAATATCGCATAGCAAAATTTACAAAAAAGCTTAAAAACAAGCGTGAGAAGAAAAATAATGCGCCAGCAACAAACCCAACATGAAGTCCAGATATAGCAAGCATATGAGCAAGTCCAGCGTCGCGCACCGCTTGCTTATCGTCGCCAGAAAGCGCATTTTTCTGCCCTACAATCAGCGCAAGAGCAATGCTAGACTGCCGTGGCGTTAAATTATCAGAAATTTGACTAGCTATATAATTGCGTAAAACTTCTGTAACATTTGTAGATTTATTAGCATCTTTAATGATTTCAGGGGCGTTATAAATAAACCCAACCGCGCCAATTCCTTGGAAGTATAAATAACGCCGAAAATCAAAACCATCGGGGAGTATGGGCGCAGAAGGAGGGTTAAGCAGAGCTAAAATCTTTATACGCTGCCCTATTTTAACGTCGCCAATATTATCGCGCAGGCGCAGCCTTATTTTGCGCGGGGTTTTATCCTTTGCTAGCTTTTCTATCTCCAAATTCTCAATGATAATTCGTCTGCCCTTGCCCTCCTCCATCTTTTCAATTGATATAATAGTTCCAATGATATCAACGGGCCCTAGCTTTTTTTCTATAATTGGGGTGGCTATCACATTAGTTCGCACGTTAGAGCTTAAAAATCCTGACAATATTAGAATGACAAAAAACGAAGCAGAAACAACAAGATGAAGCAATGCGCTCTTATCTCTTAATGTCCTTATGAGCAAATAAATGGCGGCGGCAAAGCTCCATATAAATGCAGATAAAATCAATGGCGGCTCAAAAGGGATAGAAAAATAAACAGCAACCCCAAGCGCGAAAAACACAGGATACCACAGGAAAGAATTTTCCTTTTGGCTGAATAGCTTGCCCTCAAACCATTCTATTATTTCTTTGTTTTGCATGAATTCATTTTGCATGATACATTGCGCTGCTTTTCAAAAATAAGGATTTTATATTATGTCTGTTGTAACACGTTTTCCGCCATCCCCTACAGGATTTATGCATGTTGGTAATGCTAGGACGGCGCTTTTTAATTACTTATATGCTCGCAAATCTGGCGGCAAATTTGTTGTTAGAATCGAAGACACAGATAGAAAGCGCCATTCAAATGCCGCCGTAGAGGCCATTATTGATAGTCTTAGCTGGCTAGGGCTAGATCATGATGGAGAAATTGTATCGCAATTCTCACGCCAAGCGCGTCACGTCGAGATCGCGCAAGAAATGCTTGATAACGGGAGTGCATATCATTGTTACTGCTCTGCGCAAGAGCTAGAAGAAATGCGTGAAATTGCCCGCAAAAATGGGAGTAAGACTTTTTATGATAGAAGATGGCGCGATGGCAACCTGCCAATTCCTGAGGGTATATCACCCGTTGTGCGGGTGAAAGCTCCGCAAGATGGGCAAACAATTATCCATGATAAAGTCCAAGGTGAGGTTAGCGTAAATAACGATCAACTTGATGATTTTATTATCTTAAGAAGCGACTCAACGCCCACATATATGCTCTCGGTTGTGGTTGATGACCACGATATGGGAATAACGCATATCATGCGCGGCGACGATCACTTAAACAACACATTCCGTCAAAAGATCATATTTGATGCGCTTGGCTGGGACGCTCCGATATTCGCGCATTTGCCACTTATTCACGGCGCGGATGGTGGAAAATTCTCCAAACGTCACGGCGCTCAAAGCGTTCAGGAATATAGAGAAATGGGCTATCTCCCCGAAGCATTGGTGAATTATTTGCTGCGCCTTGGTTGGTCTCATGGTGATGATGAAATTATTCCTATTGATAAGGCTATAGAGTGGTTTGACCTTGAGCATATTGGCAAAGCCCCTGCAAAATTTGATTTTGCCAAACTTGATAGCCTAAACGCGCATTATATAAATGCTTGCGCTCCTGAAAAACTAATAGAGCAAGCATTACCGTTCTATCAAAGCCGTCATAATATTACGCTTGATGAGCTTGCTAAAACTCGCATAACACAAGGAATTGACGAGCTAAAATCGCGCGCAAAAACATTGCTGCAATTTGTTGATGACTCGGCGTTCTACGCTAAAACCGCGCCATTTAATTATGATGAAAAAGCGCTTAAAAACCTTGATGGTGCAGATGATATATTAAAAGCCTTAAAAGCTGAGTTTGAGAAATCCGATAACCTCACTGCAGATAAAGTTCAAGAAATTTGCAAATTAGTTGCAGATGAGCTTAAAGACGGCAAGCTTGGAAAAGTTGCAATGCCACTTAGAGCTGCACTTACGGGAAGCATCGTATCGCCATCAATTTTTCATGCAGCAGGAATTTTGGGCGCACAAGAAACATGCATACGCATTCAAGCGGCTATTGATAGATAAGCTATAGCCAAAAAGCTTTATTTGTACTATTATGTCCTTCCTACCTTCGCGCTGGAAGTTCTTTCTTGCGCTCAAAAATATTCAAGGACTGATGAAATCATGGCTCACAACCCTAAAACAGATAAAACATTTACTCTTACAAATGATGAAACTGGTGAGAGTGTTAAGCTCCCTGTTTTAGAAGGCAGTGAAGGCCCTCCCGTTATTGATATACGCAAATTATACGCGCAAACGGGGCATTTCACATTCGACCCAAGCTTCACCGCCACGGGGAGCTGTAAATCCCGTATAACATTTATTGACGGTGAAAAAGGAATTTTGCAACATCGTGGCTATCAGATCGCTGATTTAGCAGAGAAAAGCAGCTATTTAGAAATTTCGTATTTGCTTTTATATGGCGACCTTCCAAACAAGGAAGAAAAAGAAGAATTTGAGAACACAATCACTTACCACACCATGGTTGATGAGCAGGTTAATTTTTTCTTTCGTGGCTTTAGGCGTGATGCGCACCCAATGTCTATTATGTGCGGCGTGCTGGGCGCGTTATCTGCTTTTTATCATGACTCCCTTGATATTAATGACCCAAAACAGCGCGAATTATCGGCGCATCGCCTGATTTCAAAAATGCCTACACTTGCAGCCATGACATATAAATATTCAATCGGGCAGCCATTTATGTATCCACGCAATGATTTATCATTTTCCGAGAATTTTCTATATATGTGTTTTGCCGTTCCGTCCGAGCCATATAAAGTAAACCC
Organism: Micavibrio sp.; assembly: GCA_026989265.1. Classification (GTDB taxonomy): domain Bacteria; phylum Pseudomonadota; class Alphaproteobacteria; order Micavibrionales; family Micavibrionaceae; genus UBA1672. The sequence continues at coordinate 78,306 of JALSJP010000001.1, forward strand.
TATATTGGCGCGGGCTATGGATAAAATATTCATACTCCATGCCGATCATGAGCAAAATGCGTCAACATCAACAGTGCGCCTTGCTGGTTCGTCGCAAGCCAACCCGTTTGCTTGCATAGCTGCGGGAGTTGCTTCTCTTTGGGGGCCATCACATGGAGGAGCTAACCAAGCTGTGCTGGAAATGCTGGATGAAATTGGTTCGGTTGATCGCATTCCTGAATTTATTGAACGCGCAAAAGACAAAGATGATCCTTTCCGCCTAATGGGTTTTGGGCATCGTGTTTATAAGAATTTTGACCCTAGAGCAAATGTTTTAAAGGCGGCATGTGATGATGTGCTAGAGGATTTAGGGATTAACGATCCTCACCTTGAACTAGCGATGGAGCTGGAACGCATTGCGCTTGAAGATGATTATTTTATTGAGCGTAAACTATTCCCTAATGTTGATTTTTACTCGGGCATAATACTGAAAGCTATGGGCTTTCCAACAAGCATGTTTACTGTGTTATTCGCCGTAGCGCGCACTGTTGGCTGGATTTCTCAATGGAAAGAAATGCTGGAAGAGCCATCTTTACGCATTGGTCGCCCAAGGCAGCTATATACAGGCCCAAAATCAAGACCTTATGTGGATATTAAAGATCGGTAATCTAGCTATTTAATCTGCTCTTTCTTATGACTGCCCTTATAACACATTTTATGCATTATCTGGGACAGAGCCCCTAATAATTTTAGAAATAAACTCCGCTGCTTTTTTAGGCGGAGGAACGCTCTCTTTATTATTTAATGAAGCGCCAAGAGCTTTAAACTCATCCTTTTGCTCTTGGCATTTACCATCATCTTGCAATAGATCAAATATATTTTCAGCAATATTTACAGCGTTACATTTACCTTGTAAAAGTTCAGGCACAACTGGCTTATCCAATAATATATTAGCTAAATGAGCATATTTAACCTTTACCATAAAGCGCAGTATAAGCGCAGTTATCGGGTTGATTTTATATGCTATAATATGCGGAACGCCTGCATAGGCAAGTTCTAGTGCTATCGTTCCTGATACAGCAACAGCAACATCACAAGCCTTAAAAGCATGCCATTTCATCAAAGGGTTTGTATTTACATAAACAGGCAAGCTAAATCCTTCCAAGAGCTTTTGCACCTGATATTCAAGTTTTGGCAAGGTTGGCGCAATAATATGCAGCTCAATATTATCCTCTGCCTCATCAATAAGAGCCATAGCATCAAGTAAAATTTTGCTTAAAGACTTAAATTCACTTTCACGGCTACCAAAGAATAAGCCAATCGTTTTTGCCTCTGGTGGAATGCTGTTTTCTTCTCTAAACATAGATCCAGAAGCTTCGTTGCAATTGCTAGAAACAAGAGTGTGACCGATATGCTCGGCTTTCAGCCCATGTTTAGTGAAATATTCAACTTCCATAGGGAAAAGGCATAATATGCCGTCGAGAAATTCTGATATTTTCTTAGCGCGACCAGATCGCCACGCCCAAACGCTTGGCGCGACATAATGAATAATCTTACCCTTAAATATTCCTCGTTTTTTCAAAGACTTGGCAAGAATAAAGTTGAAATCAGGGAAATCAACGGTAATTACCGCATCAGGCTGCTGCTTTTCAATTTCTTCAACAATTTTTTTGTTTAGGCTTAATAATTGTGGGATTTTGGGAATAACCTCCCATATGCCTATAACGGAAATCTGATCCATAGGCAAAAGCTCATCAAAGCCAGCTTGTTTCATCAAATTTCCACCAACTCCAAGGCATTCGGTGCTATCCCCATATTGTTCTTTCAGGGCTGTAATTAGCGGCGCAGCAAGAGCATCGCCAGAATCCTCACCTGCTATAAAAAAAAACTTCATATTTCAAAGACCTTTATCATTTATTTTAAACTTAATTTTCAATAGGAACGCCATAAACGAATATTTTATATTTATCTGCATATTTAGCAACATTTTTTAAATCAACAATCATAACATTATCAGCCTGAGCTACAATGCCACAAAGCCCAGCCTTATGAGCATTTACAACAGTATCAACGCCAATGGTTGGCATATCAAGTGCTTTATCTTGCTGCGGCTTGCAGGTTTTAACAAGGATAGCCCCGCCGCCATTTTGCAACAGACTAGCGCATCTTTTTATAAGTGCGTCAGTGCCTTCGGCTGCTTCCACCCCAATAACCATGCCAGCTTGCACGATAACCGATTGCCCGATATCCATTGATCCTATGGCTTGAGAGGTTTTAAGACCAAGCTTAATATCGATGTCATGCTCTGGTTTTGGCGCAAAAGACCCAATACTGCCCTTTGTTATCAGAAGGTTATCACATATATCATGCATAGCATGTAGCGAAAAGCCCTCAAGCTCAAGCTCTGATTTAAGTGCGCTTAAAAGATCGTTATCCCCAAGTGAGCGCAGCCCTATTTTAGATAATATCTTTATGGCTTTTAAGTCAGGTTTTATTTCCGAAAATGGCGGGCGTTTAACCCCTCCGATTAAAACAAGGTTGGATACTCCGTTAGATTTAAAGAAGCTAACAATATTGCTTGCCGACCCAAAATCAGCCCAAAGATGAGTATTTTCGTTCATTATGTCTGCATTTGTTTGACCTTCAAATCCAACGATAAATGGCTCTATATTTTTTTCTTTGCACACAGAAATAAGATGCGAAGGAAGACTTCCCCCGCCAGCTATAATACCGATTTTATCAAAATTTAATTCTTTATTTAATTTTTGCGGGGCTGGCATATCGGGAACTTGTCTTTTTCTTTGATGAATTTGATAATAGACATGACTAAATCATCATCACAAAAATCTTTGGAAACCATTTCTGTGCGCTGATCGAATGTATCATCATCACTAAATAATTTATTAAATGCGCGCTGTATTTGCTTTATGTCGCCTTTGTCAAAGCCGCTGCGCGTTAGCCCAATAAGATTTAGCCCCGCCAAGGATGCTCGCTCGCCCTTAACGCGACCATATGGCACAACATCATTATCAACGCCAGACATACCGCCAATAATAGCATGCTCGCCAATGCGGACAAATTGATGCACAGCAGATAGCCCGCCAATTATAGCGTTATCACCGACCTCAACATGCCCCGCCACAGTTGCATTATTTGCCATAATAACATTATCACCAATCACGCAATCATGAGCAACATGCGCCGCCATCATAAGCAAGCAATTATCGCCAATGACCGTTTTCATCGCGCCATGAGCAGTGCCTGGATTAATTGTGACATGCTCTCGTATAGTATTATTTTTCCCGATAATAAGCTCTGACTTTTCACCAGCGAATTTCAAATCTTGTGGCGGCGTTCCTATAGAGGCAAAAGGATAAATCTTAGTTCCGCATCCGACCGTTGTTAAACCTTCGATATGGACATGGGAAACCAAAACCACATTTTCAGACAATGTAACACCAGCACCAACAATGCAGTAAGGTCCAATCTCAACTTCATTAGCAATTGTCGCACCATCATGGATTATAGCGGTGGGATGTATTTTGGAACTCATATTTTGCTCTTCAAGGGGTTAGTTTAGATGCTTATAATAATAATGCTTTGCAGCAAAAGGACAAGTCACGCTTTATTACCAAATATTTCGGCTTACTTGCTTTTGGTATCAGTAATCATGGCGCTGAATGTTGCTTCCGCGCAGATTTTATCACCGACTTTTGCAACGCCTTTAAATTTCCATACAGGCCCGCGCGATTGTATTTTGTTGACATGGATATGCATGCTGTCCCCTGGTGTGACTGGCTTTCTGAATTTCGCGCTATCTATGCTCATGAAATAGACGACCTTGCCCGCGGCATCATCGCCCATAAAATCCACAACAACAAGAGCCGCTGTTTGCGCCATAGCCTCAATAATCAAAACCCCTGGCATAACGGGAAATCCTGGAAAATGCCCCATAAAATGAGGTTCATTAATAGTAACATTTTTAAGGCTAACAGCGCCCTGCCCGCTCTCAAGCTCAAGCACACGGTCAATCAACAAAATAGGATAGCGATGCGGTATCATCTCCATTATTTTATTAATATCGATATCTACTTTATTTTTTTGGTTGTTTTCTTCACTCATTTTTTACTAGCTCCTGCATTATTATTTTTCTTTTTAATCAAGCGATTTAACGTGGCAACTTGCCTGAAAAATTGCCCTTTTGGCATTGCGGGTGAGCCTAAATATTCCTGCGCTGCTGGGATATCGCTAATAACTCCCGATTGCGCGCCTATCCTTGCTCCCATACCAATATTCAAGTGACCAGCTATACCAACCTGCCCACCAATAGCAACATAATCCTCAATCTTGGTAGAGCCAGAAATACCCACCTGAGCAACAATAACACAGCCGCGCCCAATCTCAACATTATGCCCGATTTGTACGAGATTATCTATCCAGCTCCCCTGCCCTATAATAGTGTCAGGACTTGCGCCGCGATCAATCGTAGTATTTGCGCCAATCTCAACATGGTCGCCAATAATAACGCGCCCAAGCTGCGGCACTTTCACATGACCAGTGGGGTCAATCGCAAAGCCAAAGCCATCTTGACCGATCCGCGCGCCCGTATAAATTCTAACATTATCACCTATCCGTGCATGAGAAATAGTAGCATTCGCGCCAATGCGGCAGTTAGAGCCGATCTTAACATTATGCTGAATCACCGCGCCAGCCTCGATCCAAGCATTATCGCCGATTTCTACATTCTTGCAAATAACTGCATTATGACCTATTACCGCGCCCTTGCCGAGTTTTGCGCTTTCATCAATATATGCGCTGCTTGCTATTTGTTCATCAGCAATGGATTGGGGAATGGTATCGGGATAAAATGCCTGTGCCGCCAAAGCATAAGCCTTATACGGGGATTTTGTTACAAGGCAAATAACATTATCAGGTGCAAATGGCACTATTTCAGGTGATACAAAACATGCCCCTGCGCTGGTTTTTGCAAAATCGTCCTTATATTTTATATTATCCAAAAAGCTTAGCTCATTAGGCTTTGCATTTTTAAGGGAGTTAACATCATCTAAAATAAGGTCAGAATCACAATTTGAAGAGACATCACAAGATGTTATCTCTGATATTTCCTTAATAGAAAAGCTTTTGGATTTTTTAAAAAAATTAGGGTCAGCCATAAATTACAGTCTATTTATTTTTAAGAGTTAGCTTCGGTAGCTTTTTATTCATGCGCTCCATAACTTTTGGAGTTATATCCAAAGATTTACTCCCAACTATTATGTTTTGGCGCGTAATAATAAGATCAATGCCATCCTCATCTGCAATTTCTTGGCATACATCAAATATAGCCTTAGTCAAAATATTCATTGCCTCGTTATAACCTTTATCGAGTGATGCTTTTTTAGATTGAATAGAGCTGCGCGCCTCAATACGTTGTCTTTCAAAAGTTTGGATGCTAGCTAGAAACTCTTCTTTTGATAAGTCAGCTCGCTTTTCTTCGATATCTTGTTGATCGCTACGAAGCTTTTCTTCTGTTTTTTTCACATCAACAAGAAAGCTTTTGCGCTTTTTATCTATTTGTTTTTGCACTGATTTTGCGGCCTTTGATTTGGCTAATACCCGCTCCACATCAACGACAGCGATATTGATCTGAGCAAAAGATTTACCTGCCCCAACAACCATCGCTAATGACAAAAACATTGCAAAAAATGCAAATTGCATATTACGAACATTCATAATTTAACCCTAACTTTTTTAAATATTATAATTAGAAACGAGTTCCGAAGTCGAATCTAAGTTTTTCCTCTTTATCGTAATCCTCACTTGAGTATGGGACTGCATAATCAAGGCGGATTGGTCCAAATGGTGATTTCCATGAAACGCCAACACCAGCAGAAGCGCGAATGGAATTTTCATCGAAAAGCCCTGAATTAACCTCATCAATATCCCAAAGAGAACCAACATCACTAAATGTATGTGCTTTTATACCAAGCTCCTTAGGTAGACCAAGGGGAAATGTAATTTCAACACTACCGCGATAAAAGAAATTACCACCAAGCGCATCATCCGTAGACCTATCACGTGGCCCTACGCCAGAGCGCTGAAACCCGCGAAGAGTAGAACCACCAAGGAAGAAGCGCTCGTTAATTTCAACATCACTATCACTGTAAGATTGAATAGCTCCACCCTCACCAAGCACATTTAAAACCACATTTTGAGAGAATGGATAGAAATATGACGCGCCAGTTTTGGCAGATACATATTTAGCATCACCGCCTAAGCCTGCTATCTCCGTATTCAGCCAGTACATAGCGCCGCTAGTAGCGAATATACGGCTGTCTCTAGTGTCGTATAATAGGCGCTGTGACACGGCAGAAGTCGTTCGCGTCCCTTCCTGCTCCCTGATGAAACGAGAGGCGTTACTATTAACATTGTCAATTGCATTGCGCTCCATTCTATAGCGAAGTGTCTGGCGCCAGTTTTCAGAAAGCGGATATCCTAACCTAACCCCGCCGCCACTACGTCTTTGATCATAAGAGCTTTCTTTTTGCAGATCACGAGTAGTATGAAACAAATCAAAACCAGCAGAAATGTCTCTCCCAAGGAAATATGGTTCGGTGAATGATAAGTTAAACTCACTTTTCTTACCCGCCATAGTGGTTGAAAGCAAGAGATTCTGCCCCTTACCAAGTAAGTTACGCTCACGAATGCTTATATCTGCAAGAGGGCCATCAGTAGATGAAAATCCTGCCCCCAAAGATAGCTCGCCAGTTGATTTTTCCTGAACATCTATATCAATCACAGTCTTGTCAGGAGCAGATCCTTGAGAAACATTAATATCAACGCTCTCAAAGAAGTTTATTTTCCTGATATTGCTTTCTGATTTAGCAAGTTTAGAGCGGTTAAATGGGTCGCCCTCAACAAGCTCCATCTCACGGCGTAAAACCTTATCCAAAGTTCTAATATTACCATTTACATTAATGCGCTCGACAAAAACACGCGGAGTTTCATTAATCATAAACACAACTGTAACGCTTTGATTTTTACGGTTTTTGCGGATATCAGGACGCACATCAACAAAAGCATATTGCAAATCTCCTAATTGATCCGTCATTTTTTGAACACTGCGCTTAACCTCATTAATATTATACCAATCACCCTCATCAAAAGTGATGGAAGAGCCAAGCACGCTAGCATCAAAATTTCTTATATTTGAGATAACCTCATTACCATCAACCTTATAACGCGCACCTTCTTCGACTGTGAATGTTATAAAAAACCCACTTTTATCATTTGAAAGTTCCGCAACAGCAGAAACAACTTTGAAATCGACATAGCCTTTTGATAAATAATGCTCCCTCATAAGCTCTTGATCATAATTTAAACGATCCGAATCATAGCGGTCACTGCTGGTCATGAATTTATACCATGAGCTTTCTTTTGTACTTATGACGCTACGTAATTTTCTATCACTATAATTTTCATTACCAACAAATCTAATAGTTTTTACTTTTGTGATATCACCCTCATGTATTTCAAATACAAGATTAACGCGATTTTGATCTAAGCGAATGATTTTAGGTTCTATCTGTACAGAAAAACGCCCCTGCCGCCTATAGATTTGGTATAATCTAGAAACATCAGAACGCACTTTTGCCCTTGTAAATACTTGGCGCTGGCGCAATTGAACTTCAGAAAGAAGTTCGTCATCTTTTATTTTATCATTACCCTCAAAACTAATAATATTAATCACTGGATTTTCAACAACACCCACAGATACTAAGCCATTAGCCTCACTAACCTTAACATCAGCGAATAAACCAGTGGAAAACAAAGATTTCAACGCTTTGTCAGTAGCTTCACTATCGATATTATCACCAATTTTCAAATCCATATATGAGGCTATAGTTGATTCTTCAATTCTTTGCGCACCAGATATTTCTATTTTTTTGACTTTTTGAGAGGCGTAAGCATTCACTGAAAATGACATTAAAGCTAATAGTATAGTAAAGAAAAATCCACATGATCCGTGTAGTATTGAAAATCTCATAATAAGCCTATTCATTAAATTAAAAATAATCATTTAGAGTCTATAGAACTAAACATGAAAATCAAGTCACTTAAATTAATTTTAGAGAGGTCAACTAATTATCTAAAAAGCAGATGGTACGCCCTACAGGAATCGAACCTGTAACCCCCTGCTTAGAAGGCAGGTGCTCTATCCAGTTGAGCTAAGGGCGCACATAAAATATCATAATTAATTACCAACGGTAAACTGCATAAAAACTCAAGATAAATCAAGCTTTTTTATCGCCCATTTCTGGAATGAATTTAAAATTATCAGAATAATTGCGTGGTTTTATCCGCCTAATATTCTCCGCTAGCAACACATAGTTCCATCCCTTTTTCTGTGCAAAGGCAACAGCACCCGCGCGCGATAGGAATTTCAAACGCACCTGATTTAATGTATTTTCAGAAGAAGTCCAGCCCATAAGCGGCTCAACCCGCCTAGTTCCCTTAGGTTCATGCTCTAAAATCCAATTAGAAGGGCTGCGCCCTGATTGCATAACATTTTTACTAGCTTTATAAATTTTAACATCAGTCATGGTAAACACCCTTTAAATACTATGAACATACTACCAGCGATATATATGCTTGCCAAGCGCCGCCATTGCAATTCCTAGCAATAAATACGGCATAACATGAATATAGCATATATGCTCTGCATTATCAGATGAGCATGCAACACGAAGGGCGATATATCCCAGCGTTCCAACAAAAATTATATTCATAAGTGCCATCATATAAGGGTGAGTCGTTCTCCCTTTTACAGAAAAGAACAATATGGCAAAAATTGGTACAGTCCCGAATATAATAGACTTAATATGACAGTGATGCATCTCTATGTGGGTTATTTTGTGAATATCTATGTCGAAATGGATAAAACTCCACATTACGCCGAAACTTAGCAGAACTATAGGAGTAGCCAGAATCCACTTTGCACCCCTAACATCAGGCACACAAAGCCATGAAGAGCAAATAGCGGCGCTTAGTGCCGTTATAAAGATATACGCCATCTCAAATACAAATATGTTGTCATGTATTTTAACCTCGATATCAGAGCGCATGCCAAGCGCAAACACAGCAACAGCCATATATGTAGCCGCGATAAGTAAAATGGTAATAGCTCGTTTTAAAGGGTGAGGCATGGCATCAACCTTTTTCAAGTCACTTGATAGTGATGATATAAGCTCTTCTGAATTACTCATATTTACCCAATATTTCCTTTAATTTAGTTACGCTTCTATGTGATGCTATTTTTACAGCTGAGACGCTCATGCCCATTTCATCTGCAACTTCTTTTGCGCTGTATCCTTGAATTTTCATCATCTTAAAAATCTTTTGTTGCTTTAACGGCAAAGAGGAAACAGCTCTTTCTATATAACCTAATTCGCTAAGGCTTTGTTGAAAGGCTACATTTGGCTGGAAAATTTCCGAATTTTTCTGGCTAAGCTCTTTAACTTCCCTTGCCTTATAATGTTTTCGTAAATAATCAATGCGCCGAAAATTTATAATAGCGTTAAGCCAAGGTTTAAATGGGCGATCCGCACTATATGTATGTAGGGATTTATGAACCGATATGAGGACATCTTGAGCTATATCATCTGCCCAGCTAGAATCGGCCAATTTGCTAGTGATTGATAACTTAATGAAGGGAAGTACATCGCTAAGCAGCTCTGAGTAAGCGCGTTTATCACCGACTTGAGCTTTAATGGCTAGGTCTTTCCATCTATCTGCTTGGCTCACAATACTGATCTCCAAGATTTAAAATGGTCGGAGCGAGAGGATTCGAACCTCCGACCCCCTGTTCCCAAAACAGGTGCGCTACCAGGCTGCGCCACGCTCCGACTTAAAAGACTAAAGTTTTCTACACGATGACTTATAAAACAGCAAGAGAATAAACTAAAAATCTTTATATAAAACTCGATCTCCAATATTAATCCCGAGTATTTCTGCCTCTCCGCCTGCAATTTCAAGCACAGCCGCAACTTTGCCATTCGACCTAATAGGCTCTAAGCTACCCTCTTTAGCCATATGATGTATATGAGTTATAACTCCGTCATTTTTGATAAATAAAAGATCAAGGGGGATAAGCGTGTTTTTCATCCAAAAGCTGCGCTCCGCCTCTCCTTTGAACGCAAATAGCATGCCTGTATTTTCTTCGATATATTTTCGAAACATCATGCCTATTCGCAATTGCTCACCTGTGACGGCTATCTCAACCATATATTTATGAAGCTTCCCATTAGCACTTAGAATTGCAATCTCTGCTTTTTTTAGTTTTTGTGGCTTTTTCTCTATATAAAATTTATTCACCTCAATTGGTGGAGGGATATTAATAGTCTTAACCGTGACATTATCTTTAGCAATCACATAACTTGATAATGCAAGAAAAACAGCACCCACGAGGGCAATAATAACTATAAAAGTTTTTTTCTTCAAACTCACGTCAAGTTATCCTTAACTATCTGCTGATTGTATGTTTTCCAAATTACTAACTAATGACTCGTAGCTTATAAAACCTCGAAACTTGCCGTTATTATCCACAACAGATAGCGGAGCGCCTTTCTTAACAAGCAAGCTAATCCCCTCCCACATAGGAGTGTCAGGCATAACTGTTTCAGCTTTTCTGTCCATAAGTTCTGATACGGGAAGCGTTTTAACATTGCCCAAACGCTTTGCCACGCCCGGTGCAGCTGTAACTTTTATATCAATTTCAACGCCATCTGCAACATGAACAGAAACAGGTATGAGAGCTTTTAACATCACTTTCATAGAAAACAGCCCTAAGAATTCACCACTATCATCATCAATAATGGCAGAGGCAAGTACTTTTGCTTTTTTAATGTCCTTTAGAACTTTTTCAACGCTATCATTTGGTGATGATGTTATATTTTGTTTGGCAATCGCCGTGTGGCAAGGCATTCGTTATCTCCCTATTTTCTACAATATTACTAATTTTTTGCTTTAATACCAGCTAAAAAACCAAGTATGTGAGATGACGCACCAAAATCATAAAGATTATTATGCTCCCCATCAGGAAAATTTATGAATTTCTTTGGTTCTTTTGCAGCTTTAAATAATTCTTCAGCCGAATAAAATGGTATTACTTGGTCTTTATTGCCATGAAGTATAATCAATGGAGCGCTTATATTTCCAATCTTTTCAATATTCATAAATCGATCTTTTAATAGATATTTAACAGGCACAAATGGGTATTGTTTGACTGCTATTTCTTGCAGGCTTGAAAACGGTACTTCAAGTATAAGCCCGCCTATATTATATTCAACAGCCATTTGAACAGCCGTGCCTGACCCTATGGATTCGCCGTAAATAACTATTTCCGACGATTGAAAGCCCTTTTCAGACATAAGCCAATCTATATAAGCGCGACCATCTTCGTAAAAGCCTTGCTCGCTTATATCACCAGAATTACCGCCATATCCGCGATATCCCGCAAGTAAAGCGCCATATCCAGCCTCTAAATAATATTGCACCTTATATAGGCGGTCTCCATAGTTACCAGAATTTCCATGAAAAAACACTATTACTGGTTTTGTTCTATCTTTTGGTGCAAAATACCAGCTTTCTAATTTTTGATTATCACGCGTAGTAACCTTGATAATTTCCGCGCCTTGCACTGGCGCAGGTCTAGAATTATTGGGGAAATATATCAATGTTCTTTGTGTTACAAATAATGAGGCAACAAACAAAACATATATCAGCGCAGCACCTATGAGGAATATCTTCATTACCTATCCCTTAAGCCCCGTTTTATACATTTGCGAATAAAGCCCATTAGAAGCAAGTAATTCTTCATGGCTGCCCTGCTCTGCTATTCGCCCTTGATCTAGCACTATAATTTGATCCGCAGATTGAACCGTTGTAAGCCTATGCGCGATAACCAGCGTCGTCCTGCCCCGCTCCAGCTCTTTAAGTGCCTTTTGAACCAATCTTTCTGACTCATTATCAAGCGCAGAAGTTGCCTCATCAAGCAGCAAAACAGGTGCATCACGCAAAATTGCACGCGCAATAGATATGCGCTGCTTTTGCCCGCCCGAAAGCTTAGCCCCTCTCTCACCCACTATGGTTTGATAACCATGGTCAAAGCCTTCGATAAAGTCATGCGCTGCGGCTGCTTTTGCTGCTTCGTAAACATCCATGTCAGATGCATCAGAGCGACCATAGCGAATATTCTCCATTACGCTGTCATTGAATATTGTTATATCCTGAGCCACCATAGCAATATTATTGCGCAATGAGCCGCGATCCAAATCCCTAACATCATGACCGCCTATTATAACCGAGCCTTCGCGCACATCATAAAAACGCGGTATTAAGTTCATGATTGTGCTTTTACCACTGCCCGATGCGCCGACAAGGGCAGTAACTTGCCCCGCTTTAGCAGTAAAAGATACGCGGTTTACTGCTTTATTTATTGTATCCTCATAAGAAAACTCAACATCTTTTAGGGTAATATCAAGTGCGCCTTTATCCAAAATCACAGCATTATTGCTATCCTGCAAAGATGATTTTCTATCAAGCATTTCAAATACGCGCTCTGTCGCGCCTAGACCTATTTGCAAAGTATTATTAAGCCGAGCTAGCTTTTTCATTGGCTCATAAGCAAGAGTAAATGCGGCAATGAATGAGGCTAAATTACCAGGAGTGGTTCGCCCCGCGATAACCTCATAGCCGCCATATGCAATAATTCCAGCAAACACTATACCAACCAATATTTCATTAACTGGCGTGGAAAGGGTTGATACTTTAATTGATTTAATATTCAAGTCCCTAACTCTATGAATACCGCGTGAGACTTTTTTAACCTCGTAATCTTCCATGCTATAAGCCTTAACAAGTCTAATGCCTTGAAAAGATTGTGATAGCAAATCAGACAGTCCCCCAAGCTCATTTTGAATATGCTTAGATATTTTCCGCAAACGCCTGCCTATATATATAACAAAAATAGATAATAGCGGGAAAACAATGAAAGCCGCCAATGTTAGCTTCCAATCCCTAAAAAACATTAAACCAATTAAGAATATAAGCGTAAACGCACTTTTCCCTAGTCCTGTTAAACTTCCCGTAACGGCAGAGCGCATGACATTTACATCATTAACCACGCGCGAGAGCAATTGACCGCTTGGGTTTGCATGGAAAAACGCCATATCAAGGCGCATAAGGTGAGAAAATAAATCCCCCTGAACATCAGAAACAATATGATGCCCTACCTTGTTCATTAAAATAGTGTGGATATATGTTGTAATGCCGCGTAAAGCAAAAGTCACAGCAACCGCAAGCGATACGGGAACAATCATTTCTGCTTTGCCTGCATATAAAACATCATCCAATATGGGCTGCATCAGCGCAGCTATAACCGCAGTCATAGCTGCTGCAAAAGCCATGAAAAATATGGCTATTCCTAACTGCCCCCAATATGGAGAAAGATACTCCCGCGCAAGTCTTTTGACTAATTCAATAGTATTGGACTTGTTCTCTTTATTTTTTTGCATTATAGCATCTATCACGCTTATTAAATTAATGTCTTTGTGTTATAATTGAAAAAGATAAAATATCAAAGACTAAACTATATGTAGGAAATATTGTGACTTTTAGCATTGAAAACGGGCAAGCTGGTTTAGGTTTAGCATTAGGAAGCGGCATGTCTCGCGGTCTAGCACATATTGGGGTGTTAAAAGTCCTTAATAAGCACAATATATTTCCCTCTATCGTTGCTGGAACATCCATAGGATCAGTTGTTGGTGGCTGCTACCTTGCTGGAAAGCTTGATGATTTTGAAGAATGGGCATTATCACTTAACCGCCTTAAAATATTATCATATCTTGATTTCAGAGTGCGCAGCGCAGGGCTTGTTGGCGGTAAACGCCTTAAAAAAACATTGGGTGAGCATTTTAGCGATACAAAATTTGAAGATCTACCGCATAAATTCATCTGCATAGCAACCGACCTTGCCACAGGTCATGAGGTATGGCTTAGAGATGGTGACTTAATGAATGCGATGACAGCGTCATTTGCGTTGCCCGGTGTATTCCCTCCCGTAAATATCGATGGGCGCAACCTTGTTGACGGGGCGCTTGTAAATCCATGCCCTATATCGCCATGTCAAGCTCTTGGCGCACGCATGACAATAGCCATTGACCTTAACACCGATCTTATTGGTAAATCGACTAAAGCAGGAAATAATTATCAAACAATAGCAGGGTTTGACGTGTTTAATAATAGTGATGTCCCGCCAGAGCAGCAAAAGAAATTCAAAGCTTCCGCGCTATCTCGCCGCCTTTTCCGTAGAGAAAAGAATGACCCTAGCCTTTTTGGCGTTATGGTTTCAGGGCTTGGGATTATACAAGACCGCCTAACTCGATCAAGGCTAGCTGGAGAACCGCCCGACATCCACATAAGACCACCAATTGGTCATATTGGGCTGATGGAATTTGAAAAAGCAGAAGAGCTTATAAAATTGGGAGAGGACGCTACAGAAAAGCTTATCCCTGAAATTAAAGCCGCCATGATGGTTTTGCTAGACCCTGATGTTGCCAAAAAATGCGTGGAAATGGATAATAAATCTCATTAAGAAAATAACAGCTCTATACTTACTTAAGCTCACTTATCGCGTCTTTTATGTTTACGATCAGGCAATGCCTTACCCCAAACCATATCATCAACAAGATAATTAGGGCGGACACCATTATATTGACGAACAAGTATATTAAGCGCCCTATCTGTTTCCGCAAGATCTTCACTATCACCAAATACCGAAGAATGCACCCCGCGCTTAACAAGGCATGTATCTATATTAGCAAGTGACCCGCCCAAGATATCATGAGCCATAGTATCGCCGACCATAACTGTTTGCCCAGGATAAATATCTTCTTTTTGAAGTAACCTTATGCAATGCTGATAAATAGGCTGATGCGGCTTTCCTATATACTCAACAATTCCTCCAAAATCTTTATAGCGTGCAGCAATTGTCCCAGGCCCCATAATATTTTGACCGCCCATTATGCCCAAACTATCAGGGTTAGCGCAAATTGCCTTTAAATTATAACGTGCGGATTCTTTTAATAAAGGCTCATAATCTTCTAATATTTTATCAGGAGCATCACTCCCGCTAATAATTAAAAAATCAGCATTTTTAGGGTTTTCAACAACTTCAATATCAAGCCCATCAACAATAGTTCTATCGCCGCCTCGGCTTATCAATACGCATTTCTTACCAATATCTTTAAAATAACCCTCAGACTGCTCATCAAGCCCCTGCCACGTTACCTCACCCGAAGTTATTATTCCGTCATATAAATCAGAAGTAATCCCCAACTCACTTAAGCGATCAGCATTTGTCTGCGCGCGCTTACCAGAATTTGAAAGTATGATGATATATTTATGACGCTCTTTAAGCTCTGTCAGACAATTAATGACACCATCATATGCCTTAACACCATCATGTAAAACGCCCCACTGATCAATAATGAAGCCAGAATAACCATCCGATATATCAGATATGCCCGCGCAAAATTTTGTTTTACTTACCTTAGATGACCCTTGCAATGAAACTACCCCTTACACATAAACATCAAATTACTATGTCGCATTATGCCACAACAAATAATGTAATCAATAAGCTTTTACAAAAAGTAAATTTTATTTGTTTTTAAGGGTTTGGATATATTTTTTAACATCCCTTTTTATCTCAGGAGCGAATATATAGAGCGCGATAATATTAGGAATTGCCAAAGCAAAGAACATTGCGTCCGTTAGGTTAACAACATTTGCGATATCTGCCGAAGCCCCAATCACAAGGGAGAAGCAAAATAACAGCTTAAAAGAAATTCCAACCCATTTATTTTCACCAAATAGATAAGCTAATGATTTCATGCCATAGTAAAACCACGTAATCATTGTCGAAAATGCAAATAAACAAACAACCAAAGCAAGCATATATTTAAACTCTGGAATGGCGCTTTCAAATGCGCGCGAGGTAAGCTCCACCCCTTCCATGCCATTGGCTTGATCATATACGCCAGTTACAACAATGACTAGCGCCGTAATGCTGCAAATAACCACAGTATCAATGAAAGGACCAAGCATTCCAACCATTCCTTGGGATACTGGTGAGTTGGTTTTTGCCGCCGCATGTACAATAGCAGCAGACCCTATTCCAGCTTCATTAGAGAAGAATGCCCGCTGCGCCCCTATCAAGAGAGCGCCTATAAATCCACCATAGCCTGCCTCAGGTGAAAAGGCTTGTGTTATAATGTTCATAAAGGCACTTGGCACTTGATGTGCATTTAGCCCAAGAACCGCTAAACCTGATATAATGTAGATTGCCGCCATTAATGGTACAAGGCGCGATGCCACGCTTGCAATAGATTTAATTCCGCCAAATATAACCGCGCCAACAAGCACAGCCACAAACAGACCAAACATCCAGCCACTACCCGCTAGAAAGCTGTTATCGCCGCCCGTTACATTAACAACTTGGGCGAAAGCTTGGTTGATTTGAAACATGTTACCGCCAGAAATAGATGCTCCGATGCAAAATACAGCAAACATAGCGGCAAAGAACACACCAACTCCGTGCATTCCATTGCGATCGAAGGCTTCGCGCAAATAATACATAGGCCCTCCAGCAATTTTTTCTGGATTTTCAGGATCAGGGTGAGTGCGGTATTTAACTGCCAATGTGATTTCAGTGAACTTAGATGACATACCAATAAAGCCCATAACTACCATCCAAAATACAGCCCCTGGTCCGCCTAGGGATACAGCAATAGCAACGCCGCCAATATTACCCAGCCCTACTGTCCCTGACAATGATGACATAAGGGCTTGGAATCGGGTTATTTGTCCATCTTGAGCATCTTTTTCTTTAGGTTTCAAAAGACTAATAGCATGCCCAAAATATCGAATATTAATAAAGCCAAGGTAAATTGTGAAAAATGCGCCCGCCCCAATAAGCCATAATAATATAAGTTTTAAGTCTGCCCCACCGCCAACAGGAACACTATAAAATACTATTTCATTAGCTTTTGCAGATATTGGCTCGATAAACTCATTAATAGTTTTATCTATATTACTCAGCTCCATAAGCTATCCTTCGCATAGGGGGTTCGATACTTCATGACCAGCAAATGGCGTGGCTGCCCACCTGCGAAGTGTAGCGCCGCTCATTTTTGCAACCTGCCCAATGCGAGATGCAAATGTCTTGCAAAAAATATCAGGGCGCATTTCTGCTGCGTCATTAGATATTTTATTAGCAAACTCAGTTCTAAGTTTATGCATAGCCTTGTCAGGGTTTTTTATATTATTATCACGCATATAATCCATTAATATTTTTTCATATGTAGAAAATAATTTCTCATGCTTAGTGGTGAATTTTTTATGCTCCATATATAAGTTATTGCCATTAGCGTCTGCCATATGCGCGCAATTAAGACCAATTACCATAAGTTCACTATGAATGCGGATACCTTGTTCTGCTTCAGCTTCAAGCTTCGTGTAACATGAATTTGCATAGGATGTGCTTGAAAATATGATCGTAAACAATAACAATAATAAAAATTTCATTACCCACTAACTACCCTATTGTTTTATCTCTAGACTGGAAAATATAGATTATTATCTGCCAAACTGTTGAATTTGGCAAGCCTTATTTTGAAAGTAATGAGAACACTTCAGCGACATTTATATGAGGTGTTTATACAGGATTTTCCACGAGTAAGTTAAGGCTTGAGCGCAAAAGTGCAGCTTGCAGAATAATAAAATGGTGCGCCCGAGAGGATTCGAACCCCTGACTTCCTGATCCGTAATCAGGCACTCTATCCAACTGAGCTACGGGCGCATGTTTGCGTAAAAGCAGGCGGAATATACTCCAATAATTTTTACTTTGCAAGCAAAGATGATGCATAAAAAGAAAAAACATCTACTAGCTCTAAATGTTTTCCATATAAACTTGACTGAGGTAGCATAGATGCTTTATCATATGTGTAATTAAATAACATAAATATGGTGATAAAATGAGTGTTAAACCAACCAATAATTCCGAAGCAGTTGAATACACAACTAACTTTATTGTTTTCACTGAAGGAGGTGAATTTAAGTGGGCTATCTGTGACTTTATTTCAGGCAATGAATATGGTGATAATGCTTTTGATATAGACAATAAAATCATAGCTTTAAGAGATGGGGACGGTGCAATATCAAAAGAGCAGCTAGACCTATTAATCAAAGAATATTGGGAACACCTGCCTAAGGGTATTAAGGGCACTCACCCAAATTATGAAACCATAAAAACAACAAACGATGATGATGATTCATTTACATCTCTAATTGATTTTGCTGGAGGGGAGACTGAAGCTCTCCAGCTTCTCCATGAAAATGGCTTTGATATGATTGATACAGATGCCCCAAATCAAGAATGCTCGCCATAGTATGATGGATGAAATCAAACCAAATTTTAAAAAAAGCGCCTCTTCCCAAGAAATACATAGTTGGGACGATCCCTATTGGCAGGAAAAAACGCCAATTGCTCTAATTGTTCATTCTTTGGCGCAAAAACACAAGGATGTTGAGGAAAATCACCTCGCAAAAAGAAAGGAAATTGTTTCCGATACTGTGCCAGCATTAGTTGGATTATATGAGCAATCTATCCCATTACTAGCTTTTACCGCACTAGCTGGAGTTATTGTATATACGCTGCATGCACAGGCAAAGACAAGTGATGAAGAATATCATGAGTTGCTTAAAATTTGGGCAGAATATAAGAATAACGACAAAGATGAAAATCGCGAATATGCAGAAAACATTGTTAAAGAACGCATTTCAGAAATGAATATCAAGCTAAGCGATATACATATAACAGATATTGAAGAGCTTAATATTGCTATGAGTTATGCAGAGAAACAAGCTAAAGAGCGTGGTTTGATTCCACACAAAAAAGTAACAGCCAAAGATGTGCAGCAAATGGACGGAAGGCTAAAGCAAGTGGCAAACAAATATGGTAAAGCAATCACAAATAATATTGTATCACCAGTTTTAGACACCATGGCTTTTTATGTTGAGGCTACTAAAAGCTGTTTTGCTGACCTTAAAAGTCCCGGGAAAGCTTTTGACGGGGTTGCTGATGGGGTTACCACAAGTAAGGCTATATTTACTGACAGGCGCTCAACAAGGCAACGCCGAGAGGAGCGCAAGCACCATAAAGAAAAAGTTAAGTTTATAAAGAGGAAAACCGCAGAGCTTCCAAAATCAACCGTAATTAAAGCAAATATAGCTTTAGAAGCGGCTAAGCGCTATAGCGATATCATTGAAAACATAGAAGACTACAATCCTAAACAAGGCAAAGCCTTGCTTGGCTTCGGTTTTGCAACGGGGCTTGCTGGTGTTGGTTTAATTGGCTTGGGGGCGAGCGGCGCGGAATCTGTATATGCCGTGAATGGTTTAGAAGGAAATATACTTCAAATAGGTGCAGGCATATGGGGGCTTGCTCTTGGTATTGGCTCATGGGGACAAACTGGTGGCGGGGCTAAATACTATCACGACGCACTGCATGGAGAACGCGCATTAGAGGCGCAAGAGCATAAGTCTCTTGCTAAGTCATATAAAAATCTAGTTGAGGGTGCAAAAAGAAATAAGGATAAGCCGCGAGCATCTGCTCTGCCCATTAATTGGAGATCAGATCGTGCGGACTTGCATGTTTTACCTAGATCCCAAGATGATAACACCCCCAGTTAAAAAGCTCTTGACCATGCGCCCCTATCCTTTAGGATGCCTTAAATGTATAAAAACACCACCGCATATGTCAGGCTTGCGCGCAACGCTAAAGAAGTAGAAGAGGCACAAAAGCTGCGCTATAGAGTGTTTTATGATGAATATGGAGCAAAACCCTGCCCTAAAATGGCTGCCCAAAAACGTGATTTTGATGATTTTGATGAGATAGCCGATCACCTTATTGTGCTTGTAAAAGACGAGCAAACGGGAGCAGAAAAAATAGTTGGCACATACCGCCTGCTCCGCCAGAATATTGCTAAAAAGCACGGTAACTTTTATTCCAGCGGTGAATATAATCTTGATAACTTGTTAAATAGTAATCAGTTTTTATTAGAACTCGGGCGTTCTTGCGTGCTAGCCGAATATAGGACAAAGCCCATACTTAACCTGCTGTGGCAAGGCATAGCAGATTATATCACCGATCATAATATCGATTTGCTATTTGGTTGCGCTAGCTTTCAAGGCGTTGATATTAATGAAATAGCAGGTCAGCTTTCATATCTACATCACTTTCATTCAACGCCCGAAGATATGCGCCCTATTGCCCTACAAGATCAACATATTGATATGAATATAGTCCCAAAAGACACAATAAATGAGCGCAGGGTGTTTGCCTCCCTGCCCCCTTTGATTAAGGGTTATTTAAGGCTAGGGGCTAGCATTGGCGAGGGCGCAGTTATTGACCACCAATTCAATACAATAGATGTATGTATAGTGGTGCAAACTAGCCTTATGACTGATAGATACCGTAAATATTACGAACGCAAAATTCAAAAGACCATGCCAAAATGAAACCATATTTGAAATTTATCTTATTTATATTAATAACGATTCCTATTGTGATTTTGCAGTGGGTTTTGCTGCTGTTTCATAAAGGGCGCGGGGCTTATATTCTACCATATATTTGGCACAAAGCCGTATGTGCTATTTTCCAAATTAAAGTAGAAATCACCGGCAAACCAAGCAATCAAGCTCAAACCATTTATGTTAGCAACCATCTATCATATCTCGATATCCCCGTTATAGGCAGCGTTTTGCGCGCCTCATTTGTTGCAAAAAAAGATGTCGCGTCATGGCCTGTGTTTGGATTACTATCAAAATTACAGCAAACTGCATTTATAAGCCGTGATAGAGCAGATGCTAGGCAAGCTAAGGGTAATCTTGATAATATGCTAAATGAAGGGAAGAGCCTTATTATATTCCCCGAAGGAACTTCAACCGATGGCAGGGAAGTTATCCCCTTTAAATCAAGCTTATTTTCTATCGCGATGAAAGAAAATTTAAAAGATATATATGTGCAGCCATTTACAATAAAAATGGAAAGTGTGGGTAGCAAACCTGTTGCAAACCAAGAGAACCGTGATTTATACTCTTGGCACATTAATATGGATACACCGCTTGGCGAGCATTTATGGCTATTTGCGCAAAGCCGCGGCGCAGTAATTTTCCTGATTTTTCATGAACCAGTAAAGGCTCATGATTTTGAAAACAGAAAAACACTTGCCAAAGCATGCCAACAAGCCGTATCAAATGGACTAACAAATAATTTTTCATGAGGATTTAAAATGAATATAACCCCCGAAGAAATGGCACAATTAAAAGCCTATCTTGACCGCACATTAAAAACCCCTAACCTTACGGTTAAAATGCGCGAAAAAGCAGCGGATTCTATCGAAGTCATGGTTGATGGCGAATTTATAGGGCTTATCTATAAGATCGAAGATGAAGGCGAAGTGTCGTTTAGCTTTGAAATGGCTATACTTGATATTGATCTTGTTTAAGTTTTTTACAATATTTTTGCTAATTATAATATTGATTTCACGCCCTGTCATGGCTGTGGAGCAGCTTAGTTTTGGCGATAAAGTAAGCCCTTCACTGAAATATCAAATAAACACTCTGCTTGGGGAAGTGTATGAGACAGATATATCGCTATATCATATAGCAAATATTGACCTTAATAATGATGGTATTGATGAGCATATTTTAAAACGCAAGACATGCGAGGTTAGTAAAAACCAGTGCATATACAGCATTATTGCAGAAAAAGATGGTAAAATTATATTATTATCTAAAATAAGAGCCAAAAACCTTATCATTGGTGAAACATCTTCATTTGGCATAAAAGACATATTGGTATTCAAAAATGAAATAAATGATTATAACTTTGATATATATATGTGGTCGCCGTCCCAAAAAATGTATATAATGAATATTGAGTAAGTATAGGGGCAGAATAAAAGAGTGCTAAAACTAAACCTCATTATTGTAACTATTATATTTCTAGGTATATCGCTTGGAGGTAGAGCTGTTATGGCTGCTTGCTCACCTGGAATCCCATGCACTGGCTATGATATATATACCAACACAGATTCGGGAACTAATGCTTCTTTTAGTGGCGCAAAAACTGGCACGCCTGCTCCTCACGCAAATGTAACAGGCGCAACAACCAGCGCATGTGATGGTAACTTTATGAACCAAATTTACAGCCGCGCATTTCTAGAGGGTAGCCGCGAAGTCATTATGAGCGAACAAATAATTCATAAGCCTGACAGCGTTCTCGAATATACCTGCTTTGACCAATTTATAAATATGGCGGCGCATAATGCTGGCACAGCATTTAGTGAAAGCCAAAAATGGTCAAATACTTCTGTTTCATTGTTAACGGCAGATGATACAGCCTCTACAACAATAATAAACCAAACAGCACCAGCAAGTCTGCTCCCAGACCAACTTATGCATTCCGTGTTTTCAGATGAAAGATTAGACAATGTGCTAGAAGATTTCTTGTTTGATATTTTGCAAGATTATGTTGATGATAATTTTGACCATACTTTTATGGGTGAGAGTATAATCATTGATAATGATATAAATACATCCCAAATTGGTGCTAATAGCTATGCATGTACCCATATGGAAACTATATGGAATATTGCGCGCTGCATAGATTTTGGTGAGGATGACAGATTTAGATCGTTTGAGCATTTAGTGAATTTTGATCCGCGCTCTATTCCTCAATCATGTTCACCTGGTAATGAGTCTGATGACACAATTGAGGCGGGGAATGATACTACTAAATATGAAAATGTATCATCTGGTGGTGGAATATTTAGTAAAATGCCTATTGATCTAAAAACCATATTCTACACTGATCCTATAACAGGAGTAGACTTAAATTTGGATTTAGATGGTGTAAATAACTGCCCTCCTGCTGGCGGCGCTGTTTCTGGCGTTGAAACAGACATATCAAATGACATAATCAGGGTTGCTAATAACTGCGACAGCGAGACGGTGAATGATCAATTAAATATGTATTCATCATTCGATATAATGAAAACATATACAGACATGATAAAGGGTTTTGGTCTATATATCCCTGGCACTGGAAATGTCACTGGGATAATAATTTGCTCCGCGCCATTGCCTACGGGGATTCCTGTCATTACATATAATATAACAAACTCATTATCTGGTGGAATTGACGCAATGGAAAGATCATACGAATTTCACTTTGATCATATTTGCCCAAATGCAGGATGTTATTATCAACCAATTAAAGTTCCATATATTTGGGGGGCGCCAATACCTGCTGTGGGTACAGGACTGTGCCTACCAATTTTATAAATATTTTGATTATAATGAATAATAGAGTATAAAAATAATGAAGACAAAGGATATGAAAATGAAATCAGTATTAAGCAAGACTTATTTATGGCTATTGCTATTATTTGCGTTTTCTTTGCCATTAACCCCTTTTGCTGCAAAAGCAGGATCAGTAATTGCGGACAGCCCATGCGACAACGCATATTATGAATCCCTAACGGCTCGTGCTTGGCTGGAAGCTCAAAGGGAAATAACCCAAAATCAAAATATAATCCTAAAACCAGATAGTGTATTGCAATATACATGCTTTGACCAGTTAGTGTGGGAACTCGGCGATCACGCCGATGAAATGTTAAGTGAGACCAATTACTATGGAACTCCATTAAACACTAGCAGCATGGATAATGCATTAAATAATTTAGTATTAGCATCTATTGGAGCGTTCGCTAGTGGCAACTATACAAGCCTTAGTTTACTTAGCGGGCACCCTGCTGGAACAGCTATCCAACACAAAGTTTCAGACACATATTCTGGAAGTTCTTCATATAGCTGTGATGTAATGAAGCAAGTATGGCATGCTGCAAAATGTATTAACTTTATAAACGACGCGGAATATGATGGTTTTCATACATTTAGCGAATATGCAACAAACCCGCTTGATAAGCGTCACTTGCCTAGCGCTTGTATGCCATTAATGGGTAATTGGGCAACAAACTTAGCCTCTGCATTAAGCACAGGACCTTGGACAAATGACCCTCTTCAAACATATCAAGCGCAAACAACGCCGCAAACTTGTTCTGGTGCTAACTGCCCTTGTAGTGGCAACCCCATACCTACAGGCGTTGTCGTTTCAGGACAAAGTCCTGGCCCGGCAAGTTATGATGAGAAAATCTGCTTACAACCTGGTTGTCGTTATCACCCTGGTGGATTTCCTCTGGTTCCTAGTGGAAGCGATGTTGCGGAAGGGTGTTACGGTAATTAGCAGACCGCTCCTAGTGCATGTATCAAATATATAAAATATTAACAGCGCTTAGCACTCCGTTACTTACAGCGATATTAAACAAGCGCCTTAAGGCAGGTAAGGAAGATCCTAATCGCATTCGGGAAAAGCTATCAATCATTGATAAGCCGCGCCCTGATGGAGATTTAATCTGGATACATGCAGCAAGTATAGGTGAGGCGCAATCAACATTAGTTATTATCGATAACCTCCTAGCATCAAATAAAAATTTAAACATAATTGTTACAACAGGGACTCTTACCTCCGCTCAAATAATGGAAGAAAAACTCCCAAAACCGCAAGCATTTCATCAATTTTATCCTTTAGACCATCCTAAATGGGTGGCTAGGTTCGCAAATCACTGGAACCCTGATTGCGTTATCTGGATGGAATCAGAATTATGGCCAAACATGCTTCATGAGATTAAACGCCGCAAAATTCCTGCATTTCTTATTAATGCGCATATGTCAGAAAAATCATTTAGGTCGTGGAAACTATTAAAATCATTAACAAAATCAATGTTATCGGCATTCAACAAAGTGCTTTGTCAGACTGATATAGATAAAAAGCGGTTTAGCGCACTTGGCGCATCAAATATAGTAGTTACTGATAATTTAAAATATAGCTCCCCTGCCCTTACATATGACAAGGTAAATTTAGATAAACTGCGCGATATAACTTTGGGGCGGGTAATATGGCTATATGCCAGCACCCATGCGGGCGAGGAAGAAATAGCATGCCGCTCTCATATTGAGCTTAAAAAGCAATTTCCTAACTTGCTTACCGTGATAGTGCCGCGCCACCCTGATAGGCGAGATGATATAAAAAATAAATGCAGCGAATTTGGACTTAATATAAAATTTAGAGGCTTCGAAAAATCACTGCCTAATGTGCATGATGATATATATATCGCTGATACTCTTGGTGAGCTTGGGTTGTTTTATAGGCTTGCGCCGCTTGCTTGTATTGGCAGGTCATTTAGTGATGATGGCGGTGGCGGACATAATCCTATAGAAGCAGCGCAATTAGGCTGCGCCGTAATTCATGGCAATAATGTTCAAAACCTACAAGATATTTTCGAAGAGATGAACAAGGCTAAAGCAGCTATTTGTATAGAGAAACCTGAAAACCTATCCTTAGTAATAGAAACATTACTTAGTGATAATAATAAAATGCTTGAGCTACAAAATGCAGGAAAGCAATATGCACAAAATAAAAACAATGTTATAGATGGGGTTATGTCAGAAATAAAACCTGTATTAAGTATTTTAAATGCCGATTAAAACCCCTAAATTCTGGTATAGGAATAGCCGCTCTACTCCGCCATTAATAGAGCGCATAATGACCCCTTTAAGCATTATTTATAAGCTCGGGCATAAGCTAAATCTTAGTAAAGCCATTACAAATACAGCTCCTATTCCTGTTATTTGCGTTGGCAATATAACGGCGGGGGGAAGCGGTAAAACCCCTAGCATCATAGCTTTGCACAAACTTATAGAAAAACACAAAATATATAATGCACCCTATTTTTTATCGCGCGGCTATGGCGGATCAGAAAAATCGCCAAGACGCATATCGGTTCATGATGACGCAAATGAAACTGGGGATGAACCATTATTGCTTGCAAGTCATTCAAATACAATAATTTCTGCACGCCGTTATGATGGTGCAATGCTTGCTTATAATATGGGCGCAGATATTGTTTTAATGGATGATGGCTTTCAAAATCAAAGCCTTTATAAGGATTTGTCATTTATAGTAATTAATGGAAAAACTGGTCTTGGGAATGGAAAGATGATTCCCGCGGGTCCTTTGCGAGAGTCTGTAGAAGATGCCCTAAAACGCGCCAATGCCGTTATTATAATTGGTGATGATGAAAGCGATATTAAGACAATAATCCCTAAAAATATTCCTGTATTTAAGGCATATATAAAACCATCAAATATAGATAAGATTGATAGAGATGCCCCCTATATTGCGTTTGCGGGACTGGCTCATCCGCAGAAATTTCATGATACTTTGTTGGAAAATAATATAAATATAGCTTCTTTCCATGAATTTTCTGACCACCATAAATTTTCACCAAAGGAAATAGACCGGCTAATTAAAGAGGCAAAAGATAACGGATCAAAGCTCATTACAACTGAAAAGGACTATATGAGAATCCCCGATAAATACCGTGAGTTTATCGAATATTTCCCAATAGAGCTAGTTTGGAAAAATGAAGCAGATATATTGCAACTACTTCGAGGACTTAGCAAATGAAGAAGGCTAGCTATTTTTTAGAAGGAATATTGCTAAATGCTTTATTTATATTTTTCAAAATACTTCCGCCCAAAACGGCATCTAATATCGGTGGATGGTTAGGGCGTAATATAGGAGCAAAGCTTGGCACGAGCCGCACTGCGCGCCTCCATATTATGAAGGCTATGCCAGATACTACTCAAGATAAGGCGGACAAGATTATTGGCGGTATGTGGGATAATTTAGGGCGCATAATAGCAGAATACCCGCATTTAAAGCATATAGGCGCAAATCTCACGACCATAGAAAACAAAGAGGAGTTGGCAAGTCATATAAATGACCCGCGCCCTATTATATTTATTGGCGGACATATCGGCAATTGGGAGATTAACGGCTCAGCTACTTTTATGCAGCTAGACCACGCGGTTAATCTGACTTATCGCGCGCCAAATAATCCATGGGCAGATAGGCTGCTTGAAAAAGCGCGGACAATGGGCGGCAAGTTAAAAGCATTCCCAAAATCTCGAAAAAGCGGCAGACTTCTTATAAATACCCTTAAAAATCACGGCTCTTTAGGTATTTTAATAGATCAAAAATACAATGAAGGCATCGAAGTTGATTTTTTTGGCATGGCTGCGATGACTAATCCCGTTTTTGTGCAGCTAGCGCAGAAATATAATGCTCTTCTTATTCCTATAAGATGCGTGCGCAAAAAAGGCTGTGATTTCAGCCTTATAACCTACGAGCCTATTGATTTATTCGATGACAATGGCGATGCCCTAGAAATAAAAGATGTTATAAAAGATGCTAATGCTCTTTTGGAGGGGTGGATAAAGGAAAAGCCAGAACAATGGCTATGGCTGCATAAACGCTGGAAAGATTAGATTGATTATAGGCAATAATTAATGCATAAAAGCTTGTGTAAAATTAATAAAAAGATGAGTGAATATGAATTGGGCGACAGATAGCTGGAGAAATAAACCAGCATTACAACTACCGACTTATAAAGATGCGGCTTTGTTAAAAGCTACAGAAGAGGAGTTATCAAAGCTCCCTCCCCTTGTTTTTGCTGGCGAAGCGCGGAGACTGCAAGAGCATTTAGCCCATGTTGCCAATGGCAAAGCATTTCTTTTGCAAGGCGGTGATTGCGCCGAGAGCTTTGCCGAATTTAATGCTAATAAAATCCGTGATACATTCCGCGTTATTTTGCAAATGGCGGTTGTTATGACATATGCTGGCTCTATGCCGATTGTAAAGATTGGGCGCATGGCTGGACAATTTGCAAAGCCCCGCTCTAGCGATAGTGAAACAATTGACGGTGTTACCCTACCAAGCTATCGTGGTGATAATATAAATGCGCTTGAATTTACCAAAGAATCGCGTGAGCCTGATCCGCGCCGTATGGTTAAAGCATACCACCAATCCGCAGCAACTCTAAATCTGCTGCGTGCCTTTGCTAGTGGCGGATATGCTAATCTTAACAAGGTGCATAAATGGAATTTAGGATTTGTTAAAGACTCTCCACTTGGCGAACGCTATCAAGAACTAGCCAATAATATTGGTGAGGCTTTACGCTTTATGGAGGCATGCGGCATTAATTCGCAAAGTTTTCCATCGATAAAGGAAACAAGTTTCTACACTTCTCATGAGGCGCTGCTTTTGCCATATGAAGAAGCCTTAACGCGCCAAGATAGCCTTAGCGGTGATTACTATGATACTTCCGCGCATATGTTGTGGATTGGTGCGCGCACTCATCAGCTTGAAAATGCGCAAGTGGAATTTATACGAGGCATTAAAAACCCGATTGGGCTTAAATGCTCGCCTGATCTTGATGTTGATGAGCTACTCCGTTTGATCGATATCTTAAATCCTGAAAATATTGCGGGGCGTTTGACATTAATTGCGCGCATGGGGCATGACAAGGTTGAGACAAGCCTTGCGCCATTGTTACGCGCAGTTAAATCGGAAGGGCGCAGCGTCGTATGGTCTTGTGATCCTATGCATGGCAATACTATAAAGTCATCATCGGGCTATAAAACCCGTCCATTTGATATGATTTTAGCGGAAGTTAAGGGATTCTTTGCTGCTCATAGAGCGGAAGGAACTCACGCGGGCGGAGTTCACCTTGAAATGACAGGACAAGATGTTACGGAATGTGTTGGCGGGGCGCACGCAATAGCGGATGAGGATTTATCAAGCCGTTACCACACACATTGTGACCCACGCTTGAATGCTAATCAGGCTTTGGAAATGGCGTTTTTAATATCTGATGAGCTGAAAAATACGCGCCCTATATGTGAAGATTAAAGATATTATGGGATCGGTCATATCTATCATCAATAATAAGACTAAGCCACTAAATATCACCTTGGCGCAGCTTAACCCTACTCTAGGTTATATTGATGGTAATGCAGCGCAAATAATTAAAACATGGAAAGAAAATAACGCTAGTGACTTAATAGTTTTTCCTGAGCTATTTATTTGCGGATATCCTCCTGAGGATTTGGTTTTAAACCCTGCCCTGCTGAAATCTATAGAGCGTAAAATTGATGCTATTTGCGCGGAAACAGTAAGTTTTAGCGCGGCTGCATTAATTTCAACGCCTTGGGTAATTGACGGGAATCTATATAACGCTGCTTTATTAATAGAAAACGGCGCAATAAAGCATGTATTTACAAAGCATTTGCTGCCCAATTACTCGGTTTTTGATGAAAAAAGAGTATTTACCAGTGGCGAGCTTCCCGAAGCTATAAATTTCCGAGGGCATAAATTAGGCATTATGATTTGTGAAGATTTATGGGATGCCCGCGTTTCAAAACATTTGAAAAACCAAGGTGCAGAGCTGCTTATAGCTATAAATGCAAGTCCTTATAACTATGATCAATATAATAATCGTATAAATATATCGCGCGCGAGGATAGCAGAAACAGGATTAAGCTTAATATATGTTAATATGATCGGCGGGCAGGATGAGCTTGTCTTTGATGGTAGGTCATTTGTGATGAATGCTAGTGGCAAGCTGATATATGATGCTCCCGCTTTTGAAGAAGAAATATCAACAATTAAGCTAACTAATAAAGCGCAAATAGAAATACTTAAAGGGCGCGCTTTGCCTGTAATAAAGCAAAATGAGCTTGATCTAATATATGAAGCCCTAAAACTTGGGCTTAAGGATTACGTGCATAAAAACGGCTTTAGCGATGTTATTATAGGTCTATCGGGCGGGGTAGATAGCGCTCTTACCGCCGCTATTGCCGTTGATGCACTTGGCAAAGATCATGTGCGTTGCGTGATGCTGCCTTTTGAGTTCACCTCACAGACAAGCCTTGATGATGCTAAAACATGTGCCAAAATGCTTGGGGTTAGCTATGATATCATGCCAATAAATGAGGCTGTTAAGGCATTTGAGAATATAATCCCTGATCTAAGCGGCATTGCCCATGAAAATACGCAAAGCCGAATCCGCGGGAGCATACTTATGGCTTTGTCCAATGCTAGCGGGGCTATGCTTATCACCACAGGTAATAAAAGTGAAATGGCGGTTGGGTATTGCACGCTTTATGGTGATATGAATGGCGGGTTTAACGCTCTTAAAGATGTATATAAAACAGAGGTCTACGCCCTTTCATCATGGCGTGGCTTGCCTAAAAATATCATAAATAAAGAACCAACGGCGGAGCTTAGGGCTGGGCAAACAGATCAAGATAGCCTGCCGCCATATGATTTACTAGATGACATATTGATTCTACTGATAGAGCATAGCCATATAGATTGGAAAACCGCGCCTGATGATTTGCTCGAAATACGGGAGCGATGTTTAAAGCATCCAAAAACAGTTGAAAAAATAGCATGCCTATTAAAAAATACAGAATATAAACGATTTCAAGCCGCACCTGGAACGCGCATATCCCCATATGGATTTGGGCGCGACCGCCGCTACCCCATGACTAATAATTTTGTAAATAAAGTTGAAAAAGGTGCATAATAGGGTTATCTAAAATGATTAATTATATTCATTCATATCTTTAACTGGACAAGGCATGAGTGAAGCAGCGTATTTTAATACGTAATGAGCGAAATAACGATGCTCCAGATAGAAATATGGATTAATATGAAAGTTAGATTTGCACCATCACCGACAGGAATGCTCCATGTTGGAAATGCGCGCACTGCGCTTATTTCATGGCTGTTTACCCGCTCTATGGGCGGTGAATTTATGCTGCGCATTGATGATACAGATAGGCTGCGCTCTAAAGATGAATATGAGGTAGCAATAGAATCAGGTCTTAAATGGCTTGGCATGGATTGGGATTTAAAAGCTCGCCAGCGTGATCGCTCTGATATTTATGAGAGCAAAATTGAGCAACTAAAAGTGGCGGGCAGACTATATCCTTGTTATGAAACGCCTGAAGAGCTTGATTTAAAACGGAAAAGCCAGCTTTCGCGTAAATTGCCCCCTATATATGATCGCGAGGCATTGGAGCTATCCGATGATAAAATTAAAGCCTATGAAGAGCAAGGGCGAAAGCCACATTGGCGTTTCAAGCTTAATCATGAAGCCATTATTTGGAATGATATGGTGCGCGGGGAAATAAAGTTTGACGGCAAAGACCTGTCCGACCCTGTGCTTATCCGCGAAGATGGCAGCCCGCTTTATCATATATGCTCTGTTATTGATGATATCGATTATGAAATAACTCACGTGGTGCGCGGGGAAGATCACGTATCTAACACTGCTTGCCACATTCAAATGTTCGAAGCATTGGGCGCGAAAGCCCCGATATTTGCTCATCTGCCATTATTATCTGATAAAGAAGGCGGAAAATTATCCAAACGCATTGGCTCGCTTAGCCTTAAAGAGCTGCAAGATGACGGGCTAGAGCCTTTGTCCGTGGTAAGCCTTATGGCGCGCCTTGGAACGTCTGACCCTATTGAGGCTTTTTGTGATATTAAAACCGTGATAGATAATTTTGATATTTCTAAATTCTCGCGCGGAACTCCTAAATTTGACCCAGATGAATTGCTGCGCCTTAATGCTAAAATACTGCATGAGCGAGAATTTGATGAGATTAAACCGCGCCTTATTGAAATTGGCTTGGCTGAATTAGACGCAGAATTTTGGAATATTGCGCGCCCTAATATTGAGAAACTCTTAGATATTAAGGATTGGTGGAATGTTGCTAAGAACCCTGTAACGCCAATTATCGAAGATTCTGAATTTATAGAGCAAGCATTAGAGCTTTTGCCCGAGTGTCCGTGGAGTAAAGATACATGGAAGAATTGGGCAAATGCAGTTAAGGCAAAAACAGGGCGTAAAGGTAAGCAATTATTTATGCCGCTACGCCAAGCTTTGACAGGAATGGATCACGGTCCCGAGCTTTCCGAACTCTTATTACTTATTGGTTATGATAATGCGAAAGAGCGTTTACAAAGCCACAAAAAAGCTGCTTAACCTCTAATGATAACCCTAATGAGAGCGATTTTTTAGGGAATATAGAAACTTTTCTAGCTTTTTTGAATCTTGATGTGATGCATCAGGCCATAGGATTTCGACTGTATTATAGAATGACTGGCGACCCTCTGTGAATAAATGATCGCAAAGCAAGACCTTGCGGCGTGGAGATAGCTCCGAAAACTCTTCTATAATGTTAAAGCTGTTACTACCAGCTTCAACAATATCTCGCAAACCTGACCTCATTAACATAAATGCACTCCCCACAAAAAACCACATTAAAACAATGTGAAGAAGTATATACACAAAAAACCATTAAGTAAAGTTTTTTACCCACCCCCTGCTAAGCGGTTTTAATATTCGATAAAAACACCTCAACTTCCCCATTCAAAGAAGTGGATTTTTTGTTTAAACTATCAGCGGCGACTTTAAGGTTTTCTGATGCACCTTTAACACTTTCAGACGATGCTATCACCTGAGAGGCAACGCCAGAAACATCACTAACATTTTCAGCAGCGCCTTGAGTGCTGCACACAATCTCATTCATAGCTACAGAATGTTCTTCCATAGCAGCAGAAATAGACGTTGAAATTTCATTTATATCACCAATTGTTTTAGAAACCTCGGAGATAATATCAACAGCTTGCTGTGATGATTTTTGCGTTGACCCGACTTGTGCTTCAATTTCTTCAGTAGCACGCGCCGTTTGCGTAGCAAGAGCCTTAACCTCTGATGCAACAACAGCAAAACCTTTACCAGCATCACCAGCGCGCGCAGCCTCAATAGTAGCATTTAATGCAAGCAGGTTTGTTTGCTCTGCAATATCCTTAATCATTGTAACAATTTCTACAATTTTATCAGAATTACTCTTCAGACTTACAATAGCGCCATTAGCTTCATCAACTTTGACAACCGCATCACTAGATATGCGGCTTGCAGAAGTTATTTGAACGGCGATTTCTCTTATGGATGCTAACATTTCTTCTGAAGCCGCAGCCACCTTATTAACATTTTCAGCAGCAGTATCCGAAGCATTCAAAAGCATATTTGCCTGTTTATCACCATTCTTAACAACTCCATCAAGTCCATTTGATATGACAGAAAGCTCTTCCATTGCCGTGGAAATCTCTACAAGAAACTTAACAATATTAGCGTCAAAATCATCGGTCATAGACATTAATCTATTTGCAAAATCATCTTGTGAAGCCTGAAACGCCCCTGCTGCCGTGTTAATGGATCTTGCGCCCATCAGCAAACTACCATGCATACCTGTTTCCAAAATACGGCGGAAATATTTGCCTTCGTTAATACAATCCATAACAGCGGTAGATTCACGCACAAATGCGTCAATATAATCAACCATTGAATTTGTTGATTGCTGTAAGTGTTTAATTTTACCGCCATCCGACACATTTAAAATACGCGCCTCAAAATCACCGACTTTAAGGCGATTAATAACATCTGTAACACGTGATACTTCACTAGCAGACTTTTTTACCAAAACCATAACAACAAGCAACAACACCAATATAGCAGGAATAACAAGCTCAAGAGGAATAATTTTAAAATAAAAATCAACTCCAAGAAAAACAATAGATATAGCCAATATTATTTGTGATTTAGAGAGAGAAGATAAGTTCATCATATCCGACTCCTTTTTCCTCAAGAAGATTTAAAAGCATTTGAAAAGAAGCATTCATACCGTCCTTACTGTTAGTATGCTTAGCTTCTTCATCAAGAAGAGATTTATATAAAGGCTTTATGATATTATCAATAACGCCAGCTTTAGGAACCCTGCGACTTGAATGGTAAGCTATGATATTACCACGTTCATCAAATGTTGGTGTCACATGCGCGAACACCCAATAATGGTCACCATTTTTCGACATATTTATAACATATGCAAAAATCTCATTTCCCGCACCAAGGGTGTCCCACAATAATTTAAAAACACATCTAGGCATATCGGGGTGGCGAATTATGCTGTGGGGTTGCCCCATAACTCCCTTTTCTGAATAACCTGCGATTTTCAAAAAAACATCATTGGCGTATATAATGCGACCTTTAAGATCGGTTTTACTAACAATGATCTCATCATTGTCAAAAAAACGCTCCACCCCCGTAGGGCTAATTTTTTCTACCATTTATATAACCTAATATCTAAAAGTTAACATTTAAGAAGCGACAGCAAAAAGCATCGCTAAAAAACAATCACATATGCATATGAAATAATCTATCAAAAAAAGTAAAAAATAATATTTGACATTTAAAAACTGATTGGGGAAAAAATGGTGGGCCTGGTCGGACTTGAACCAACGACCGATCCGTTATGAGCGGATTGCTCTAACCAACTGAGCTACAGGCCCCCATTGAAACAGCGTTTCAGGAAGCTTTTATGACGCATCTTACATATAAAAGCAATATCTTTTATATAGCTATATGCTAATATCTTAAAAAACCTCAAAAGCTATTAGGTCGTTATGATGTATGAAAATATAAAACTCTTAAATCCGTTTATTTCTTCAAAAAAAGAAAACCATATTAATATTGATATAGTTAACTCAAAAACCCTTAAAAAACTTGATGAGTCCATACAAACCCAAATAGGTGAACAGGGTTTTGATGGTGAATCAGGACAGATTTTTATACTGCGTAATGAAACAGGCAAAACCATGTCAATTATTGCGGGAGCAAGTGAAAATCAAACCATCGTGGATGGCAGTAAGATTTATGATGCTGTTAAAAATGCCTTTTCCTTGGAATATCTAAATAAAACCAGCTTTTCTATAAATTCGGATAGTGAAAACTTGCATATAGGGTGGGGCTTTGCTGCGTATAAATTCTCGCGATATAAGAGTGATGAAAATGAAAAGAAACCGCTGCTTTTAATAAATGATAAAGCCGATAAAAACCGCATAAAAGCCTATGTAGAATCAGTGTGTTTAATTAGAAATTTAGTTAATACTCCCGCTAATGATATGGGTCCTAACGAGCTTGAAAAAGCGACTGAACATCTAGCAAAGCACCAT
This sequence comes from Micavibrio sp., assembly GCA_026989265.1. Taxonomy (GTDB): domain Bacteria; phylum Pseudomonadota; class Alphaproteobacteria; order Micavibrionales; family Micavibrionaceae; genus UBA1672. The sequence continues at coordinate 113,458 of JALSJP010000001.1, forward strand.
GGAGTTGAGCTTAAAACTATTAAAGATAAAGAGCTTATATCTCAAAATTTCCCTATGATTTATGAAGTTGGCAAAGCAAGCCCTCGCGCTCCTCGTCTGCTTGATTTTAACTGGGGAGAGCCAAAACACCCCAAAGTAACGCTGGTTGGCAAGGGCGTATGTTTTGATACTGGTGGCTTAGATATTAAGCCATCGCAATTCATGCTTACCATGAAAAAAGATATGGGCGGAGCGGCGCATGTATTGGGGCTAGCTCATATGATTATGAGCCTAAAACTCCCCGTGAATTTGCGCGTTTTAATTCCAGCGGTTGAAAATTCTATATCGGGAAACTCCTACCGCCCATCTGATATTATAAATAGCCGTAAAGGCATAACCGTTGAGGTCGGTAATACTGACGCGGAAGGTCGACTTGTTTTAGCAGACGCACTTACATATGCTTGCGAAGATAATCCTGATTTGCTGATAGATTTTGCAACGCTAACTGGCGCGGCGCGAATTGCACTTGGCTTTGACCTGCCTGCGATATTTTCAAACAATGATGAAATAGCAGGGGAAATCCAAAAGCAATCCGCGCAGGATGATGTTGATGACCCTGTATGGCATTTGCCGCTTTGGCAGCCCTACCGCAAAGATTTAGATAGCCCTATAGCAGATATCAGCAGCACAGGAACGGGCAAGGCTGGGGCTACAAACGCTGCGCTTTTCCTGCAAGAATTTATCACTGATAAAACGCCGTGGATACATATGGATGTATATGCGTGGGAGCAAACAGGCAAGTCTGGCAGACCTAAAGGCGGCGCTGATACAGGAATGCGAGCTATATTTGCTTATTTAGAGGGTAGGTATAAGGGCTAAAACAACGCCAAGATATCATGTGCAAAATCGTGAAGCGTGTCGTCGCGCGCTCCCATGATTACTATACGATCACCTTCTTTGGCTATATATTTAATAAAAACAGGAATTTCGGAGCGGTTTTTAAACCAGTGCGCACTCACGCCTTTATCGGTTAAATCATTAATTATGTGCTTTGCCGTTACCGCACGATCAACCGTGCCACCAGCATAATAAGCCTCAGGCATTAACAAGTAATCATCACTATCTAAATATTTGGCAAATACCTCAACCATTTCCTCGCCCATTAATCGCAGTGGGGCAAAGCCGTGAGGCTGGAACATTATAATCAAACGCCCGTCAAAGTCTTTTAGGCTCTGCAAGCTTGCGGATATTTTATCAGGATTATGGGCAAAGTCATCATAAACCGCAACTCCGCCCGATGTGCCAATATATTCCATACGCCTTTTAATGCCTTTGAATAGTTTTAGAGCTTTAACTCCGCGCTCTATATCAAGTCCAAGCGCAAAAACAACCGATAAAGCGGCAAGCGCATTTTCAACATTATGGCGACCTGCTACATTAAGCTCCACATCATATTTACTGCCATAAGAGTTTAAGTGAAATTTAATGCCATGCATTGAATATGGCTCGAGATTATAGGCAACTAAATTCGCCATATCATCATTAATGCCATAGCTGATAACTCGTGATTTTGCGCGCATCTCACAAAGATTTTTAACGCGGGGTTGATCAAAATTAACTATAACGCAATCGCTAGCCCGCGCCAAATAATCACCGAAAAGCTGCTCTAGCTCTTCCATGGATTTATGATCGAGCGCGATATTATTAAGCAGCGCAATGGATGGATTATAATGCGCGATAGAGCCATCACTTTCATCCATTTCGGCTATAAATAAACCGCTATCGCCTTTTTGGATAGAGCTTTGCAGGTTGCGAATCTCCCCACCATTTACGATTGTGGGATTTTCCCCCATTTCTGATAGAATAGTGCCAATCATGCCGACTACGCTTGATTTACCGCTAGTACCTGCCACGGCTATTTTATGCTCATGAGCGTTGAAAAGCTGCGCTAAAAGCTGCCCGCGCGTTATAATTGGGATATTGTTTTCTAGGGCGGATTTTACGTCGGGAATGCTATTTTCAATCGCGCTGGAAACAACCAATATATCAATATATTTGGTAATGCCAGAGCCATCTTGTGGAAATAGTTCTATAACCGAATCCTTTAAAGCCTGAAATTTTTCGGGGTTATTGCCATTATCATATGATCTATCAGAGCCAGTAACATTTGCACCTGTTTTGCAAAGAAGGGTCGCAAGCGGCATCATACCGCTTCCCCCTATTCCACAGAAAAAATAGGATTTAGTAGGCAAGTTACTGACCAGCGTATATTTGCACAGGCTCGGAACTAGCTTCACCTGTTAAATCACTAATGACAGATTGCAAGTCTGATTTTTCATCGCCGCTTTCTTGCTCAACAAAATCATCGCCTTCACCGCGAAGGATAATTGGTAGAATAACTTTGTGCTTATCTGAGTTAAGGCGAGGTTGAGAAGGTCTAAACTCTTCCAAATCGTAAGTTTCTGGCTGTCTTATGTCACTATTATTATGCTGAGGTAATTTGTTTGGTTTTATAATCTCATGGGAAAAATCAATCGCAATTACGGATGGGTAATAAAATAAAGAGCTAGAGGCGTAATCCCATGCCATGCCAGCAGGCCCTCCCCACATAGCTTGCTCTGAAATTTGCGCGGGGACAGACATTTCAATTTTTCTATTACCCGGTGCATTGCAGGTTATTTCCATATCTTTAGGAGACTTCTTAATATTTACAGTATATGGCGGAAACACCTGATATTTAAGTCCATCAACATAAATATAGCATTTAGCATTCTGAGCATCAGGCGTTAAAAACGTAATATCTTGGTTCGATGATTCAAGCGCATATCCGCATGACCCAAGAATTAAAATAGAAGATAAGGATAATAAGTATTTGGGAAAAGGCATAAGGATAGTTCCTAACAGAGTGATAGACTTGTCAAAGGGTAGCTAATTTATAACCCTATGACAATTACACTTACAGAAATATAAAGATTAAGCCACAGACTTTTTATCTTCTTCCAATAAATCGACTTTAAAAGATAAATTATCTCCTTTTACATCGACAATAACTTTTGCTCCTGAGGCAAGCTCACCAGATAAAAGCATCTCAGCAAGCTTATTTTGTAAGTAAGTTTGAATCGTACGCTTTAGCGGTCGCGCTCCATAAACGGGGTCATAACCTTTATCAGCAATCCAACTACTCGCCTCATCGCTTATCTCAAGCTCGACATGTTGAGCGGCAAGAAGATCGTGCAGATAGCCAAGCTGAATATCAACAATGCCTTTGATTTTGGAGCAGCTAAGGCGGCTAAATAGCAGTGTCTCGTCAATACGGTTCAAAAGCTCGGGTCTAAAAGTTGAGCGCACGACATTCATTACATCCTCGCGCACTGCGTTCACATCTTCGCCGTCTTTTTGATTAACCAAAAACTCACTGCCCATATTTGAGGTCATGATAAGCAGCGTGTTGTTGAAATTAACGACCCTGCCCTGCCCGTCTGTTAAACGCCCATCATCAAGCACTTGCAGCAATACATTAAACACATCAGGGTGAGCTTTTTCCACCTCATCAAATAATACCACTTGGTAAGGTCTGCGGCGCACGCTTTCGGTTAATGCTCCGCCCTCTTCATAGCCAACATAACCAGGAGGCGCGCCAATCATGCGTGATACGGCGTGTTTTTCCATATATTCGGACATATCAAGGCGCACCATTGCGCTTTCATCATCAAAAAGAAATTCTGCCAAAGCTTTGGTAAGTTCGGTCTTGCCAACTCCCGTAGGCCCTAAAAATAAAAATGAGCCAATAGGTCGGTTAGGATCTTGCAGCCCTGCTCGAGAACGGCGTATAGCATTAGATACGGCGGTAACTGCATCATCCTGACCGACAACTCTTTGAGCAAGCTTTTTTTCCATAGAAAGCAATTTATCGCGCTCACCTTCCATCATTTTATCAACGGGAATGCCCGTCCATCTGCTAACGATATAGGCGATATCATTGGAGACCACCTCCTCATTAATCATGTTATCGGTATCATCAGATGCAGCATCTTTAAGTTTAGCCTCTAATTCGGGGATAGCACCATATTTAAGCTCACTAGCCTTTGCCCAGTTACCCTCACGCTCGGCTTGCTCAAGTTCAATGCGCGCGCGATCAAGCTTTTCAGTTTGAGCCTGCCCAGCATTAAGCTTTTCTTTTTCGGCTTTCCCCTGCCCCGTTAAATCCGCGGATTTAGATTCTAAATCTTTAAGCTCTTTTTCAAGGTCTTTTAAGCGTTCAATAGAGCCTTTATCCTTTTCTTTCTTAAGTGCCTCACGCTCAATTTTAAGCTGGACAATCCTGCGATCAAGCTCATCTATTTCCTCGGGCTTGCTATCTACTTGCATGCGAAGGCGCGATGAAGCCTCATCAACCAAATCAATGGCTTTGTCGGGCAGAAATCTATCTGTGATATAGCGGTTAGAAAGGGTTGCAGCGGATACAATAGCAGCGTCGGTTATACGCACGCCATGGTGAAGCTCGTATTTTTCCTTAAGCCCGCGCAATATAGATATAGTATCTTCTACCGTTGGCTCAGACACAAATACTGGCTGAAAACGCCTTGCAAGCGCAGCATCTTTTTCAATATGCTTACGATATTCATCTAGAGTTGTTGCGCCAACCATATGCAGCTCGCCCCGCGCAAGTGCAGGTTTAAGCATGTTCGAGGCATCCATAGAGCCTTCGGACTTACCCGCGCCAACAAGAGTGTGCATCTCATCCAAAAACAAGACAATCTCACCCTCGGCGGCGGCAATTTCATCAACTACGGCTTTTAGGCGCTCTTCAAATTCTCCACGATATTTTGCCCCTGCTAATAATGCGCCAAGATCAAGCGACATAAGTTTCTTATCGCGCAAAGCTTCGGGGACATCGCCATTAACTATGCGCTGTGCAAGCCCTTCAATAATTGCAGTTTTACCAACACCTGGTTCACCAATTAGAACAGGATTATTTTTAGTGCGGCGTGATAATACTTGAATAGTGCGTCGTATTTCCTCATCCCGCCCAATGATAGGGTCAAGCTTGCCGTCCAAAGCATCCTTAGTAAGATCACGCGCATATTTATTAAGAGCGTCAAATTGATCCTCTGCATTCGCGCTATCGGCATTGCGCCCTTTTCGCATATCATTAATAGCGTTGTTAAGTTTAGCATCGGTGATATTTGCATCTTCTAAATAGCCAGAAACATCGGCTTTCTTCGCCATTACCATGGCTTGCAACACGCGTTCAGTAGTAACAAAGCTATCGCCTGCTTTTTTGCTTATGTCTTCTGCATTGGCGAAGATTCTTGTTATATCAATGGATAATCGGAGCTGCCCCGCTCCCGATCCTTCAACAACAGGGAATTTAGATATAGCAGACTCAATGCTGCGTTTTAGCTTGGTAAAATCACCATCGCAAACGCGCAATAATTTAGAAACCAGACCGTCACTATCATCTAACATAACCTTAAGTATATGCTCAGGCTCTAACGATTGGTGACCATAGCGCGTTGCCAAGGTCTGAGCCTCTTGCAAAAATGTTTTAACTTTTTCGGTTAATTTGTCGAAATTCATGGCTATGACCTCCTTTTATTATCCTAATTACAACTCTATTCCTGTAGATGATTTAAATCAATAAAAAAGGCGATAAAACTTACCGCCTTTAAATATGATTATTTCAATAAAAAAGAAGCTAATCTACAGCTTCTGCATTTTGCTTTACATGCGGAGATTCAGACTTGTTAGACGTTTCCGCGCCAATTATGCTTGCTGGCAGACCAAGGTCATCCGCCACAGTATTAACTTTATTCCCTTCATCCTCAGCAACAGATTTAGGGTTTTCAAGTCCCTTAACCTTATTAGAAGCATCACCGCTTAGCTCATTAATGATGCGGATATAATGCTCTGCATGCTGTAAGTAATTCTCCGCAATCATGCGATCACCCATCGCCGTAGCATCTTTAGCCAAAGCCAAATATTTTTCCGCTACCTGATGAGCAGTGCCACGGATACGTACATCTGGGCCATTGCTATCATAAACCTGAGTACGTGAGCTCTGGTTACTATTACGACGTCCACCGTTATTGTTGCGGTTTCTGCTGTTTCTTCTATTATTCGGTGTTCCGTGTCTCATATTTAAGATCCATTAGCATTTAAAATTACACAATCAACACATACAGCCTACATGATTCCTATAGACATAAATAGCCTGTTACGCCAAAGCATTCATAGTTAAACACAACATATTGTTAATGACTTTTGCCCTAACCGCATATTGTGGTTGCGTTTGTGTTGAACAACTTCAAACTACAAGCAAGCGGCATTTCCAATCAAGGCGTATCGTTAAAATAAATTTATTTATCCCCACTAGAGATATCCACAACCCGCGGATTCCCTGATAGATCAATATGGACGCTGCGTTGCATAAATCGCGATTCCTCCGCGAGTCGCATAACATCTTTTTCCTGATCATAACCAATTTCAAATAGAGCTTTTCCACCCTCATTTAAAAAGTTTTTTAGTTTGGGGAAAATAATTTTATATGGAGTTAATCCATCCTTGCCACCATCTAATGATAGAATCGGATCATGATTCCTAACCTCTTTTGACAAAGTTGGCACTATTTGATTCTTAATATAAGGCGGATTCGATACTATCAGGTCAAATTTCCCTGAAATAGAATCAAGCCATGAGCTGCAAATAAAGCTTATGCGAGAATCAATATTATGATTCTTTGCATTTATCGATGCATATTTCACCGCGCCAAAGGATAAATCAACGCCATAGCCAGTGGCGTTAGGAAATTCTGATAATAGGGAAATAAGTATGCATCCCGAGCCAGTTCCTAAATCTAAAATCTTAATTGCCCTATATTTAGGGAAATGCTTTAACGCTAGCTCAATGATAAGCTCCGTATCGGGGCGCGGGTCGAGAGTATTCTCATCTATAATAAATTCCAGCCCCCAAAACTCGCGCTTTCCATAGATGCGAGATAGTGGCTTGCCAGCAACTCGCTGCTCTACATCACTCATAATATTACGGCGTTGCTTATCAGTGATAATAGAATCAGGTTTAGAGATAATATCCGACCAGCTATAATCCGTACGCTCTTCTATAATAATGCGAGCATCAATATCGGATTCTAAAATTTTGGTGATTTTTTGGTATAATTCTTTAAGCATCTAACCTTGCCAATGCTTCGGCTTGATCTTCGGATATTAGCGCGTCTATAACTTCATCAAGGGCTTCTCCGCGCATCACATCATCAAGCTTATAAAGTGTTAGATTAATGCGGTGATCGGTCAGGCGACCTTGTGGAAAATTATAGGTGCGGATTCTCTCTGATCTATCACCCGAGCCAACTTGAGATTTACGGTCTTCCGCGCGTTCATCGGCAAGCCTTTGCCTTTGCAAATCATAAAGGCGAGTGCGTAAAACCTTCATGGCTTTTTCTCTATTTTTATGTTGAGAGCGCGCCTCTTGCATTTCCACTGTAACGCCCGTTGGTAAATGGACTATGCGAACCGCGCTGTCTGTCGTATTAACATGCTGCCCGCCTGCACCTTGCGAGCGGTAAGTATCAATGCGCAAATCACGCGCCAAATCAATTTGCACATCCACTTCTTCGGCTTCGGGAAGCACTGCCACAGTTGCAGCCGAAGTATGCACGCGCCCTTGCGTTTCCGTTTTGGGAACTCTTTGCACCCTATGAACACCTGATTCGAACTTCATTTTGGAAAAAACATTTTTTCCTGTAATTTCCGCAACAATATCTTTATAGCCGCCAACATCATTGGCGGAGGCTTCCACTACATCGAATTTCCAGCCCATTTTAGAGGCATAACCCCGATACATACCGAGTAAATCAGCGCAAAATAAACCCGCTTCATCACCGCCTGTACCCGCGCGTATTTCCAATATAGCATTTTTTGTATCGGCTTCATCTTTTGGAATAAGAACAAGCCTTATTTGTTTTTCAAGCTCAGGAATGCGGGCGTTAAGCTCGCGGATTTCTTCTTCTGCTATTGCCTTCATTTCAGGATCAGATAACATTTCATCAAGGTCATCTTTTTCCTGCAACGCATTTTCCAGCTCTTCCCATGCCTCGACCACGGGGGTAATATCTGCATACTCCATGGACAGCTTTGTAAATGCATCACCGTTAAGCCCACCAGCAGACATAAGAGCAGAAAGCTCTTCATGGCGATCTTTAATAGATAATAATTTTTCTTTCATAGACATGTTTTATATTTTCTCTTCAATATCTTTAAACTCTAAAGTTTTAAGATATGCAGTGTTAAGGGGGATATCACGGCGGACATCGCCATCTTTTCCTAATGGTTTTAACGCTTTGCCATCTATAATAATTTCAACATTAGCAGCATTTCCAAGTGACATGCTAAGACCTGGGCTGTTAGGAACAAAATACTGCTCTCCTGCTTCAAGAATATTAGATACTATAATTTTACCATCGGAATTTTTAATCTCAACCCAACTGCTTTTGATTATATTGAGGATAATACCTGCTTTTTGCTCATCGCCGCTACTCATGTTTTCTACAGCAATATCATTATCTGGCAATGTTGAGTCAATTAAAAAAGGTGGATCGATTAATATTTCCTCATAAACGTGAGTTTTAATATGCTCAGGGACGCTCTCAACGTAAAAACCATCGCTATTTTTTGATTTATTAGAATTACTTACGGCTATAAAGAGCAACATCACTAAAAAAACAGATAAAGCTACAATCCAAGCCGCGGGTTTTTTAGTTTCCGAGGCTAGAACAGAAAAAGCCTCTTCCTTTTTTTTACTATCACTATCACTATCATTATCATCACTCATATATTGATCCTTGAAAAGCTGCACAGCGCGCGCGCCATCAATACCAAGATACTCGGCGTAGCTACGCACAAAACCAATGGCATATACTTTGCCTGGCAGGTTACTAATATCGCCTTGTTCTATAGCTATAATTTGACAAGACCTTATTCTAAGAGCGTCCTCAACATCATCCAATGTCTTGCTATAGTGAATACGGGTAATACGAAGAGCTTCACCAATATTCTCATTTGCCAGAGCTTCTATGTCATCAACGGGCAATCCACTCATGCATCAAGCCCATAAGCCACATGAAGTGAACGAACGGCAAGTTCCGTATAGTCTTCTTCTATTAGAACAGAAATTTTTATTTCTGATGTAGATATAACCTGAATATTTATGCTTTTATCAGCCAAAACTCTAAACATTGTATTTGCAACTCCAGCATGGCTTTTCATGCCTATGCCAACAACTGAAATTTTTGACACATTATCATTAACAACAATATCTTGATAAGCTAGGTCAACATTCTCTTTAAGAGTCTTGGTCGCTAAATCCGCTTCATTTCTAGGAACAGTAAAAGTCATATCCGTAAGACCATCCAAAGATATATTTTGAACAATCATATCAACATTTACAGCCGCTTTTGCCAAAGGTTCAAATATCCGCGCTGCAATTCCGGGGACATCTTCAACGCCGACAACGGTTATTTTTGTTTCATCACGGCTATGCGCTATGCCGCTAACTAATTCTTGTTCCATAATATTCACCTCATTTGTTACCAATGTGCCTTTGCGCGCGCTACCTACTTCATCATCAAAGCTAGATAAAACCTGAACAGGAACGCCGTTTTTTGCCGCCATTTCAACTGATCTGGTTTGCAATACTTTGCTACCCAGTGATGCAAGCTCCAGCATTTCCTCATAAGAAATTTTATGAATTTTCTTAGCTGCAGGCACAATGCGCGGATCAGCCGTATATACGCCCGAAACATCGGTATATATATCGCAGCGATCAGCCTTAAGAGCCGCAGCTATAGCCACAGCCGAAGTATCAGAACCACCGCGCCCAAGTGTTGCAACCCTGCCTTGCACTGTTATGCCTTGAAATCCGGGGATAACGGCGACCTCTCCATCATTAAGGCGATTATGAAGCTCATCCGTATCAATATTTTCAATCCGCGCCTTGCCATGAGTGCCATCCGTAACAATCGGTATTTGCCAGCCAAGCCATGAGCGAGCAACAATGCCGCATTTTTGCAATGCCATAGCCATCAAGCCAGCAGTTATCTGCTCACCGCTTGAAACCACTATATCATATTCACGTACATCATATATTGGGCTTATATCGCTGCAATACTCAACCAGCTTATTGGTCACGCCCGACATAGCCGAAACAACGACAACGACTTTATGACCAGACTCAACCTCACGCGCAATTTTAGAAGCCGCATTTTTAATGCGCTCTATATCCGAGACAGAAGTACCGCCAAATTTTGCAACTATTAAAGACATTTTTAAAATCTTACACTCTTGTATTTATAACAACCATTATCCATACTTATATTCGGACAAAAAATCAAAGGTATTTATCATGCAAAGCACTATTGATCAAAATGAAATCAACCATTTTGCAAAAGATTCTGATAAATGGTGGGATGAAGAAGGTCCTTTCAAGCCACTCCACCGCCTTAACCCTGTGCGCATGGAATATATAAAGGATCAAATTCACGCACATTATGGCGAGGACATAAAAGACCTTAATATTATAGATATTGGTTGTGGTGGCGGCTTGGTCTGTGAAGAGCTAGCTCATATGGGCGTAAATATTACAGGAATTGACGCTGACTCAAATGCTATAAACACGGCAATTGACCATGCTAATATTTCAGATTTAGACATAGCATATATTTGCGGTGATGCTCAAAATTTAGATCAGCAATATGACGTGGTAATCGCCCTTGAAATTATAGAGCATGTAGCTGATATCGCTGCGTTTATGCAGTTATGCAAGGACAGACTGAAACCTGATGGATTGCTTATAATGTCTACCATCAACCGAACGGCTAAATCTTTTGCCCTTGGGATTATCGCGGCGGAATATATATTAAGATGGGTGCCGCGTGGCACTCATAAATGGGATAAATTCGTTAAGCCTTCGGAAATTGCAAACCACGCCCGCAAACATGGATTATCACCTCATAATGCAACTGGGCTAATATTCAACCCAATAAGCAATGAGTTCGAGCTATCCGAAACTGATTTAGCAGTAAACTATCTTATAGCTTTGCGCTAACTATTTGATAAATATCATTAAGATTTGCAAAAGCCATAATCCCTATCAAGAATATAAAGCCAGCCTTAAAAGCGTAGTCCTGCGCTACTTCGGGGATAGGTCTGCCTAATATTGCCTCAAAGAAATAAAACAGCAAATGCCCGCCATCAAGCAATGGAATAGGCAACAAGTTAATAAACCCTAGATTAATGGAAAGCAGCGCCATAAGCAGAATAAGCGGCACAACGCCTTGCTGCGCCATGTCGCCTGCAATCGCGCCGATGCGTATTAATCCACCAAGCTCTGTTGCGCTTCTTGTTCCAACTATCATCTGCCATAAAGCTTCTAGCGAGCTGCGCGTCATAACATATGCTTCGTTAGTTGCGGCTTGCACAGCAGTAATAGCATTATGAGCGGCATATGATTTAGCAGGAATATTGGCTAAATATAACGCCTCTTCACTAATGTTATCAGCACTACCAAGCTCAGGATTTTTATCCGCCATAGGGTTAATAATCAAGACCCTTGCATCATCACTCAGACCTAGTGATATTTTAAATGTAGTGCCTATGCGGTTTTTAATTTCAGCCAAAGCAAGTAAGGGGTCGCTATATTCTATGCCATCAATTTTTTTAATCTCGCTAATTAATATACCTTGCTCTGCGCTAATCAAACCAAGCAAGCCTATGGAGCTTTTAAAACCAAAGCGATCTTCAATATTTTTACGCTCGGGCTTTGCATATATATCAATAAGTTCGCCATCACGTTTAACAACAAAATGCCTTTCTTCATCAAGTGCAACCATCATTTCGCGCCTTACATCACCGAAAGAATTTATTGCCTTACCATCAATGGAAACAACATAATCATGCACTTGAAAGCCGTATTTTTCTGCGCTACTGCCGCCGATAATCGCCGCGCCCGCAGGAGGTGATACAGGCTTGCCATGGAAAACGTAAAGCCCAGCAAGTAAAAATATAGCGAATATATAATTAATAGCAGGCCCAGCAAGAACTACGGCGGCACGTTGCCATAGTGGTTTAGTGAAAAAGGCAACTTTCTTTTCTGCCTCGGTCATCTCGCGAGATTTTCCATCATCGCACTCAACATTATCACTATGCCCCGAGCTTGCAGGATCAGTATCGCCAAAAAGCTGAACATAGCCGCCAAGCGGTATCATGGAAAGCTTCCAGTGAGTGCCACCCTTATCAGTAAACCCCCATATTTCCTTGCCAAACCCGATAGAGAAAGTCTCAACGCGAACCCCGCACATGCGCGCAACTATGTAATGCCCCCATTCATGCACAAACACAAGGATACTAAGCACAAGCACAAAAGCCCCGCCATAAATCCATATATTTTGTCCAAGCATTTGAATAAGGTCGGTTATATTCATAGTTTATATTACTTTCTGATAATTTCTAATAATAGCCAAGCGCACAGTGTTATCTAATTCTTCAGTTTCTTCAATAGTTTTTAGCGTAGTAACAGGAATTTTAGGCAATAATTCATCAATAGCATAATATACAAGATCAATAATTCCCATAAATCCAATTTTTCCATCCAAAAATAACTGAACAGCCACTTCATTTGCAGCGTTCATAGCAATGCACGCCCCCTGCCCGAGCTCCAAGCATTTATAAGCAATGGCAAGAGCGGGGAAATCTTCAATATCAGGATGGGTAAATGTTAGCTCACAAAGTGATTTAATATCAAGCTTCCCCCCGCCGCTATCTATCCTATCAGGATATCCAAGCGCATAAGCAATCGGCGTGCGCATGTCACTTGCCCCCATTTGCGACAAGATAGAGCCGTCAATATAAGACACCATCGAATGAACAACAGATTGCGGATGAATAAGCACCTTGATTTTATCTGCTGGCATATTAAATAAATGGTGAGCCTCTATGATTTCCAAAGCTTTATTCATCATAGAGGCGCTATCAACTGAAATTTTCCTACCCATTGTCCAGTTAGGATGAGCTGTTGCTTGGCTTGGCGTTGCATTTTTTATCTCTTGCTTGCTCCAATTAAGGAAAGGCCCCCCCGAAGCAGTTAAAATAATTTTATCAATTGCTGCCCTGTTTTGCTCCTCAAATACTTGGAATATCGCGTTATGCTCGCTATCTACTGGTAGGATTTTAGCATTATTTTTCCGCGCTAGCTCCATAATATAACTGCCCGCTGCAACCAATGGCTCTTTATTTGCAATCGCTACATTAACGCCGCTTTCTAATGCTTTTGTTATTGGGCGAAGTCCAGCAAATCCCATGATTGCCGCCATAACAAGGTCGATTTTCTCGCCTGCTAACTCTTCAATAGACTTAATGCCTGATAAGGCTTTTATATCATAGTTTATAAGTAGCTTTTTAAGCTCATTTTCCAAAGATTCATTTGCTATAACGGCGACTTTGGCATTAAGTTTAATCGCAGTGATAGCCAATAGCTCAACATTATTATTTGCGCTAACCCCATGAACTTCAAACATATCAGGGGAGGCAAGGATAACCTCCATAGTGTTTTGACCAACAGAGCCAGTCGCGCCAAGTATGGTGATTTTTTTCTTTTTAAAAGACATAGGATAGCAACGTAATTAAAATTAAATATACTGGCGCGCCAAGCAACATCGAGTCAATACGGTCAAGCAACCCCCCGTGACCTGGAATAAGTGCGCCCGTATCCTTAACTCCTGCTTGCCTTTTAATAAATGAGACCAGTAAATCTCCCGCTTGCCCAACCGCACCAATAACTACGCCAAGCACAGCCGCAATAGGCAATAATATATACCAGTTATTATGGTCAAACTCATAATGAAAGCCCAACATGTAAACCCAAATAACAGCAAATAAAGCGGGGAAGAATAACGCTCCGCCAAAACCCGACCATGTTTTATTAGGGCTTATTTGAGGAATAAGCTTAGCACCGCCGAAAAATTTTCCTACAAAATACGCGCCTATATCGCTAAACCATATCATGCCTATAAAAATCAGCAGTACATTAAGGGAATACTCCTCACGCAGTGCAAGAAAACTACCGTAAGCAAGCCCCATATAAATTACACCCAATAACATTACAGGAATGAAATTATCGGTTTTCTTTGACAGGAAAAACCACTCATATAATGATATTAGGAATGCGACTAGCAATAATATTTGCAAGGCAACCCCTCCCAAAACCAGTACATATATAAATAATGGAGCAAGGATAGCAGCGGAGATAATTCTTTTTAATAATGATGATGACATCATACATTATCCTTCTGATTGGTCATTAATTTCCCCGATAGCGCCATAACGACGATCACGCAAAGCATATTCAGCCAAAGCTTTTTGAAAGTCTTTTTCATTAAAATCAGGCCAAAGGGTATCAGTAAAAACCATTTCTGTATATGCACATTGCCAAAGAAGGAAATTACTAATACGCCTCTCGCCGCTTGTTCTAATAAGGAGGTCAGGATCAGGAATGCCAGAGGTAAGTAAATTATCTGATATTATTTTATCTGTTATTACTGTAGCAACCCCAGTTTTTGCTGCCTGCTCAACAAGCTTTTGCGCTGATTGCATAATATCATTACGCCCGCCATAATTAAGCGCGATAATAACATGTATAGCGTCATTATCTTTGGTGATATTCTCAGCATTTTCGATTAAATCAATAATATCATCGTCAAAGGCAGTGCGATCACCAATGACCGATAATCTAGCATTATTTTTGTGGAACTCCGCCGTTTCAGAGCGCAAATAATTGCGTAAAAGCTTCATAAGCTCAGCTATTTCATCTTTAGGTCTATTCCAGTTTTCCGAGGAAAAACCAAATAATGTAAGATATTTAACGCCAGAATTAGCCGCGCTTTTTACTATTATCCGCGCAGCTTCACTGCCTTTTTTATGACCGAGTTTTCGTGGCAAGCCGCGCTTTTTTGCCCACCTGCCATTCCCATCCATAATAACGGCAACATGCAAAGGTATATTATTTTCTTCTGATTGCGAGTACGTCATAAAACCAAATACCCACTAAACCGTCATTATCTCTTTTTCTTTAGACACAAGAGCATCATCAATAGCTTTAATAATTCCATCTGTTTGCTTTTGGATTTCATCAGAATAACGCTTCAGATCATCTTCAGAAATATCGCCGTCTTTTTCCATTTTTTTAACGCTATCCATACCATCGCGGCGAACATTACGAACGGCAATTCGTGTGCTTTCTGCAATTTTACCAGCAACTTTAGTAAGCTCTTTGCGGCGTTCCTCGTTAAGATCAGGAATAGGAATGCGGATATTATTACCATCAGGCATGGGATTTAAACCAAGACCCGCATCACGTATAGCTTTTTCAACGCTTTTCACCGCGCCAGCGTCCCATACTTGAACGCTAAGCAGCCTAGATTCTGGAACAAGGATATTTGCCACCTGATTAAGCGGCATTTTACTGCCATACATATCGACCATTACACTATCGAGCAAATTAACCGAAGCTCGCCCAGTTCTAAGCCCTGAAAACTCCTTTTGTAGAGAATCAATTGCCCCATCCATGCGACGTTTTAAATCTTGTTTATCATATGACATATTAACCACCTTTTATTTATAAGTTATTAGTTACAACCGTATATTTACCTTTTGACTGCGCTACTTGCGCGAAATTACCCTTTTCCAAAACAGAAAAAACAACAATCGGTATATTATTTTCACGCGCCAGCGAAACCGCCGTAGCATCCATTACCCTTAAATCTTTTGTAAGTACTTCCATATAGGAAATGCGCTCATAACGCTCTGCATTTGGGTCTTTTTTAGGGTCAGCCGTATAAACGCCATCAACCTTAGTGCCTTTCATAATAACATCGCAATTCATCTCAGAAGCACGAAGTGCCGCCGCGGTATCTGTTGTAAAGTAAGGATTACCAGTGCCAGCGGCAAATATAACAACTCGCCCTTTTTTCATATGGCGCATAGCTTTGCGGCGAATATATGGCTCACATATAGAATCCATACGAATAGCAGACTGCACACGCGTTTTAACATCCATGTTTTCCAGTGCATTTTGAAGAGCAAGCGCGTTCATAACAATGCCTAGCATTCCCATATAATCCGCCGTTGTGCGATCCATGCCGTCAGCCGCACCCGAAACGCCGCGGAATATATTGCCCGCGCCAACAACAACGCACACCTCAATGCCAAGCTCTATGGCTTCTTTTATATCCAAGGCAACGCGATCTACCGTTTCAGAATCAAGTCCAAACTCCTTATCACCCATAAGAACTTCACCCGACATTTTAAGCATAACGCGCTTATAGGGTTTTGATTTTGCATTATTCTTGCCAGTGTCAATGTCAATGTCCGTGTCAGCCATGGTGATTGCTCCATCTTTCTTATAAAGGGGGCGTTGCATTATCTATATATAAATACAGCCACGCTATTTTGCAACGTGGCTGTGAAAATAAAATTTAGAAGACTATTTAGGCATTAGCAACAGCAGCAACCTCAGCAGCAAAATCTTCTTCTTCTTTTTCGATGCCCTCACCAAGCTGAACACGCGCAAATGCAACAAGTTTAATCGCCGAGCCAGCATCTTTTGCAGCCGCTTCAACAGCCTGCGCAACAGTTTTGTCAGTATCCATAATGAAGACTTGCTCAGTTAGGCAAATTTCTTCATAGAATTTACGAATACGACCATCAACCATTTTTTCTGCAATTTCAGGAGGTTTCCCAGAAGCAATTGCTTGATCTTTAAGAACTGCACGCTCACGTTCAAGAACGCTAGCATCAACATCATCTTTGCCCAAAAATTGTGGGTTAGCAGCCGCAACATGCATTGCAATTTGCTTACCTAAGGCTTGAAGAGCGTCAGCATTTGCCGAAGATTCAAGAGCAACAAGCACGCCAATTTTACCAAGACCATCAGCTAACGCGCTATGCACATAGCCAACCACTTGACCTTCAGGCACGCTTAAACGTGTCATGCGGCGTAATGTCATATGCTCACCAATAGTGGAGATCATGCCAGTTAAAGTGTCAGAGACGCTCTTGCCATCAAGATCAGCGGCTGCTAGTGCTTCAATACTATCAACAGATTTAGCTACTTGTCCTACGCTACGTACGAAATTTTGGAATTCTTCATTGCGAGACACAAAATCAGTCTCAGAATTAAGCTCAACAACTGCGCCGATATTACCTTCTGTTGAAACAGAAACCAAGCCTTCTGCCGCTGTGCGCCCTGATTTTTTAGCCGCCTTTGATAGACCTTGCGTGCGAAGCCAATCAACAGCTTCATCCATGTTACCATTATTCTCAACTAAAGCCTTTTTAGCATCCATCATGCCAACGCCTGTGTTTTCGCGTAGTTTTTTAACCATTGCTGCTGTAATATCAGCCATATTTTCAATCCTCATTTATATTAATGTTAATTCAAAGATGCAAAACACCAGCAATTAAGCTGATGCTGCTTTCTTATCTTCTTTTGGAGCTTCTGTTTTTGGAGCTTCTGTTTTTGGAGCTTCTGTTTTAGCTTTAGCAGGTTTCTTCTTAGGTGAAGATTTAGCCTCAGCTTTTTCGTCATTAGCTTTATGAGTCTTAGGAGCTTTTTTAGCTGCTTTTTCCTCTGGAAGCTTAACTTTAACATCAACAGCCGCGCCCGTATCTTTTTTAGAAGACGTAATCTCTGCTTGAAGCCCATCAAGAACTGCGCCTGTAACAAGTTCGCAATAAAGATCAATAGCACGCAAAGAATCATCATTACCTGGAATTGGGTAATCAATACCATCAACATTAGAGTTACTATCAACGATGGCAAATACAGGTATTCCAAGCTTATTAGCTTCTTTGATTGCGATTTCTTCTTTATTCGTATCAATAATGAACAAAGCATCAGGCTTACCGCCCATATCTTTAATACCGCCAATAGTAGCAACAAGCTTATCATATTCGCGCGTCATCATAAGAAGCTCTTTTTTCTTAAAGCCAGACTTATCATCAACAGAAAAAATCTTCTCAAGGTCACGCAGGCGATTAATAGATGATGTAATTGTCTTCCAGTTAGTCATCATCCCACCAAGCCAGCGGTGATTAACGTAATATTGACCACAACGATTAGCACTCTCCGCGATAGGTGACTGTGCTTGACGCTTTGTTCCAACAAAAAGAACGCGACCGCCTTTAGATACAATGTTACGGATTTCCGTTAGCGCATCTCTAAGCATTGGCTGCGTTTGTTGAAGGTCAAGAATATGAACGCCGTTACGTACACCAAATATATATTGGCGCATTTTAGGATTCCATCTGCGTGTGTGATGTCCAAAGTGAACGCCAGCTTCTAATAGTTGACGCATTGTGAATTCAGGTACTGCCATTTTATTTCCTTTTCCAGTTATACCTCAGCAAGTCATGGTTTGTAACAAATAACAAACACTGGTTAATAAACCTGCCTGTGAATTTAAAGTTGGATGGTTTTTACAGGTAAATGACTGGCATTGCAAGGGAAAAGTGACTATACCTCATTTACCTCAATAACGCCTTTTTCTGACCTTATTATATTGCGAGCTTTAGAGTTTAGCGACCAATGCCCAGCCACATCTATTTGAGCTGTTCTATATGCGTCTAAATAGGTGAATATGGTGATTTTAGAGCGCCCCTTGCCCTCGCTATCCATTAATTCTTTAATTTTTGGAGCAGCATCTGCGCTGGAAAGATGAATATGTATCTCGTTAACTTTGCCCTCTAAAGCAGCCTCTAATGGCTGGATTTTATGAGAGGTATAACGGATTTGATCGTCTTTTTTCTCAACTTCAACCGTTACCAACAAAGATGTTCCTGCTACTAAAAAATCTCTAAAATTATTCAAGGCTTCGGAGAATATAGTTACTTCATATATACCGCTAGGGTCAGAAAGCTGCAAAAATGCGTATTTACTACCTTTTTGTGACATTTTTTCCTGCTTTTTGAGCAAAACACCAGCCATTTGATAACGCGCGGCGGCTTTATTCTTAATATCTTCCTCAACATGGGATAAAGACACGATTTTCATGCGCCTAAACTGCTCTTGCCTTGTATCAAGCGGATGAGCGGATAGATAAAACCCAACCGCGCTAAATTCCCGTGACAACTTCTCCAAAGGGTCAAAATCATTTGTTTTTGGAAGATGTGGTATGCCAAGCCCGCTGCCACTGCTAGAATCCCCAAATAAGCTAACCTGCCCAGAGCTGCGCTCTTCTTGCAAGGTTTGAACATATTTCAAAATAATATCTGCGCCCACGCTCATCTGCGCTCTATTATCATTAAGGCAGTCAAATGCGCCCGCGCAAATAAGCTGCTCGAACTGCCTGCGATTCATGGATTTGGGATCAAGGCGATCAGCAAAATCCTGCAATGATTTATATGCACCGCCTCGTTCGCGCTCAGATATTATCTTCTCCATAGCGTCCTCACCAACTCCTTTAAGAGCAGCAAGAGCATAGCGCACAGCCTTGCCCTCAACCTTAAAATCAGCGTGAGATTTATTTATATCAGGGGTTAGAAGGTCAAGCCCCATCTTATCCATATCCTGTTTAAACACACTAAGCTTATCAGTATTGCCAAGGTCAAGCGTCATGGAGGCCGCCATAAACTCAACAGGGTGATTAGCTTTCAGCCAAGCCGTCCAGTAAGCAATAAGTGCGTAGGCCGCGGCGTGGGATTTATTGAAACCATAACCTGCAAAGCCTGCTATTTGATCGAAAATCATTGAGGCTTGCTCTTCAGGGACATTGTTATGCTCCTTTGCTCCATCAACAAAAATCTGACGTTGTTCATCCATTTCTGACTGGATTTTCTTACCCATAGCACGCCTTAGCAAGTCCGCCGCGCCAAGTGAATAACCAGCCAAGAGCTGTGCTGCTTGCATAACTTGCTCTTGGTAGACCATGATGCCGTAAGTCTCCTCCAAAAGAGGTTTAAGGATTGGGTGCATATAATCAGGTTCTTCCTTACCCGCCTTCACTGCAATATATTTAGGTATATTGTCCATCGGGCCGGGGCGATATAGCGCAACAAGAGCAATAATATCCTCAAACCTGTTCGGCTTAACTTTTTTGAGAACATCGCGCATACCCGCACTTTCAAGCTGGAATACTCCAACTGTATTGCCCTGCGCCATAAGCTCATAAGATTTGGCATCATCAAGCGATATATCAAGCGCGTCAATGCGCTCTCCCGTTTCTTCAAATACGATATCAAGGGTTTTTTGCACAACAGTCATGGTTTTTAAGCCCAAAAAGTCGAACTTAACCAGCCCCGCTTGCTCCACATATTTCATGTTAAACTGCGTAACAGGCATTTCAGAGCGCGGATCACGGTATAGCGGGACAAGCTCATCAAGCGGTCTATCGCCAATCACAACCCCCGCCGCATGAGTAGAAGCATGGCGATAAAGCCCCTCAAGCTGCAATGCAATTGTTATAAGCTTGCCTTGCGTTTCGTCCTTATTACGCTCTGCGCGTAATTCAGGATCTGCGTTAAGAGCCTCTTGCAGTGTCATTGGAGCGGCTGGATTATTAGGGATAAGCTTGGCTATACGGTCAACTTGACCATATGACATTTGCAGCACCCGCCCAACGTCACGCACAACCGCCCGCGCTTGCAGCTTTCCAAAGGTGATAATCTGCGCCACATGGTCAAAGCCATAACGAGCTTGCACATAGCTAATAACTTCATCGCGGCGATCTTGGCAAAAATCCACGTCAAAATCAGGCATAGACACGCGCTCAGGATTAAGAAAACGCTCAAACAGCAAGCCAAATTCCAACGGGTCAAGGTCGGTAATTTTAAGTGACCAAGCAACGATAGAACCAGCGCCAGAGCCGCGCCCTGGTCCTACTGGAATACCTTGTTCTTTCGACCATTTGATAAAATCCGAACAAATAAGGAAATAACCCGGAAAGCCCATTTTATTAATTACGTTAAGCTCAAAATCAAGGCGTTCCCAATATGGTTTTGCTATTTGTTCTTTTTGTTTATCGCTTATATTATCACCTTTAAGAACAAACTTATCTAAACGCCATTTAAGCCCTTCTCTTGATTGAAATTCCAGCTCCTCCGCCTCGGGGCGTTTACTTTCCGTCTCAAATGGCGGCAGAATAGGCGCAATAGGCTCAAGCAAATACGAGCATCTTTGCGCAATAACAAGCGTATTTTGAATGGCTTCGGGGATATCAGCAAACAGCTTTATCATTTCTTGAGCGGATTTGAAATAATGCTCTTTGGTTACCTTGCGCCTGTCTTCCTCGCTTATATAGCGCCCCTCTGATATACAAAGCAGCGCGTCATGCGCTTCATGAGCATCTAAATCCTTGAAATAGCAATCATTAGTGGCAACAAGTGGCACGTCATGCTTATAAGCTAAATCTATAATAGCATCTTCTATTTTGCGCTCATCAGCTAAGCCATGGCGTTGCAGCTCTATATAAAAATTATCCGCAAATATATCTTTCATACGGATAAGCTCTTGCTCTGCCTTATCTTTTTGCCCATGAATAAGGTGGCTAGCAATAGCCCCCTTCGTGCCACCACTTAACGCAATAATACCTTCATTATATTTCTTTAAAATCTCATGGCTCGCGCTAACCTCGCCTTGAGAATCTCCGCCCATATAAGATGAACTTATAATCTTGCAAAGATTTTTGTAACCTGCCTCATTTTGAGCAAGCAAAATAAGCTCGGAATCACCCTCAATAGTAATTTGACAACCAAATATAGGCTGTAATCCTGATTTAGAAGCCTCCAGCGCAAATTCCATCGCGCCAAACATATTATTCGTATCAGTAACGGCAACCGCAGGCATTCTATTAGATACGCAGCGCTTAACAAGGTCTTTAACCTTAATCGCCCCCTCCGCCAAAGAATATGCCGAATGCACATGCAAATGTATAAAATTTTGCTTCATGTGGGCAATTTAGACAGCTTGGCTACATATTTCCATGTTTAAATTTTATTTTTAATAAACTTGACATTTCAGGATTATAATCCTAAGTTATTGTAACAAACACCAGAAAACCGACTTTATGCCCTGCTTTTATGCGGGGTTTTTTATTACAAAAGAAAGAGAATGACATGACAACTTTACTTCCACAAGATTTGAATGATAATCCGATACCTGCCTTAAGACTTAAAACTGGCGGGGCGCATAATATTACTATTGGCGCAAGCTCTGCTAGAAACGCCAGTGCGTTTGACGCAAGCACGCGGGTTATAAGTATTTACAGCGATGTTCCAGTTTATATTGCATTTGGCGACTCGTCCATAAATGCAACGGCTAGCGATCATTATTTCCCTGCTAATCTTTATTACGATATAGCAATTGGCGGTGATAGCAGCGCACATTACACACATATGGCGGTATTACAAGTTAGCCAAGCTGGAACAATTTATATTTCTGAAAAAGAATAGCCTAACTTCGAGAGCGTAGAGCTGTGATAATTGTACCATCATCAAGGTAATCCAGCTCTCCGCCGACTGGCACGCCATGTGCCAAATGTGAAACCTTAACAGAAAGCGCGGACAAGTGATCCGATATATAATGAGCCGTTGATTGCCCATCTACAGTAGCACTAAGCGCAAGTATGATTTCTTCCACTTTGCCATCGCTAGAAGATACGCGCTCAATCAGTTTATTGATGCGTAAATCTTCGGGTGATATTCCATCAAGAGCGGAAAGCAATCCGCCAAGCACATGATATTTACCGCGATATGCGCCTGTACGCTCAATCGCCCAAACATCACTAACCCCCGCTACCACACATATTTGCGCTTCATCACGTTTATGGGAAGTGCAAATAGAGCAAGGGTCAACCATATCCAAATTCCCACAAATGCAGCAGCTTTTTACATTTTGAGCAGCGTCCGACAAAGCATTAGCCAGTGGCATCATTAATGCTCCGCGTTTAGATAATAGATGCAAAGCAATCCTGCGGGCTGAACGGTTTCCAAGCCCTGGCAAGCCCGATAACAGCCTTATCAAATGCTCTAATGGGCTTGCATCAGTCATTATATGAGGGCTTTTTATCTAATTTCTTAGGGTCAATATAAGCAAATAATTTAGATGGATGTTTCATTCCCGTTTCAAGATGGAATAGCTCAATTTCAGTAATCATTCCCTGTTTGTCTACTATTCGCCATTTTTTAAGCTCAAACGGATCATTGCCAAATGCAAAAGTGATAGAACCAGAATCAGGGTCTTTAGCCTGAACCACCCTTATTTGCAGCAACCCCGCCGCAAATTTTGCATCTTGAACCATTAAATCATCAGCAAAAGAGAATTTCTTACGCAAAAAGAAATTGGCAAGCGTGCTTTTGATTGGTGCGTTTGTTTGTTCTTCTAATTCCGCATCATAGAAATATATAAATATACCATCGGCAACGATAAAATTTTCTATCGGCGGGTCATATTCAAAGCGCAGCTTTCCAGGGCGATTGAGGTAGAATGTCCCGACAAGCTGATTTCCTCCATGAGTCGTTTGAACAAACCGAGCCTTAGCAGTTTTCATATCTTGCAGATATTCTTCGGCGCGCTCTATATCTTCTGCAGAGGCTTCTCGCACACTACTATTATTAGCATAAGAGCTTTGTGAGCCTGCAATAGCAATAAATAAAACGCTAAGCCATATAATATATTTCATAAAATCACGCCTTCCATGGTGGTTTTTAATATGCGAGAACTCGACCAGATTTAACCTCTAAAATGCGATCCATCTTACCAGCTAGCTCCATATTATGAGTAGCAATTAACGCGCCAATTCCGCGGTCTCTAACTTGCTTTAACAATATTTCAAACACCTCTTCCGAAGTTTCTGGGTCAAGATTTCCTGTTGGCTCATCCGCAAATAGTAAATATGGATCATTTATAAGCGCGCGCGCAATTGCCACCCTTTGCTGCTCCCCGCCTGAAAGCGTTGCGGGGCGGTGTTTAAGGCGGTGAGACAGCCCTAATTGATCCAGCATATCCTCCGCTTTTTCCTCCGCATATTTAGTTTTCTCACCTGCAATAATAAGTGGCAAAGAAACATTTTCTAGTGCGCTGAACTCTGGCAAAAGATGGTGAAACTGATAGACAAAGCCAATGCAACTATTACGCAAGCTGGTACGCGAACGCTCTGGCAGTTTTGAGACATCCATATCGCTTATAATAATTTGCCCCGATGTTGGCGTATCTAAAAGCCCTAAAATATGGAGCAAAGTTGATTTACCTGACCCGCTAGGACCTATTAAAGCGGTGATTTCACCCGAATATATACGCAAATTAACATTATTTAATATCTGCAATTTGTTCATTACTTGCCGATATTCTTTGCATAGATCTCGAGTTGCAAGCAAAAGCTCACCTTCATTAAGGCAAGCTCCTGCCTCATAATCATCTTCAATGAAATAATCATCTTCAATGATATCAAAATCATCATCAATTAAATCTGTGGGCGCGGAATATTTACTCATATCTCAAAGCCTCTACAGGGTCTAGCTGCGCTGCGCGCCATGCGGGGTAAATCGTTGCAATAATGGACAGCGAAAATGCCATAGCAATAACGCTAGCCACCTCACCCCAATCAATTTCCGCGGGAATTTCAGATAGAAAACGTATTTCAGCATCCCAAAGAACCGCCCCTGTCATGCTCTCAATAACTGCCTTAACAGTTTCGATATTAAGCGCAAAAGAAATGCCAAGAGCCGCGCCAAGCAACGTTCCTATAAACCCAATACTTGCGCCCGTAAGCATAAATATCCGCATCATACTCCCCCTACTTGCACCCATAGTTCGCATAATAGCAATGTCATGCCCCTTGTCTTTTACCAGCATAATCATAGAGGATATAATATTAAATGCAGCAACAATAATAATCATGCTCAATATTAAAAACATAACATTGCGCTCAACTTCCAAGGCATTAAAGAAGCTTTTATTCATATCTCGCCAATCGTAAATCCCCGCCCTTCCGTTAAGTTCAAGCTTTATTTCTTGCCTTATATCATCAATATTTTCAGGTTCATTAAGAAATATTTCCAGCGAGCTAACGCCATTTTTAAACTGGAAAAATTTTTGAGCAGCAGGCAGTGGCATAAATACAAATCCGCTATTATATTCATACATTTCAACATCGAAAACCATGGCAATTTCAAATGATCGCTGCGTTGGCACAGTTCCAAATGGAGTGCTTCTAAGTTTTGGTGAAGTAAGCGTTATTTTATCACCAATACCGAGACCAAGTTTTTTTGCCAATACCGAACCTATTGCAATTTTAAAGCCTCTGAAATTTTCTATCTCGCCCTTAATTATGCCATTATACAACACATCCCTTGAGGCAAAATCACTTTGAGAAATGCCGCGAACCATAACGCCGCTTGCTGCACTTCCGTATGATAGTAACGTCTGCCCTTCAATAACGGGAGTAACATTTTCAACTCCCTTAACAGATTTAATGGTATTGCTTAGGCTTTTATAATCATAAAGCGCACCGACTTGCGAATAAGCGTTCATATGCCCGCCAAGCCCCAAAATACGGTCAAATAATTCTGCGCGAAAGCCGTTCATAACGCTCATCACAATAATTAAAGTGGCAACGCCGATCATGATTCCCGCAAATGAAAACCCAGCAATGACCGAGACAAATCCCTCTGCCTTTTTAGAGCGCAAATAACGCCATGCTACTGTTCTTTCAAATTTTGATATCATGTATCGCTAATAAGCCTTTCCGATTAAAACTTTTTTGCCATTATCTTCAAATGGCATGCAGCGCGTTGAAAGAGAATGCTCCTTGAGCCTCGCCTCGAAATCGGCATCATCCATAATACTAATATCAATGCGAGCAAATCCTATATTAGCATCATTCTTGAAATAAGAAATGAGATCATCAATATTATCAACATCCTTAATATTGCTACCAAGAAATGTTTTAGCTCTAGCCAGCATATCATCATGCATATTATCAAGTACATCTTGAACGCTGCCTACGAATTCATCAATAGAACATGTGGTTTTAGAATCCTTGCCAATATCGCGCCTAACATATGTAAGCACACCCTGCTCCATCTCGCGCGCGCCAATTTCAACGCGAAGCGGCACACCTTTTTTAATTGCTCCCCACATTTTATTGGGTGTACGTTCCGCGCTATTATCCGTTTTAAAGCGGATATTTGCAGATTTAAGTTTTTGCTCTAAGCCGTTAATATATTTATTGATATCTCCTGCATCCTTCTCATCGCGGATAATAGGAATGATTATAACTTGGCTTGGCGCAACGCGCGGCGGCATAATCATTCCGTCATCATCACCGTGAATCATAATCATTCCGCCGATAAGCCGCGTGGAAATGCCCCAGCTTGTAGTATGGGCTAGTTGTTCGCTCTCATCGCGCGCCTGAAATTTAATGCCCAAAGACTTGGCAAAATTCTGTCCCATATCATGGGAAGTCCCAGCCTGCAAAGCTTTGCCATCTTGCATCATAGCTTCGATAGTATAGGTGGCTTTCGCGCCAGGGAAACGCTCATTATCGGTTTTCTCACCTGTAATAACTGGCAAAGCCAAGTAATTTTCAGCAAAATCCTTATAAGCACCCAGCATTTTCAAAGAATCCTCATGCGCTTCTTCGGCGGTTTCAAAAGCATTATGCCCCTCTTGCCAAAGAAACTCAGATGTACGCAAAAACATGCGCGGGCGCATCTCCCAACGCATCACATTTGCCCATTGATTAAGCTTCATCGGCAAATCGCGATAAGATTGAATCCACCGCGCCATCGAATCGCCGATAATAGTCTCGGAAGTGGGACGAATAACATATGGCTCTTCCAGCTCACCTGCGGGAATAAGCTTGCCATTTTCGCCCTGCTCTAGCCTATGGTGAGTAACAACCGCGCATTCCTTAGCAAACCCGTCAATATGCTCTGCCTCTTTTTCTAAAAAGCTAAGCGGGATAAGCAGTGGGAAATAAGCATTCTCCACGCCAAAATCTTTAATCATACCGTCAAATATGCGCTGCATATTCTCCCATAATGCAAAGCCATAGGGCTTTATAATCATGCAACCGCGTACAGGAGCATTCTCCGCCATATCGGCAGATTTGATAACTTGTTGATACCACTGCGCAAAATCTTCATCGCGCGTAGGGGTAATAGCTGTGCGGGGCTTTTTTGCCATGGTTTTGTTATCCTATATATCCACTAAAGTTACATGCATAGTAGTTTTAGGGCGCAAGCCAAGAATATTCAAGACATACTTTCTTAAAGAAATTCTGATTTTCTCGGCAATTTCATCTTCACCCAAACCGATATCGAGACTATCAAGCACATCCAATATATGCTCCCTTATATCTTCGATAATGCAATCATCGCTGCGCTTACAGCTCAAGCCAACCGTATCTATTTTAATATTGCCGAGCAGCTCTAAATTATTATCCAACACAAGTGAGGCATGAACCGCGCCCGAATATTGCAGCTTGCGCCGCGCAGTAATAGATTGATGAGTAGCGGGAATAATTCGCCGCTGATCCACCGCCAATAATCCAGTTTCTATAGTCCCCACTATTTTTGGAACATCAGGCGCAAGTCGGATCACTGACCCGTTATTGGGTACAATCACATGATCCACATTTAGGTCATTAGCAATTTGTCCTTGTGCGTCCAATTGCTGGCGCTCTCCATGAACGGGAATAACGCAAGTCGGGCGCAGCCATTCCAGCATAGATATAACCTCATCCTTGCATGGATGACCAGAAACATGGATAAGATTTTTAGTGTCACGCGGAGTTACCATATTAACCCCTGCTGCGCTTAAATTATTCTTTATCGCACTAATTGTGCGCTCATTACCTGGAATAGCGCGCGATGAAAATATAACCGTATCACCGCGATTAAGTGAAACGCGCCTGTGATCGCTACGTGATATTCTTGCAAGCGCAGCCCTATGCTCACCTTGAGAACCTGTGACTATAATCACGAGATTATCATCTGATATATGCTCTATATCTTCTTCTTCCAAAAAATCGGGTAAGCCATCCATATAGCCGCATTCCATAGCCACGCCCACCATTCTATGAAGCGACCTGCCAACAAGGGCAACACTACGTTCGTTCTTTTGGGCGGCGCGTGCAATGCTTATTATCCTCCCGATATTGGAGGCGAACATAGTCACAAATATCTTGCCCTTTTTATGCCTAGAAATTTCAGCCTCAAGACCTTTGGCAACGTCATTTTCAGACCCCGCATAGCCGCTAACTTGGGAGTTAGTGGAATCTCCGATATATGCCAAAACGCCGCCATCGCCGATAGATTCAAATGCTTGAGCTTCGGTTTTAATGCCTATGATAGGATCTTGATCTAAATTCCAATCACCGCTATGGATTATATTCCCGTATTTGGTTTTAATAAGCATAGAGCTAGCATCTGGAATAGAGTGCGATACAGGGATAAACTTCACAGAAAAGCCATCACCAATTTCGAAACTATTATTTTGCTCTATAACATTAATATGAGCATCAAAAATGCCCTCTTGCTCAAGCTTTTTACGCAAAACACAAGCAGTAAAAGGCGTTGCGTAAATTGGACATTGCAATCTTTCCCACAAATAAGCAACCGCGCCAACATGATCTTCATGAGCGTGAGTTATAACTATTCCCGCAAGCTTATCCTTATTTTGTTCAATAAATGATGGGTCAGGAAGCAGTAAATCAATACCGGGATAACGATCATCAGCAAAACCAATACCGCAATCAATTATCAAATACTCACCATCACAAACATAAAGATTGAAGTTTACGCCGAACTCTTCACTGCCGCCCATTGGGGAGAAGTAAAACCCACCACCATCTAAAATATTATTTATTTTGTTCATTTTTATATATTTCAACCAATCCTTTAAAAATTAAATTATCATCTACAATATCTATAATGCTTAATTCCTCAGCATAAAGAGGTGCAAGTCCGCCAGTAGCAACAACAAAAGGCTTGCAGCCCATTTCATCGCTGATTTTGGAGATAATAGTTTCAATCAATCCGATATAGCCCCAATACATGCCTGATTTCATCGCCGCCATAGTGGATTTACCAATAACCTTATCTGGCTTTTCTATATTTATTTGCGGGAGTTTTGCCGCGCGTTTTGTCAAAGCCTCCGCCGACAGCCTAATCCCTGCTGCTATCACACCGCCGCGATAAACTCCGCCTTTATCAATCACATCAAAAGTAGTCGCCGTTCCGAAATCAATAACCACTGCGGGCAGACTATAATTTGCCGCAACAGCTACGGCGTTGACTATTCTATCTGCGCCAATTTCATCAGGATTATCAAGGTCAATTTCTATATCACAAGAGTTTGCATCAACAAAAAACGGCTCATTTCCAACATATTTTTGGCAAAATCCAGTCAAATGAAAGTTAGCATCAGGAACGACCGAGCTTACGATTACATCATGAATATCGCTCCATTTAATTTGGATAAGGTCAAATAATTGCTTTAAAAACACGGCATATTCATCCGATGAGCGCGAGGTTTCTGTCTTGCAGCGCCAAGAATGCTTAAGCTCTTCATTCTCAAACACAGCAAACACCGTATTTGTATTTCCAACATCAATTACTAGCAGCATTATAAGCTCTTTTTACAATAATAATATTTCACCAGAGGTCACTTTCTTCTCTTCACCGCTTTTATCGCATATTAAAATGAGATTTCCAAGCATGTCGATAGTTTGGAATGCGCCTGTTATCTTGTTGTCGCCTATTTTAACACTAATTTTGCGACCCTTTTCATATGTATTGTTAAGCCATTCATCACGAAGATTTGTGAAACCTTCATTTTGCCAGCTCTTATAATAATCAGAAAAAAGCGACAATAGCCTATCCATAAAATCTTGAGCTGTTATTTCAGTGTTTGAATATTTCTGCAAAAATGTAGATATATCAAGCGGCGCGGATTTTATATTAACGCCCACGCCAATAATTAAGCAATCATTTTCATGGTTTAACAAAATCCCGCAACATTTTTTGCCGCCAATTAAAATATCATTTGGCCATTTTAAGATAACATCTTCATCAATTATCGAGGTGATCGCTCTATATATAGCTAGCGAGCTAAGCAGTGATATTTGCCCGATTTTACCTATATCGCATTTCGGGCGAATAAGGAAAGATAGGTATAAATTACCATTTGCGCCTTGCCAGCTACGACCGTGACGACCGCGACCATCACTTTGGCTTGTGGCATTTATAACTAATCCTTCTGATAAATCAGGGTTATCATTAAGTAGATTTTGCAAATAATCTTGTGTGCTTTCAAGGTTATCAAATCGCTTAATAGACCAATTAGGGGCAAAACTCATTAATTATACCCATTCTGCGCTAGTCAAGTTTTTAATGAATATTTGTAAAAGTCGCGCACGGGCATAGCCATAGCTACGCTCAAGCGGCTTGAGCAAATAGGCATAAAAATTTGCAGCGCCATTACAGGTTACGAATAAACACCACATCTGCATCATCAAGCAAGAACTTCCTATGCTACGGCATGGCAAAACCTTGCTTTCTTTGCATCTATGGTATTTATTCGTAACAGAATTGTGCATAATTAATGAGTTTTGCCCCTAGACCATTTAAAACAACGAGGTCGCGGCCAACATAGCGCTGTCTAACAGGAAGTTTGGAACAAAGATAAATACGACTAAAAATAACGTCACTATAAGTAAAACCGCGCGTTTAGCTAAAGCTATGTCATTATCGAATGCATCCACGGCTTCATCAAAAAACATGATTTTGATAATGCGTAAATAATAATAAGCAGAAACAACGGAGGCTAATATTCCTAAAGTCGCAAGTAAATATAATTCGCTCTCTATTGCTGCTTCGAATATGAATAATTTACCAAAGAAACCAGCTAATGGTGGAATACCGCTAAGTGAGAATAATATAGCAGCCATAGCATATGCCATAACTGGATTATTCTTTGAAAAGCCAGCCAAATCCGTGACATTTTCAACCGCCAAGCCGTTTCTGCGCATTGATAAAATAATGACAAATGCCCCCGCCGTCATCGCAATATATATCAATAAAAACACAATAACCGAGCCAACTCCAGCAGCAGTGCCAGCAACAATTCCTATCAAAGCATAGCCAATATTACCTATGGAGGAGTAGGCAAATATCCGCTTTATATTGTCTTGAGAAATAGCAGCAAACGCCCCTATAACAAGCGATCCAATGGAAATGAAATATAATATCTGCATCCATTGATCTGTTGCTGCTTCGAATGGAACAAATAAAAGCCGCATCAATAATCCTAGGGCTGCCACCTTAGGAACGATGGCAAAAAATGCTGTAACGCATGTGGGCGCGCCTTGATAAACATCAGGAGTCCACATGTGGAATGGTACAGCCGAGATTTTAAATGCAAGAGCCGCCAGCACAAAAACCATACCAACGGTAAATCCGGGGGGGATAGAGTCAAGCGAGGATAATGTCTCTCTTATTGTATTGAAATCAACCGAGCCAACAAAGCCATATATAAGTGATATGCCAAATAAAAGCATCCCCGAGGAAAGCGCTCCAAGAATGAAATATTTAGCCGCCGCCTCGCCTGATCTTAAAGAATTACGGTGAAATGCAGCCAATACATATAGGCTAAGTGATTGTAATTCCAGCGCCATATAAAGGCTAAGCATGTTATTAGATGACACCATAAACATCATGCCAACGCCTGCAAAAATAACCAGCACTGGGTATTCAAACCTAGCGATTCGCTCTTGATGTAGATATTGCACAGATAGAGCCAATGACACGGTTAAGCCCAGTAATATCAATAGCTTCATTATGCCAGCAAAGCTATCAATGACAAGCATATCACTTAATATATATGTTACGCTCCAATCTGATTTCATCAATAAAACCGCAGCGATAACAAAGCCAATACAGCTAGCCCAGCATAAAGTATTCGTAGAGCTATTACCCTTAAATACGCCAATCATAAGAAATGCCATTCCTATAGCTATAAGGAATAATTCAGGCAAAATAGGCATGAGATTTAAATCATCCATTTTACTTAATCCCCTCATATATTGATGTGATTTCAGCGACCGCTGGTGAGAATGTATCCATCACAACATTTGGAAATATCCCTAGATAAATAACTAAAAAAGCCAAAGGAATAAACAGCCCCTTTTCAAGCATATTTAAGTCCCTCATCTCTGCCGCATCTTTATTATCAGAAGGGCCAAAGAAAATGCGCCTATATAGCACCAACATATAAGCCGCGCCCAATATAACGCCCGTAGTGGCAAGCGCCGCAATTACGGTATTAACCTGAAACGCGCCAAGCAATGTCAAAAACTCGCCAACAAACCCGCTAGTACCCGGTAAACCAACCGAGCCAAGCATGAATATCATAAACATAGTGGCAAATATGGGCATATTTCTTACTATGCCGCCATAACGGCTTATCTCCCTAGTATGCAGGCGATCATAAACCACGCCAACACATAAGAACATCGCGGCAGAAATTATGCCGTGGCTAAGCATTTGGAAAATTGCGCCTTCAATTCCTTGCGTGGTGAATGAGAAAATGCCAAGTGTAACAAAACCCATATGAGCAACAGATGAGTAAGCAATCAGTTTTTTCATGTCCTCTTGCACAAGTGCAATTAGTGACGCATAGATAATAGCACCAACGCTAAGCCACATAACAAGCGGCGCAAAATACATGCTTGCATCAGGCAGCATAGGCAGGGAAAATCTAAGGAATCCATAGCCCCCCATTTTCAGCAAGACCCCAGCCAATATAACTGATCCAGCCGTTGGAGCTTCCACATGAGCGGTGCGCAGCCAAGTATGAACTGGCCACATAGGCATTTTAATCGCAAAGCTAGCAAAAAATGCAAGCCACACCCATTTTTGCATATCCGCCGCAATAGGGTTAGCCATCAGCACCGTAATATCCGTTGTTCCTACCTCAACATATAGAAATAGCAAGGCAAGCAGCATCAAAACCGAGCCAGTAAGAGTATATAAAAAGAACTTATAAGATGCATAAACGCGGCGCGAACCGCCCCAAATACCAATAATAAGGAACATAGGTATAAGTACGCCCTCAAAAAACACATAAAACATTATAGAATCAAGGGCTACGAATGTTCCAATCATGAAGCTTTCAAGCACAAGAAACATAATCATATATTCTTTAATGCGGGTCTTAATGCTATTCCAGCTAGCTAAAATGCAAATTGGCGTTAAAAATACCGAAAGCAGTACAAAGAAAATAGATATGCCATCAACTCCGAGGTGATAGCTTATGGGTAATACACCAAACCATTGATATTTTTCAACGAATTGAAAGCCAGATATGCTTGGATCAAAATTTTGGTATAAAAATACACCAAAAGCAAATACAAATAATGAGCAAAATAGAGCGAGATTCTTAACATTTTTCTCAATAACAGCCTCATCGCCTTTTTCACCGCGCACAAGAGCAATCATCACCGCGCAAATAAGCGGCAAGAAAATCATGATAGAGAGTAATGGTATATTCATGGCAACGCCTCCCTTGCAACAAAAGTATGCTGCACACTGTAGAATGAAGGGTCAGCCTTAAATACGAACCATGATATAATAGCAATTAGTGAAATCATCATGACAAGCGCATATTGGTACAAATATCCGCTTTGAAACCTAGATAGAGCCTTAGATGCGCGCACAGAAAACGCCGCAACACCATCCGCGCCAATGCCGTCAACAATGCTCTTATCGCTTTTGGAGAACGCATGCCCCCAAGCTATAGCAGGGCGGACAAATATCACATTATAAAGCGGATCGAAGAACCATTTATTGAAGAATAACACATATAAAGGCTTAAATATTCTTGCTATATTAGTAGAGATTCCTGCCCTAAACATATAGACAAAATATGCCAATAATATTCCTAATATACCAACAACCAAAGGCATCTTTTTTACCCAAAATGGTACGTAATGAGCAGCCTCGACCGTGTCATTTGCAGGCAAAACCTTAATTGAATCATGCCAAAAATATTCCTTAGACCATGCGTTAGCACCATGTGTCTCAGAAGAAGCCCCCCCACCAGCAGCAGGCATAATATTGCTATATGAGCTTGCCGAGGCATGTTTATCATAGGCTGACCCAACGAAACCGCCGTAAAATACTGATCCCGCAAATATAGAGCCAATAGCCAAAACCACCAAAGGCAATATCATGATAGACGGCGATTCATGGACATGGCTTAATATTTTTTCACTAGCGCGGGACTTGCCATGGAATGTCATTATAATTAAACGCCAACTATAAAATGCGGTCATAAATGCCGCGGCAATCCCCATCCAATAAGCATAATGCCCAAACCATGTATTATCCGCCCAAGCGGCTTCTAACACTATATCTTTCGAGAAATAACCAGCAAATGGCCATATACCAACAAGTGCAAGCGAGCCTATCAGCATAAGCACATAGGTAATTGGTATCTTCTTCCAAAGCCCGCCCATATTGCGCATATCTTGCTCATTCGACATAGCATGAATAACCGAACCCGCGCCAAGAAATAGCAGAGCCTTGAAAAATGCATGAGTCATAAGATGGAAAATTGCTGCGCCATAAGCAGAAACGCCAAGCGCAAAGAACATATAACCAAGCTGGCTCATCGTTGAATAAGCAATCACCCGCTTAATATCGAATTGAGTAAGCGCGATGGTAGCCGCAACAAAGGCAGTCGTCGCGCCAAGCACAGCAACCACCATAAGTGCAAGCGGCGCATATTCAAATATTGGCGAAAACCTTGCCACAAGGAACACGCCCGCAGTTACCATAGTAGCCGCATGTATAAGGGCAGAGACAGGCGTTGGCCCTTCCATCGCATCAGGAAGCCAAGTATGCAAGCCAAGCTGCGCCGATTTACCAACCGCGCCCATAAATAGCAGCAGGCAAATAACCGTAAGGGCGTGAAGTTCAAACCCAAGGAAAGCCATAGTAATATCGGCATATTGCGCCGGATTATCAAATATTTCAGAAAACTCGATACTGCCAAATACAACGAATATCGCCATAATCCCAAGGGCTAGCCCAAAGTCACCAACTCGGTTAACAATGAACGCCTTTTGCGCCGCAGCATTTGCGCTATGTTTATGATTCCAAAAGCCGATAAGAAGGTAGGAGGCAACGCCAACGCCCTCCCAACCAAAGAAAAGCTGCAATAAATTATCAGAAGTAACAAGCATAAGCATAGCAAAGGTAAACAGGCTTAGATAAGCCATAAACCGCCCTTTGCTTTTGTCATGGCTCATATAACCAACCGAATAAATATGCACACAAGCAGATACAATATTAACCACGCACATCATAACAACTGATAGCTGGTCAATGCGCAAAGCCCATGAAACATTGAAATCACCAGAGCTTAGCCATGATCCAAGGACAGTAACATAAGATCCATCAACCATATTCTCGGTCATTATAACGTCAAAGAATAACGTTATGGATGCAAGCGCGGCAATTACCACACTTGTGCAAGTGACAATCTGACAGCCAAGCGCTCCAATATGCTTACCAAAAAGCCCCGCAATAATAAATGCAAATAAGGGGGCGAATACCGCTAATAATTCCATATGCGACCTACCCTTTCATGCTCGAAATATCTTCCACGGCGATACTGCCTTTATTTCGGAAGAACACAACTAATATAGCCAAACCAATAGCAGCCTCAGCCGCGGCAACGGTTAATGTAAACATGACAAAGACCTGCCCTGCTAAATCATCTAAATAAGCAGAAAATGTTATAAAATTAATATTAACCGCCAAGAGCATAAGCTCAATTGACATTAAAATAACAATTACGTTTTTGCGGTTTAGGAATATTCCAAATACGCCAATAGTAAATAATATCCCCGCAAGAATCAGGTAATGCTCCATCCCTATATTTAAAACCGATTCCATATGCTACCCCCCCGTCCCAGATGTTACTTTTTTAACTTCTAAAACATCGGAAGCTTTTCTTGCATGCTGTGATGATACTATTTGCTTTCTAATATTTGGACGCTTGCGAAGCGTTAGAACTATTGAGCCAACCATAGCAACAAATAAAATTAAGCCAGACATTTGGAATGCAAAGATGTAATCCGTATATAAAACCATTCCCAAAGCCTCGGCATTTTGCAAATCCCCAAAGCTTGATAGCGGCATATCCAGATTTTGCGATACATCAGGGGCAAACGCCCAATATGAGTAAATAGCAACCAGTTCAAACAGCAATATAGAGCCAATTATAATGCCAAGCGGGACATATTGCATTCCGCCCTTTCGCAAATTGGCAAAATCAATATCAAGCATCATAACTACGAATAAAAATAGCACCGCAACCGCGCCAACATAAACAATAACCAAAATCATAGCGATAAATTCTGCGCCAAGCAGCACAAACAGCCCCGCCGCGTTAAAGAATGCCAATATCAGAAACAACACGGAATGCACAGGATTACGCGCCGTAATAACCATTAGGGCGCTTGTTAGTAATATTCCTGCAAATAAATAAAAGGCGAATGCCTGAACTATCATTGATATATCTCTATTCTTACTTCCATTATTTTTAGTGTTTTATAGTGCTTACCGCAAGGTCATAAATTAACTATACCCAGAATCTTTTGCTATATTTGCCGCGAGTTGAGCCTCCCAACGATCACCATTATCAAGCAATTTTTCCTTGTTATAGTAAAGCTCTTCCCTCGTCTCAGTTGCATATTCAAAATTAGGACCTTCGACGATAGCATCAACGGGGCAAGCCTCCTGACATAGTCCGCAATAAATACATTTGGTCATATCAATGTCATAGCGGGTTGTGCGCCGTGATCCATCTTCTTGCTCTTCTGCTTCAATGGTAATGGCCAGCGCGGGACATGCGGCCTCGCACAACTTACAGGCGATGCAACGCTCCGTGCCATCAGGATAACGGCGAAGTGCATGTTCACCGCGAAAACGCGGGGATAATGGCCCTTTTTCATGAGGATAGTTAATCGTAACTCTTGGCACGAAAAACATATATTTAAGGGTAAGCAAAAACCCTTTAACAATCTCGGTCAGGAAAAATGCACGTAAAATCTTATTCATTACCTTGCACCCCCCCTTCTATTTCCTCGCTGTTATTTTCTGTGTTGTTATTTTCAATTTTCTCTATCTTTTCAATAACTTCTTCGACATTTTCTTCAATTATTTTAATTGTTTCTTCCACAACTTGGGCAACCTCTTTTACAGGGTTAACATGGACTGCTTGATTTGGCAGAGCATTAAAGCTCATAAGGATTCCAGCCATAAGCACCACCCAAAAAAGCGTTAGCGGCAAGAATACTTTCCAGCCAAGGCGCATAAGCTGGTCATAGCGAAAGCGCGGCAATGTCGCCCTCGCCCATATAAAGAAGAACAATATCAAAGCAGTTTTAAGTGCGAACCACACAATACCAGGGACAAAATCAAGTGACGACATCCCAAATGGAGGAAGCCAGCCACCAAGGAATAAAATAGTGGTCATCGCCGACATCAAAATCATATTCGCGTATTCACCAAGAAAGAACAGTGCATAGGTCATGGCGGAATACTCCACCATAAACCCGCCCGTTATCTCTGATTCGCCCTCAGGCAGATCAAACGGAGTTCGGTTAGTTTCCGCCAATATCGAGACTAAAAACACTATAAACATAGGAAATAGTAATATTTGCACCCAAAGCGGGCGATCAGCCAGCACTATTTCTTGCAGATTAAGCGAGCCAGTAACAAGCAAAACACATACTATAATCAAGCCCATAGACACTTCGTATGATATCATTTGCGCGGCAGAGCGCATCCCCCCAAGGAAGGCATAGCGCGAGTTAGAAGCCCATCCAGCCATAACAACGCCGTAAACGCCCATAGAAGAAATCGCGAATAAATATAAAATCCCAACATTTATATTTGCTAAAACCCAACCCTTGTCAAATGGGATAACTACCCACGCAACAAGTGAAAGCGCGAATAACAGCATCGGCGCAAGCAAAAACACAACTCTATGCGCTCCGCTTGGAATAATTGTCTCCTTAGAAAACAGCTTTATACCGTCCGCAATAGGTTGCAGCAGACCAAATGGACCTACCAACATAGGTCCTTGCCTACGTTGCATAGCACCTAAAACCTTGCGCTCGGCATAGGTCATATAAGCAACGGACAGCAATATTCCGCCAACGACAAGCAGCGTAAAAGCAACTGTTCGCACTAGCCAGAAACTCCAGCCCCATAGAATGAATTCAGTAATAAATTCCATCTATGCCGCGTCCTCTTTGTTAGAGGAGTTAGATATAAATTGCGCCATGTTAGGCTTAAAATAATTAGGACCTTTAAGGACTTTACCATCGGATTCGCGTCTTATAGGCTTTCCATCCGCGCCAAGCTTACTCATATTAGAGCGGTGAACCTCATCAAAAGCCGCGCTTTTCACATGGTGCAGACCAAATGACAAAAATGCGCCATCAAGCACATATTGCAAATCTATTAGCGCGTCTAACGTCTCCACCATATCGCACTGCTCTAACGCTTCTTTAAGCTCACCTAATTCTTCGGCAAGCAAATTAATGCGCAATTCATTAGTCTTTTCATCAGAAATACTAGCTTCACTCAGCACAGATAAACCATATGTTTCATGAAATTCTTGAACTTGATCTAATGTTGTTTTCTTGTTCATTACGCTGCTTCCTCTAATTCTTTTTGCTTTGTAAATGCCTTAGCGCACTGCGCCATTGTTTTTGATGCGCGGCAAATTGGGTTATTCATATAATAATTTTGCACTGGCAATGTGAAATCATCCTTAGACAGCTTGCCTTTACAAAAAAATCCCGACCATTTAGCAGGCGTAACCTCATCCATTTTTTTGAATATAGCCCATTCTTTGTAAATGCGTGTTCGCAATTCCAATTGTGAATTATAAGGCAGCGGCTTTGCACCAACATATTCTGACATTTCGCGGATAATAGCCCAATCAGCCTTGGCAGCGCCGACAGGACCAACCGCTTTATGAGACATTTGCGGGCGACCTTCTGTATTAACATAGATGCCGTCTTTTTCGGTATAAGCCGCCGCTGGGAGTATAATATCCGCCCGCTGCGCTGCATGATCGCCATGATGTCCTTGATATATAACAAAGCTTTTCCAGCCAATATTAACATGAGCATTAAACTCATCCGCGCCGAGTAGAAACAAAGCTTCTATAGAGCCATCTTTAGTGCCTGCAACAATATCAGAAAATCCCTTACCGCCCTCTTTTGGCAAGAATCCAACATCAAGTCCGCCAACGCGAGAAGCAGCACTATGTAATATATTAAAGCCATTCCAGCCTTTTTTAATTATGCCAAGCTCTTCCGCCGCCTTATGAAGCAATGAATGAATCTCTAGACCATCTTCGCGGGCAAATACTCCGCTTCCTACAATCATCATAGGTTTTTTAGCCGTGACTTTACCTGCATATTGTTTGATTAGCTTCTCTAAATCCTTTGGGCTAGTGCCTAAATGCTCATAAGGGTATGTCAGGTCGACCTCCCTACCTATGAGAGAAATAGGAATTTTCTTTTCCAGCCAATTTTTGCGAATACGTGCATTTACCATTGTTGCTTCATGGCGAGGGTCAACGCCGATCAGTAAAATAGCGTCCGCATCATCTATTCCAGCAATAGTAGAGTTAAACAAATATGAGCTGCGGTTTTCAGTGCTAAATACTGCTCCATCAGTGCGGCAATCTATATTGTTACTGCCTAGTGAAGTCATTAAATCCTTCATAGCAACCATGGATTCCACGTCAACAAGGTCACCTGCAAGCGCGGCTATATTATCGCCTTTAACGCCTTTAAGCTTATCACTTATGACGGTAAAAGCCTCCTCCCAGCTAGTTTCAAGCAGCCTACCACTCTCTTTATCGCGGATATATGGTCTATCAATACGACCATAAGCAAGACCATCATAGGAAAAGCGCGAGCGGTCATCTATCCATTCTTCATTTATATCCTCGTTAAGGCGCGGCAGGATTCGCATTACCTCACGCCCGCGCGAATCAACGCGGATATTACAGCCAAGCGCATCATGCACATCTATAGTCTCGGTTTTGGTAAGCTCCCAGCTCCGCGCTTTATAAGCGTATGGCTTAGATGTCAAAGCCCCAACAGGGCAAACATCAATAAGATTCCCCGAAAGCTCTGTATCCAAAAGCTCGCCTATAAATGTGCCGACTTTTGCATTCTCGCCGCGGTTAAACTGCCCAAGGACTGGCGTTCCCGCTATTTCTTCTGCAAAACGAACACAGCGCGTACAATTAATACAGCGCGTCATAACCGTTCCAATCAAAGGACCATAATCATTGTCGCTAACTACAAGCTTCTCCTCATTATAACGCGAGCGATCAAAACCGTATGCCACAGCTTGGTCTTGTAAGTCACACTCCCCGCCTTGATCACATACAGGGCAATCAAGCGGATGATTGATAAGCAAGAACTCCATAACACCTTTTCGCGCTTTTTTAACCTTATCCGAATCAGTATGGACAACCATTCCATCACCGCAAGCCATGGCGCATGACGCAACAGGCTTTGGCGGCCCGCCCTCAACTTCGACCAAACACATACGGCAATTAGCAGCAACTGAAAGCTTATCATGGTAACAAAAGCGAGGGATTTCAACGCCTAACTGCTCAGCAGCCTGCAAGATGCTAGTACCCTGCTCAACCTCTATTTCCATGTCATTAATAGTAATTTTTGGCATTTATTTTTATTTCCGCGATTTTAGGCAATTAGAGTATTGAAAAACTCTTCCTACTACTATTTAATCCGCGTAAGAATTAAGATCAATAGCTAGTTGAAAATTATATGCATTATAGAACAGAAATATTAGCTCATAAAGATGATGGCAGGGCGCATCATATAGAAAAAATCCTGCATGATATGGATATAAGAGCATCTGCTTGGGTTGTGGATGTTTATTCATCCGAGAGTGCGGCTGCGGCAAAAGATATATTTACCAAAAGCTTGGCAAATCCCATTACGCAAAAGATCAATGAAACCCCTGCGGATTTTGATTGGGCATTAGAAATAGGGTTTTTGGCGGGCGTTACTGATAATGTGGGTCACACAACTTCGGAGTTACTAGAGCTTGCCACAGGAAGTGCGGTGGAGTGCTATTCTTCAAGGCTTTATTTAATAAAAGGCGATGCAAAGCTTAGCGATATTGAACAATTATCCGCAATCATTTCTAATAAATTAATCCAGAGAATATCCATTAAAAGCCATGAACAATATGAACGTGACGGCGGTATGGATAAAATCATCCCAAAGGTAGGGCTAGAAAATAAGAACATAACTACAGATAATGTTGATTTAGATATATCCGATGATGAGCTAAAAGACTTAAGCAAATATGGTATAGCAAATAAAGATGGAAGCAAGCGAGGTCCTCTTGGACTGCCGCTTCCATATCTAAAAGCCATACAATCGTATTTTAAGTCTGAAGGGCGCGAGGCAACAGATATTGAGATAGAAACTCTGGCGCAAACTTGGTCAGAACATTGTAAGCATACTATATTTGCCTCACCAATAGATGATATAGCAAAGGGGCTTTACAAGGGGTATATTCAACGCGCAACCAAGGAAATACGCAAATCTCGCGGAGAAAACGACATATGCGTATCGGTATTTTCCGATAATGCTGGCGGAATTATATTTGATGAAGATCACTTGATAACTGATAAAGTAGAAACCCATAATTCCCCTTCCGCGCTTGATCCGTTTGGCGGGGCTATTACTGGAATTGTTGGGGTTAATCGCGATTGTATTGGCTTTGGCATGGGGGCAAAACCCGTTGTAAACCGCTATGGTTTTTGCCTTGCTGACCCTAGGTCTAAGCCAAATTATTTCCGTGATAAATCCTGCACAGATGCCCTGCTCCCGCCTTCTAATATAATGAATGGCGTTATTGCAGGCGTTGAAGCTGGAGGGAATTGCTCTGGCATACCCACGCCTTCGGGGTTTGTGTATTTTGATGATCGCTTCGCTGGCAAGCCCTTGGTATTTGTTGGAACTATCGGGCTTATCCCGCGCGTTATTAATGGCAAAGCTGGTCATGAGAAATGCGCTCAAGCTGGTGATAAAATCATAGTAGCAGGCGGGCGCGTTGGCGCGGACGGTATTCACGGCGCTACATTTTCATCCGTTGCGCTTGATGAAGGCTCGCCCGCTACGGCTGTGCAAATTGGTGATCCTATAACGCAAAAGAAAATGTCTGATGCTATTATCAAGGAAATTCGCGATTTTGGTTGGTATAGTGCAATCACCGATAACGGCGCGGGCGGGCTGTCATCTTCTGTTGGTGAAATGGCGGAAGGCTCTGGCGGCTTTCATTTAGAGCTTGAAAAAGTTCCGCTAAAATATGCAGGGTTATCGCCTTGGGAGATTTGGATTTCCGAAAGCCAAGAGCGCATGACATTTGCTGTTCCGCCCGAAAATACCGATAAAATGATAGGGCTTTTTGCAAAGCGCGGCGTAGAAGCTACTGTTATAGGAACATACACCGATTCTGGTCGGGCTAAAATCTCATGGAATGATGAAATTATCATGGATTTAGATATGGATTTCTTGCATGATGGAAACCCTGAAACTCCGCTATCCACAACATTTACACGCGGCGGAGAGGTTGAGCCTGATATAGCAGAACCAGATAGCTATGAGAATATTTTAACGGCTATGCTTGGGCGTTTGAATATTTGCTCCAAGGAATTTATTGCAACGCAATATGATCATAACGTACAAGGAAGCGCCGTTCTTGCACCGCTTCAAGGTAAGGGGCGCGTATATGGTGAGGTTAGCGTAACTCGACCTTTATTAACTTCGCCAAAAGGCGTTGTATTATCGCAAGGTTTGTTCCCTAGATACAGCGATATTGACACAAAAGCCATGGCGGCGGCAGGGCTTGATATGGCAGTTAGAAATGCCGTTGCTGCGGGCGTTGATTTTAAT
Organism: Micavibrio sp.; assembly: GCA_026989265.1. Lineage (GTDB taxonomy): Bacteria > Pseudomonadota > Alphaproteobacteria > Micavibrionales > Micavibrionaceae > UBA1672. The sequence goes on from JALSJP010000001.1 coordinate 156,536, forward strand.
CAGCTAGCATTGCTGGATAATTTTTGCTGGTGTTCATCTGATGAGCCTGAAAGATTAGGGCAGCTTAAACGCGCTGTGGAAGTCATATATGAGCTAGCCGTAAAATATCAAACTCCGTTTATTTCGGGCAAAGATTCGATGTTTAACGACTTTAAAGGCTATAATGAAAATGGTGAGGCAATAAAAATTTCCGCACCGCCAACTTTGCTAGTCTCTAGCATCGGGATAATGACAAATGTTGAAAACTCTATATCTATCGCGCCAAAAGCCGCGGGTGACAGCGTTTATTTGCTTGGCGCAACTAAAGATGAGCTGGGAGCTTCCGAATATTATGATGAGCTAGGGCATCTAGGTAATAATGTGCCTGAAACTGACGCTCACCAAAATTTGCGCCTATATAAATTATATGCGCGCGCTAGCCGTGATCGCTTAATATCATCTGCTATGGCGGTTGGTTATGGCGGGCTTGGAGTAACTTTAGCCAAAAAAACAATAGCGGGAGGTTTTGGGCTTGATATTGATTTATCAGGCTTTGATCTACGCAGCGATAAAATGCTGTTTTCCGAAAGCACAGGGCGAATAGTTGCAACAGTGTCACCACAAAACAAAAAAGCATTTGAGAAAAACTTCAAAGGCTTTGAAGAATGTCACTATATCGGCAGCGTTGCTTACAGCAAAAATCTGTTTATTCGCAGTGTGTTAAAGGTTGGAGTTAAAGTGTTAGATGAAGCCTATAAGGCTACATTGAGGGATTATTAAATGGCTGCAAAAGTTATAGTATTAAGTGGATATGGTCTAAATTGTGAGGAGGAAACTCTGCACGCATTTAACCATGTGGGAATTGATGGAAATATAATTCATATAAATGAGTTAATAGAAAATCCTAAAGCATTAGATGAATATCAAATACTCGCCATACCCGGCGGGTTTTCCTATGGGGATGATACAGGATCAGGCAATGCATTTGCTCAGAAAATGAAGCTAGCCCTTTGGGATGATCTAAAGAAATTTGTGGAGCGCGATACATTAACTATTGGGATATGTAATGGATGCCAAATATTAGTAAATTTAGGTTTAGCCCCTGCCCTTAATAACTATGGTGAGCGCGACGTTGCCGTTACTTATAACGCAACTGCCCGTTATCAATGCCGATGGGTTGATTTAAAAATTGAAAGTAAATCCCCTTGGCTTAAAGATATAGAAACGCTTCATATACCAGTAGCCCATGGTGAAGGTAGATTTATGATGGAAGAAAACGCCCTTTCCAAGCTTAAAAATAACGGGCAGATTGCCGCGCAATATATAAATACAAATGGCACGCTTGCAAATGGCGAGTTTCCAGCAAACCCTAACGGCTCAATAAATGACATAGCCGCTATGACGGATAAAAGCGGCAGAGTGCTTGCAATTATGCCCCATCCAGAGCGCGGAATGTTCACTTGGCAACGTGATGATTATCATGAACTTAAAGACGCAGCGCAACGTGCGGGCGTAGAATTACCCGAAGAGTCAGAAGGCATTCAAATATTTAAAAATGCTGTTAAGTATTTTGCTTAACTATTTTCAATATGGGATAATGACCGACCAACCGTTTTTTCCGTTTTTTCCGCTTGTTCGCGCTTATATCTTTCCTTAATATGGTCAGGATATGTTTTATGCGTACCTGCTCCATTATGCAAAGCATGGGTATAACGAATATATTCTAATTCTTCAGCATCAGCTTTTACAGGCTCAGCGCAAGGGCTTTCCTCTTCTTGTTTGGCGCTGCAAGCCCTACTAAAACGCCTCTGAGCCAAACCAGCAAACAAAAGAGCAAAAGGCCCTGAAAGCAAAGCGCCGCCTACCTTAGCATAGGGAGCCATTTCCCTAATATTATCAAGCCCTGCATTTAGCTCTATTGATTCATCAATATTTTGGTTATTATGTTCATCATCAACAACCCACGACACAAGGCCGGTAGCCGCAACTAGCATGAAAATTCCTGACAGAGCGGACTGCGCTGTACCTACAAACTTATGCTTACTCGATCTTTTCATTTGTTTCCATCCTGTAACACTTATTCCAGATACTATACAAACATAAACTACATTAATTGATGCGATATGTCAAGTTTTAAGCGGCTTCTTTGCGGTATTCCATGATGCGATGCTCCATTTCATGGCGGAAATGTTTAATCAGCCCTTGAACTGGCCAAGCGGCGGCATCACCAAGAGCGCAAATAGTCTGCCCCTCTATGCCTTTTGTGATATCAAAGAGTTGGTCAATTTCCTCTACGCTAGCATTACCAACTACCATGCGCTTCATAATACGGTAAATCCAGCCCGTTCCCTCGCGGCAAGGCGTACATTGCCCGCAGCTTTCATGCATATAAAAATGCGAAAGCCGTGATATAGCCTCAATAATATCGGTTGATTTATCCATAACAATAATGCCCGCAGTGCCAAGCCCAGTGCCAACTTCACGAAGTGAATCAAAATCCATTCGTATTGTGTCGCATGTGGATTTTGGAAGCATCGGAGTTGATGATCCGCCGGGAATTATAGCTAACAAATTATTCCAGCCGCCGCGAACGCCGCCCGCATGCTTTTCAATCAAATCCCTTAATGGAATCCCCATTTCCTCTTCTACATTACATGGGTTTTCAACATGCCCCGATATACAAAACAGCTTTGTTCCAGCGTTTTTATCATCACGTCCAAGCCCCGAGAACCAAGCCCCGCCACGCCTCAAAATCGTTGGAACAACGGCGATTGTCTCAACATTATTAACCGTAGTAGGGCAAGAATAAAGCCCCGCCATAGCAGGAAATGGCGGCTTATTACGTGGCTGTCCTTTTTTACCTTCTATAGATTCGATTAAAGCGGTTTCCTCACCGCAAATATAAGCGCCAGCGCCGCGATGAACAATAATATCAAAATCCCAGCCAGAACCAGCCGCATTTTTTCCAAGTAATCCAGCCGCATATGCTTCGTTAATAGCCTTTGATAGCGATGAACTTTCATTGTAAAATTCTCCGCGTACATAGATATATGCGGAATGCGCCCCCATGGCAAAGCCCGCGATTAACGCTCCTTCTATAAGCTTATGCGGATCATTACGCAATATATCACGATCTTTACAAGTCCCTGGTTCTGACTCATCGGCATTAATCACTAAATAATGTGGTTTTCCATCTGATTTTTTAGGCATGAATGACCATTTAAGCCCCGTAGGAAAGCCAGCACCACCGCGCCCGCGCAAGCCTGAGGTTTTCATTTCATCAATAATCCAATCACGCCCCTTTTTAAGGATAGCTTTTGTATTATCCCAATCGCCGCGCTTTTGAGCAGATTTTAGGGAAAAACTCTCCCAGCCATAAAGATTAGTGAATATTCTGTCTTTATCGCTTAACATCTAAACCACCTTAGCTTTTTTTGCTTGATCCGATAAACAAGTAGGGCCACAAGCAGGCATAGAAGCTTTGCGCCCTGTTTGCGAGCCTATGGTTGGCTTTAAATCTTCTGACAAACTATTCAAAACTTCGCGCATATTATCGGGGGTTAAATCCTCATAGTAATCATCGTTTATCTGCACCATCGGCGCATTAACGCACGCGCCCAGACATTCAACTTCCATAAGTGTGAACCTGCCATCGGGAGTAGTTTCACCAACACCAACGCCCAAATGGTCTTTTGTCGCTGTAATAATATCGTTAGAGCCGTTAAGCCAGCAAGGGGTTGTAGAGCAAAATTGTACCAAATATTTACCAACAGGGGCGGTGTTATACATGGAATAAAAGCTAACCACCTCATAGACTTTAACGGGCGGCATATCAAGCAATCCAGCTATATGATCCATAGCAGCTTTAGGAATCCAGCCACCATATATAGGGTTAGAAGCCGCGCCCTCCTCCGCAATTTGCCGCTGCGCTAGGTCTAGCAATGGCATAACTGCCGATTGCTGCCTTCCTGAGGGGTAGCGCTCAATTGCTTCTTTTACAGATTTTTTGAATTTTTTATTAAATTCAAAGCTTTCTGGTTGATAATCAGCATGTAAATCAAATGGTTTTTTCATATTTTTATCTTATTAATAGTTATTATATCCCTGCATATGCAGGTAAAATAGTCAATCTAATAGTTCTACCGATCAATCTCCCCGAAAACAATGTCGAGCGAACCAATAATCGCCACACAATCGGCGAGTTGATGACCTTTGCTCATAAAATCAAGTGCTTGCAGATGTGGAAAACCTGGAGCGCGGATACGGCAGCGATACGGCTTATTAGTCCCATCACTAACAAGATATACGCCAAACTCGCCTTTTGGGGCTTCTACGGCAGTATAAGTCTCACCAGCAGGAACATGAAACCCTTCGGTATAATGTTTAAAGTGGTGAATTAAGGCTTCCATTGAGTTTTTAATATCGGCTTTTGGCGGCGGTGATACTTTGTAATCATCACAGCGAATAAGCCCTTCTGGCATATTATTCAAGCATTGCTTCATAATATGAAGGGACTGATACATTTCTTCCATGCGCACCAAGTAACGAGCATAGCAATCACCAGTTTTACCAATTGGGATATCAAATTCCAGCTCTTCATAAACCTCATAAGGTTGAGATTTACGCAAATCCCAAGCAATGCCAGAGCCACGCAGCATAGCGCCAGTAAAGCCCAAATCTTGAGCTTTCTCCGCGCTTACAACCCCGATATCAACGGTACGTTGCTTAAATATACGGTTTTCAGTTAGTAGATTTTCAATATCTTGGAGAAATTTAGGGAAAGACTCGCACCACTCCATCATGTCTTCAGCTAGCCCATCAGGCATATCTTTAGCAACGCCGCCAGCGCGGAAATAATTAGCATGAATGCGCGCGCCGCATACTCGCTCGTAAAATTCCATAGCCTTCTCGCGCTCTTCGAATCCCCAAAGAGCGGGAGTGATAGCGCCGACATCAAGCGCAAAGGTGGTGATATTCAAAATATGACTTAGAACCCGACCAAGCTCACAAAATAGCACGCGGATATATTGAGCGCGGCGCGGCACATCAATCCCAAGCATCTTTTCAATAGCAAGCGTAAATGCGTGTTCTTGATTCATTGGCGATACATAATCAAGGCGATCAAAATACGGCAAAGCCTGATTATATGTTTTGTATTCCATAAGCTTTTCAGTGCCGCGATGGAGCAGTCCAATATGAGGGTCAGCACGCTGCACAATCTCGCCCTCCATCTCAAGAACAAGGCGTAATACGCCGTGAGCAGCGGGATGCTGCGGACCAAAATTCATGGTAAATGGCTTTATCTGAGTTTCCTCAGACATAATCACATCAGGCGTATCTATTGCGTTCATTACATCATTAAGAGGCATTTTCACCACCCTCTTTCATCTTTTTTTGAATATCACTCATGCCCTCCCACGGGCTTAGATAATCAAAATTACGGAAATCTTGAGCGAGCTTTACTGGCTCATAGACAACGCGCTTTTGCTCATAATCATAACGAAGTTCAACATAACCAGTAAGTGGGAAGTCTTTACGTTGCGGATGACCGTCAAAGCCATAATCAGTAAGGATGCGGCGCAAATCATTATTTCCAGAGAATAATATGCCATACATATCCCAAACTTCGCGCTCATACCAACCTGCTGAGCTAAATAGCTCTGTAACGCTAGGGATTATTTCATCTTCCTCAATTGAAATTCTAATGCGAGCGCGGTTATTTTGGCGAATAGAAAGCAATATATAAACCACCTCAAAACGCATGGGGCGATCAGGGTAATCAACCCCGCAAAGATCAATAAGTGTTGTAAATGAACACTCAATATCATCACGTAAAAATTTAAGAACCTCATATACATCATCGGGTTTTGCGTTAATAACAAGCTCGCCGCCGATAAACTCGCAAGAGATAACATGCTCCTCCAAGCGTTCAGATATATATTCTGATAAATCTAATAGAGAATCATCGGGCAATGCGGGTGTCCTCTCTTTGGATCTTCTTTTGAAGCTGCATCAGCCCATAAATCATAGCCTCCGCCGTTGGCGGGCAACCTGGTATATAAATATCAACAGGGACAATGCGATCACAACCCCGCACAACCGAATAAGAATAGTGATAATACCCACCGCCATTTGCGCATGACCCCATCGACACAACCCAACGAGGCTCTGGCATTTGGTCATAAACTCGGCGCAGCGCAGGCGCCATCTTATTTGTAAGCGTCCCTGCCACAATCATAACATCAGATTGACGGGGGCTGGGGCGCGGGATAATTCCAAATCTATCAAGGTCATATCGGCTCATATATGCGTGGATCATCTCAACCGCGCAACATGCCAAACCAAATGTCATAGGCCACATAGAGCCAGTGCGCGCCCAGTCAAATAATTTATCAGTACTTGTTAAAACAAAACCCTTTTCATTCAAGGTTTGGGATATAGCAGCAGGCACAATATCTTGCTCAATAGCTGGTGGGAAAGGAACACCAGCGGTCATTTCATAATCTTTTACTCCCATTCAAGACCACCCTTCTTCCACTCATAGACAAAACCAACGGTTAAAACAGAAAGAAACACAACCATAGACCAGAAACCATAAGCACCAATTTGCCCCAAAGTAATCGCCCATGGAAATAAAAATGCAATTTCTAAATCAAATATAATAAACAACAAGGTAACAAGATAAAATCTTACATCAAATTTGCCGCGCGCATCCGAGAACGCATCAAAGCCACATTCATAAGCGGATAATTTTTCCGCATCAGGTTTTCTCACGCCCGCCAATATAGAGCCAGCAATCATAGCCACGGAAATTCCTAAGGCGATGGCTATAAAAACAAGGATAGGTAGATATTCGATTAAAAATTCTTGCGATGCCATGGAATGCACTTCTTTTAATGATGATTCTTACTATAAGTTTTAACAGCTTATAGCGGCATTGAAAACAGTAATTTTATACTTATTGCAAAGCTTTTAATAATTAATAACCAGCTAAGTCAAGTATATATAAGACTAAGTAGTAAGTTTGCTTAAAAAATAACCACAATACCAATCAATAAATTTAGGCACGCCAATATCTATTGTAGTGGTTGGCTTATAGCCAGTTAGCGCGGTAGTCTCGGATATATCGGCGTAAGTTTCCTTAACATCACCATCTTGCATGGGCAGGAATTCTATATCCGCCGCTTTGCCAAGTGATTTTTCTATCACAGCAATGAAATCCATAAGCTTTTCGCTTTTGTTATTGCCGATATTTAAAATTCTATGAGGAGCATCATCATTACCACTCTTTACTGGTGGTTTAGCAAGCACCGCTAAAATGCCTGAAACTATATCATCAATATAGGTGAAGTCCCGTTTCATATCCCCATGGTTAAATACAGGAACTTTTTTGCCCAAACTTATGGCTTTTGCAAAAATGATTGGCGACATATCGGGGCGACCCCAAGCTCCATATACAGTAAAAAATCGCAAGCCCGTTTGCGGGATATTATAAAGGTGAGAGTAGCTATAGCTCATTAGCTCATCACTTTTTTTAGTAGCAGCATAAAGTGATATGGGGTTATCCACGCGATCTTGCACGCTGTAAGGAAGTTTTTTATTTTTGCCATAAACAGATGATGAACTTGCATATACCAAATGCTCAAAACCTTGAGTATTGCGGCACATCTCCATAATAACCATGTGACCGACTATATTGCTGGTTATATATGCATATGGATTTTCTATGGAATAACGAACGCCAGCTTGTGCTGCTAAATGTATTACTTTTTTAAAGCCGCCCTCGCTTGCCCAAATTTGCTCGATAGCGTCTTTATTGGATATATCTTCTTTGTAAAACTTAAAACTATCAAATTTTTCTAATATTTCAAGCCTGTCTAGCTTTAGTGATACATCATAATAATCATTAAGATTATCAATGCCAACAACCGATTTTCCACCCTCAAGTAACTTAAGTGCGGTATGAAAGCCGATAAAACCCGCCGCTCCTGTTACTAAAATAGCTTCTGACATAGTAGCTAACCCCTTATAAAAAATGCAGCCCTATAACCAGAGTCAGGGCTGCATAAATATTTCATAAATTGCTAAAATTAAGCAGCAATAATCGAATCAAAATCAATTTTCAAACCCGGACCCATAGTAGATGATAGAGAAACTTTATTAATATAAGTCCCCTTAGATCCAGTAGGCTTAGCTTTTTTGATAGCCTCAACAAATGCCACAACATTTTCAGCTAGCTTTTTCTCATCGAATGATGTTTTGCCAATGCCAGCATGAACAACGCCAGCTTTTTCAGCGCGAAACTCTAAAGAGCCACCCTTAGCATCTTCCACAGCTTTTTTAACATTCGGAGTAACGCTTCCAAGCTTAGGATTAGGCATCATGCCTTTTGGCCCTAAAACTCTTGCAACGCGCCCAACTAATGCCATCATATCAGGCGTAGCAATGCAGCGATCAAAGTCAATGTCACCTTTGTTTATTTTGTCAACAAGGTCTTCCGCGCCAACGATATCCGCGCCTGCGGCGATCGCTTCTTCGGCTTTAGCATCTTTTGCAAATACGGCAACGCGCACTGTTTTACCTGTGCCGTTTGGAAGAGACACAACGCCGCGAACCTGCTGGTCTGCATGCTTTGTATCAACGCCTAGATTCATCGCTATATCAAATGTTTCATCAAATTTAGTGTCTTTGCTTATTTCTTTAAGCAATGAAATAGCTTCTTTTAAATCATAAAATTTTTCACGATCTATTTTACCAGCCAATGATTTGGCTCTTTTTGTGATTTTTGTCATATCATTAACCCTCCAAGACTTCGATGCCCATAGAACGAGCCGAGCCTTCAATAATTTTCATTGCTGCATCAATATCATTAGCATTCAAATCAGGCATCTTTTTCTCTGCGATTTCCTTAACCTGAGACTTAGTAACCTTACCAACAAATTCACGGCTAGGATTATTCGCGCCGCTTTTAACCTTCGCTGCTTGCTTCAAGAAGTAGCTAGCTGGTGGGGTTTTTGTAATGAATGTAAATGAGCGATCACTATAAACAGTAATTTTAACAGGGATAGGAATCCCCTTACTGTCTTCTGTTTTAGCATTAAATGCCTTACAAAATTCCATGATATTAACGCCGTGTTGACCCAAAGCAGGCCCTACTGGCGGGGACGGGTTAGCAGCGCCACCCGTAATTGTCAGACTGATATAGCCCGATATTTCTTTTGCCATTCTATTTCTCCTTATTAATAGCTTTTATTGGAGTTTGTGGTGCAGCTCTCATATGGTCTTTTACAATGAGAAAACCTCCCACAACTAATTATCGCGCAATATAAACAAAACATATGTATATATCAAGGTAATAATTCAAGCTTCTTCTAATTGTTTCAGTGCTTGCTCTAGCTTATCACGCTTAGATAACGCCTCTCCTTTGCGGGATTTTTGCTCTTCTATAACCTCGATAGGGGCGTTTTGAACGAACTTATCATTGCCTAATTTTGCGTCAATTTTCTTTATATCTATATCCAATTTAGCCATAGCCTTTGATAGGCGCGACTTTTCAGCCGTTAAATCAATAATATCGGCAATTGGCAGAATAATAGTAGCCTCCCCAACAACCGTTTGTATAGAGCCTTTGGGCGCAGCGTCAACATGCCCTATACTCTCTAAGCGAGCCATACGGCACAGCACATCATCATAGGATTTAATGCGCTCAACTGTTTGCGCATTTGCACCCTTTATTAATAGCTGTATTTTAGCAGCCGCAGGAACATGCATATCCGCGCGAACTGATCGTATTTCGGATATAACAGCCTTAAGCCATTCCATTTCCTTGGCTGCCCCCTCATTAAGTAACTCATCGCCATACTTAAGCCATGAAGAATTTATCAAACGATCGCCCTCGCCTCTTTTAGCGATAGATGCGTAAATCTCCTCGGTAATAAATGGCATAAAAGGGTTTAGAAGCACTAATATTTGCTCCAAAGCCCAGCTAGTAGTTTGACGCACTTCTTTTGCTTGTGCCCCTCCATCTTGCAATACAGGTTTAGAAAACTCCAAATACCAGTCGCAAAAAGTACCCCATACAAAACCATAAGCCGCGTTTGCAGCTTCATTAAATCGGTAACTATCAATGGCTTTTTCAATGTCTTTTTTAGCTGTAACTAACTCATGGATAACCCAAAGATTCGGCGCATAAGTGACCGCAGCAGGGTCAAACCCATCATGGCAAAGCGCGTCATTCATCTCACAATATCGCGCAGCATTCCAAAGCTTGGTTGCAAAATTACGATAACCCTCAAGCCTTTGCTCTGACATTTTAATATCGCGCCCTTGGGCTGCCATTGCTATCATGGTAAAGCGCAGCGCGTCCGCTCCATATTTATCGGTTAAATCCAGCGGGTCTAAAACATTGCCCTTTGATTTAGACATTTTCTGACCCTTAGAATCACGGACAAGAGCGTGCATGTAGACGGTTTTAAACGGCACTTCGTCCATGAAATGAATGCCCATCATCATCATGCGAGCAACCCAGAAAAATATAATGTCAAAGCCCGTAAGCAATACATCTGTTTGATAATATTTCTCTAGCTCAGGCGTTTTATCAGGCCACCCAAGCGTTGAGAAAGGCCAAAGCGCAGAAGAAAACCAAGTATCAAGCACATCGGGATCACGCTTTATAGATACGCCCTGCCCTGCTTGTTCTTGGGCTTGCTCTTCGCTTTCAGCAACATAGATATTACCGTCCTTATCGTACCAAGCAGGGATTTGATGCCCCCACCATAATTGGCGCGAGATACACCATGGCTGGATATCGCGCATCCAAGCATAATATGTATTCTCCCACTGCTTTGGCACAAATACGGTCTTGCCCGTTTCTACCGCTTCTATTGCGGGCTTTGCCAAAGTTTTAGCATCAACATACCATTGCTCGGTTAGATATGGCTCAATGATTGTGCCTGACCTATCGCCATAAGGTACAGTGTGCTGGATATCTTCAATTTTAACAAGTAAATCAAGAGCTTCAAGCTCTGCTAATATGGCTTTACGAGCCTTAAATCTTTCCATACCGCGATATTCTTCGGGTACGTTATCGTTTAAATTCCCGTGGATATCCATGATATTCATCATTGGCAGGTCATGACGTTTACCCACTTCATAGTCATTAAAATCATGCGCAGGAGTAATCTTAACCGCGCCGCTTCCAGCTTCGGGGTCTGCATGCTCATCGGCAATAATCGGGATTAAGCGATCAGTTAGCGGCAAAGCTACGGATTTTCCGATTAAATCCTTATAACGCTCATCATCAGGGTTAACGGCAACCGCGCTATCACCTAGCATAGTTTCAGGGCGAGTTGTCGCAACGGTAATAAAACGCTCGGTTTTCCCCTCAATAGGATATCGTATATGCCACATTTTACCTTTTTGATCACGCGCATCAACTTCCAAATCAGAAATACTGGTCAAAAGCTTGGTATCCCAATTCACAAGGCGCGTATCCTTATAAATCAAGCCATCTTTATATAGGCTTACAAATGCTTTTAGAACCGCTTTTGACATGCCTGCATCCATTGTAAAGCGCTCACGCTCCCAGTCTGGCGTTGCTCCAAGCGCGCGCATTTGGCGCACAATAGTGCCGCCTGATTCTTCCTTCCATTCCCAAACTTTTTCAAGGAACTTCTCGCGCCCTAATTCATGGCGGGATATTCCTTCCTTATCAAGCATGCGCTCCACCACCATTTGAGTGGCTATTCCAGCGTGATCCGTCCCAGCTTGCCAAAGCGCGTCATAGCCCTTCATACGGTGATAACGGGTAAGTAAATCTTGCAATGTAGTATTAAGAGCATGCCCCATATGAAGCGATCCTGTAACATTTGGCGGAGGCATCATGATTGTATATGGCTCTTTAGAGCTTTCAGGAGAGCAAGCAAAATCACCAGCTTTTTCCCAAGCTTGATAATGTTTTTCTTCAATATTTTTTGGGTTAAATGTCTTATCCAGCATAATATACAGCTCCTATTAATAACGAGGGGATAATAGCTGCTTTAACATGGAAGGCAAGAAAATCATTTGAAAAAGTATTCACCTTGTAAAAACCTTATAAAATGGATTCCAGCCTGCGCTTTGAAGAAGTGTTTAAACAAACGGAATCTGGAAAAGAGTGACAAGCTTTGCTTGCTGCCGTTAGATCACCGCCGTTTATATCCTCGTTAATACTCGGATCGCGGGGATGACGGCAATGTATTTAATCCTCAAGTACACGTTTTGAAACGCGTTCAAGCTCTTCTTGCACAAGGCGCTCAATAATGATGGGAAGGTTTTTATCAAGCCAAGCACTTAACATCGGTTTTATTTCACTGCGAACTATATCTTCTAATGTTATTCCATTATGCTCAACCGCTGTTTTGCGGGCAAGTTCACTTATGGCAGCAAATGCAGCATCCTCCGCATTTTTGGTAAGCAAGCCATCATCAGTATTTGCTTCTGGCGGAGTTTCAAGAGTTGCATCAATAATCGGCTCTGGCTCTGGATCTAGCTCTGGAAGAACAGGCTCTGGCTCTGGCTCAGATACAGGATCTTCTTCAGGTTGGGGATCTGGTTCAACTAAGTCCACATCAGCATCAAGTTTTTCTGTAAGCTCAATAACTTCCTCCTCCTCTTTTGGTTCTGGAGCATTAAAATCCATATCATCAATGGCGGACTGATCTAGAGGTTCACTAACCTCCTCAGCTTCTGGCTCAGATACTGGCTCTGGCTCTGGCGTTGGAGCATTAAAATCCATGTCATCAATGGCGGACTGATCTAGAGGTTCATCAGGAACGGATTCCTCTGTAACTGTAACTGTAACCGCATCAACATCCTCTTCTTCATCGTCATCAGCTATAATTTGACGGATAGAATCAAGAATCTCTTCGATTGACGGTTCTTCTTCTGTTTTTATGTCATCTGCCATGTTTTGAATATACTGTTAGAAAGTTTAAGGAATCAAATTAGGTTAAGTCTCTTATATTAAAGCCATATTGTCAAAGCATCTTATGCATTCACTAACATAGCTATCCACATTTATATTGTAATGATGCTAGAATTCAAATTCCAAAGATGGCTCAAATCCTTTTATAAAGGGAATGTTTGCATCGAATAGCTTTTTACACGAAACATCACCATTATGGCTTTTTATAAATAAGGTCGCACAGCCTACATATGAAGAATCCTCTCTCACAACAGCGACAAGGCGACCGCCTACATCTATTTGGTCAATGATTTTTTTAGGGACTTCGCTAACGGCGCCATTTATAATAATCAAGCTATATGGAGCTTGTTCAGGAACACCATTTGCTAACTCACCCTCTGATAGCACAATATTATTAACCCCAAGCTGCTCCCAAAGTTTGGCGGCCTTATCCATCTGACGTTTATTATGTTCTAACGCGATAACTGTTGTAACTAATGGCGATAAAATAGCGGACGAGTAACCATAAGCAGACCCAATATCCAAAACAACATCAAAACCGCAAGGATTAGCCGCCTGCACCATTTTAGAATAAACAATAGGAGATAATAAGAATCTCCCCTGCCCTATATCAAGGCTTTCATCAATATAAGCAACATCTCGTAATTTTTGAGGAACAAACATTTCTCTAGGAACATAGCTAAATGATTCTAAAATTTGCTCATTAACGACACCAGAAGTGCTTAACTGACCATCAATCATATTTACTCGCGCCTTAGGAAAATCCATCATGTTTTTGCTCTATTGTTTTGAAATTTACCACCTGCCTGTTTGAAAATAGCCCTATTTAATGTAATTGACCAGATGTTTTTCATGAAAATGCAGTTTCTTTTTCAGTTGGTTGTTGACTTCATGTTACAATATAATCTAATCATTTACTACTTGCTTAAAAGTAAAGTGATGGCGCGGTGGCAGAGAGGCTATGCAGCGGATTGCAACTCCGTGTACACCGGTTCAACTCCGGTCCGTGCCTCCATTATTTTCTTTGCAATTCTTGCTTGACAAGAAAGGCGCGTCAGGGCATATAAAAGCCCACATAGATGTTCCCCAGTAACTCAGTGGTAGAGTAGGTGACTGTTAATCACTTTGTCGGAGGTTCGAATCCTTCCTGGGGAGCCATTTTTCAATTTATTTCTATTCACACACACTCACAGATATACTATAAAGATTAGAGGCTTAGCATTGAGGTTATTTAGTTAGCATTGAGGTTATTTAGTAAGTCACCATCATTGAAATGCAGGTTCATCAAAAGAGCGGAGCTTACGGCTATGGAGTTTTTCAGGTGATAAATCACGCAGCAATGTCATAGTAAGCAAGCCAATTTTCAAATGCTGCTCTACTCGCTCACGATAAAAACTATCCGCCATACCAGGTAATTTAAGCTGCCCATGCAAGGGCTTATCCGATACGCAAAGCAGCGTCCCGTAAGGAACGCGGAAGCGAAAACCATTTGCGGCTATCGTGCCTGATTCCATATCAAGAGCAATTGCCCTGCTCTGGCTTAGGCGTTTATTTTGCGTTAGATATGATTTTAGCTCCCAATTACGGTCATCGGTCGTTGCTACCGTTCCCGTGCGCATAACCTTTTTAAGGTCATAGCCTTCATTGCCCGTAACCTCTGCCACTGCCTTTTCCAAGGCTTGCTGAACCTCTGCTAATGCGGGGATAGGAATGCTTGGCGGCAGAGCGTCATCTAAAATCTGATCCTCGCGCAAATAACCATGAGCAAGCACATAATCACCAAGTCTTTGAGATTGGCGCAACCCCGCGCAATGCCCAAGCATAAGCCAAGCATGTGGGCGAAGTACCGCTATATGATCTGTAATCGTTTTAGCATTAGAAGGTCCAACGCCAATATTCACCATAGTAATGCCCGATCCATCGGCGCGTTTGAGGTGGTAAGCTGGCATTTGCGGCAATCTTTTAAGATGATCTCCATCATCTGCTATATCGCTATGCTCGCTAATATTTTGATTAAGAATGACCTTACCGCCCGCTTGCACAAATGCGCTATACTCCATGCGCTGCGCCTTTAATTCGGGGTCATCGGTATGTTCCATCATATCTTGAGCAAGCTCTATGAACTCATCAATATAAAACTGGTAATTAGTGAACAGCACATAATTTTGAAAATGCTCTGACCTTGTTCCGCAATAATGCTTTAAACGCTGTAAGCTTAGATCCACGCGCGGCGCAATGAATAATGCTAGCGGGTCTGGCTCGTTACGCCTTTTAGGGGTGTAAGCCGCATTTGCTATCTCATCATCAAGAATATCTAGATTAGGCACATCGAAAAATTCGGGCAAATCGGCTACTTGTTGCTCGTTTAAATCGCTTTCAAGGTGAAACCCCTCTTCCAGCGCGAAATGCAGCGGGATAGGAGTATCACTCACCCCGACCTCAATCGGTATGTCATGATTTTTTATTAAAAGGCGGAATTGCTCACGGTAATATTCATCGAATATATCAGGGCGCGTTATCGTGGTCATATATGTGCCAGGGCGCGGCGCGAACCCGTATGAAAAGCGCGTATCCGCTCGCTTAGCAAGCTTTGTTGTGATTTTCACATATGGATAATATGCAGATATTTTCTCGCTAGCTATATTGCCATTGCAATAGTCACTAAATGCAGCGCGTAATATTTGCGTATTTGCATCATATATTTGCTTAACAGCTTTTATAACGCTATCCGCATCATGAAAGCTTTGTGCCTTAAAATTCTCTAATTTTTTAACCATATAGCTAAGATGCCCTATTTATATTAAGATTAAGTGAAGTTATGTAGAAAGCCATGCTCAACTCTATACGCAATTAGATACCACATATGCGCCATCAAGCAAGAACTTACTGTCTATAGCATGGGATTTGGTCTTATTATTATGCTCTCTGGCGCGTTACTATTTGCAAAATAATAGCAGCCTATTTATTTCTTGCGCTATTGTGTTTTTTGCATCAAGATTAATGGCTATTTATTACCTCTATTTGGAGCAGTTATATATGAAAATACTTGTCCCTATAAAACGCGTTGTTGATTACAATGTTAAAGTGCGCGTTAAGTCTGATGGCTCTGCTATTGAGCTTGCGAATGTTAAAATGTCGATAAATCCATTTGATGAGATAGCAGTAGAAGAAGCTGTGCGCCTGAAAGAATCTGGCAAGGTTTCGGAAATAGTGGTCGTTACTATCGCCTCAGAAAAGGGGCAAGAGCAAATTCGTACGGCTATGGCTATTGGTGCGGATCGCGGGATTTTAGTTAAAACTGACGCGGCTATTGATCTTGGCGGGGTTGAGCCTCTCAGCGTTGCTAAAACTTTAAAGGCTTTGATTGATAAAGAAAATCCTGATCTGGTTATTATGGGAAAGCAAGCAATTGATGATGATTCTAACCAAACGGGGCAAATGCTTGCCGCGCTGCTTGGCTGGGCGCAAGGCACTTTTGCATCCAAACTTGACATAGACGGCGATAAAATCACGGTCACGCGTGAGGTTGATGGCGGGCTTGAAACGTTGGAGCTTTGCTCCCCCGCTATTATAACTACTGATCTACGCCTTAATGAGCCGCGCTATGCTAAGCTTCCCGATATTATGAAAGCCAAGAAAAAGCCGCTTGAAATTATCGAGCCGTCAGATCTTGGGCTTGATTACTCTGTGCGCATGAAAATTGTAAATATAGCTGAGCCACAGCCACGCAAAGGCGGCATAAAAGTTGATAATGTTGATGATTTAATTGATAAGCTTAAAAACGAAGCAAGGGTGATATAGATATGAGCATACTTATATTGGCAGAACATGATAATGTTTCCATAAAAACCACAACTCTAAACACAATAGGTGCAGCCGTAAAAATTGGCGGGGATATTGATATAGTTGTTATAGGCTCAAATTGTGGCGTAGTGGCGGAGGCTGCCTCTAAAATATCCAATGTTAACAAAGTGATACTGGCAGATGCAGAGCATTTAAAGCACCAAACAGCCGAGGAAATTGCCCCTATAATTGTGGATTTAGCAAAGTCTTACTCTCACATACTCGCGCCGGCAACTACCTTTGGCAAGAACGCCCTGCCCCGCGCGGCGGCATTGCTGGATATGCAGCAAATATCAGATATTATATCTGTGGAATCGGTCGATACATTCAAACGACCAGTATATGCGGGGAATGCGATTGCCACTGTGCAATCATCCGACAGCATAAAGCTTATAACCGTTCGCAGCACTGGCTTTGACGCGGTGGACGCTACGGGAGGAAGTGCAGAGATAGAAAATTATTCAGTGGGCGCGGCGGTAAACTTAAGTAAATTCATTAAGCAGGAATTTACAAAATCCGAACGCCCAGAGCTTAGCTCCGCTAAAATAGTAGTATCAGGTGGGCGCGGCGTTGGCTCTAAAGAAAATTTTGATCTCATAGAAAAATTGGCGGATAAGCTTGGCGCGGCTATTGGTGCATCTAGAGCAGCCGTTGACGCTGGCTATGTCCCTAATGATTATCAAGTTGGGCAAACGGGGAAAATTGTTGCTCCCGATTTATATATAGCCATTGGAATTTCAGGAGCGATTCAGCATTTAGCAGGCATGAAGGACTCTAAGGTGATCGTTGCCATAAATAAGGATGAAGACGCGCCGATATTCTCTATTGCGGATTATGGGTTAGTTGCTGATTTATTCGACGCTGTCCCTGAGCTTGAAGAAAAACTGTAAAGCTTGACTTTAAGAACCTGCGCAACAAAATCCAATCACTCCATTTACATTTAACAAATTACAACATAGGGGTGGAGAGCTATGTCAATGTAAGGTTTTATGTTCTAATTAATAAACTTTTCTTACAAGATCAAGGAAGTCAATAACCCCTTTATCATGCCATAAAGCTGCGCCATGCATTTCATATAAAATGCGCCCAGATCTGTTTATAATCAATGTCATAGGTAGCTTGTGAACATTAATGCTCTTTTGCAATTCCATATTATAATCATTGTAATTAGCGATATTCTCGACCCCGTAACGCTTTGCAAATAGAGCAACCTTTGGCAGGTTTTTCTTAGTATCAACCGATACAGCCATAACGCGCCAACCACTTTCATATGGCAGTATTTGAGCAAGCCTCCCTAGTGAGGGAAGCTCCTTAACGCATGGCGCGCACCATGTCGCCCAAATATTTAAAATCGTATATTTACCGCCAAATTTCCTTATGCTTACAAAATCCCCCGCAGGGCCTAATATTTTAATTGATGACGGCAAGTAATAATCACCGCCCTTATAAGTTTTGAACTCCTTAAATTTAGCTGCAAAATTAACCTCTTCTACTTCAAGCTTCTTTTTATTATTTATCCAAAAAGCACCCAATAAAATTAAGGTTACAAATATAAATCCCGCCAACATAAAAAATCGTTCAAAATATCTTTTGGGGACATCTGCCATAAAATTTTCCTTATATTGGTTTTTTGGTTTATTTTTCCATTATTTCAAGATACAAGATAATAAACATATTGGAAAAAAACATGACTATTAAAAAACATTTTATATATATTTTTTTATGTGTAAACACACTAATGCTTGGGGCATGCGGGATTAAGCCTGCATATGTTGATCCGCCAAGCGGCGCGCAGCATGACACATTCCCAAGCACTTACCCTGATATAAGTACAGACCCAATAGTGGGATTAGAGCGCAAAGATTTATAGATATGAGCGGTTTTCACGATATAAACGGCGTACTTCACGTTGATAATGTGCCATTGCCTGATATTGCAAAACAATATGGCACGCCTTGCTATGTCTATAGCGCATCAGTAATTAGGGGGCAATTTAATGCTCTTAAAGATGCTATGGCGCGGGCATTACCTGCAAATCGCCAGCCTTTACTATGCTATGCCTGCAAGGCAAATTCCAATATCGCAATTTTGAAATTGCTGCAAAATTTAGGCAGCGGGCTTGAAATTGTATCCGAAGGTGAGCTATTGCGCGGGCTTAAGGCTGGGTTTTCAGGCAATAAGATTATATCCACAAGCTTTGGCAAGAATGAGAGCGAGATAAAAGCATGTCTTAAGGCTGGTATCTTGCAATTTAACGTAGAATCACCTGATGAGCTGGATAATATCAATAAATTCGCTGGTGAGATGGGCAAATGCGCGGATGCGCTGTTCCGTCTTAATCCTGATATTCGCGGCGGCGGTAATAGCAAAATTGAAACAGGGCGCAAAGAAGATAAATTCGGCAATACAGCAGATGACATACTCCGCCTTTATAAAATTGCTAATGAGATGGAAAACGTAACCCCGCTTGGCTTATCTATACATATTGGTTCTCAAATATCGCAAGCAAACACATTTAAACCTGCCTTTGAAAAACTAGCCGAGCTTGTTCATATATTGCGGGGCAAAGGCTATAAGGTTGAGCGCACCGATATTGGCGGCGGCTTTCCTATTATTTATAATGATGAGCAGCTTTTAGACCTTGATGAATATGCGGGTTTTGTGCGTGATATAATCTTACCACTAAACACGCAAATACAAATGGAACCGGGGCGTTATATGGTTGGAAATGCAGGCATTTTGCTTGCTAAAACTCAATATATAAAGCAAACACCCGCGCGGGAATTCATTGTACTTGACGCAGGCATGAGCGATTTAATCCGCCCCACTTTATATGAGGCATATCACAATGTGCGCACTGTTATGAATAGTAACAGAAACGCCAAGACATATGATGTTGTCGGTCCTATTTGTGAAAGCGGAGATATATTTGCAAAAAACCGCTCTGTAAATGAGGTTAATGATGGCGATTTACTGGTTATTGAGTCAGTCGGGGCGTATGGATTTTCCATGGCTTCTAACTATAACTCCCGCCCTCTTCCCGCAGAAATATTAGTTGATGGTGATAATATAGCCCTTATCGGCGCGGCTCAAACAATTGATGAGCTTATAGCAAGGGAAAACATCCCCGATTGGCTATAAAATTATATATTAGCGCATAAAAACCAGCTATCTTTACCCCTATGTTTGATCCTTTAGATAAAGACAATCTGCCCTATTTTAATGCTCTTTCCAATAAGCGGAAAAGGGCATTTCTTGCGCTTAGCATCGAAAACATAGCATTGCAAACATGGCGGATATTTTTCTGGATATTAATGTTTTGTGGCTTATGGATGCTAAGCATTCCAGCATTTTTTGGGCAAATAGCTTCTATTTTAACTACATTGATATTTATTCTGGGCTGCTTATATTTCTTTAAAAATGACGTTCTATCTTTTAGATTCCCAAATAAAAATGCACTAGATAAAGCAATGGAAAAGCAAAGCGGCGCAGCGCGTGGCTACATCAAATTGCTAGATGATGAGCTAGCTAACCCCCAAAAGCGTAATAGCCGCGAACTTTGGCATAGAGCAAAAAAGGAAGCCTTGCTCTCTATCCCCTCTCTTAAATCACCGCGTCCGCGCCATATAATATCACGCAATGACCCGCTTGCCCTTCGCCTTATCGCTATGCTTATATTCATATCAGGGCTATTAGTTTCGGGGAGCAGCGCAACTCAAAAAATATCAAGCGGCATTATGCCCATAAGCGTATCTAGCGTCATATCACAAGGGCGCGATACAAATATTTGGATCAAGCCACCCGAATATACTCAAATAGAGCAGACTCATATTATCGGAAATATCGCTCCTAACACGGTTTTGGATATAGCAAAAGGCAGTAAAATCAGGATAAGAATCCATAGTCTGCTAGGTGAAAAATTCGCCCCAGTATTTTACAATGGTGATATAAAGACCAAGATGACATATATGGGCGAAGGGCTTTACGGCATTGAAACCGTGATTGAAAATGCAAATAGCCTTTTTATTAAGCAAGGGGTTATTACTAGAACTCGCCTAAATTACAATTTCATAAAAGACAATCCACCAGAAATATATCTTGCTAAAACTCCATATGAAATAATGGATAAGGGGCAAATTCGTTTTGCCTTAATTGTTAAGGATGATTACGGCGCAAAAGAGCTTCACATGAATATGAACATCAATGAAATGGTAGAAGATTTGCCGCTTGGGAATACATATTCGCAATCTCGCCTTGTGATGTCACAGCCTAATGATCGGTTTAAAATATCTCCCATTTATGACCTTACATGGCACACATGGGCGGGGCTTCCCGTTACTTTTGAATATAGCGTAACAGACCATAGCGGACAGAAAACCACGCTAGAAAAGATAGAGCTTGCCTTGCCAGAGCGGGAGTTCAAACATCCTATGGCAAAGTCAATTATTGCTATGCGTAAACGCCTTGCTTGGGATTATAATGATAGCTTTATAGATATATCGCGCAATATTGAAATATTGCTAAGCGCTCCTGATTATTTCCAAAATGACAAAACGATATATCTTGCATTACGTAGCGCAAGCTCGCGCCTCCTATATTCAGATATGTATGAAGGGCAAGAGCGCATAAAAACTGCAAGGGCTGTAATTGACCTGCTATGGAACATTGCCATAGTTATAGAAGATGGTGACCTATCCCAAGCCATGAGAGAGCTTAGGATAGCACAAAGAAACCTTGAAAATGCCACGCGTGATCCAAATTCCACGGACAAAGAAATATCAGATTTAATGGACAGGCTGCGCGAAAAAATGGCTAATTATTTTGCAGAAATGCAGCGCGAAGCACAGAAAAACATGGCAGATACAAAGGACTTCCCCCCTCTTTCAGCCGATGATTTCGGGCAGTTAATATCTCCTGATGCGCTTTCGAAATTAATGGAGCAAATAGAATCCGCTCTTAAATCGGGTGACACTCAAAAAGCAGAAGAGCTTATGTCACAGCTTCAGCGCATGATGGAGATGATCGACCCTTCCATGAGCTCGCAATTACCTATGGATATGCAAGCAATGCGCGAGGGGGTTAATGAGCTGCAAGAGCTTATTGATGGGCAGGAAAAATTGCTTGTTTTTACGCTGGAAAAAGCGATTCGCGATACTAATATAGACACCAGCCAAAATAAAATTGAGCAAGAGGCTTTGCGATATATCCTTGGGCAGCTTATGCTTGAAATATCGGAAAAGCTGGATAAAATCCCTGAATCCATGGGGTTTGCCGAGCAAGAAATGCGATTATCAGAAAATGCACTAGGCAATAATGAGCCTATTCAATCTATTCCACCTCAAGAACAAGCAATAAAGCATCTTAAATCTGCCAAGCAAGAGTTAAGCAAACAATTCAAATCACGCATGAAACAAATGGTTGGGATTGGATTTAATGCCGAGCGCAAGTTAGATCCGCTAGGGCGCGATTATTCCAGCCCATCTAATGATGTGAAGATTCCTGATGAGGCGCAGAAGAAGGCACTTGATGAGGTTTTGAAGACTCTTCGTGATCGCTCTGGTGATCGCTCTCGCCCTGATGAGGAGCTGGATTACTTGCGTCGCTTACTTCGCCAGTTTTAAGCTTTTTAGCATTAATCACAAATTTTACTTGAGCATTCAAACTCTCGTTTTCTGGCAGTTCAATATCATATAAAGAATCAAAACTAATACTACCCTCTGGCTCTAATATATCTTTTGGCGGGGCAATATACCATTTAGCAATAATAATATCAGAGTCATCCATCAAAGACAGCTCTATAACAGGTACTTTTTTAGACACAGCCTCTAAATTAATAATTTTACCTCTTATATCTATTGTTTTACCGTTATTTTTGGCAATAACTTGGTCAAAGGCAAGGTTTTGCCCTTCTATTTCTGGATTTACACCAAATAACGCATAAAAAATGCGCGTTGAAGGGTTTTTTTGTATAAAAGACGCACTATTAGCTAATAAATACACAAAAATAACTAAAAAAACAGACGCAGCAATTGCAATGCTAATAATTTTACCTTTATCATCAGAAATATTATCAACGGGTTTAATAGCTATCTCAATTTCTTCTTCAGGCTCAGGCTCTTCTTGAGCTTCTTCTTGAGCTTCTTCTTGAACACTCTCTTCAAAATCAATTTCAACTATATTTTCAGGCTCTTGGAACCATATTTCTTCACATGAACTGCATTTGACCTTGCGCCCCTGCTCTCCTAGCAGGTCATCATCCAAATTAAATTGAACATTACAATTGGGACAAGTTAAAATCATTGCAATCGGCTTCTTCTCTTTTTCACAATAGTTTAGTACATATATAAGAATAAGCAATTCCCCGCGGTCAGGCAATTACAAAGATGATTAAGTTCGATAATATAGCTTTTAAATATAGCGAGAATGGGCAAGACATTCTCCATGATGTGAATTTCACCTTAAAGCGCGGGTCTTACCACTTTCTTTCGGGGCAAAGTGGCTCTGGCAAAACATCATTAATGAGCCTTATGTATCTAGGGCATATGCCCACAAGCGGGCAAATCACCATGTTTGGCAAAAAAGTAAATATGCTAGAGCGAGATGAGCTATCAAAGCTACGCCAAAATATTGGCGTTATGTTTCAGGATTTTCGTTTGCTAAATCATCTATCTACTTTTGATAATGTTGCGCTCCCGCTACGCATATCAAACAGACCAGAAAAAGAGGTCAAAGACCACGTGAATGAGCTTATTGACTGGGTGGGGCTTGGCAAGCACAAAACTGACTTGCCCCCGACGCTATCAGGTGGGCAGCAGCAACGCATAGCAATCGCTCGCGCCGTTATTGCTCGCCCTAAATTATTGCTTGCCGATGAGCCAACGGGAAATCTTGATGATAAAATCGGCTTTCGCCTAATGGGATTATTTGAGCAGCTAAACCGCATGGGGACTACGATAGTAATCGCAACGCATAACCAAAAAATTATAGAGCAATTCGGGCATCCTTGCTTATCGCTTGTAGATGGCACATTAGAGGCTTCCCCTAGCAATAAAATAGCACAAAAGATTCGCAATGTTTTCTAAAATCAAAAAACTATATAGTCAGGCTTTAAAATATTTAGGTTTTCGCGATTATGACTTGCCGTTAAATCAAAGTGAAGATTCGCGGTTTCTTATATTGCTTGTCGGATTAATGAGCTTTTTAGCAGTGTTAGCATTCAGCGGGACATTCGCGCTTAATGACATGACAAGCCGTTGGTCTTCTGGCTTAGAAAACAAGGTGACAATAGAAGTGCCTGTTGAAACAAAAGAAGGTCATTTGCTCTCTAACAGAACTGTAAATAAAGAAACAAAGAAACTGGCGTCTAAGCTTGAGAATAACCCAATAATAAAATCAGTAAAAATACTTAGCCATGAAGAAATTCAAGAGCTTATATCGCCTTGGATTGGTAAGGATTTAACACTGAACGATATCCCCCTTCCTGGTCTTATCGCTGTTGAGCTGCGCCGTAGCGATAGCAAAAGCCTTGATATGTTAAAAGCAAATGTAAAAGCCATCTCCAAATATGCACAGCTTGAAACCCATCATGAATGGCTCGGCAGCCTCATATCATTTGCAAATACCCTTAAAACATTAGCATTATTTATCGCTCTTATTATTGGCGGAGCAACAGTTACAGCGATAATAGCAGGAGTAAGAACGCGACTTGCTATTCACTGCAAGGAAGTGGAATTGCTGCACCATATGGGGGCAAGTGACGATTATATATCTAGGCAATTCCAACGCCACTCTATGATCTTAGCATTTAAAGGGAGTGTGTTTGGCACATTATCGGGGCTATTTATAATGGGAATAATTGTAATGCTATCTAATGGCTCGGGGGGGTCGCTTATCCCCGCCATAGAAATCAGCTATATGGCAGTACTGTTTATTTTAGCCATCCCTGCAATAGCGGCGCTGATTGCGATGGTAGCTTCGAGATTTACGGTCTTGCATAGCTTGCAAGAAATGCCCTAAAATAAAAACATCATGATAAAAAAGATATTTAGAATCACTATTGCTGTGTTGCTTGCCTTATGGATTGGCGGGTATGCATTATTTATTGTAAATATTGTTGAAACAAAAAAACCTATTACCATGAAAAAAACAGACGCTATCATAGTCTTAACTGGTGGTAATAATCGCGTGAAAACTGGGATTGAACTGTTTTCTACAGAAATATCACCGCAACTATTCATAACAGGCGTTCACCAATCTGTTACAAAATCAGAGATAACTTCCATGTGGGGCGGGGATAAAAAACTCCCTGATTGCTGCATTATATTAGGATATAAAGCCACAACTACAATTGAAAATGCATTAGAAGCGAAAGAATGGATTAACTCTAATAATATAAAATCCATCTATCTTGTAACTTCCGCCTACCACATGGATCGCGCGCTTTTGGAGTTTAAGAATATAATTAAAGATACAAATATAATTCCTCACCCGATAAAAATAGAGCGCTCATTAAAAGATTTAAAATTCTGGGAAATAACATTTAGTGAATATAATAAAATATTATTTAGAACCGCATTAATTATGATTGAAAGACACTAAATGCCACAAATGCCGCCATTTTTTATCCGCTCTACCATATTTAACCTCTGTTTTTACGCTTTAACAGCGATTAGCTGCATATTGCTGCTGCCTACATTATTCTTGCCACATAGTGTATTTCTTGCCATTGCTCGCGGGTTTTCATACTCGACTGCATTTTTAGAAAAATATATATTAGGGCTTACATATGAGATAAGAGGGCTGGAAAACCTTCCTACAAAAGGATCATACATCGTTGCGGCAAAACACCAATCAGCCTATGAAACGTTTAAGCTGCATATATTATTTAATAATCCCGCAATTGTACTTAAAAAAGAGCTGCTAAAAATTCCTTTATGGGGAAAATATCTGGCCAAAAGTGATGTTATAGCTATCGATAGAAGCTCGCCAAAGGCGGCTATAAAATCCATAAAAGAGGGCGCACAAAGAGTAGCGTCTCAAGGTCGCCCGATTGTGATATTCCCGCAAGGAACGCGCGTTGCTCCTGATATCACAACAAAGGACAAGCCCTATAAAATCGGGATTGTTAGAATGCAAGAAGCCACGGGATTGCCTATAGTGCCGCTAGCCCTTAATACGGGCGTGTTCTACCCTAAAGGCTCATGGATAAAAAGATCAGGGCATGTCGTGTTTGAGTTTATGCCTCCTATCATGCCATCAGATGATAGCTCTGAAATTTTAAGAATTATAGAGATGAAATTGGAGGAAAAATCCAGTAGATTGGCAGAAGAAGGCAAAAAAACCATTCCCTCTGCCAAATCAAACATAGGTTCTATAGCACTGTTATTGCTGGTAATTATATATACAGCAAACTGGTTCATTGCCGCTGATATAGTAAAAAAATCCGTGATAAGCTCACTTAATGATTTGAAGAATAACACAAATATTATTGAACATAAAATAGCCGAACCTAAAATACACGGCTTTCCATTTAAGTTAAAACTTTCCATGGGTGAGCAATTCATAAAAACCCGAATGGGCAAATTATCTGTAAAATCTATAAAAGCTCAAAGCTTACCTTTTATGAATATGCCCATTGATATAAAAACTGGAGACATCACAATTTTGGCTAATCACTGGAAAACTCCGCTGGATTTTGATGGCATAGATGCGCGCATTATTGCTGGTGATGATGCTTTGAATATAGAATATGCATATTTGGCAAAATCAGAAACTAGAGCGCAGGCATCTGGTATGATTGACTTTTCATCGCCGCCCTACCCCGTAATTGACCTTGCTCTTAAATTGATAAATTTTGAGCCAATGCTAGAAGAAATGGCAAGCTCTAACATCATAGACCCAAAAGCAGCAATGCTTGCCTATACTGTGCTGCAATCTATTGCTGTTGACGGAGTTTTAAATAGCACAATAACAAGCCAAGGAAACAAGGTGTATCTAGGGCCTATCAAAATTTTTGAGCTACCGCCTGTTAAGTAAGGTGATTAAGCCTGACCTTGGTCTATGATCTCTTTTCTGATTGCCCGCGTTTCATCGAAACGTCGATAAAGATAATCCCCGTCTCCTTTGCGGATAGCCTTTTGTAGCTCGGTTAAATCCTCGGTGAAACGCTGAAGTATTTCTAACACTGCGGTTTTGTTGTTCAAGAACACATCACGCCACATTGTTGGATCAGACGAGGCTATGCGCGTGAAATCTCTAAATCCACTTGCGGAATATTTAACTACTTCGGACTTAATATCATCTTCCAAATCATTGGCTGTACCAACAATTGTGTAAGCAATTAAATGCGGCAGATGCGAGGTTACTCCCAAAACTAAATCGTGATGCTCTGGATTCATAATATCAACATTAGAGCCGAAAGCCTCCCAAAGCTTTGTTACTGCCTCTACTGATTTTATGCTTGTATCTGGCAAAGGCGTTAAAATGCACCAGCGCCCATCAAACAGCTCTGCAAAACCTGACTCGGGGCCTGAAAATTCTGTCCCTGCTATTGGGTGAGCTGGCACGAAATCAACGCTATCAGGTAAAGCTCCGTCCAAAGATTTTATGATCGAGCTTTTAACCGATCCAGTATCGGTAACAATCGCGCAGTCTTTCAAGTTAGGGGCAATGCTTGCGGCAACGCTGCCCATCGCGCCCACTGGTACGCATAATATAACAATATCCGCGCCCTCTACGCTACGTGCTAAGTCATTTGTCACGTAATCAGCAATGCCAAGCTCTGCCACTTTAGAGCAAACCTCTTCGCTTAAATCCGCAGCAACCAGCGTTTTGGCTAGCTTATGTTTTTGTATATTTCTGGCAATGGATGAGCCAATAAGCCCCATGCCTATAATTGTAATTTTCTCAATCATGATAATTCTCTTTATGTTATTAAATTGTTATTACGGGATAGCCGCCAATAACGCCGCAATATAAGAAGTTACCATCTAAATATTTACAAAGAGCGAGCATTTTATCAGAAGAAGAATCTACAAACCCCTTAACCTCTAATAAATACATATTATCCGATTTATTGCTAAATATATTAACCATTTCAAATCCTGCATCTTTTGCATTATTAATGATAATATCACGATTAATGTTATTATTTAATGAGACTCCAATAAAGCTAATATCATTATCAGATGACATAAAATCAATCTTAGATACCACCAAGGCTTTTTTAGAATCATTTGAAATATCACCGCCATATGGTAAAGCGCACACGATAGATAAATCATTGTTTTCATCAACAAGGCTAGCCCACCACGGAGCATCTTCACCTGATTTAGTCCAAGGCATAACCGCGAAGTAAACACCGTTTCCCCTTACTTCATCAAGTGCATTTTCTGCGCTTGAAACATTGCTCATGGGTGTTTCACTGCCGAAATAATTCTTCGCAATATCCCAGTATGAGGATGAAGAAACAACAACGCTTAAACCCGTTTGCAGCAGTGAGACCGAGCTTATAAGCTCTCGCCAAATACGCACAATAGTTGAGCGCGGCAATACCCCTGAGTGACGATCTAACAATCTGCGTATTAGCTTTGCCTCACGCGCGGGATGGACAATTTGTAAGCCCGCGAGCTTTTTAGCAGCGGAAACCGATGACACAAGATCAGCCCTGCGCATAAATAAATCATGCACCTGATTGTCTATAGAATCTATTTCTTCGCGAATATCGCTTAAATTTTTTGACATTGTCGTGTTTTTGTCTCAAGTTGAATAAGCTTTATTACATGTCACACACATATAATCAAATGGAAGTTCAATAGTAATGCCCTTAGTTGCATATAAAGATTTACCAACATTTGAGCGTCTTAAAAAAGAAGGACGCACTGTGCTTCCTCCCGAACGCGCCGAGCATCAAGATATTCGTGAGCTTCATATTGGTTTGCTTAACATGATGCCTGACGCAGCCTTAGAAGCAACCGAGCGTCAATTTTTCCGCCTTGTTGGGGAAAGTAATCAAATCGCGCAATTATATATCCACCCATTCTCCCTGCCCGAATTAGATCGCAGCGAAAAAACCAGATCATATATAGATCAATATTATGAGCCATTCGAAAAACTTCAAGAAGATGGGCTTGACGCCCTTATTATTACGGGAGCAAATATATCACAGCCTGACCTTGAAAAAGAGCCGTTTTGGAAGCCATTACAAGAGGTTATGGCATGGTCGTGGAATAATGTAGCCTCTACCATGTGTTCATGCCTTGCAACGCACGCCGTCATGCAATCTCGCCATGGCTTGAAACGATCTGCCCTTCCTGATGGTAAGTTATGGGGCGTTTATAAGCATAATGTGGTGGAGCGCACTCACCCGCTTGTGCGTAATATGAACACTTCATTTGATGTGCCGCATTCGCGTTTTAACAATATCTCAAGCGCTCAGTTCAAACAAGCTGGCATGAAAACTTTAATAGAAAGCGCGGAGGCTGGAACTCATATAGCCGTTAGCCCTGACGGATTTCGCCTTATTTGCATGCAAGGTCATCCCGAATATGACACGGTTAGCCTGCTTAAAGAATATCAAAGAGAGGTTAACCTCTATAAATCAGGTGATAGAGCCGAGCCGCCGCCAGTTCCTGCTAATTATTTCACTGCTGATATAATGGAAAAACTTATGCAATATAACTCGATGGATATGAGTAAATCTGAGCTTGAGCATTTGAATAAAGAAATACATGATATGCTGGAAAACACATGGACAGATAGCGCGCGCTCAACGCTGGCTAGTTGGATTGGGCTGGTTTATCAAATCACAAATGCAGATAGACAAAAGCAATTTATGGATGGGATTAATCCTGATAATCCTTTAGGAATTTAAAGATAGTCACAGCTTCCTTATTTTTCCTGAACTGACAGACCTTGTTTTCAACCCACGGCACTGCGTAATTGAAATTACTGTATTTTTATTCAAAAGACCTCAAATGGCGCGAGTGACGAGACTTGAACTCGCGGCCTCCGCCGTGACAGGGCGGCGCTCTAACCAACTGAGCTACACCCGCGCATTTGAGATGAGAAATGTTATATAACTAGCTCCCCCGCTCGTCAAGAAAGAAATTCACTTGAATCCACATATTTCATATCCAAAGCTTCGCCCACTGGTTTATTGGTGATTTTTCCAGCGCAAACATTAAGCCCATTTAGGAAATTAGAATCATCGCTAAGCGCTTTTTTCCAGCCATTATCAGCCAAGCGCAAAGCATAAGGCAATACCGAATGATTAAGCGCAAGAGCAGAGCTAAGCGGCACAGCGCCTGGCATATTCGCCACGCAATAATGCAAAACCCCATCAACCACATAAGTAGGCTCGGCGTGCGTAGTGGCCTTGCTAGTCTCAAAGCACCCGCCTTGATCAATGGCAATATCAACCATAACCGCGCCGCGCTTCATGGTGGATAACATATCACGAGTAACCAGCTTTGGCGCAGAAGCCCCTGGTATAAGCACAGCTCCAATCACAAGATCAGCCTCGGTCAATGCGCGTTCCAACGTATCAATATTAGAGTACACAATATTTGCACGCCCGTGGAAATATTCATCCAAAAATCTCATTCGGGTATTTGATCGCTCTAATATAGTTACATTCGCGCCAAGCCCTGTTGCCATTTGCGCGGCGTGAAAGCCAGCCACTCCGCCGCCAATAATAAGCACTTCCGCAGGCTTAACGCCCGGAACGCCGCCAATTAAACGACCAAGACCGCCCATATGTTTTTGCAGATTAAACGCGCCAACTTGAACGGATAAGCGCCCCGCTATCTCGCTCATAGGCTCTAGCAATGGCAGTCCATGACCATCCGCGCCAGTTACCGTTTCATAAGCAATAGCAACGCAACCCGAATCAATTAAACCTTGAGCTTGCGGCTTGTCTGCTGCTAAATGTAGATAAGTAAATAAGATTTGCCCCTCGCGAAGCATTTTGCATTCCCCCGCTTGAGGCTCTTTAACCTTGATAATCATGTCAGCTTGTTCAAAAATATCCTTGGCATTATTGGCTATTTTCGCGCCAGCATTTTTGTAATCATCATCGGTAAAATTAATTCCTAACCCTGCATTGGTTTCAATCAAAACCTCATGACCGCGAGAGGTTAACTCCTTTACCGAAGAAGGCACAAGCCCTACTCTATGTTCGAGAACTTTAATTTCCTTAGGTACTCCAATTAACATTTTATTTACTCCTGTTTAAATTTAACCAAATTTTTTAATAATATAATCCTCAAGCAAGCCTTGAAACTCGCCCGCGATATTATCACCGCGCAGCGTATGAGTTTTCTTACCGTCCATAAATACGGGCGCAATTGGGCTCTCGCCGCTTCCCGGAAGGCTTATACCAATATCGGCGTGCTTGCTTTCGCCTGGGCCGTTAACGATGCATCCCATCACAGCTATTTTAAGCTCTTCAACGCCGATATACTTACCTGACCATATAGGCATTTGCAAGGTGATATAGTTTTGAATATCTTGGGCAAGCTCTTGAAATACAGTGCTGGTTGTGCGCCCGCAACCAGGGCAAGCTGTAACTTCAGGGGCAAATGACCTTATATTCAAGGCTTGCAAAATCTCCTGACATACGCGCACTTCTAATGTTCTATCGCCGTTTGGCTCTGGCGTTAGAGACGCTCTAATAGTATCGCCGATACCTTGATTGAGCAATATCCCCTCACCAAGCGCAGTGGCGACGATGCCTTTGCTGCCCATCCCTGCCTCGGTCAAACCCAAATGCAGCGCATAATCAGACCTTTGCGCTAATTCACGATATACCGCTATCAAATCAGAGACACGGCTTACTTTTGCGGATAATATAATTTGATTTTTGGATAGACCGATATTCTCCGCTTTTTCCGCATTTATAAGGGCAGATTGCACCAAAGTCTCTCGCATTACTTCTTCGGCGGGTAAGGGGTTATCAAGCTTTGAGTTCTCATCCATAATCTTGGTTGCTAGGTCTTGATCTAACGACCCCCAATTAACGCCAATGCGAACGGGTTTGTTATGCTCTACGGCTTTTTCGATCATTTGCTCAAATTGAGAATCGCGCTTTGCGCCAAAACCTACATTACCTGGATTTATACGGTATTTATCTAAGGCTTGCGCCATATCAGGGTAATCATTAAGTAATGTGTGACCATTATAATGAAAGCACCCCGCCAAAGGCACATTTAACCCATTTTTATCCAAGCGATTTTTCAGCTCAATAACGCCTAACGCCGCCGCTTCGTTATTAACTGTTACGCGCACAATCTCTGACCCAGCCAAATAAAGCCGCTTTACTTGTTCATAAGTCTTGTCCGTGTCCGCCGTATCTGTATTGGTCATGGACTGCACCACAACAGGCGCATTGCCGCCTATTACGACGTTACCAACTTTAACGCTATGCGTCTTGTGACGCTTTATTTGTGAAATAGAAACCATGCCTACCTTTTAATATAATATTGTGATTAGAGCAAACGGCATTTATGTACGGCTAGGAAAATGAGGTGAAGCGTATTTTTATACGTGATCCGAAATTTGACAACGTTCGTACTTGAATGCTGGAAGTTCTAATAAAACGCCTGTAATCCTGTTATAGCTCTTCCCAAAATAAGAGCATGAATATCGTGCGTACCTTCATAAGTATTAACCGATTCCAAATTACACATATGGCGCATTATATGAAACTCATCAGATATGCCATTACCGCCATGCATATCACGTGACATTCGCGCAATATCAAGAGCTTTGCCGCAATTATTGCGCTTAATCATTGATATCATTTCGGGGGCAAAATTATTTTGATCCATAAGCCGCCCGACTTGCAAGGCTGCTTGCAATCCCAGCGCGATATCTGTTTGCATATCGGCGAGCTTTTTTTGCACAAGTTGGTTTTGCGCTAGCGGTCTATCAAATTGCTTGCGATCAAGCGTATAGCTCCTTGCCGCTGCAAAGCAAAACTCTGCCGCGCCCATAACTCCCCATGCAATGCCATAGCGCGCGCGGTTCAAACATTCAAATGGGCCTTTAAGCCCGCTAGCATTTGGAAGTAAGTTTTCTTCAGGAACAAAAACCTCGTCCATAACAATCTCACCCGTTATAGATGTTCTAAGCGATAGCTTGCCACCGATTTTCGGAGTTGATAGACCTTCTATGCCTTTTTCTAATATAAAGCCTTTAATATCACCATCATGCGCCGCAGATTTCGCCCAAATTATAAATATATCTGCAATCGGGGAATTACTAATCCACATTTTAGCGCCATTTAGTTTATACCCGCCATCAACTTTTTCCGCTCTAGTAGTCATGCCCGAAGGGTCAGATCCAGAATCAGGCTCGGTCAAACCAAAACAACCGATCAAATCACCTATAGCAAGCTTTGGCAGATATTCCATGCGCTGCTCTTCACTGCCCCAAGCATAGATAGGATACATAACCAGCGAAGATTGCACAGATAAAGCCGAGCGATAGCCAGAGTCTACGCGCTCAATCTCCCGCGCTATTAATCCATATGAAACATAACTAACTCCAGCGCAGCCATATTTTTCGGGCAAGGTCGAGCCCAGCAAGCCAAGCTCGCCCATTTCTTTTAACATATCAGGATCAAAGCTATCATCTCTATAAGCTTGCAATGCCCTTGGCTGAAGCTTGTCTTGGGCATAGCTCCGCGCCATATCGCGAATTGCGCGCTCCTCATCACTTAAAAGCGTATCTAATAACAAAGGGTCTTCCCATTGAAAAACTGAATTGCTCATTATTTTGTTCCCTTGTTATAACCAACAAAACTATACAACAGCATAGGCAAATGTTAAAGTATTCTAATGAGCGATAGAGCAAAAATAATCCATGAAAATTTTCTATCCGGCGTTAAAAATGAAGATTTTCCTGATACAAACATTATTAGCCCTGCAAATGTTGGGCTTAGTAATTCGCAATTTGTCGAGATATTCGAAAGCCAAATATTAAGCCGCCGCCTTGATATGCAATCCCGCGAATTGCAAGCTATTGGCGAGGGGTTCTACACTATCGGAAGTGCGGGGCATGAAGGAAATGCAGCCGTAGCAGCCGCGCTTAATATTAAAGATATGGCATTCTTGCATTACCGTGATGCTGCATTTTTTATACAAAGATCAAAACAACTAGCAGGGCAAACCCCGCTTTGGGATATGCTTCTAAGCTTTACCGCCTCTAGCGATGATCCAATATCCGCAGGTCGTCATAAAGTATTGGGAAGCAAAGCCCTTAACATTCCACCACAAACCAGCACTATTGCATCGCACCTGCCCAAAGCAGTTGGCGCGGCGTACAGCCTTAACCTTATGAATAAATCGAATGACCTTATATATTGCTCATTCGGTGATGGCTCGGTTAATCATTCAACTGCGGGGGGCGCATTTAACTCTGCTTGTTGGGCGGCATATCAGGGCGCAGCCATGCCTATCATGTTTTTATGTGAGGATAATAATATAGCCATATCCACCCCTACTCCTAATAACTGGATATATAATAATTTTAGCAACCGCCCTGCCCTTAAATATTTTCACTGTAATGGGCTTAATGCACTTGAGACTTATAAAGTAGTCAAAGAAGCGGCTATTTATGCCAGAGCCAATAAATCCCCTGTATTTGTGCATAAAAAATGCGTGCGTTTTCTTGGTCACGCTGGCGCGGACGTACAAACAGCATATATGAGCAAAGAGCAAATTGAACGCGGCGAAGCTAATGATCCGCTGCTACATAGCGCTAACCTGCTTATCCAAAATAATATTTTAACTCCCGCGCAGATATTATATATTTACAATGAAATTGGCAAGCGAGTATCTGCCGCAGCAAAGCAAGTTATAAAACGCCCAAAACTCACAACTTCTAAAGATGTGCAGGCAAGTATTATTCCGCCGCCTCTAATAATGTCATCCCGAGAGAAGCCGAGGGATCTTAAGGTCTCTCCACAAGGTCGAGATGACAATGTTTTTGACAAAAAACCACAACATATGGCGAGGCTTATAAATTGGGCGTTACATGACTTAATGCTTGAACATGATAACATCGTAATGATGGGCGAAGATATTGCGCAAAAAGGCGGAGTTTATAACGTCACTGCTAAGCTTCATGAAAAATTCGGGGCAAGGCGCGTTATTAATACCCCGATTGATGAGCAAACCATATTGGGGCTAGCCATTGGCATGGCGCATAACAATATTCTTCCCATTCCTGAAATACAGTTTCTTGCCTACCTCCATAATGCAGAAGACCAGCTTCGCGGCGAGGCGGCAACTCTTAGCTTTTTTTCCAATGGGCAATATACAAATCCTATGGTTATTCGCATTGCGGGGCTTGCCTATCAAAAAGGCTTTGGTGGGCATTTTCATAATGATAATAGCTTTGCTGTGCTGCGCGATATTCCGGGTATTATCATAGCATGTCCATCTAATGGCGCGGACGCGGTCGCTATGATGCGCGAGGCGGTGCGGCTAGCCCGCGAGGAGCAGCGCGTTATCGTATTTTTAGAGCCAATAGCCCTATATATGACTCGCGATCTGCACGCGGATAAAGACGGGCTTTGGACTGCCAAATATGCAGATACCAAACCAATAGCCATTGGTGATATCCATGTCCACGGTAAAGGCAAAGAGCTTTGCATACTCACATATGGCAATGGATATTATCTATCCCGCCAAGCTGGAAAGATTTTAGAAGATGAGCATAATATAAAACTTCGCATTATAGATATGCGCTGGCTAGCCCCGCTTAATGAGGAGGCAATCCTTAACGCAATCAAGCCTTGCAGCCATGTGTTAATCGTTGATGAATGCCGCAGAACTGGTTCTATCAGTGAAGCATTAATGACTATGATAATGGAAAATTCTGCGCCATTGCCAAAGCTTGAACGCCTAACGGCGGATGATTGCTTTATCCCGCTGGGCAAGGCTTATGCTGTCACACTTCCAAGCAAGGATAAAATCATAGCGCACGCGCTGGAGCTTATATCATGAGAAAAAGAGCATTAGTAATTGCCGCTGGCAGAGGAACTTACAACAAATCAGAGCTTGGATATTTATATAAGCATCACTCGGATAGGCTAGAGTTTATCTCTATGATTGATGAATATCGAAGCTCGCAAAACCAAGTAACTATAACGGATTTAGACCAAGCCCCCGCATACTCCATTAAGACGCACACGCGCGGAGATAACGCCTCACCCCTTATATATGCTTGCGCTTATGGCGATTATATGTCGATAGATCAAGATAAGTTTGATATAGTAGCCATTACTGGTAATTCTATGGGCTGGTATATCGCGCTTGGCTGCGGCGGTGCGCTATCCGAGCTAAGCACGCTCAGGCTCATAAATACTATGGGAACGATGATGCAAAGCGAGCTTATCGGCGGGCAGTTAATCTATCCTATTATGGATGATAATTGGCGCATAATTGATGGTAAGCGCGAAGAGATTATGCAGATCATTAATAAATGCGGTGCATATATATCCATAGAGCTTGGCGGATTTATCGTATTTGGCGGAAGTGATAAAACTATCAAAGCATTGCATAAACGATTACCATCAGTGCAAGAACGCTTTCCGCTTATTCTGCCCAACCATGCGGCTTTTCATACGCCGCTACAAAAACCTATATCAGATAAAGCCTTGGATATATTTAAAAGTGATATGTTTGGCTCTCCTCATATTCCATTAATTGATGGGCGGGGGCATATATGGAGGTCTCATGCAACGGATAACAAAGCAATATATGACTACACGCTTGCTCATCAAGTCTGCGAATATTATGACTTCACCCGCGCGGTTCACGTTGGTATGAAAGAATTTGCCCCTGATTGCATTATAATATTAGGGGCAGGAACAACATTAGGCGGGGCGGTGGCTCAAAGCCTTATCCAAATTAATTGGGACGGGCTGTCTTGCAAAAAAGATTTCACCAAACGCCAAGAAAGTGATAACCCCATAATCTATGCAATGGGAATTGATGAGCAGCGCGAAAATGTAATGATACGTAATTCAGGCAAGAAGAGCTGGCTAAACAGACCAAAAATTTAAGGCTAATTAATAATATGATATCAATAATATTGTCAAACCCGCAAATGGGAGAAAATATAGGGGCGGCGGCGCGATCCATGCTTAATTTTGGGCTTACCGACTTGCGCCTTGTAAATCCGCGTGATGGCTGGCCTAATGAGCGGGCAATAACTCTATCTTCGGGCGCGTTTGACGTTATAAAGCCTAGAGTTTTTGATAACCTATCAGATGCGATTGGCGATTTGCATTTCACCTTTGCCACAACGGCGCGGCGGCGCGACATGATAAAGCCTGAATTTTTACCTATGAGCGCGGCTATCGAGGGGAAGGCTCGCATTGCTCAAAATCAGAATATTGGGGTTATTTTCGGGGCAGAGCGAACGGGGCTTCTCAATGATGAGATATCACAAACTCAAGCTATAATAACCATTCCAACAAACCCCGAATTCCCGTCAATCAACCTTGGGCAAGCCGTGCTTTTAATTGCTTATGAATGGGCAAAGCAGCACCCTATAAATGCTAACCTTGATATGGGAGGCAGCTTCCCCGCCAAGCAAAGTGAGGTGAATAACTTTATATCACGCCTTGAAAATGACTTGGAAGAGCGCAAATATTTCCGCTCCGAAGATTTGCGTGCAACAATGAAACGTAATATACAAAATCTTTTTACAAGAGCAGATATAAGCGATCAAGAGCTTCGCACACTTCATGGAATATTATCTGCCTTGCGCGGCAACAAAAATTCCAAATAAAAAAAGCCACCTGAAGGAGGCGACTTCCTTTTATATGATAAATTAAAGCAAAGAACGAAGACTACCTTGAATAAAATTCAACAATCAAGTTGAGTTCCATTTGAACAGGGTACGGAATCTCATCCAAAGCTGGAATACGAAGGAATGTAGCCTTAAGACCTTTAAGGTCAGCTTCAATATATTCAGGAACTTCACGCTCACCTGATTCCACAGAAATAGTTACCATTGGGATTTTCTTGGAGTTTTCGCGAACCTCAACAACGTCACCTTCTTTTACTTGATATGAAGGAATATTAACAACCTTGCCATTCACTGTCACATGTTTGTGATTAACAAACTGACGCGCAGCAAATACAGTTGGAACAAATAATGCGCGGTAGATAACCGCGTCTAGGCGGCGCTCTAAAAGACCTACAAGGTTTTGACCTGTATCACCTTTTATGCGTTTTGCTTCTTTGAAATAGCGGCGGAATTGTTTTTCACCAATTGAACCATAATAGCCTTTAAGCTTTTGCTTGGCAAATAGCTGTAATCCATAATCAGTAGGCTTAGAGCGACGTGCGCCATGCATACCCGGCGCTGTTTGACGTTTGTTAACAGGTGATTTTGGGCGACCCCAGATATTTTCGCCAAGACGGCGATCAATTTTATGTTTAGCTTGAATTCTACTCATAGCTTTTTCCTTATTTAATTGTCTCGATAGACCGCATTAGGTTTGAGATACAAAGCTCAACGGAAGGCACCGCGCCCTCTCTTTCTCGAGAATGCTGTGTTTTATATAGATTTACCTATAAAAGTCAAATATTTTTTATTATTGGATGCATAATAAAGAGGTGATACTATGCGGATCATGAAAATTGTTTCTTGGAATGTCAACTCTATCAAAGCTCGGCTGGAGCATGTTAAGCGATATATATCGGAGCAATCCCCTGATATTATTATGATACAAGAGCTTAAAGGGCTTGAATTTCCAACGCTGGAATTTGAAACATTAGGATATCAAAGCCATGCTGTAACTCAAAAAGCATATAACGGCGTTGCTATAATTTCAAAACACCCTGTCAATGTTATCAGTGACGCCCTTAATAAAGATGATGAACAAGCCAGATATTTAGAAGCTGAGATAGGCGGAATTAGGGTAATCAACATCTATCTTCCTAATGGAAATCCTATGGGTGATAAATATGATTATAAGCTAACTTGGATGGAAAGGCTTTATACTCGCCTTAAAGAGCTGCGCGATAATGACATAGAATTCATTATTGGCGGGGATTTTAATGTTATTCCCGAAGATAAAGACTGCTACAACCCCAAAAACTGGGAAGGTGATGCACTGTTTAAGTTAGAGACTAGAAAAGCATTTAGGGCAATTATAAATATAGGTCTAACCGATGCGTTCCGAGTGTTTAATACAAACCCTAATCAATATAGTTTTTGGGATTACCAAGCAGGCGCATGGCAAAAAGATAACGGCATAAGGATAGACCACTTCTTATTATCGCCCGTCATGAGCGATAAATTGATCGATTGCAAAATAAACAAAACCCCAAGGGGTTGGGATAAACCTTCCGATCACACCCCTATTGAAATAACAGTGGAAAGCTTGGTAAATAATAGTGATTAGCAGCAAAACAAGTGTTAGGCTAAGGCTTTATTATATAAAAATGGTTATTCAAAAATGAAAATAAGTAAATTAGCTGGATTAGTGTCCGTTGTTGCATTAGGTGGCTGCATTGCTACTACGTTCCCTTACATGCGCGCGGAAACAGCGCAGCGCATAGCCGCTCCAGCTTGGATGATTAAACGCGATATAGTAGCCGCACCTTACCAGTTAAGAGCATATGAGCGCATTCATGAGCGTGGAGGCGTTGCTAATATTTATATAGAGGGCGAAGGCTCTGAATTTACCTCGCCGCTTGAGTGGAAAGACAACCCTACCCCTAAAAACCCCGTCGCTCTCCATCTTGCATCAAAAGACCGCGCCGAGAATGTTATATATTTGGCGCGTCCATGCCAATATAATGAAACAATATCAAAAACAGCTTGTGATCAAAGATCATGGAAGGAGGATAGATTTTCTCCTGAGGTTATAGAATCATTTAACATTGCTCTTGATGATATTATAAATCGTTACGATATAAAGGCTGTAAATCTTATCGGATATTCAGGCGGCGCGGCTATTGCAACATTATTAGCGGCAAAGCGAAAAGATGTGTTATCTATAAGGACAGTGTCAGGAATATTAGATCACAAAATGCAGCGCTCTATATTAGAGATGGAAGAGCTTGAAAACTCTCTAAATCCTGTTGATGTCGCTCCCCAACTTAAAAGAACCCCGCAATATCACTTTATTGGCGGGCAAGATAGATTCGTACCGCCAGCAGTGCTGCATAGCTACTTGCAAGCTATGCCTCAGTCAAATTGCGTGCAAACTATGCTAGTGCAAGAGGCAAGATATGAAGAGGGTTGGGTGAATAAGTGGTCAGAGCTTTTGGCACTTCCCGTTACATGCTATGGCAAGGTAAATATATCCCATGATTTTGGTGAGATAACACCTCCTGCGCCGCCGAAAGAGCCAGTATTTATAGTGCGTGAGAAACCCGCAAAACCATAATTTCAATTACGGATAAGCTTTGGAACTAAAGGAACAAGCGTCATGGCTAGGCTATGCTTTGGCGTAGCGCCCGAAGAATCAACGCGCAATAACATGTTTTTATCCAATAGCTGAAATCCTGAAATTATAACATCACTCTCTTTACCTCTAAAGTCATTTTTAGTAACAGCAACAATGACATTGTCAGACTTTTTAAGATTAAAATGCTGCGCCCATTGCTGTGCATCATCGCGAGTACCAGCGCCGCCGCCCTCGCCATAAATAATAATTTTAAGCTCTATTATATTATCATTAGGAAGCACTATAGAGCCGCTAGTGTTCTTTTTCAAAACCTCGGCAAATGGCTTTGCATATTCATCAATATCACTTGATGATGCCGCGTAATAAGCTCCAAATTTCCTTGCGCCCGATTGAGCTTGTGAAACGGGAGAGGATATATCAATATATTCCACAATAATAACCTTACCCTTTAAGCTAGATAAAAGAAACTCTCTGCCCTCTTGGTCAATCATTGCAAAATCAGGATAGACATTATTCATTTTAGGGGGCCATATTTCTGGTAGATTTTTATTAAGTTGCCCACCTTTAGCCATAATAGCGCGCATCTCCTTTGACTCCTCCAAAATCTTGGCAATTTCTTCGGGTGATTTCTTATTTGTTTCAATATGAACAACAGAAAGAATCATTAATAACCCTAATATAGTAAAAAGGGTTTTTGTTGCATATGACAGGTATTTTTGTATTTGCTCACTACGGCTCATTGGTATTCCTTTATTTTACAACACATAGAGAATATAACAGAAAATCTTAATGAATGGATAAATAAATCACAATATTTACAACAAAAAGCAATGTAGCAATTTGTAATACACGCGCAGTATTTTTCTTCTTCGGCTCGCACGGTTCATGAACGCAGCCAGTGTCGTGACAATCCATAGCTTTACTAACAAAGTGCAGCGCCCAGCCAATTACTAAAACACTCCCTGACATCGCAATAAGCGGCAACTCCCAGCCATGCATAAAATGATGAAACCCTTCCATCCATACAGGCATCGCGCCAATAAGACCCATGCTAACCAGCACCGTTAAAAAACTAAACATTGAGGGAATAATGCAGCAAAATACATGGCTAATCTCTGAGAGAATAACCGTCCAAGAAGAAATACTCGAAGCTCGATTTATTTGTTTCATTATATGCTCATTGCTAAAGTAATACTGACTTTATAGATCATAAATTTAAATTATACAAGCATCACTTATATGCATTTCCGCAGATTTCCGCCCCTGCCATTCATTAATTGTAAGCCTTCCCACTATATTAAGAGCAGATGTACCAGCATTTAAAAGCGCATCCCCAAGCGGCGTATCAACCGCCCTAAAAGCCATAGCCTTAATGCGAGAGCCACCCTCCCAATCGCTAATCATCACGCTAATATGAGAGCTGCCGCGAATATCAGCCCTATGAATACGTATATTTTCCAGCAAAAATACAGGCTCAGGGAATTCCTGCCCGAAAGGCCCAACTTGATTTTGCAGCATCTCAACCAAATCAACGCTAACGCCGCCGCAAGTTAAAACTCCGTCAATCACAGTTTCAACATTTGTATCGGTATTTTCCATCTGTCTAGCTATATGGGGTTTCAAAAACTCGCGCAGATCATCAAGCTTATCAGGCATAACGGTAAACCCGCCCGCCATAGCATGCCCGCCGCCTTTTTCAATTATGCCCGCCGCGCGCGCATCAATAAAGCTTTGCGCGATATGAATGCCCGCAATAGACCTGCCAGAGCCGCGCCCCTCTTTAACTCCACTAAGCCCGCTAGCATAAGTCACAACGCAAGTCGGGCGGTTATATTTTTCTTTAATCCTGCCCGCCACAAGCCCACTAAGCCCCGAATGCCAATCCTCATGATCGAGCAATATAAGCGGATCATCCGCCATGCCGCGCTCTTCCACCATGGCTATGGCTTGCTCTTCCATTACTTGCTGAATGACTTTGCGCTTTTCATTACAATCATTTAGCGTCCATGAAATATTTTTGCATGTCTCGATATCATCACTAGTGAGGAGCTTTGCTCCTAAATCTGCCTCATGGATACGGCTGCCTGCATTTATTCTAGGCCCCAGCACAAAGCCACAATCATATGTGGATATAGGCGGATTTATCCCCGCCACGCTCATAAGCTCGCGAATGCCGAGGTTAAGCTGCTCATAAGGCACGCTAAATCCTGCGCGCACAAATAAGCGATTAACCCCGATAAGGGGAACCATATCGCAAATAGTGCCTAGGGCTACGATATCAAGCAAAGACTTTAAATCTGGTTGTTTAACGTTACCATTATAAAATCCGCGATCACGTAGCCGCGCATTAATAGAAACTGATGCCATAAATGCAACGCCGACGGCTGCTAGCATATCAAGGTTAGAGTTATCATCCTTACGCTTTGGATTTATAACATGCCAACATTCGGGCAATGTTTCTTCTGCTTCATGATGGTCTAAAATGATGATTTTAAGCCCTAGTGCAGTTCCTGCTTTTACAATATCAAACGCCGTTGTCCCGCAATCAAGCATAAATAATATATCCGCGCCTTGATTTTTAAGTGTTTCAAGTGCGCCTATATTAGGACCATAGCCTTCTGACAGGCGATCAGGAATATAAATTGCCGCCTCTATGCCAAGGGCTTTTAGGAAGCGGTATATAACCGCCGAAGAAGTCGCACCATCAACATCAAAATCCCCGAAAATAGCGAATTTTTGACCGCCTTCGATTGCTATTGCGATATCTTCTGCCATATCCCCCATGCCTTTTAGCAAAAACGGGTCAGGAAAATCATTTTTTAATGTAGGATTTAAAAAGCTCTCAATATTTTCCAGCTCAATCCCGCGCTGGCACAACAACCTTGCGACTATTTCAGGCACTTCGAACCTACGCATTATAAGCTCAACCTCATCAATAGAAGTTTCAGGAATAACAATGCGCGCCTTATTTAAGGAATTATCAGTAATTATTTTAGCCATAAAAGCAGGCTATGCGATTCTCATAAAAATAGAAAATAGAAAATATTTAAAATCATATAGCTTTGCTTGTAAAACTATCCTGCTGCTTGTTGCTAAATGCCTTGAAAAACCCGTTACAATCATTAGATATTCCAGCCCGCCTTTTCATTTCTGCAAAATTACCATGTCCAGCCTCATTATGTCCCTGCTCTGTCGTTGCAGCGCGATAATACAGCATAAGAAAGACACGTATGGCGGCGGTCAAAGACGTTGACATGCTCTTCCTAACATAAACAAGGGCGCATATATCATGAACTGAACATGACTCCCTATCTGATATATCATTAAGGGCAACCCACATATCAGGCTCTAGCCTTATTGAAGTTCTGCGCCCCAATATTGTAATATTTCGACTTACTAATGAACTTGTCACACGATCACTGGTTGTATATTTAATGCTATTATTACTATTCATCATATTTTTATATTCTCCACACACAATAAAAAATAAATTAACTATTTAACTTTGAGTAGAGTATATCATAAAAAACAACCTTACAACCTTAGGGTTAATATTTTTTAAA
This sequence comes from Micavibrio sp., assembly GCA_026989265.1. Classification (GTDB taxonomy): domain Bacteria; phylum Pseudomonadota; class Alphaproteobacteria; order Micavibrionales; family Micavibrionaceae; genus UBA1672. The sequence goes on from JALSJP010000001.1 coordinate 200,322, forward strand.
GTTTTACTGAAATAGATATGGAATGCACAGCTTCAAATTCATTTGCTAATATTTTAACTACCATTGTATGACATTTGGCGCGGCTAAGCCCTTTAAATTCATCTGATGATATTGCAACCAAAAAGTGACTCTCGCCAGAACCATCATCCCCAGCATGACCTTTATGCTTGATACTGTCATTTTCAACTTTTAGGTGTGTTGGTGATAATTCGGCTATCAGCTTATTTTCTATGGTTTCTTGCATTGATATCATCATTTCACCCCTTGTCTATAAATTATATGTTTTGCTGATATTGATATTATATTATATAATAAGACCATGCCTAGTATAATTTTAAAACATAAATCACCTGAGTTTGCCGATTCTGACGAGCATGTAATATCGCATCGTTGTGAGATGCCCAATTGCGGCAATGAAGGCGATTATAAAGCACCAAAGCACCGCGCTTTGAATGAGTATTATCGTTTTTGCACTGACCATGTAAAAGAGTATAACAAAGCATGGGATTTCTTTTCTGGCATGTCTGCAAGCGATGTGCAAAGCCATATGAATTCCAGCCGCTATGGCGACCGCCCGACATGGAAATATAGCGCAGATAAAGATATGGAGGAGGAATTATACAAAACAGCGCAAGATACTTATAATTTTGGTGGTAATAATAGTAATGAAAATAACAAAAAACACAAATTCCAAGGCGATACTAGCACTCCTGAATATGAAGCCATGGCAATTATGGGCTTAGCTCCACCTGTTACCCTTGATGAAATTAAGAAACGCTATAAAACTTTGGCAAAGAAATATCACCCTGACTTAAACAAAGAAGACCCAAATGCGGAAGAGCTTCTCAAAACGATTAATATGTCCTATACAATATTAAAGCTAGCGTTCAAAGGCTATCAAGATATAACCGACCAACAATAACTAAATAAGCGATAACTATGGAAACTCTCGATCAAGACAAAGAAAATGAGCGCGGCGGCATGTCGTTTAGCATTACTCAAATCAAGGCTAAGGAAGGTAAATATACCTCTATCCCTGATACAAAATGCAATGTCCGCGAGACATTTAGTATTGATTGCGATTGGCAAGTGCCAGCTTTCAGCGAAAGTACGGCTAATGTCCCTGACATTGACCCTACTTATAAATTCGACCATGACACAACTTTGGCAATACTCGCAGGGTTTACCCATAACCGCCGCGTTATGGTGCAAGGATATCACGGCACAGGAAAATCCACCCATATTGAGCAAATAGCCGCCCGCCTTAACTGGGCTTGCGTGCGAATCAATCTTGATAGCCATGTAAGCCGAATTGATTTAATAGGCAAAGACACCATAACCTTGCAAGAAGGCAAGCAAATCACCAAATGGAAAGAAGGTTTGCTTCCTTGGTCTATACAAAATCCAGTTGCGCTTGTATTTGATGAATATGACGCGGGAAGACCCGATGTTATGTTTGTAATCCAGCGCATTTTAGAGGCAGAGGGCAAGCTTACATTGCTTGACCAAAACATGATTATCCGCCCTCACCCTGCTTTTCGCCTGTTTGCGACAAGCAATACTATCGGGCTTGGTGATACAACGGGGCTTTATCACGGGACGCAGCAAATAAATCAGGGGCAAATGGATAGGTGGAACGTGGTTACTACGCTGAACTACCTCCCACATGATCGGGAAGCTAGAATAGTGCTGGCTAAATTGCCAGAGCTTGATAATACCGAGGGCAAAGACACTATAAGCAAAATGGTAACTCTCGCCGATATGACACGGGTTGGCTTTGTTAACGGTGATCTATCTACATTAATGTCACCGCGAACCGTTATTGGCTGGGCTGAGAATATGCTTATATTTAATGATAGGGAGCTAGCCTTCCGCCTTGCATTTTTGAACAAATGCGACGAGGCAGAGCGACCAATTGTTGCGGAATATTATCAACGCTGTTTTAATATAGACCTCCCCGAAGAGGCAATCACAAATATCGTAGTCCCGCAGTGATAAAGAATATATATCCATTTATGCTGATTGTTATATGTCTTGCGCCATGGGCTGTAATTCAGTTATTCACTCGCATACCAAGTGATGCCGCGTTTCTATATTTAGGCATGGAAATGCTTATGCAGGGCAAAGCCATGTCCGAATATTTCTATGACAATAACCCACCAATGAGCTTTTTAATATACGCGCCAGCCGCGCTAATCCATGCTTTAGGCGTTAGTAAACATTTCGCAATTCAAATATATGTAATGTCATTTACTGCTATATCGGTATTTTTTACTTATTATTATTTAAGCAAATATAAAGCATTAGACCTCGCCTCGCGATTTATAATAGTAACCAGCTATTTAGGCGCGGTAACATTACTTTCATATGCCGAATACGGGCAGAAAGACCACTTCATAGCCATAGCCCTTGTGCCGTTCATTCTTATGCAGCTAAGCATTACCAATAAGCATAATACCCCGCAATATATGACATGGCTTAGCATATTACTATATGTGCCATTTATATTAGTAAAACCGCATTTCGGTATATTGCCCGTCGCATTAATCCTGCAACGCTTATATATAAGTAAAAAAATCCAAATAAATGCGGATTTTATGGGGTTAGCTATAGGCGTAATATCCTATTTATCATTTATTTATATATATATGCCCGATTATATAAGTGAAATACTGCCCGCTAGCCTGCTTTATTATTTAAGCAATTACACTGTTGAATCATTTACCAAAACAACAATTGCAGTTTCTTTGTTAGGGGGGGCTTTAATTGTAATATCTAAATTCAAGGATGGGGGATCAGATGCAAAATATCTCTGCTTCACTTTTGCATGGCTAGCGACATTATCAATTATTGCATTTTGGGTACAAGGAAAAGGCTTTACTGTTCACTTAATGCCAATAATAACACTTATGAGTATAGCAGCGGGGCAGTTACTTTACCCCTATATTAAAAAGCCCCTCATATCTATTTTGGTTATATTAGCCCTATTTTATATTACATTCTCATTCACTAAACATATGCCAACAAAATCAGAATATGAGGAAATGTCATTGGCTAAATTGCTAAAAGAAAAAGCAGGCGATAAGCCATTTTTCATGGAGAGCTACTCAACCAATATCATATGGACACAAAGCCTATACTCGCCCAATCAGGTGGCTTCAAGATTTCCTTCTCTATGGATGTTATTTGGTTTGAATAAATTAACTAAGCAAGAGCAGAAATATACATGGGAGAAATACGGGGGCTTAATTGCCAAAGATATAGAGCGCGGTAAACCTGAAATGATAGCACTTATGAAGTTTGATGATCCCGACAAAGGCTTTACAGCATTCTTCAAAAACCATAAGGATTTCCAAAAACAATGGAAAAACTATAAATATGATAGCGAGTACACGCTATCAAAAGATGAATATTTAGACTCTTTTCTAAGAGATAATGATAAAGAAATTGTCTATGACATATATATAAGGCAGTGAATTATAATTAGAGATTATCAAGCTCCCAACATTTTTCCTCAATAATCATAACATTCATATCATCACAATCTGGCTCTGATGGGGTATTTGGATTATTGGTGCTATTTGCAGATGGTAGTTCTATGCCTTCCAAATCTTTAGAGGCTCTATCAAAAATCTGTGTCGCAGCATTTCCAGTAAATTCTAAAGTATTTTTCCCTGCATCGTAAATTATGTCACCAACGCCTTCAGCTGTTATGCCTTCATCAGCATCATAAATACCAAAAGTTGCCCCTTCCAAAAATTGCTTACCGTCATGTTTATAAGATTCTGTTGCTAAGCGATCATTGGCATCTTCTGGATTATCTTCCAACACCTCTTTAGCGCCATTAAAAATCATAACAGCGGGAAGCCCAACCACTACAAGCAAACCAGCCGCACCCGATATAACATTTCTAAACCAACTCACATCATCACCCTCATTATTATGCATAACTTATAGCATTATTATTACAACTTCGTCAAATTTTGATATAAAGTAAGCAAATGAGAAAAAATGATCCCGAGCAGTTTAAATCAATAACATCAAGCGCTATGCGCGCTATGGCGCATAAAAAGGAGCTAGAAGTAGCTTTTTCATCAGACAATAGCTCGCTGGATGAGGTAGGGCATGACAAGCCCCCTATTCTGCCCGCCCCGACGAATAATATGCCCGAATCAAAGCGCCGCTTAATCCGTGGTTGCGCCGATAGCTACGCTCTTCGGCTTGCCCACCATGACCCGCATATCCACAGCAACCATAACAGCGCGAATATGGACGCATTAGAGCAAGCGCGTTGCTGCGCCATTGGCATATTAAGCATGGACGGCGTGGCGCAAAATCTTGACACCGCGTTAGATGCAAAGCTCAAGCATCGCGGATATGCCAATAAAGAAAACCGTGAAGATATCCCGCTTCCTGACGCGCTTCATATTATTGCAAGAGCGGAGCTTACGGGGCGCAAAGCTACAATATCGGCTAAGAAAATAATCAAATTGTGGCAGCCATATATTAATATTGATTTTTCAAGCCTAAAGCCATTTTTGTACGATCAAAAAGCCTATGCAAAGATGGCAGAAAAACTCCTATACGGGTTAAACCAAGGTGAAAACCAAAGCCAACAAGAACAAGAATCCACGCCCTCGCCCGAATCCCCTGAAACTCAAGAAGAATCACCTCAAGAAGAGCCTCAAGAATCACAAGAAGAAAATCAAAATGCCGATGGACAAGAAGAATCTTTCGACATGGCGATGGATGAAATAATAGAAAATTTAGGGGATGATGAGGAGCTTCCAGCAGCTCCAAGCCCCCCCTCTAAACCAAGCGTAGCAAATGATTTAACCAAATATCGCGATGGGCAATATAACGTCTATACCACGCGATTCGATGAGGAAATACGCGCCGAGGATTTGTCCGACCCATTCGAGCTAGAGCGCTTGCGCGATATGCTAGACCAGCAATTATCCACTCACCATAATATCATCACAAAGCTAGCCAATCGCTTGCAACGAAAACTTATGGCAAAACAGCGCAGAGCTTGGGAATTTGATCTTGAAGAAGGCATATTGGACAGCTCTAGGCTTGCTAGTGCAATCGCAAGCCCTAACGTTCCCATTACCTTTAAACAGGAAAAGGAAATAAAATTCAAAGATACAACCATTACAATCTTGATCGATAATTCTGGCTCTATGCGCGGTCGCCCAATCGCTATTGCCGCCATGACCGCCGATATAATCGCGCAAACATTAGAGCGCTGCGGGCTTAAGACAGAGATACTCGGCTTTACCACAAGAGGATGGAAAGGTGGGAAATCGCGGGAGCTTTGGATGGAAAATGGTCGCCCTCCAAATCCCGGCAGGCTTAACGATTTGCGCCATATTATATATAAGGATGCCAATGCGCCCATGCGCCGCGCCCGCAAAAATATCGGGCTTATGCTCAAAGAGGGCTTGCTTAAGGAAAATATCGATGGTGAGGCTCTGGTTTGGGCGTATAACCGCATATCGCGCCGCGCTCAAGAGCGGAAAATATTGATAGTGATTTCAGATGGCGCGCCCGTTGATGACTCCACTTTGTCTATAAATCCTTCAAACATACTCGATATGGATTTGCGCGGCGTTATTAGATTTATTGAGAGTGGCTCTAACGTCGAGCTAACCGCCATTGGCATTGGTCATGACGTTACTAAATACTATCAAAAAGCTATTACTATCACCGATGCGGATGAGCTAGCCGAGGCACTAACTACTCAATTAATAACCCTTTTTGATGAGAGATAGAACTTGCGCCCATGACAATCATCAAGTAACACATTTATATGAGTAATATATATAAACCAAAATCTATTAGTGGCTTTCCTGAATGGCTTCCCGAAATTAGAAGAGCAGAGCAGCTTTGGTTTGACCAAATCCGCACAGTGTTTGAGAGCTATGGCTTTTGCTCTATCGAAACGCCTAGCGTTGAGGAGCTGAATGTTATCAATGCAAAAGGTGGCGATGGCGGCGCGGACGTGGATAAAGAGGTGTACGTGCTTGAACGCTTGCACAAGCAAAATGATGATAAAGAAGCGCGGCTAGCCCTTCACTTTGACCAGACAATACCCCTTGCCAGATATACCGCGCAGCATTTTAATGATTTAGTATTCCCGTTCAAACGCTATCAAATGCAGCGCGTTTGGCGCGGTGAACGCCCGCAAGCTGGGCGCTTTCGTGAGTTTTATCAATGCGATATAGACGTGATAAATGTTGATAACTTGCCCATGCATTTTGACGCGGAAATGCCCGCCATTATTTGGGGGATACTAAGCGGACTAGACGGCATGGAAAACGAGAATATCCAAATCCGCATTAGTAATCGCAAAATTTTAATTGGCTTGCTTGAAGGGCTTGGCATTGAAAATATTACAGAAGTAACAAGATGGATTGATAAATCAGATAAACTCCCCCAAGATAAAATAGCACATGAGCTAGAAAATATAGGGTTAAGCTCTGATAATATAGATAAAATATTTGATATAACGTCAAAATCATCATTAAAAGAAACAGTTGCTATAAATGACCTAATGCGCGAAGGAATAGAAGAGCTATCATTTGTAATGGAGCAGCTCTCACATTTGCCTGAAGGCGCGGTAATAGCAGACTTATCCATAGTGCGCGGGCTTGATTACTATACTGGCACAGTCTATGAGACGGTGTTTACCGACGATCCTAGCTATGGCTCGATATGTTCTGGCGGGCGTTACGATGACCTTGCCAGCAACTATATCAATAAGAAATTACCAGGAGTTGGAATATCCATCGGATTTTCACGCCTGTTTGATCGCATAAGACTTAAGGGCAATTTGCCGAGCCTTAGCATGTCACCAGCCGATATTTTAGTTATATTGCCAAGCGAAGAGCTGCGCCCTAAGGTAATGGAAACAGCTCAAATATTGCGCAAACGCGGATTTAATGTTGAGACATTCCACAGCCCGTCAAAAATGAAAAGGCAGCTTGCTTATGCTCAGAAAAAAGGGATAAAATATGTCTGGTTTCCTGATGCTGGGGAAGTTAAAAACATGGATACAAGCGAGCAAGCAAAGGCTACGCCTGAGAATTGGACAAAAGATGATTAGACTATCCAACAACGTCATTCCTGCGAATGCAGGAATCTTTAGCAACCTGCACAAACAGATTCCTGCATTCGCAGGAATGGCGCTAATGTTATTTATGATGTTTGCTCAACCCGCCACCGCGCAAGATAAATATGACAGCAAAGACTACTCCCCTGATTATTGCCAGTTCACCGCCACATTCCCTGATGAGCCATATATAACCGAGCATTGCGAAGGAAAGAGCAAAGATACATGCTATAACCTTATATCTTACACAAAAGTGTTTGATGTTAAATCCACCGTGCGAGTTGATATTATCTGCAACCCATCCACCCCTGCAATGTATAAGGAATTCAGCACCAAAATTATGGAAAAGACTGTGCGTGCCATGACAAAAGGCACAGTTATAGAAACATATGAAGTAAGCTCTCGCCAAGAAGATGAATACCGCCAAACAGGGCTGCTTGGCAAGGCTCGTAAAGGGCTTGGTGATACAATATATATTGCTCAACTTTGGGCTGCGGAAAACTCGATAATGTCAGTAGAGGCGGAGCTTATGGGCGAGCCTTCTCCAGATGCCGACCAGCTATTCGCCAAGATATTAAGCACTATTGGCTTTGAAAAAGATATAAATAAAACGGAAGATAAAGGCGATAAAGATACTACTGACAAACAAGATCAGTAGGCTCGAATGCACAAATAGCATCCACCGCCCCCGATGCGGCAGAAAATGCGAAAATAAGCGTTCCGAAGCATAAAACAAAAGCGAAAAACATATTTTTTAATTTTATATATAACATCCTTTGTATTTTATGATAAAGAACTGAGAATGAATCAAGAGAATAAATATATTTCATCCATATCCGTTGCGCCCATGATGGATTGGACTGACCGCCATTGCAGGTATTTCCACCGATTAATATCCCCTAACGCTCTGCTATATACCGAGATGATAACAACGGGAGCGCTTATCCACGGCGATAAACAGCGGCATTTGAATTTCAGCGAAGCCGAGCATCCTGTGGCATTACAGCTTGGTGGCTCTAATGCAGATGACTTGGCAAAATGCGCGAAAATGGGCGAAGATCATGGCTATGATGAGATTAACCTTAATTGTGGCTGCCCATCTGACCGCGTTCAAAAGGGTAGAATCGGAGCTATTTTGATGAAAGAGCCTGAAACCGTGGCAAAGGCAGTAGAAGCAATGCGACGCGCGGTTAATATCCCTATAACTGTAAAATGCCGCATTGGAATTGATGAGCATGATAGTTATGAATTTTTAGACAAATTCGTATCTATTATTAAAGATGCAGGATGTAATGACTTTATAATTCATGCGCGTAAATGCTGGCTGCAAGGCTTAAGCCCCAAGGAAAACCGCACTAAACCTGAAATTAATTATGCCCGCGCGGCGCAGATAAAATCCGCCTATCCAGAGCTTAATATATCCATAAATGGTGATATTAAAATGGTAGAAGAAGTTCAAGAGCATCTAAAAACCTTCGATAGCACTATGCTTGGGCGCGAAGCTTATCAAAATCCGTATATTTTGGCGGAGCTTGAAAAATCAGTATTTAATAATGATAATGTCATGAGCCGCATTGATATTGCCCGCGAGATGATTCCCTATGCCCAGCAACAAATTAAGGATTACGGTACGCCCATAAAATCCATCACTCGCCATATGACAGGGCTTTTCCAAGGAATGGCAGGGGCAAAAAAATATAGGCAGCTCTTAAGCACTTTGCCACATATTGACGGCGCGGATTCTAGTATTATTGATCAGGCTCTTGAGGGGTTTAGATAGGGTTTTAGACTTGAAAGCTCTCACCACAGCCACAGCGACCAGTTTCGTTGGGGTTTACAAAGTCAAAACGTGCATTGCCAAGCTCATCAGTTATATAGTCGATAGTCATGCCAAACAGCATCCAAGAATAGAGCTTTGGAATATAAATGCTTGCGCCATTATCTGTGAATATTTCATCTTTTGATAGGTCATTATCCGCATTCACATATTCGATATTATAGCTATTACCCGAACAACCCGTGGTTTTTATATTAAGGCGCAGCCCTTGTACTCCTTCGGATGTATCCGTTAATAGAGTGGCTATTTGCTTGGCTGCATTTTCTGTGATTTTAATAGGCTTACTCATAATATTATATTTCCACTACATAAACATATTAAGCTGCATTTTTGCAGTTTCCGCCATCATTGAAGGATTCCATTGTGGCTCCCAGATTATTTCAACCTGCACACCGCCAACGCCATCTATAGGCAGAATAGCGCCCTGAACCCAGCTAGGCATTTCCTGCGCCACGGGGCAAGCGGGCGAGGTTAGAGACATTTTGACCTCAACGTCACAAACGCCGTCTTGCTCTGGCATGATTTCAACTTCATATATAAGACCAAGTTCGTAAATATTTACGGGGATTTCAGGATCGTAAATCTCTCTTAACCCCTTTAAAATATCAGCCCATAGCGCATGATCGCGCGGAGCTTGCACGTGCGGCGGCTCTGACAAATGATCATAATTTTCTTCTGTTTCTATTTTTTGTTCCATTGCATCTACCCGAATAAATCATTAACCTTATGCAGTCCATTGATAAGAGCGTCAATATCGCTTTTATCGCTATAAATTGCAAGCGAAGCGCGCGCGGTTGCACCAATATTCATCGCCTCCATAAGCGGCATAGCACAATGATGCCCAGTTCTAACCGCAATCCCGCACTGGTCAAGCACCATGCCTATATCACTAGGGTGAGCGTTGTCCATGGTAAAACTCAAAATCCCTGCTTTTTGTGATAAATCTTTAGTGCCATGCAGGGTTAAGCCTTTGATATTGCTTATCTTGTTGGTAGCATATTCAAGCAGCCTCGCCTCATGAGCAGCAATATTATACATAGACTTATCCACCAAGTAATCCACAGCAGCGCCAAGCCCTATAACCTCAATAATTGCAGGCGTTCCCGCTTCGAATTTATACGGAGCTTCGCGGTATATTGTGCCAGTTTTAAAGCTCACCCGCTCTATCATATCGCCGCCACCTTGATATGGCGGCATAGCTTCGAGCAGCTCATATTTGCCATAAAGCACCCCTATGCCAGTTGGTGCATATAATTTATGACCAGTAAATACATAAAAATCAGCGTCAATGTCGCTCACATCAACTTTTTGGTGAACCGCCCCTTGCGAGCCATCAATCAGGATTTTAATATCTGAATTATATTTACGTATCATTTTCACAATATCTGATACGGGATTTATAGTACCAATAGCGTTGGATATTTGAGTAAATGCGACCAGCTTAGTCCTATCGGATAACAGCTTGGCAAAAGCTTCTAAATCAAGCGTTCCATCACTAGTAATCGGCACAACCCTTATGATTGCACCCGTTTGCTCCGCCACAATTTGCCATGGCACGATATTGGCGTGATGCTCCATTTCGGTAATGATAATTTCATCATTTTGCTTTAGGTTAGCCCGCCCCCAGCTTTGCGCCACTAAGTTTATGCCTTCGGTGGCGTTGCGAGTAAACACTATATTCTTTTCTGAAGGCGCACCGATGAATTTAGCTACTTTGTAGCGTACAGCTTCAAAGTCACGTGTAAGATTTTGGGATATTTCATATAAGCCACGGTGGATATTGGAATACCCGCTTTCTAACACTTTATTCATAGCGTCAATAACGCATTGGGGTTTTTGCGCACTTGCTGCACTATCAAGGAATATCAATGGCTTACCATGCATAGTCGTTGATAATGCAGGGAAATCACCGCGCCATTTAGAGCTTAAATCATCAGCCATTCTAACGCCTTTTCCTTAATGTGTTCTTGTAATGTTTCACGTGAAACATTGTCTATAACCTCACCTATAAAAGCCTGCATGAGTAGATTTTGTGCCAATTCCTCACTGATTCCGCGGGATTGCATGTAAAATACAGGATCTTCATCAAGCTGCCCGCAAGTCGCCCCATGAGAGCATTTGACATTATCGGCATAAATCTCAAGCTCTGGCTTTGTATCCATTTCGCAGCCATCAGATAACATAATAGCCTTAGAGCTTTGCTCCGCACTTGTATCTTGAGCTTGTTTTTGGACAAGGATTTTTCCTTGAAATACACCGCGGGCTTTACCATTCAAAATGGTACGGTAAAGTTGGCTTGAGCTTGAATGCGGGGCTGCATGCTCCATAACGATAGTGGTATCGCCATGCTGAGAGCCTTTAAGCAAATTAACGCCATTTAAATTACACTCAATATTAGCGCCATTTAACGCCGCATGGATATCGTGACGGGTAAGTTTTCCGCCGATATTAAGTGAAAAACTATTGAGATAAGAACCCTGCTCCATAGTGATATTAACCATGTTTGTTTGTACCGCCTGCTCGCTATCTTCTACAATTCGGATATGGTTTAGCCGAGCATTTGCGCCGATAATAAATTCACTGCTCATATTTTTCCAATATGAGCCAACGCCGTCATGACGCTCAACCAAGGTGAGCTCTGCCCCCTCCTCCAAAACCACCTTCAGGCGCGGGTTATGGTGAGTGCCATCAAGACCTGTCCACAAGATTTCCTTTAATTCCCCACCATCTTGTCCACAGCTTTTGTGAATAAGTATTTCTTGTGTCTCTTGCGGCTTTATAGCCTTCAGCCCCCCTAAGCTACGGGAAAGATTGGTGTATTTCCATTCCTCAATTTTTGGCGTGGGAAGGTTTTTTGCGTCAATCATGCGGCTTCGCCTTTGATAAAACCACTATAGCCTTTTTCCTCCAGCTCAAGAGCAAGCTCTGCCCCGCCAGTTTTAATAATCTTACCATCCGCCATAATATGCACGACATCAGGCTTAATATAGTCAAGCAAACGCTGATAATGAGTAATTACAAGGAAGGATTTTTCAGGGCAACGCAAGCTATTAACCCCATCCGCAACAACTCTTAGCGCGTCAATATCAAGCCCCGAATCCGTCTCATCAAGAATGCAGAATTTAGGGTCAAGCATAGACATTTGTAGGGCTTCATTGCGCTTTTTCTCACCGCCAGAGCAGCCAACATTAACCGCTCGCTTCATCATGTCATCGGATATGCCAAACTCCTTAGTTTTAGCTTTCATAAGTTTTAACATGCCAAGCGCGTCAAGCTCATCCTCGCCGCGCTGCTTGCGGATAGCATTAATCGAGGTCTTTAAGAACATACTCATATTAACGCCTGGAATTTCTATGGGATATTGAAATGCAAGAAACAGCCCCGCCGCCGCGCGCTCCTCTGGCTTTAGTGAGAGCAAATCCGCGCCATCAAGTATTGCGGAGCCACTTGTAACCTGATAACCGCTGCGCCCCGCAAGCGTATAAGAAAGCGTGGATTTCCCCGCGCCGTTAGGCCCCATAATAGCGTGAACTTCCCCCGCCTTAATAGACAGATTAAGCCCTTTTATAATCTCTTTATCGCCTTCATCACTTTGAACCGATACATGCAAATCTTTGATATTAATCATGGTTTTAGATCCCCCAACTCATCAGGTTTAATTTTATCTACTATAAAGTCGGGCAAAGGGTGAGACTTGCCGTTAGTTTTTTCTGATTTAGGCATAGGCATTTCAACATTTTGCTTTTTGAAGATATAATATGCATAAGCCACGGCAAAAACCATAATAATAACCATTATCATCATAATGATGTGATGTATAATGAACTTTATTATAATTTTTTTGTCATATTTATTTGCAGTCATATTAGTAACCTTAAAATATTATTTACCACAGCGTTCACAGCGAATACACAGGGGCGCGACATTGACTACAAAACGCGCTGTGATTTCGTTTGTGTTCGCTGTGTTTAGCTTTAATTTTCGCCATTACCCTACGCTCCCCTCTAAACTTATAGCCACAAGTTTTTGTGCTTCTACGGCGAATTCCATGGGCAGATGCTGCATAACTTCACGGGCAAATCCGTTTACTATAAGACCTATTGCTTCTTCCTCGCTTAAGCCGCGCTGCATGCAGTAAAATAGCTGCTCCTCTGAGATTTTGCTAGTCGTTGCCTCATGACCAAGACTTGCCGTTTTGTTGCGACTTTCGATATATGGCACAGTGTGAGCCGAGCATTTATCACCGATTAGCAAGCTGTCGCATACGGTGAAATTCTTTGCGCCCGTAGCCTTTGGCATAATTTTAACAAGCCCGCGATAAGTTGAGCTACTGCGCCCTGCGCTTATGCCTTTAGATATAATACGAGACGTAGTGTTTTTACCAATATGGATCATCTTTGTACCCGTATCGGCTTGCTGGTGAGTATTTGTAATCGCCACGGAATAAAACTCGCCCACGGAATTATCACCCTTTAATATGCATGATGGATATTTCCACGTGATAGCAGAGCCAGTCTCTACCTGCGTCCAGCTAATCTTAGAATTGCGCCCCTCGCAAAGCCCGCGTTTGGTCACAAAATTATATATCCCGCCCTTGCCCGTCTCAGGATCACCGGGATACCAGTTTTGCACGGTGGAGTATTTAATCTCCGCGTCTTCATGGGCTATTAGCTCCACAATTGCGGCGTGAAGCTGATTCTCATCACGCGCGGGTGCGGTGCAGCCCTCAAGATATGAGACGTAAGATCCCTTGTCCGCGATAATAAGCGTGCGCTCGAACTGCCCCGTATTAAGCTCATTAATGCGGAAATAAGTCGATAATTCCATAGGGCAGCGCGTGTTTGGCGGGATATAGACAAAGCTCCCATCCGTGAATACTGCGCTATTCAGGCAGGCATGTTTATTGTCAGAGTATGGCACGACCGAGCCGAGATATTTCTTGGTAAGCTCGGGATAATCCCTTATCGCCTCAGAAATTGAGCAAAATATAACGCCATGTTTTTTAAGCTCTTTTTTAAATGTAGTAGCAACAGACACGGAATCAAACACAACGTCCACAGCAACAGGAGTGCGGTTTTTAACGCCCGCTAATATCTCTTGCTCACGCAATGGAATGCCGAGTTTTTTGTAAGTTTCTAATATGGCGGGGTCAATATCATCAAGGCTTTCGGGCGCGTTTTCCATGGATTTTGGCGCGGCGTAGTAATAGGAATCCTGATAGTCTATCGGATTAATATTAAGCTTTGCCCAATCAGGCTCTGGCATTTTTTTCCAATGCTCATATGCTTTTAATCGCCGCTCAAGCATCCACTGCGGCTCGCGCTTTTTGGCAGAAATAAAGCGAATTATGTCCTCGGATAAGCCTTTGGGTGCAAGCTCACTCTCAATATCCGTGACAAAACCTGCCTCATATTCACCTGAAAGCTCTTTTACTTGCGCGATAGTTTTATCAGTAGCAACCATTTTACCTATTTCGTAGAATTAAAAGTTATGTCTTTGTTTTTATCTTGAGCATCTTGCAAATGCCAAGCGTTACGCGCTAAAAACACGGGGTCTCCATCATGATCAATAGCTATTGCGACTTGATTAGTATCAATGAATTTCTTTAGCTTAGCAGCATCATCACAAGCAAGCCAGCGCGCAGTATAAAGGCTGGTTGCTTCGAATTTAACGGGGATATTGTATTCTGAGCGGATGCGGTCGCGCAAAACTTCGAATTGCAAAGGCCCTACCACTCCCACCACCCAATCAGGGTCAGAATATGGCTTGAACACTCGCGCCGCGCCTTCTTCTGCAAGCTGCTCTAACGCTTTACCAAGATGCTTGGCTTTTAGCGGGTCTTCCGCTCTAGCTCTTTGCATATATTCAGGGGCAAAGCTTGGTATATCTTTAAATACAAGCTCCTCGCCCTCGGTTAGAGCATCACCAATGCGCAGCCCCCCATAATTGGGCAGCCCAATAATATCGCCAGCGAATGCTTCTTCTGCTACTTCGCGATCTTGCGCCAAAAATAATTGCGGCGAATGAATTGTTATCATCTTACCAGAGCGGATATGTTTAAGCTTCATCCCTTTTTTGAACTTACCGCTACAAATCCTTGTAAATGCAATGCGATCACGATGTTTAGGGTCCATATTGGCCTGAATTTTAAACACAAAGGCTGTGACTTTTGGCTCATCAGCTTTTATATCACGGGTTTTTGTAGGCTGTGGTCTTGGCGATGGTGCAAAGCTCGACAATCCCTCTAACAGCTCGCGCACGCCAAAATTATTAACCGCGCTACCGAAAAATACAGGGGTCATGCCGCCTGCAAGGAAAGTCTCGATATCAAATTCGGGGAATACTCCGCGCACCATCTCGACTTCTTCGCGTAATTGAGCGGCTTGCTGCGCTGGCAAAAGATTATCAATCTGCGGATCATCAAGCCCTGAGCATTCAATAGATTGCGATAGAGCCTCGCCTTTAGAGCGGTCAAACAGCACCAGCTTATCTTCCAGCAAGTTATAACAGCCCTTAAAATCGCGCCCCATGCCTATAGGCCAGCTAGCGGGAACTATCTCGAGCGCTAGTTTTTGCTCAATCTCGTCCAGCAGGTCAAATGGATCTTGCCCGTCCCTATCCATTTTATTGATAAAGGTAATGATAGGGATATCGCGCAGGCGACAAACTTCGAATAATTTTAGCGTTTGCGTCTCTATGCCCTTGGCGCAATCAAGCACCATAATCGCGCTATCAACGGCGGTTAGAGTGCGATACGTATCCTCGGAAAAATCCTCATGTCCGGGCGTGTCCAGCAAGTTATAGGTAATGCCTTTATTTACGAATGTCATAACAGATGATGCCACGGAAATGCCGCGCTCTTGCTCAACTTTCATCCAGTCACTACGCGCGCGGCGGCGCGCTCCCTTGGCTTTGACCATACCCGCCATTTGAATTGCCCCGCCAAATAGCAGCAGCTTTTCAGTCAGCGTGGTTTTACCCGCATCAGGATGTGAGATAATGCCAAATGTTCGGCGGCTTTTGATTATTTCTTGCAAATTGCTCATGGTAAGTGTTTTTACAAAACTTATGCTAAAAACACAAATCTATTATAAAATAACTTATGATGGAGAGCGGTCATCAAGATTTTGACAATTATTTTCGCTAGCAAAAAAATCTTTGTTTTCTTCCTTAAGGCTTGTGACTTTACATTTTAAAGCTTTGATTTCACTTTGGCTGCCATATGCCATAATTAAGTTCATTGATTTCCATAGCTCGTCTATTTCATCTTGATTTGGGCTAAAATCAGGGTTTTTTTTAGACTCCAAGAACTCATTAAACACTTTTCTTGCTTGAGATAAATTTGGCTGCGCATCCCCTATCTCTTTCCAGTCATCTTTTAAATTAGAAAAGGAATGGTCAACCAGATCTTTCACACCTTCAAATATATTGTAACTCATTTTAATCACCTTGTGTTTTAATATAGCGCGACAGTACCATGCACACGTGAGTTATGCAAATGATTAAAACATAAGAAGCTTTGTTACTACTCTTGCGCCCTCTGCGTCCCTGCGGTTTAAAAATAGTATAGATTTCAGCATCCGCTGGAATGACGTGAGGTGGGCTAGAATGACAACTTATTCAACAAAAGGGTTGTTCATTTTGCTGTCTTCTATCTCAATTACCCAAAGGTCAGGATCGTTGGATATAGAGCGGGTGATATAGTTATCCGCATCTTTCTCCTCGACTAATTCCTTTCGCAAAGCATTAGCCCAACCAAGTTTGCCGTCTAAATCACGCTGCTGGATAAGGAGCTTACAGCCCCCTGATAAACCATTAAGCTTTAGCAAAATCGTGCCAGTATTTTGCTCCCCGCGTTGCTGAATATAGTAGAATATCCCGCGCGCATTAAGGGGGCGAAGCTGCGCATCTATCAATAGGTGGACTGGAAGCTGGCTATCCATCCGTTTTAATTTTTCGCCCATAAAGCTCTAACCTGCATTCAACCAGATCATAACCTAAATCACGGGCGATTTTAGTTTTTAGCTTTTCTATTTCCTCGTCTTTGAATTCTATAACCTTGCCAGTTTCAAGGTCAACTAAGTGGTGGTGGTGGTCAGAGCTAACCTCATACCTAGAGCGTCCCTCTTGAAATTCATGACGAGTGACAAACCCCATCTCATCAAACAGGCTAAGAGTTCTATACACGGTTGCGATGCTCATAGAAGAATCTATCTCCTTAGCTCTAGCATAAACATCATCAACAGATGGGTGATCGCCCGCCTGTCCCAAAACCTGTAAAATAACACGGCGAGGTGCGGTCATTTTTAAACCTGCATCAATACAATTCTGCTCAAGATTAGACATCTGAATTCCTTAATAAAAATTACAACCTATTTTAACTATATCAATTCTTACCATCTTGAACATAACGCTGCAACGGGCTTAGCTCATGATATTCAAGAACGGTGTCAGTTATTTTATCTTTTGAACTATTTAAATCCAAACGCAAATTTTTTACTAACTCATTAGCATCATCACACTCAACAGGCGCAGCGATGCAGCAAGACATGCTAAGCAATTGCTTAGAATTATTTGCCATTTTGATATCTTGTTTTTCAAGTTCAGTTCGTAAACGCTCAAGCGCAGAAATTCCTCCCGAGATTTCAGCTTGCTTTAAAGATAATATAAACTCAGCTTCGCCCATATAATAAGCATCATCAAAAGACCTTATGCTTAGCTTAATTAGCTCCGCTATCAATTTAATATAGCCGTCACTTTCGCTTTCATTGGCATTTGATTTAATTGAGTCAAAATCATCAATCCGAACCATAGCAACGCAAAAGCTTTTGCCCTGACGTGCTAACCTTTGTAATTCGCGGTTAATGTCGGTGTAGACAAGCTTTTTACTACGCAGCCCTGTAAAGGCATCATAGCCTATGCCGTCAAGCACGATATCCATTTCCATCCGCCTTATATAAAACAGAAACTCTTCATAAATAGTGATGAATTTCTGGAACGCTTCAATAGGAGGATTTTTATTAGCTTCACTAGATATTTGTAATAAAGCATCGGAAAGCATAAATAAATCAGAATGCAGAGCGGTTAGTTTTTCAATTATTTCTGGAGGCATAGCGCCACCATCGCTTGCTTTTAACAGCCATTGTGCAAAAGATGTTGGTTTTTCCAGAGGCGCAGATAAGCGCACATCCTTTGGATAAAAAACATGCTGCACCAGCGCATGAAACCAGCTTGTATGATCTTCTAAAACAAGCAAAAGTGAGTTTAAATGCTCATTATTACTATAATTTACTGCCATTTCCTTAAAATCCTTTAAACCCCAATAAGACCATGATTATACAATGGTTTTATTAAAAATGCTTAAAGTTTTTATTTAATATTACCAAGCCATTCTTTTTGTAGCGCGTCTAGGGATGAGTTTTCAATAGCTGTCCTTACCTCACGCATAAGCATATTCATTGTTGCGATGTTATGCTGTGCCAATATTTGCGTGGCTAGCAGCTCATTAGCCTTTAGCAAATGATGAATATAAGCCTTGGAGAAATTAGCAGATGCGGGAATGCCTATATTTTCGTCCAAAGGGCTTTCATCCTCGCGATATCGGGCATTTTTAAGGTTGATAGTCTCGCGCGGCTCTCCCTTCACAAACGCCGTTCCATGGCGGGCTAGCCGCGTTGGGATAACGCAATCAAATGTATCAATGCCAAGGCGCACAAATGTAAACACATCTTTTATGCGCCCAATTCCAAGGAAATGCACTGGTCTTTGCGGGTGAATATATTCGACAGTAGAGGCAGCGACATCATACATTTCCGTGTCACTCCCGCCAAGGCAGCCACCAATAGCAGTTCCAAAAAATGGACGATCCGCCGTATATTCCGCCGAAAACCTACGTAAATCAGAGTAAACACCGCCCTGCACTATTCCGTACACACTTTGCGCCCCATTATCATGACGCTCAAATTCGGCAAGGCAACGATCACCCCAACGAATAGACATATGCATAGATCGCTCGGTATAGCTTTTATCCACGTGATACGGCGTGCATTCATCAAACTGCATAAGCAAATCCGCGCCAAGCTTGCGCTGGACTTCCATTGAGTATTCAGGAGTTAGGTTGATTTTTCTGCCATCGACATAGGACTTAAAGATGCAGCCCTCTTCCGTGATAGAAACCAGATTCTTATTATCGTGAACTTTATTGTTCTTCTTGCCCTTAATTTCATTAGCCATCGTCCCCTCGCCAAGGGAGAACACTTGAAACCCTCCGCTATCGGTTAGCATAGGACCATCCCAGCCCATAAATTTATGCAAGCCGCCCATCTTTTCGATTAAATCAGCAGTAGGTTGCAACATAAGGTGGTATGTGTTGGATAATATAATATCGGTCTTTGCTTCCTTAAGCTGGCAAGGCGATACATTCTTCACCGTGGCTTTAGTGCCGCAAAATATATAATTCGGAGTTTGTATCGTGCCATGCGGGGTTTTAAGCTCGCCAACGCGCGCCTTTGAGTTTTTATCACGTGACCTTATATCAAAAGAAAACTCTGGATAGCTAAGCATACCTACAAAAACCCTACAAGCACAAAAGCCCGCCAAAACAGCGGGTTATGCAATTAAATTAAACTAAATTATTAAGCCGCTTTAGAAGCTAACGCTTTTTCGACTTGCACCTTAAATGGGCGAAGAGCAGCATCAAGCTTAGTTGGTGCAGTGCTGGTTAAGAACGCATCAAACCCGCCCTTATGCTCAACAGTACGCAGGCCAGCCGCGCTAGCTTTAACCTTAACCCAACGGTCAAGAGCTTCACTGTAAAGGCTTGTATATTGTACATTTGGCAAAAATTTACGCTTAGTTCTATTAAGTGCGTGAGAAACGTTATTTCCACTCATCACGCCTTTTCCTGTAATCATGCAACGACGGCTCATAGCCCAATTCCTTATATTATTTTTATAATCTCAAAACAGATGCGGAAAAATAGTCTAATTCCACATATAAAGTCAAGCATTTCTGCATAAAAAACACATAAATATTTATTTCATACAAGTTTTCATACAAATATAGCTGCTTATTGTTTAATTGTTAGGAGCATAGTATAATCAAGGCCAGCATCAAAGGAATCAATTATGCTCTATCAATTTCATGAATTACAACACGCACTTTCAACGCCAATACGCATTCAGGCAAAAGTGACCAAGTTCATATTTCAAAATCCGCTTAATCCTTGGAGCAACACTCAATTTGGGCGTACAATATCGGCTAATGCTGAGATGATAGAACGCCTCACGCGCCGTTTTACACGCCCTGATTTTGGTTTAGATAAGACTATTATCGGCGGAAAAACTATTGAGGTTGAGGAGGATATTATAGCGGAAAAGCCGTTTTGCTCACTGCTTAATTTTAAGCGCAAAACCAAGCGCAATGACCCGAAAGTTCTAATAGTTGCGCCCATGTCAGGTCACTATGCAACCCTGCTAAGGGGGACTGTGGAATCCCTACTACCTCACCATGATGTGTATATCACCGATTGGGAGGATGCGCGGCAAGTGCCAATGTCTGAAGGCTCGTTTAACCTTGATGACTATATCACATATTTGCGTGAATTTATGAGCCTTTTGGGCAGCGAAACTCACGTTATAGCGGTGTGCCAGCCTGCCCCGCCTGTTTTGGCGGCGGTGTCTCTTATGGCTAGCGAAAATGATCCTAACCAGCCGCTAACCATGACTTTAATGGGCGGCCCGATTGATACTCGCGTATCAAAAACCGAAGTTACGGAGCTTGCGGAAACGCGCCCGCTAAAATGGTTTGAAAATTCAGTACTTTATAATGTGCCGATATTTTATGAAGGTGCGAATCGCCGAGTATATCCCGGATTTTTGCAGCTTTCAGGCTTTATGTCCATGAATTTGGATACTCATATTGGCTCTCACATGGATTTTTACAAGCATCTTATTGAGGGCGACGGCGAATCAAGTGACAAACATAAAAAATTCTATAATGAGTATTTGTCTGTCATGGATATTCCTGCGGAATTTTACCTGCAAACTATTGTAGAAATATTCCAAAAACACTCACTTCCTAAAGGCAGCATGAAATGGCGCGATCCCCATAGTGATAAGCTCATAGATGTGCGCCCGCAAGATATAAAGCACACCGCTCTTCTTACTGTTGAGGGGGAGCTTGACGATATTTCCGCGCGCGGGCAAACTGCGGCGGCGCATGAGTTATGTCATTCACTAGCACAGAACAAACATTTTCATCACTTTCAATTAGGGTGCGGACATTACGGTATATTTAACGGCGGCAAGTGGCGCACTCAGATTATGCCACGCATTAGGCATTTTATTAGGGAATTTGACAAGGATAAGTCCCCTATTCCCGCTATGGATTTAAAATCAGTTCCTGACCTTGCGCCAGATAAATTCGATCCTGATAAACACGGCGTTGTAGCTATGCGTAAATGGGTTAAAGAACATCAACCTGAGAATCACAAAGATACAAAGATAAAAAATCTCGTTCCACCTGTAAAAAAACCAAAAAAGCCAAAGAAAACAGTAACGGCAAAACTTGTTAATAGCCCTAAGAGCAAAATAGATTCTGCCAAGACATGATTAAAGACTTAGTCACTGTCAAACGAAGTACTCGTGCCAAGCGCGTGGCATTGCGCCTTGACCCTGTCGAGCGCGTAATAAATCTTGTTGTGCCAAAGAAAATGTCACTTAAAAAAGCATATATCTTTGCTAGCGCTCATGAGGATTGGGTTATAAAGACGCTGGAAAATCTTGCCCCTCCGATAGCTTTTGCAGATGGTGCGGTAATTCCTGTGTTTGGCGATTCTATTTTGATTAATATAGAGCATAATAGTGAGCTTAAACGCACCACAATAAAGCAAAGCGATGACATATTGCTGGTGAAAACCTATATGGATGACCCGACAAACCGAATAACTGCGCATTTAAAGAAGCTTGCCCATAAAGGGCTTGCGGATATGGCTAGTGAAAAAGCCGCTATCATAGGCAAGCATATATCATCTATATCAGTGCGTGATACTAAAAGCCGTTGGGGGAGCTGCTCTCAAGATGGAAAAATATCATTTTCATGGCGGCTGATATTCGCGCCATATAATGCCATAGATTATGTGGTGGCGCACGAAGTCGCCCACCTTATGTATATGGATCACAGCAAGGAATTTTGGGCGCAATGCCGCGAGCTATCAACTAATTTTGTCGAGGGTAAATACTGGATGAAAAATCACGGTAATGAGCTTATGAGATATGGTAATACTAAGCCCTGCACTGAATAAAATCCAATGCGCCTTGAAGGATATGCTGGGCGGCGAGTTTATCCACAATGCCCCGCTCTTTTGCTTTGCGGCGAGAGATATCCACAGTTTTATCCACAAAATCATGCACAGATGATGTGGATAACCTCTCATCCCATAGAGCCACCCACGGTTTGCCCAAATCTTCGGGGAGCTGTTTAATAAATTCCAGCCCAAAATCACGGATAGATTGGCAAGCCCGCCCTTCGCTATTATCCATATTAAGTGGCAAGCCAATGATATAGCCGCCAATATCATATTCACGGATAATTTCTTCCAATGCCAATATATCGCGCGCAAATTTAGTGCGCTTTATGGTGCAAATGGGAAAGGCTATGCTCTGCGCGCTGTCAGACAAAGCAATGCCGATAGTTTTCTTGCCAACATCAAGCCCCATGAGGGCAGTATCTTTGGGGCGAGCATCTAAAATATTTTCCAGTAAATCCATAAATATTATTTACCCTATATATCGCTTGCAAGCTAGTAACCTCAGTGATAAAAATCATACATATTTCAAATATAAGGGTTGATAATGTCGTTAGATATAAAAAGCATAAAAAAAGTTGCCTCATTAGCGCGAATAAGAATGAGTGATGAAGAGCTAGAGCGCATATCCCCGCGCCTATCAAAGATTATTGATTTTGTAGAGCAGCTTGCCGAGGTTGATACTGATAATGTAGAGCCTTTGGCTAATGTAGTTGATATTGCCCCGAAATTGCGCGAAGACATTGTAAATGACGGCGGTTATGAGGAGAAAATTTTGGCGAATGCTCCAGAATCTAGCCAAGGCTATTTTGTTGTGCCAAATGCGATTGAGGATAATACATAATGACAAAGCTAACTGATTTAACTATTGAACAAGCTCTTAATGGTTTGAATAATAAAGACTTTACAGCCGTAGAGCTTACTCAAGTGCATATTGATGCAATGGGGGTGCATAAGGGGCTTAATGCTTATATCACCGACACGCCTGAGCTAGCGTTAGAGCAAGCCTCCGCGTCTGATGTTCGCAGAGCTTCTGGTGATGCCCGCCCGCTTGATGGTATTCCGCTCGCTATCAAGGATTTATTTTGCACAAATGGCGTGCAGACAACCGCCGCTAGCCGCATATTAGATGGCTTTATCCCGCAATATGAGTCCACAGTTACGCAAAAATTATTTGATGATGGCATTGTCATGCTTGGTAAAGCCAATTTGGATGAATTTGCCATGGGATCAGCAAACACAACTAGCTATTACGGCAATGTTATAAATCCGTGGAAACGAGATGGCGATGATGCGGAGCTTACCCCCGGTGGTTCATCTGGTGGATCGGCGGCGGCAGTGGCGGCGCGCATAGCTATGGGCGCAACGGGAACAGATACTGGCGGCTCAATAAGGCAGCCCGCTGCTTTTTGCGGGATATCAGGGATTAAGCCGACATATGGGCGTTGCTCTCGATGGGGAACCATTGCTTTTGCTTCATCATTAGATCAAGCGGGAACTCTTGCCCGTAGCGTTAAAGATAATGCATTATTGCTGCAATCTATATCTGGTTATGACGCTAAAGACAGCACCAGCGCCAATAAAGCTGTGCCTGATTTTGCTGCGGCTTTAACTGGTGATATCAAGGGCAAAGTTATAGGCATTCCCAAAGAATACCGCATGGACGGCATGCCCGATGAGATTGAAAAGCTTTGGCAGCAAGGCATTGAATGGCTAGAAGCTGCGGGCGCAACCACGATAGAGGTTAGCTTGCCGCACACTAAATATGCTCTGCCCACATATTATGTGATTGCCCCTGCCGAGGCTTCATCTAATTTGGCGCGATATGACGGGGTAAAGTTCGGCTATAGAGCAGATGAGGGCGACCTTACAAACATGTATGAGATCACCCGCGCGCAAGGCTTTGGAGAAGAGGTCAAACGCCGCATAATGATTGGCACTTACGCGCTATCATCTGGATATTATGATGCATATTATATCAAGGCACAAAAAGTCCGCCGCCTTATATCGCAAGATTTCATAGCTGCATTTGAAAAATGCGACGTATTATTAACCCCTACCGCGCCGTCTGCTGCCTTTGCTATTGGTGAGAACGAGGACGATCCGATCAAAATGTATCTAAATGATGTGTTTACTGTTCCCGCTTCCCTTGCTGGGCTGCCTGCTATGTCTGTTCCTGCTGGGCTTGATGCGGGTGGTTTGCCGCTTGGCTTGCAGGTAATCGGGCGGGCATGGGATGAGGAAACAGTGCTTAAAGTTTCGGGAGTTATTGAAAACTTATCAGGATTTAAGGGGCTGTAGCATGAGATTTTATAGGTTTTTTGCCATAGCCATTTTCAGCATATTAATATTTGCATCTAGCCACTCTATCGCTCAAAGCAATGGTGATGCGAGTAAATCGCTTGATGATATCCTAAATCCTAAAGTTGAAACTGATGATAAGCCGCTAACCGCCGCCCTTATGGCTAATCGCTATTATAAAACATGTATAGAAGAAAAAAGCCTTTCCTTTGATGATATTGAAAAAGATATATTATGTAGCTGCGTGGCTGCTAAAATGTCCGAAAATCTAACGGTTGATGAATTCAAAGGGCTTGATAAAAAAACAAAAGCTGGCAAAAAAGCCCGCAACATGATGCTTGCTTATTCATATGCGCCATGTATGGGATATGTGATTAATAAAAAAGCTAGCACTGATTGTTATATATCAAAGCGCCTTGATGATATCATTATTGGCAAATCACTGATTTGCAAATGTGTTGCTGATCGCTTTAAACAACATATTGCACTAGATGCGCCGCGCATGATTATAAGATCACAGCTATATGAGCCAATGGATTTAAACCCGCTTGAGCGCTATTTCATGGAAAAAGACTATCATGCGCAGCATAGAATTATAATGAATCAATGTCGATTTGACTTTGAATATCACAGAGATAACAAGAGATAATAAGGACTATATATAACATGGCTAAATTAGTAAAAGGTGAGACTGGCGATTGGGAAATTGTGATTGGCATGGAAATTCATGCTCAAATCACCGCGGAGTCTAAGCTGTTTTCTGGCGCGCCCACAAAGTTCGGCGCTGCGCCAAATAGCCAAGTATCATTAGTCGATGCGGCGATGCCTGGTATGCTCCCCGTTTTGAATGAAAAATGCGTGGAACAAGCCATAAGAACGGGGCTTGGGATTAATTCCAAAATCAACACTTATTCAGTTTTTGCGCGTAAGAATTATTTTTATCCTGACCTGCCGCAAGGATATCAGATATCCCAATTCGAAGACCCTATTGTTGGCGAAGGCGAAATTGAGATTGACCTGCCCGATGGAAGTGTAAAAGTAATCGGTATAACGCGCCTACATTTAGAGCAAGATGCAGGTAAATCCGTGCATGACCAGCACCCTAATAAGACCTATGTTGATCTGAATCGCTCGGGCTGCGCACTGATGGAAATTGTGTCTGAGCCTGACATAAGAAGCCCTGAAGAAGCTATAGCTTACCTATCAAAAATCCGCATGATCGTGCGATATTTGGAGACTTGCGACGGCAATATGGATGAAGGCTCTATGCGCGCGGATGTTAATATATCTATGCGAAGACCAAATGCAGAGCTTGGAATACGCGCTGAAATCAAAAATGTAAACTCGCTAAAAGCCGTGGGGCAGGCTATCGAATATGAGGCTATTCGCCAAGTTGAGATATTAGAATCTGGCGGCGAGGTCGTTCAAGAAACGCGGCTTTGGGATCCTGTTAAGCTTGAAACGCGTTCTATGCGCTCGAAAGAAGAAGCTCATGATTATAGATATTTCCCTGATCCTGACTTGCTTCCGCTTAAATTTTCGCAAGACTGGGTTGATGAGATAAAGGCAAGCTTGCCAGAGCTGCCCGATCAAAAGAAACACAGATTTATGGAAGATTTTGGACTAAGTCACTATGATGCTAGCGTTTTAATAGCAGAGCGCAGCCGCGCTGATTATTACGAAGAGGTTGCAAAAGGTCATGACCCTAAGCTTGCTGCAAACTGGGTGATTAATGAGCTTTTGGGGATTTTGAAAAAGAATGAAAAAACCTTGGAGCAAAGCCCTATTTCTGCTGAGAAATTAGGCGGGCTTATTGCTCTTATTTCCGATGATACAATATCGGGCAAAATCGCCAAAGATGTGTTTGCTGATATGTTTAAAAATGGCAAAGATGCTCTTGATATTGTTGAGGAAAAGGGGCTTAAACAAGTAACTGATAGCGGCGCGATAGAGGCTTTAATTGATGAAGTTATTGCATCTAATCCCGATAATGTGGCAAAGTACAAAAGTGGCAAGGACAAGCTGTTTGGCTTTTTCGTTGGGCAAGTGATGAAAAAATCACAGGGAAAAGCTAACCCCGCCGCAGTTAACAAATTATTGAAAGAAAAGTTAGGATAGCTACGGCAAATGACTAAATATGAATACAAAGTTGGGATTTACCGCGAGAGCATGATTGGCTCGCTATTTTTGGCTGGCTCAAAGGTTGATCCGATAAAATTTAGTGAGTTTCTTAATAAAAATGGCGATGCGGGCTGGGAAGTTATAACTATGGAGCGGGAAATCCGCCGTATGTTATTATTTTTTAAACGCGAAGCATTCCTAGTTGTAATGAAAAAAGAGAAAAGCGGAGAATAAAGCGATGCACCAAACATTATTAAAAGCCATTATAGTCATGGTATGTATTGGCGCGTTAATATCTATCGCCCAAATATGGACTATATTTCTTGCATGGGATGTGTTTTTCAAGGCATTGATAACACTTGGAATATTAATTGTTCTGGCTGGCTTCATCTTGGTTGTAAAGTCTGATTTAGGCTCTCACAAAAAGATGAAAGACGAAAATTATTTAGATTAAAATTTATAACTAAAAGCCTTTACAAATATAGTATAATCACCTAAACAAATGGACGGTATGGAGACTTGGCCGAGTGGCTGAAGGCGCGCCCCTGCTAAGGGTGTATAGGGTTTATAGCTCTATCGAGGGTTCGAATCCCTCAGTCTCCGCCATTTACCCGCCTCTTAAACATGGTGTGGTATGTTTTTCCAAACAAAAAACCTACAATAAGGTTGTGACGTAGCAAATAGAAATGGACAAAATATGCCACTAAAACTCCCTAAAATCATCGGACATCGTGGCTGTGCGGGCTACGCGCCTGAAAATACACTAGCCGCCATTCATACTGCCGCCGATATGGGCGTGGAATGGATAGATCTTGGTGTTAAGATCACCAAGGATGATATCCCGATTATATTTAATGATGAAACGCTTGATCGCACAACAAACGGCAGCGGCAAAGTGGCGGATAAGACTTTAGCAGAAATCAAAGAGCTTGATTGCGGCAATTGGTATGGTGAGAGCTTTTCAGCTATTCAAATCCCTACATTGGAAGAAACTATAGACGTATTATTGGAGCGGGATCTAGGTCTAAATTTAGAAATAAAACCTTGCGAAGGGCGCGAAAAAGACACAGCCGAGGTGGCTCTCGACCTGCTTTCTACAATTTGGGATGATCATGACCGCTTGCTTATTTCATCATCCCAACATGTTAGCCTAGAAGCCGCCGCTGATATTGCCGAGGACTGGCATCGTGGTTTGATTTTACCTGCTGAATTTCCTGAAAACTGGGCGGAAATGGCGGATTACTTGCAAGTATCCACCATCAATGTAAATGCCAATACGATAAAACAAAGTCAAATCGACATCATTATGGATATGGAAAAACAAATCCTAGCATATACAGTCAACCAACCAGACCAAGCACGCTTACTACAAAGCTGGGGAGTTGATGGGTTTTTCTCTGATGTGCCTGATGTCTTGCTGGAAGGCGTGTTTATAGTGCATTAATCGCGAATAAACCAAGTTTGGCATATCCACCACCACCGTTTATAAACTGCGCAATAGTTACATATTCGCGGAATTAATCATATGACAGCAAATCTTGCCGTTGCTTAAATACGGAATATGGCACTTGAAACAATCAAATGTAAAAGCTTTACCATAGAAGTAAATGTTTTAAAAGAAGAGCAAAATGCCAAGCTTGAGCATGATGACGCATTAGCTCCATAAAACACTTAGGCTAATCCTCATGCGGGGTCATACCAACGGCGTTATAGCCACAATCAACATAATGAATCTCGCCAGTTACCGCGCCTGACATATCGGAGAGTAAATACAGCCCTGCGCCACCGATTTCT
Organism: Micavibrio sp.; assembly: GCA_026989265.1. Lineage (GTDB taxonomy): Bacteria > Pseudomonadota > Alphaproteobacteria > Micavibrionales > Micavibrionaceae > UBA1672. The sequence goes on from JALSJP010000001.1 coordinate 228,795, forward strand.
TTTAGATCAACAGGTCGAGCAAGGGGAGATGCCGCGACGCTTTTCTTGAATGTTTGACGCGCCCCGCCAATAACTGCGCCCGCTAAAGTCCTCATTGGTCCTGCTGATATAGCGTTAACGCGGATTCCATCTTGCCCTAAATCAGCCGCCAAATAGCGCACAGATGATTCAAGCGCGGCTTTTGCCACTCCCATAACATTGTAATTAGGCATAACTTTTTGCGCTCCGTAATAGCTAAGCGTTACTGCGCTCCCGCCTTCGCTCATTAAATCTTTGGCTCTACGCATAACTGAGGTAAAAGAAAAGCAGGATATATGCATGGTTTGCAGAAAATTCTCCAGCGAAGTATCAACATACCTGCCTTGCAATTCATCTTTATCAGAAAAAGCAACCGCATGAATTATGAAATCTATCTCGCCCCATTTTTCTTTTAGAATGGCAAAAACATTGTCCAAATCTTCTTCATTTGAGACATCACAATCTATAACAATATCAGAGCCAATACTAGCAGCTAGCGGATTTACGCGTTTACCAAATGCATCGCCTTGATAGGTAAATGCTAGCTCCGCGCCAGCGTCATGAAGTGCGCTCGCCATGCCCCAAGCAATAGAACGCTCATTCGCCACGCCCATAACAAGCCCACGCTTGCCTTTCATTAAATCATTCATATATTCTTCTTTCATGTTTATAACTTCATAACCATCATATGGTGAAGAATTCCAGCTTCCATAAATCCATCACCATCCACAATAAAACCTAAACTCTCATAAAATGGAATAGCATGATCCTCGTTATGTTCAATTTCTATATCTATAGGAACATTTTGCCCTTGAACAAATATAACTGTCCGCAAATAAACACAAAGTGCATGATAATATAAATTTTCAACCTTTGTGATTTTCAACCTTTGTGATTTTCAACTATTTACCTTTATTTCACCCATCATATTTACTCATCGCAAGTGTAGCGTTAGTGCCGCCAAAGCCAAAGCTGTTAGATATTACGGTTTCGTGATTAACATTATCAATGCGTTTGCGAGCAATTGGCAAGCCTGCCGCGCCCTCATCCAAAGTTTCAATATTAATGCTAGGAGCTACAAAATCATGCTTCATCATAAGCAGGCTATAGATAGCTTCTTGCACGCCAGTGCCGCCCAAAGAATGCCCCGTCATGGATTTAGTCGCGCTGATATGCGGCATAGCTTGATCTAGTGGCTCGAACACTTCGCGCACGGCGTTAAGCTCTGTTATATCACCTGCTGGAGTAGATGTTCCGTGAGTATTGATATAAGTCACGGGCGTTTTAACGGTTTCCAAAGCCTGTCTCATACAGCGAACCGCGCCCTCACCGCTTGGCGCAACCATATCAGCGCCATCGGAAGTCGCGCCGTACCCTGTAATTTCCGCATATATTTTTGCCCCGCGTGCCTTGGCATGTTCAAGCTCTTCCAACACCAAAACGCCGCCACCGCCGCTAATCACAAAGCCATCACGATTAGCATCATAAGCCCGCGCCGCCTTTTGGGGCGTATCATTATAGTTTGAACTCATCGCGCCCATAGCGTCAAATAACACGGACAAAGCCCAGTGCAGCTCTTCCGCTCCGCCAGCGAACATAACATCTTGCTTGCCCCACTGGATAAGCTCCGCCGCGTTGCCGATACAATGCGCAGATGTCGAACAAGCTGAGGATATAGAGTAATTCACGCCCTTAATCTTGAAATTAGTAGCAATCGTAGCCGAACAGGTAGAGCTCATACATTTAGGAACAGCGAACGGCCCTACGCGCTTTGGGCTTTTCTCACGCGTTATATCAGCCGCAGCTACTTGCGCGCTAGTAGATGGGCCGCCCGACCCCATAACAATGCCAGTGCGCACGTTACTAACTTGGTCTTCACCAAGACCAGAATCCGCAACTGCTTGCTCCATAGCTAAATGATTATAGCCAGCCGCATCGCCCATAAAGCGTAGCAAGCGTTTATCTATATGGTCTTTAAGCACAATATCGGGCTTACCATGGATTTGCGAGCGAAAGCCAAGCTCTGCATATTCTTCGGATGCGGTAATGCCAGACTTACCAGCCTTTAGAGATTCCAAAACCTCTTCCTTGCTATTACCTATGCAAGAAATAATTCCCATTCCAGTTATTACAACGCGGCGCATATTTACTCACTCCCTGTTTATTATTTACCTGAATTATCGAATAGTCCAACTTTAAGACCTTTAACGCTATAGGCTTTTTCGCCGTCCGCATATATTGTGCCGTCCGCTATTCCTAATACCAATTTACCATTCATAACGCGTTTAATATCCACCACATATTTAAGCAATTTAACATCAGGGGTAACCATAGCCGCAAGCTTTATCTCACCAACGCCAAGCGCGCGCCCTGCCCCCTTTGCACCAGTCCAGCCAAGGTAAAAGCCGAGCAACTGCCACAAGCCATCAAGCCCAAGACAACCAGGCATAACAGGGTCGCCCTTAAAATGGCATTCATAAAACCAAAGGTCAGGATGGATATCAAATTCTGCCTCAATAATGCCCTTACCATTTGCGCCGCCCTCAAGCGAAACATTAGTTATACGGTCAAGCATAAGCATTGGCGGAAGCGGAAGCTGTGCATTGCCCGCGCCAAACATATCGCCTTTCGCGCAAGTAATTATCTCATCATAATCATAACTAGGTTTTTGTACAAAAGTCATAGCATCTCTCTGTTTTTATTACAGATAGATTTATACGTGGTTATGATAAAGCGGGCAAGTGGTGATTTTAGTATTTAAGGTCTAGACCTAATAAGAAGCCATATCAAAATCTAAGCACACAAATTTATAGCTCTCTGTTATAGCAGCCATAGCCAAGGGCTTTGCGATTGCAGGCTCTATTTCTGGAAGATCCCCGCCCGAAGCAACAGCAATCATGCGCCCTGCAGCTTTCGCGCAAGCAACAGATTGATCATAAGATCCGTTCAAACCAATAGCGCGGAAAAAGCGCAAACACCTAGGCTCAAGCTCTCGCACCAGCTCAACAGGGGCATTTATCGGCATATCATTAGCGGCCAAACCGAAACGCCAATCACTACCCGCAGGAACGCCAAGGCGGATGGCTTCTTGTGTCATGTTAAATACTACGCGATCAAGATTAGTAGGTAAATCAGACCCCTTAAACACATTACACATGTTAGAAGAGCTTAGAGATATAGCGAGCCTTTGCCCTGCAATACCGCTAAGCGCAACAATGCAATCACCGATAGACCAGCCCTTGCGCCCTAGCTGATATTGAATGGAAACATCGCATAATTCTTGAGCTGATATCTCAAATGCCATGGCCTTTTTAACGCATTCCATAAGCAAGCGCAGCGTCTCCGCTCGCGGAGCGCCCATATCCTCCCACCCAATAATAACATGATGGAAAACCGTAACAATAAGGTCATGAAGTTCAAAATCACAATCAAGCCATTCCTCAAAGAAAATGCGCGCAGCTAAACGCCCGCGCTCCGTCTCCATATCAATAATATGAGCAGGAGGCAGCGCATAAGGTGCAAGCATGCCCTGCGCGGGATGTGTTTCAAGCATAGATGCAAGCTTTTTAAAGCTAGCCTGCATCGCTTGATCGGGATCATCAAAAAGAAAATATGTCTCGACAAGTACGCCGGCCATATGCTGGATTACCTTCATGCCATCAATGCCACGCTCATGGTCGGCAGCAAGTTGAATCAATGCGGAATAGAAACGGGAACCCATTTCTGGTTTATTAGTCAGTGCAAACATTTTATATAAGAAACCTATTACAGAATTATTAATAAGGTTAGAAGGAGGGAAGTTTAGAAAGATTAAAAATACATGCAGCGAAGCGCCACGAATATGATTCTAATCAATATTTTCGCTTTCGTAAACACCCCAAAGCAAGTTTTTTTGCATCCATCCCGAATATCCTGAGACAAAAACCTTACACCAAACGCCCTTGCACTCTTCAATATTAACTTGAGCAAGCGGCTCTAAATACATGGAAACACGTGATTTTTTACTGTTATCGTAGAACGGCTTTTCATAGGCATATGCGGGGTCAGAGCCTTTGATAATAGCTGTTCTTTTTCCTGATAAAAGAGTATGAAAAACCCAGCCAACCTGCCCTTCATGGTCTTTTATCTTCCTCCAGTGATCAAATTCGAGGATAACTTCCACTGGCAATGATTTGCGGTTTAGCGCCCATTTGATCGGATATTTTTGCCCTGGCCCTGCCCTTACATTGGTTTTATCTTTTGCTAAAGATACAAAACGCGGCAACTTCAGTCCAGAATTACTGAATATATCATCATTTTTAGCATAGGAATCAGCTCCGAAAACAAGCGTTCCGAAGCATAAAACAAAAGCGAAAAACATATTTAACCTTATAAACACTGCGCTTTATGCCTTAACCAATGATCAGCAAGCACACAAGCCATCATAGCCTCGACGACAGGAACGCCGCGAATGCCAACACAAGGATCATGGCGCCCTTTTGTTATTATATCCGTCTCATTACCATTAATGTCAATGGTTTTGCGCGGAGTTAGGATAGAGCTTGTTGGCTTAAACGCTACCCTTGCTATAATATCTTGACCAGAAGATATCCCGCCCAATATTCCGCCTGCATTATTGCTTTGGAATTCGGGGTTTCCATCTTTGCCCGCGCGGATTTCATCCGCATTATCAATCCCTCCAATAGATACACAATCAAAGCCATTGCCAATTTCCACGGCTTTGGCTGCATTAATGCTCATCATTGCTTTTGCGATATCTGCGTCAAGCTTATCATAAACAGGCGCGCCAAGCCCCGCAGGAATACCGCTAACATGCACCTCCACAAGCGCACCCGCGCTAGAGCCATTTTTACGGATATCATCAAGATAGCCTGCCCAATTCTCGGCTGCATTAGAATCAGGGCAGAAAAATGGATTTTGTCCTACCTGATCCCAATTCCAGTTATCTTGATTAATTTTTTTTGTTCCGATCTGAACCACGCACGCGCGTATTTTTATATGCTCGCCTATTTGATGCTCTAACATTTTGCGAGCCACTGCTCCCGCCGCCACTCTCATAGCAGTTTCACGCGCAGAAGAACGCCCACCGCCGCGATAATCGCGGATGCCATATTTTGCTTGATAAGTAAAATCAGCATGCGCTGGACGGAATTTATCTTTTATACCGCCGTAATCCTTAGATTTTTGATCGGTATTATGGATCAGCAAGCCAATCGGCGTTCCTGTGGTTTTGCCCTCAAACACGCCAGATAATATCTGCACCTTGTCTGACTCTTTGCGCTGCGTAGTATGGCGAGATTGCGCAGGTTTGCGTTGATCCAAAAATTGCTGGATATAACCCTCATCCAAATCAATATTTGGCGGCACGCCATCAACCACGCAGCCAATCGCCGCCCCATGGCTCTCACCAAAAGTAGTATATTGAAATAATGTTCCGAAATGATTACCTGACATACGCGCAGTTTAAACACTTATAATATAATTTAAAACAAGTTTTTTGACAATTTATTTACATTAAAGTACTTTTTTCTTGCGCTCTCACTGGAGGCTATGTAAATATACGTGTGTGCTACACATAAAAAGGGAGTAAGCTTATATGTCAGAAAACAATACCATTCAAAATATCATTGACATGGCACCTAATAATATAGACCCGCAACACCCAATAGGCAGCTCTATATTAAAGAGAGTATCAAATAAAGAGAGACACTCTCCTGAAATATGTCTGGCATGGGCAGATCGACTTTTAAGTAAAAAAGATGAAGGTGAAAAATACCTTAACGCTGGTTCTGACTGGCTTGGCAGATCTATGGACAATGCAGAGCTAGATAGAAAACCAGATGCGCTATTTATTAAAGCTGAAAAATTAGCTGAAAAGCATTTTAACCAAGATACCGTTGTTACAGTATTAGAGCGAGCAATAAAGCATTGCCCTAGTGATAACAGAATAAAAGACATGCTAATAAATGAAAGTTATAAACTTGCCAAAGCACAATTAAAAAATAATGCTCCAACAGTAGCAAAAGAAACAATAGACAGACTTATAGAACTCGTGCCAGAAACTCTCGAATATAAAGGAATAATTGCAATATTAAATAAGGCTAATGCAGAAATTAATACTTGCTATGATACAAACCATACGCAAGAGCAGAGCGAACATCATCAATCTTTTCAAGAATACGAAGCATAAATAACGCCTACTTTATAATAACAGCATCTTTTTGAGCTGAAAGAGTGCCTTGCTCTATCACTGCCATGGTAATTCGGCTTATAGCTGTGCGTTTACCTGTGGCTTCCTCGCTCATATCAATTTGCCAGACTTGAGTTCTGCGCCCGATATGAAGCGGACTGCATTTACCAATAACATAGCCATTAGTTACCGCGCGTATATGATTTACATTAATTTCAAGCCCAACGGCTCTATGAGTTTCAGGATTGATAGTCATCCAAGCAGCAACGCTGCCCAAAGTTTCTGCCAAAACGCAAGATGCGCCGCCGTGAAGAATGCCAAATGGCTGGGTTGTTCTGTGATCTACAGGAATGCGCCCGCTCAAAAAACCCTCACCAATTTCAAGGAATTCAAAGCCGATATGCTCACCCATATTTGCATTACGCAAACCTTCGAGATAATTGACGCTGTAATCTTTAAACCAGATCATTATTCAAAAAGCTTTTCAAATCTTGGCGCAACTTTTGCGTCATAAATTTCGATGTTTTTCCAGACATGTCCCGTGACATATGGCTCATTTTCAAGCCATGAGTTAAGCTCTACCCTAGTTGGAAAATCCACAAGCATGATAGAGCCGCACATATTACCTTGATCATCCAAAATAGCAGTTGCCATCAAGAAATTGCCTTTTTCTGAATATATTTCAACTTGCTTTAAATGCTCATCGCGGGCAGAAGTGCGGCGCTCTAAAGCCCCGTCGTCACTTCCATCTTTTCCTATTACAATGAATCGCATAGATATTATTCCTCAGGCTTTGGCTTCATACTAGCGAGTAATTCAGCAGTTTCAGCCACGCTATCCACGGCAAGCATTCCAACTGTGTGATAACCACTATCGACATGCAATATTTCGCCAGTAACGCCGCTACCAAGATCAGAAAGCAAGAACAAACCAGACTTACCGACATCACCAATAGTCACATTGCGCTTTAATGGCGCGTTAAGCTCATTCCATTTCAAGATAAAGCGGAAATCACCGATACCGCTTGCCGCCAAAGTCTTGATTGGCCCTGCCGATATAGCATTAACGCGGATATTATCCTTACCAAGATCATTCGCCAAATACTTAACGCTTGCCTCAAGTGCGGCTTTTGCCACGCCCATAACATTATAATGTGGCATGACTTGCTCTGCCCCATAATAGGTAAGAGTTAGCAATGATCCGCCATCTGTCATCAACGGCGCTGCACGCTGAGCTACTGCTGTGAAGGAATAAACCGATATATCCATAGTGCGTAAAAAATTATCACGGCTAGTATTCAAATAAAGCCCATCCAGCTCATTCTTGTCAGAAAATGCGATAGCATGAACAACAAAATCAATTTTGCCCCAACGTGATTCTATCTCGGAAAAAGCAGCATCAATGCTCGCCTCATCAGTAACATCACAAGGAAGTAATATATCAGAACCTACGCGCTCTGCCAAAGGCTTAACCCGCTTAAGCAAAGCATCACCCTGATAAGTAAAGGCAAGCTCCGCGCCATTAGCGGCGGCAGCCTCAGCAATTCCCCAAGCAATAGAGCGCTCATTTGCTACGCCCATTATAAGTCCACGTTTACCTTTTAAAAAATCACTATTCATTATATTTCTTCTTACTTATTTGTAGTGTTAAACATTTTGTATATCCTACACATTTAAACTTAGCAGTCTAGAAAAACCTGCTATAATGCCGCCAAATAAATGGATACATAAAATGCCAATAAATCATAATATCGCAAAACACATATGCAACGTAGTAAGAAGGCAAGTGCAAAGCGCCTACCCTGACCTTTATTTGGAATTCATACTTCATGAAGAAGGCAAAAGAAGTGATGCGTTTGAAAAAGAAGAAAAGAGAATAAGCGAGCTTCCTGCTGGGTCTTACATGATTGACTATGTGCAAAACGCCGATATTTGCAAAATATTAAAAAAGAATAACTCATGTTTTGTTGCAATATCAAGTCATACAACTCATGGGTTTATGGGGTTTTTCAAAAATAATAACTATATTGCATTATGCTTTATCAATTATGATCAATTTGACAGTGAAGATCACTTAAGAAACCAAGTTTTTCATATTGCATGGCATGCTATAGATACTTATCAATCAAATATAATTAAAGATAATATATTAAAATCAACCGCCACCAAAAAACAAATATACCACAATAACTTAATGGCTGATATTTTTTCTGCCTCAGTGCAATTACTGCAAGGACGCAAAGATGCAATGTTGTCGCTAGCAAGGCAAAGAATTAATGAGACACTTACCCCTAAAACAGGTGTTTTTACAGAAAAATTTCCCTATCCAGTATGCTTAGATACCCTAGGTTTTATGTTCGATAATAATATAGATCAATATAAAAATAGTAAAAACCCTGTAATAAACGCCCTAAACATAGCCGATAAAATTGGCAAAACATTTGGAGATGCCACTATAAAACAATGGAATAGTTTCTGCTTTCCAGCGCAGGAAATGGCTTGGTCTGGCTATTCTCCTAATATAATTTTAGGTGCGGCATTATATACTAGCGAAAGCCCATATGTGCAATCTATCGCTGACCTGATAGCAGATAGAGCAGATATAAAGCCTGAAACCGTTACATATTTGCAAGATTACAACCCATTTGCCGATAACCAAACAAATGAAAACCTGCACAAAAAACAATGTGAAGAGCTTATATGCAGCTTGCTGGGTAAGGTGAAAGAAAATGGTGATTACAAAATTTTAATAGAGATAGCGAAAAAGCAAAATAACTATTTATTAGAAAAATCGCCTATGGGCTGGTGCGCGGCGGCATTAATTGCTGCTGCAAATGTGATAAAAGAAAACACAGAAGATAAAATAACAAGCGATATATTGAGCCAAGCGAGGAAAGCTTTCGATGATGAAGCAGCCTCTTTGCCATGGGGTACGCTAGCGAATTTTTCAAGAATAAAATTTCAATATATGCGCAGCAATGCAGCCCCCAATATATCGGATATAGCGCTAATAGCTAGCAGCCGTGACGAATATCTCTCTATTTATAGAGCCATATCCGCCGTGCAAGATTCTCCTGATATAACTAGTTAACAATTTCCCAACTACCGTCTGGTTGCTGGCAAGCTGTTCCGTAAGCTGTTTCTTCTTGCCCGCCAACATATATTGTTTGTTGATATTCACGGCAATATTTACCACTTGCGGATTGCCCCTCACGAGTTGCAACAACCGTTCCAGAATTACCGCTTTCAGGGTTGTTCCATGAGATAGGCTCGCCTATTGGCGCGCTTTGTGCTTGATAGGTTGCATTAGATAATTGCGCTCTATCAGCATTATCCAAGGATTTGCCGATCTCGCTTCCTACTAATGCCCCTAGCAATGCGCCCGCACCAGTAGCCCAAAGCTGACCAGAGCCACCGCCGACTTGCGATCCAACGATGCCGCCAAGGATAGCTCCCCCGCCAGTACCAAGCAATTGTTTATTACCCTGACCTTGCAATGTTTGACATGCGCCAAGTGCAAAAGTTGAGACAACCATCATTAAAACTGCTAATTTTTTCATCAAATTCTACCTTTATTACTAGATTGATATTTCTAACCGAGCAGTATATACAATATGAAATAAATTCATAGATCAAAAAATATATGGAGTAGAAATATGAGCGCACAAGAAAAACACATAGAGCAAGAGCAGCAACCATTTAATGCAGATGTAGCAAGATTGTTAGATATTGTTGCGCACGCGCTCTATACCGATCATGATGTTTTCCTGCGCGAACTTATCTCTAATTCCGCCGATGCATGTGACCGCCTGCGCTATGACGCTATTGCAAATCCTGAGCTTATAAGTGACAACCCCGATTTTCGTATATGCGTATATAAGGACACGACGACGCGCACCCTTACACTTGTGGATAACGGGATTGGCATGAGCCATGATGAGCTAGCCGATAATTTAGGCACTATTGCAAAATCTGGCACAGCCGCGCTTATGGAGCAAATGAAAGATGCTAAGGGTGATGACAAACTCAAACTAATTGGGCAGTTTGGCGTTGGGTTTTACGCTAGCTATATGGTGGCTAGCAAAATACAAGTCGTAAGCCGCAAAGCTGGGTCTGATAAAATTTGGCTGTGGGAATCAGATGGTAAATCTGGCTTTTCTATACGTGAACCTAACGAAATAGAAATAGCAAGGCTTGATGGCGGGCGCGGCACAGCCATTACTTTGGATATAAAAGATGAGGCGTGCGAGTTCCTTTTAGATCAAAAAATCACTGATACGGTTAAGGAATATTCCGATCATATAAGTGTGTCAATTTTCCTTGGCGCGCCAAGCATTGTCGCCAAAGATAAAGACGCTAAGGCTATAAACAGTGCTTCCGCCCTTTGGATGAAGCCAAAAAGCGATATAACGGATGAGGATTATATCAATTTCTACAAACACCTCACCTCTAATATTGACGAACCTGTTATGACTTCTCATTGGAAATCAGAAGGCACGATAGAGTTTACCTCACTGCTATATGTTCCGATGATGCGCCCGTGGGATTTGTTTGATCCATCGCGCAAAAACTCGGTTAAGCTCTATGTGCGCCGAATTTTTATAACGGATAATATGGACACATTAATGTATCCATGGCTGCGCTTTGTTCGCGGAATAATAGATAGTGAGGATTTGCCGCTTAACATCAGTCGTGAAACTCTGCAATATAACCTTACGATTGAGAAGATTAAAAATGCCGTAGCGCGGCGTATTCTTGGTGATTTGGATAAATTATCACGTAATGATGAGGCTGGATTTGCTGCATTTTGGAATCAGTTTGGCCCCGCCCTAAAAGAAGGGCTATATGACGCGCCAAACCATCAAGCCGCCATATTAAAAGTATGCCGCTTTTACTCCTCCCATGATGATGGCGAAAAATTCACCACCTTAGAAGAATATGTAGAGCGCATGAAAGACGGGCAAGAAGACATATATTATATCAGCGGCGATAACGTGCAAAGCATAAAGAACAGCCCACAAATAGAAGGGCTAAAATCCCGCGGTCTAGAAGTTTTATTTTTCACCGATACTGTTGATGATTTTTGGTTGCAAAGCGTCCTTGATTATAAAGGCAAGCCGTTCAAATCAATTACAAAAGGTGATATTGATCTTGAAAAGTTCGAGAGCGATAAACAAGATGAGGAAAAACCTGAAGAAAATAACGATGAAATAAATGACTTTATTACAAAAATGCAAGATATATTAGATGGTAAAATCCATAATATCCGCAAGTCATCGCGCCTTACAAACTCCCCCGTATGCCTTGTCGCACCAGAGGAAGGCGTGGACATGCATATGGAAAAAGTCTTAAAAATTAATCAAAAATATCAAGGCAGCACAAAACCAGTGCTTGAGATTAACGCAGATCATGAGCTAATTAAAAAACTTGCTGCCGCATGTTCCAAAGGTGATAACATTGATGACGCGGCATATTTGCTGCTGGATCAAGCCAAAATTATTCAAGGATCGCCAATTGATGATATGGCGGAATTTACCCGTAGAATGTCAGAGTTTATGCAAAAAGCCGTGTGATCTGTTAGTTACAGCTACCATTACCAGCAATAGATGATGGCGGGTTAAAATAACATCCCGGAGCAGGGCAAACCGCGTCAACATAGCGGTCACCATTTGGCGCAGTTACAATATACCCTGTTTTGATAGGGTCAATAGAAGAGCATGAAGTACTATCTCTAAGCCCTAAGAAATGCTCATATGGATCAACGCCGCCCGCCGCGCCAGGCACTGGGTTAGCCCCAATAAAAGTGCTAGCCCAATTAGGTCGAGGGCCGCTACCAAACAAACCAGTAAGAATAGGGGTTAAAGCCGTCAAACACCCTGCTGGATTAGATGTAGAGCATCCAGACACATTAGGTAGCCCATGGGATGCTAAACTACATGCAAGCTCTCCAACACTAGGTAAATAATCAGAAATATTGAAATTATCTGAGGGTACATCACACATAGTCTCTCTGGTTCTAAAGTCGCGCCCAGCAGCAGCTTCATCAGTGTAATTTGGCGTTGTGCTTGCAGCATCCAAGGATGCCAAAGGATAAAAGCCATCATGATCGGGAGTTACGCCGAACATACCAGATTCAGCTAGCATATTATAACATTTTGATGCTTGCCATACTTGATTCATTCGAGAACAAGCATAATTTTGCTTTAAGGCCTCGCCACCGAGTTCAGTAATAACAGAGGAACGCCCGCCAATAAATGTGGCTGGAAAATTATTATCCCCATAATATTGTTTATATTCTGATCCATATTCAACAACACAAGCAGCTAAAGTTGGGTTTTCAACAATATCTGCCAGCCTCATAATATTACTTTGTGTTTCACTAGGAGAATTGTCAGATAATTGGTCAAGCACAAGCATTTCGAGCACCGCATACATAAGAAAGCCATCTGTTCCTAAGCCTGCACCGAGAGGGTCATTAATCAAGCTAATATTATAAAACACCTCATCAGCATTAATAACAAGCAATCTTGTAAATCTCCCAGCAAGGGAGCCCAAGGCAGATCCAAGCATCCCCCCCATTTCCCCCACTGATGCTTGCGGGTTACCAGGAAAATTCCCCCCTGAATACCTTGTAAGGTGATTAACAAAAGAATCAAAACATGTCATTTGAAGAACACTATCAGGTCTTGCAATTAAATTATTATTTTGTGTAATCTCACGCTGCCCCTCTTGCCACGCACGATCCTTTAGAACTTCCCAAAATTCTGGGTCACAAGTCTTACGCTCTGTATCAATAAGAGGATTAAGAATCACCCGAATAGGTGCAAGTATAGTATTTTGAGGTTCTGGCAATCCGCCATAATCCTCCTCAACAGTAATGGGAACGCTAGCGGCGCGCACAATGGATGTGTCAAGAAGAACAACAATAAAAACCATTATATATATAAAACGAGTAAAAACAGACAAATCACTTTTCCAAATCATAAAATAACCACCTTTAACAGCTTAGCATATAGGAAAAGCATCTGCATAGTTTTGAATTATATAATTATATCATCGATTGATAATTTTGGTCATTCATTTCTTGAATATCATCTTCTGAAAGATCAAAATGCCGCCCAAGCTCTTCTATAATGACTTGGCGCATCAATATTTGCAAGTCCTCGCCAGTCTCACTCCACATATCAAGAAGAGGTCTTCTGTAAAGCACTAAAACATCGTCGTTACTTGCCGTTTTTTGTTCAATCCCTGGCGCAATAGATTTGCCACTTTTATATAAAGCAAGCAGATCAAACGGATCATCTAGGCTTAAATCATCTTGCAAGGTTTCATCGGCCATATCTTCAATGATAAGGATTAGCTCTTCGCAATGGCATGATAGCTCCTCAGGCAGTGACTCCGCTATAAGCTCGCCAATCACCTCTAAATCCTCAAGGCTTGGGGCGGTTGTGTAATTCATGATAATGCGCTTAGTATTCATAAAAAAGCATATTATTGTGAGTCGCCAAGGCAATCAATATTTTAAATGAAGTTTCCAGCAAAATAATGTATAATAATTATATATGAAAGGATTCGCACCATGGAACTTCCCGCATCGATAGCAGCAAGCGCTGCACTTGCACGTCAAAACATGACAATGTCAGTGATTAAGCAAAATGCCGAGCAAGGGAAAGCCATTGCAAATATAATTGAGAATTCAATTATATCCACTCCTGTTAATGGCACTCGCGGAGTTAGTGTTAATTTCTCAGTTTAAGCGGCAACACTACCCAGCATACTATGATTGCGCCATAGATCCTGCAAAGCATTAGCCATAAATTTAACATCATCAAGAGAGTGCGCCGCCGTAGCGGTTAGGCGCAAACGCTCTGTCCCACGCGGAACAGTGGGATAGTTAATTGGCTGCACATATATATTATACTCACGCATAAGGATATCGGTTACATCCTTGCAGCATGTAGCCTCCCCCACAACCAGCGGAACTATATGGCTCTCGCCTTTCATGAATGGCAGTCCCGCTTCACTAAGCATTGATTTAAGCAACGCCACATTTTCACGCACTTTTGCGCGCTCAACGCCCGAGACTTTCAAATGTTCAACAGCAGCCATAGCGGCGGCAGATACAGCGGGCGGCAAAGCGGTGGTGAATATAAAGCTTGGTGAGTAAGAGCGCACAGCGTCAATTATAGCAGTATTAGCAGTAATAAACCCGCCCATAGCACCATATCCCTTGCCAAACGTCCCCTCAATAACATCAATACGATCCATAAGCCCGCGCTCTTCTGCGATTCCTCCGCCACGAGAACCATATAAACCAACGGCATGCACTTCATCAAGATAAGTCATTGCATTATATTTATCCGCAAGATCCGCAATTTCCTTGATCGGCGCAATGTCACCCTCCATAGAATAAACGGATTCAAATACAATGATTTTAGGGCGCTTTATATCGACGGATTTAAGTAAATCCTCCAAATGTTCTAAATCATTATGGCGGTAAATAAGTTTTTGCTGCTTGCTGTCTTTCATGCCATGGATCATAGATGCGTGATTAAGCTCATCCGAGAAGAATGCACATTCAGGTAGTAGCTTACCCAGCGTGCCAAGTGCGCCCTCATTAGCAACATACCCCGAAGACATAACAAGCCCCGCCTCTTTATTGTGAAGATCGGCAACGCACGCCTCAAGTTCAACAACATAGCGGGTTGTCCCCGAAATATTACGAGTGCCACCCGCCCCTGCGCCTGAATTTTCTAATGCCTCGCGCGCGGCTTTTATGACCTTCGGGTGTTGCCCCATAGCTAGATAATCATTATTACACCATATAGTAACTTCTTTTTCTGTGCCGTTAGGGCTGCGATAAACAGCCTTAGGAAAGCGCCCCGCTTTGCGCTCAAGATTAGCAAAAATTCTATAACGCCCCTCAGACTTAACCGCGTCAACGCATTTTTGGTAATGCTTATTATAATCTATAGACATATGACCTACTCTTTCACTATCCGCTTATTATTGTCTTTTACAGCAAAATATCAAGATTTTCCTTTAATTATTTTTATAGTTTGCAGAAATGCGCTATTACTTAATAATGATAGTAAGCTTTGGTTATATATGTATGGAATTGCAAATGGATATAAGCGGCGAGCTTGCATTTCCATGCGCGGTAAAGTCCAGAAATTCTCATCTAGTTATCGGGGGTAGTGCCACTAACCAAGCAATATCAGCGGCAAGATGCGGGGCTAAAGCCTCTTTGATCGGCACTATAGGTAATGATATTTTCGGGAAAACTATATTAGCTACATTAAGAAGAGAAGGCATTCACAGCTCTGGAATAGTTAAATCAGATGAACCAACCTCTATAATCAACTCTATAACCATCCCCAACGGTCAGCAAGCCTCTATAATAATGGAAGGAGCAAGTAACAATATATCTGCAAAGCAAATTCCTGATAATTTACTCAATGAAAAGACATTGTTGCTACTGCAAAATGATATAAATATAGAGACAAATACAGATATCCTAAAACGCTGCAAAAAAGGCGGGGCAAAATCTATAATATGCGTAAGCCATGAAAATAATATAGATAAAGCTCTATTTGATTATTCAGATATCCAGATAATAAATGAGCAAGTTTCTTACTGTGATAATAAAAGTACTATTAAGGTAAAATACACAAGCAAAGCATTCGATGCATTTTGCGGTAGCTTCGCCGCATGTTTTCAAGCAGGGCTAGCCTTAGAGCTATCCACAAAATACGGGCATGTAGCAGCTCAAAAATATATGGAGAGTGGTAGCTTTCCCTATATTTGTGATATAGAAGAAGATGTCAAAAACCTAAAAGCTTAGCCGCCCTATCTGCACGCTCAAGCGTCTTATCCAAATACGCCATTGTTTTGGATAAATCTTCGCTATCATCCTTAATCCAAACCATTAAGACTTTAATGTAAACACCTGTTAAGCCAGTAACTTTTATCGCCCCGCTAATTCCAGAAATTTCTATTCCAGATATTTCAAGCATCCAGCTCATAGAGCGACATAAATGCGGCATAGAGATAATAACTTGCTTAGGGTCGCACTTAAAGGACTCTAATATCGCACAAACGCCATCGCGATGTTCGTTTAATGCCTCATAGCGATCCATCATAAGGTCAAATAAGCGCTCGCGCTCACTGTCAGAATTATCACCAGAAACATCAATATCATCTAGTAACTTTTTATCAATCGCCCGCCCTAGCATGGTAAGGATATCGCTTTTATCATCAATGGCATCATATAAATCAGAGGCGCTTATGCCTGCATGCTCTGCTATATCGCGCAAGCTTGTATATTCCCAGCCCTGCTCTACCGCCAAATGCAGCGCCGAATCAATGATTTTCTTACTTTTTTTATCCATGCTATTGCTCTTACCCTATAATTTAGTATAGAGATAGAACAATATTTTTTAAAATCACACAAGACTAGTGAAATTAAATATAATCATTCATATCTTTATCTGGACAAGGCATGAGTGACGACAAGTATTTTAATACTTTAGGATACGAAATAACGATGTTCCAGATGAATAGAGGAATGATTTAAATGTCCAGCACGAAATACGGAGTAATAGCAGTAGGCAACGCGCTTGTTGATGTCATATCACAAGTTTCTGAAGAGTTTATAGCAAAACAAAGCGACGATCACGGCATGGAAAAAGGCGCTATGACATTGGTTGAAGAGGAGCGCGCGGTTGAGCTTTATTCTCAAATGTCCAAAAGCCTAGAGACTTCTGGCGGCTCTGCTGCTAATACAATGGCTGGATTTGCTTCATTTGGCGGCAAGGGCGCATTTACTGGCAAGGTTGCAGATGATGCGCTTGGTAAGGTTTTTCAAGAAGATATACGTTCATTAGGCGTTAATTTTGAAACGCAACCACTTATAGTTGGCGCGTCTACAGGGCGCTGCATGATATTAGTTACACCTGATGCAGACAGAACAATGAACACATTTCTTGGGGCGAGCATTGAGCTAAGCCCTATTGATATTGATCAAAACATCATTGCTTCCGCGCAAATAACTTATCTTGAAGGCTATTTATTTGATCGCGCCCAAGCAAAAGCAGCATTCATTGCCGCGGCTAATTACGCGCATGAAGCGGGGCATAAAATTGCCCTCACCCTATCCGATCCATTTTGCGTAGATCGCCACCGCCACGACTTTTTAGACCTTGTGGAAAACCATGTGGATATATTGTTCGCAAATGAGGATGAAATAAAATCCCTGTTCATGCAAGAAGAGTTTGACGATGCGATAAGCGCAATAAGCAAGCATGTTGATATTGCCGCAATAACTCGCAGTGAAAAAGGCGCGGTTATTATCTCTAAAGGCGAGCAAATAAAAATTGATGCCGTCCCTGTTGAAAATGTAATTGATACAACTGGCGCAGGCGACCAATTCGCGGCTGGCTTTTTATATGGTCTTACCGAAGGAAAACCACTTGCGGAATGCGGAAAGCTAGGCGCAATCGCTGCCGCCGAAGTTATATCTCATATAGGTCCAAGGCCAGCGGTTAAGCTCGCCGATCTAGCGGCTTAAACCCAACTTAGATTACATAACTTGACTTAAGTCTCTTTGTTCTATACATTACTATAAATTATATAGATATAGGGACTTAACATGAGCGTAAAATTACCGACATTATTTCTAATGGCAACGGTTGCATCTAACGCAGTTACGGCGGGAAGCCCCGTAGATGACTTCATAGAAGGTGTTTCTGGGAATAATGCATGGAACACCACATCAACTTGCGTAGCCTCTGCAAAAAATAGAGAATTTTTTGATCACGTCAATATACCTAACTGTATCAAAAACAAGTTTAATAAACTGGAGAAAGTAATATCTGATGATAAAATATACATTCTTGAAGGTGGAGATCAAATTTATATATATGACGCTGATGATGGTCACGCAAAAGGTCGAATCAATTTAACTTGGGATACAGTGCAACCTGAACATAGCGAAAATGATATCCCATATAACAATTTAACCAATAGAGCCAAAAGAGAATTCCAATCAGCTATTCTAGCTGTCTGCGGCAACATATTACAAAACAAATATAATGTAACTAACAAAACCCAAGAAGAAATAAATGCCTATTACGAAGAACACCCTAGAATGAACAATAAATACGGCGTGCATATTGGAATAAATAATCGCATAAAAAATATTGAACAATTTGTAGAAGAGCGTTGCCCCTAACCTTCCCAGCCATTTGCGCGTAGACTACGCTCAAAATGTTCCATCATGTCCCTATCTTGGCAGGATATGCGAACCTCTTTAAAGCTTTCCGACATACGGTCACTTATACCTTGCACTATAAGACGCGCGGCTTTTGCCTTTGGATATGCCCCCTTGCCTGATGCAAGCGGCGGAAAAGCAATGGTTTCAAGCAACATACAGCGCGATAGCTCCATAATTTTGCGCACTACGCCCGATAAATGCGCATCATTCATATCAAATTCAGTGCGAAAATGCGGCAATATTCCAACAAATATATGCTTAGCTGGTAGCTCAAATGCAGGGATAGCGTAAACATCGCCCGCCCTTGGCTTATATATATTATCCAAGATAAATTCATCCAGATTATGCCCGCTCGCCGCCATAACGGATTTGTTTATACTTCCGCGATAATCAAGTGTTTGAGGGATAATAATAGCGATAGCATCAACCTCTTGCAAGGCAACATCTCCGCGCACCAAGTTAATGCGCTCAAAAAACGAGTTGGAGGATTGCCCTGATTTTGATATTACTAACTTCATGATAAAATATTATACAGCTATTATTACTATTTCCTTTATTTTTATAAGTTTTCCTGCTCAAGCGGAAGATAAAATATTTGGTCTTGCCATGCATGGGCAAGCTAAATATAGCGATAAAGACACTCACCTTGCCTATGTGAATGCTAATGCTCCTAAAGGCGGAGGGCTCAAAATCGCGGCGATAGGCACGTTTGACAGCCTCAACCCCTACTCTATCAAAGGGATAGCGGCAAAAAACATGAATCTTGTTTATGACCGACTGATGCGCAGAGTTTGGGATGAACCATTTACAATGTACCCTCTAATCGCCGAGCATGTAGAAATGGCGCAAGACAGATCATGGATAATATTTCACATTAATCCAAAAGCGCGCTTTCATGATGACACGCCAATAACCGCGCAAGATGTTTTATTCTCCTATAAGACACTAAAAGAGCATGGCAGACCAAATATGCGCAATATTTATAAGCTTGTATCAAAAGCGGAAATATTAGACGCAAACATCATCAAATTCAGCTTAAGCGAGGATAGAACACGTGAAACTGTAATGATAATAGCAATGATGCCCGTATTATCCCAAAAATGGTGGGGCGAGCGTGAATTTAACTCCACAACAATTGAAATGCCCCTGCTTAATGGTGCTTACCGCATAAAAGAGTTTGATATAGGGCGGAAAATCACCTATGAGCGCGCTTCTGATTATTGGGCTAAAGATTTATTTGTAAATAAAGGGCAGTATAATTTTGACACTGTAACTTATGAATATTTCCGCGATGATACTATCGCATTAGAAGCATTCAAAAAAGGTGATCTAAATCTCCGCCGTGAATGGGATGTTGGCAAATGGAATGCAGCTTATAATGGCATGATAAAAGATAATACGCAGCTAAACTCCCCCCATCAAAGACCAGAGCGCGCGCATGGCTTTATATTTAACCTGCGCCGCGAGCCATTTAATGATATAAATGTACGCAAGGCTTTGTCACTTGCTTTTGATTATGATTGGGTGGCTAAAAATATTTTCCACGGCGAGTTTAAGCGTATAGAAAGCTTTTTTCCTAACTCATCCTTAAAATACCCCATATTACATGAAAAGATGGATTTATCCCTTCGTCAAAAATTGAAAATAGCATCAGGTATTTTGCAAGATGCAGGCTGGATTATTGAGAATGGCAAGCTTGTCAATAAAGATACAAGTAAGCCATTTAGCTTTGAGCTTATGATTTCAACCAAGCAAGAAGAAAAAATAGCTATAACATATCAAAAAACGCTACAAAGACTTGGCATTGATATGCGCATAAGAATGAATGACAGCGCAACATTCCAGAAACGCAAAAGCATCTATGACTATGATATGATTGCATTTTTCTGGCAAAACAGCCTCTCCCCAGGAACAGAGCAAGCTCTATACTGGTCATGCGCCGCCGCTAATGAGCCGTCGCGATTTAATTATTCAGGAATATGCAACGCTGAGCTTGATAATTTTGTAGAAAAAATAGCGGATGCAAAAACCTATGATGATTTAACAAAATATGCGCATGAAATTGATCGTATATTACTATCACAATATATTTCCATACCACTATTTTACAAAGGTTTGGACTATATAGCTCATCACAAAAATATAAAGCATAGCGATATAGTGCCGATATATGGGGCAGTCATTGAAAGCTGGTGGATGGATTAAAATAATCAATATAATTATATTGAGGTTAAACATTATTCTTGCTATGATTCTAACTGGTTTATTATAAACTTGTCACAAAATAGAGATCTTCCCATGATAGTTATGCGTCCCTTCCTTACTTTAGTTCTAGCTCTTACTTTCTCACTTCCTGCCACAGCAGGAGTTAATGATGACGTAGAGCAAAAAGGTCAATACTGGCAAAGAGTTCACACCTCATCAGCTCTTTATCTGCGCGGCCCCAAAGCTCAGCAAATGCTAAACAGGAATATAGCAAGATGCGTTACTGAACTGCGTGAGCTTGAGCGTTTAGGCGCGATAAAAGATGCAATTCCTCATTATCTTGACGGCCTAGTCCTTAGCGAAGATGAAGCAAAGCTAGCTGGATGGGATTCTCCTGAGCGTGATAAAGAGCTATTCGCAGAGCATTCCGACTATATCGACTTTGAAGGCTGCATGCTTGCAAAAGGTTGGGAGCGCATTAAATATGTTCCATTCGATGTAGCAAAAGATGCGCGTGATAACTATAAAAATACTCACACTAGCTATAGAGATGATGAAAAAACAGCTAAGTATAATACAATTGTAAAGAAAAAGAAGAAGCCACGTGAGAATAACTATAAAAATCTTAACGATTAATAAGATGCTTAATTAAAATCATTAAAAGCTGGTCGTTAAGTTATACGCGTCCAGCTTTTTTCTATTCCATCTTTAACCATATCAACGCTTAAACTCCCCATTAAACATGGGGCTGTTTTACTGTCATATCCTTCATAGTCAATAAGCTCATCAAAGCTTTCAGGCGTAGATATATAAGCAGCATTTGCCCCCCACGGTTTATATATATGCGGATAGCTAGGGCCAAATAAGCCAAATGTAGGAATGCCCGCCGCAGCCGCGCAATGCATAAGCCCCGAATCATTGCCCAAATAAAAATCACAGCGCGCTATAGTCGCCGCAGCCGTAGCAGGGTCAGCCTTAGCGATAATATCAAGCTGCTTATCTTTGGGAATGGAGGCAAGAACGGCGCGCGCGGCCTCCTCCTCATTTGGCGCAGCAAATACAGCCACGCGAGCATTAGGCATAAAGCTATGCGTCGAAGTCATCCAACTTATAATTTCAATAAACCTATCTTCAGACCATGTCTTGCCCGCCCAGTTAGAAGTAGGCCCTACGCCAAGCACTATCCCTTCTCCTTCAGGAATAAGGGCGCGTGCCTTTTTTAATTGAGAATCACTAAACCATAATCTAGGCGGCGGAATCTCATCAATCCTCAAAACCGAGGCATTTTGTTCTACCTTGTGCAGCGATTTATCAACATAACTGCCATAAATATATCGCTTACGAGAACGCACTAGGCGCGATACCGCAGAATTTCTTAAATCCACAACAATATCAAATTTTGTGCCTATAACTTGCTTCCACAGATCAAACCAATGAGCATTATATTTACGTTTATTAATCGGTATAATGCGCTCTAATGCGGGAAATCCCTCAAATAGAGACGCGGTCAAAGAACCGCAACATACCGTAAATTTGGCATTGGGGTTTTGCTCATGCAAATAATTAAGCAAGCCAGTTGATAAAACAGCATCGCCAATTCGACTAGATGTGATAAATAATATATGTTTAGAATTTAAATTTAAGGTCATTACATTAATATGTCACAAGAAGCTTTTTTCACAACCCTAAAAAACCGCGGGCAGGTTAAAATATCAGGAAAAGATAGGCGCTCTTTCCTGCAAAACCTTATCACTAACGATATGAATTTATTAGACGAGCAAAACATAGTTTATTCATGCTTACTAACCCCGCAAGGGAAATTCCTGTTTGACTTTTTTATTAGCCAATCAAATGAAATGCTGATTATTGATTGTGAGGGCGCAGAGCGTTCCCATGACCTTATCAAACTTCTTAATATGTATAAATTACGCGCTGATATTAATATAGAAGTAATAGAAAATGCGCCAGTCTACGCCATTATTGGCAGCCCTGATTACGGCTATAAAGACCCGCGCCATAAGGATATGGGCTATCGATCATACGAAAAACCAGACGACCTGCCCGAGCAGAATTTCGATAGATGGGATTACTTACGGATATCCCTATCTATTCCAGATGGCAGCCGCGATATGATAGTGGGCAGATCTACCTTGCTTGAATGTAATATAGATAAGTTAAACGGAGTCTCGTTTGATAAAGGCTGCTATATCGGGCAAGAAATAACCGCGCGTATGCATTATCGTGGCTTGGTCAAAAAGCATTTGCGCACCGTTAAGTTAGACGAGCTACAAGATGGCGCAGAACTACGCTCCTCTTGCCGTGATATAGGGTTGGCGTTAGTGAAAACGTTCGGCTGAATATTCGTGGTATAAGCATGAGCATTGCCTTATTTCTAATTTAAGCCCTCTTTTTAATATCAACCCTCTTAGCATTACCCGCGCGGATAGATGCTTGCGAGGCGGCAAGCCTTGCAATTGGCACGCGATACGGCGAACAAGATACATAATCAAGCCCCACGTTTTCACAAAAAGCAATAGAAGCAGGATCGCCGCCATGCTCACCGCAAATTCCAAGTTTAATATCAGGGCGCGCGCTACGCCCTTTATCGCAAGCAATATCAACAAGTGCGCCAACGCCTTCAACATCTATTGATACAAACGGGTCACGCTCATAAATGGCTTTTTCCGTGTAATAAGGCAGGAAGCTAGACGCATCATCGCGGCTCATCCCAAGCGCAGTTTGCGTAAGGTCATTCGTGCCAAAGCTAAAGAAATCGGCACTTTCCGCGATTTTATCTGCCGTAAGGGCGGCTCTTGGAAGCTCAATCATCGTGCCAACGAGATATTCCACGCTAGAGCCTTTATCTGCAAACACGTCTTGCGCTGCATTTTCCACAACTTCGCGCATAAGCTCAAGCTCTTTTACCGCGCTAACAAGGGGTATCATAACTTCAGGAATAACGGCTTCACCAGTTTTTACAGATACATTAACCGCCGCCTCAAATATAGCATGAGCCTGCATCTCGTAAATCTCGGGATAGGTAATGCCAAGGCGACACCCTCTATGCCCTAGCATAGGATTTGACTCGGATAATTCAGATAAGCGCAAGCGCACCCTCCCCTCATCAAGCCCAGCAGCCCGCGCAAATGATACAATATCCGCATCATTATGCGGCAAGAACTCATGCAATGGCGGGTCAAGTAAGCGCACAGTAACAGGCAGTCCGCGCATGATTTCAAATAGCTTTTCAAAATCCGCGCATTGCTCTGGCAATAATTTATCCAAAGCAGCTTTGCGCTCTGCCCCATCACTAGCAAAAATCATCTCACGGATATTTTGAATGCGCTGCGCGTCAAAGAACATATGTTCAGTGCGACAAAGTCCAATACCTTCCGCGCCAAATGTTATCGCTGTTTGGGCATCAAGCGGGGTTTCTGCATTTGTGCGAACTTTCATGCGACGGCGCGCATCCGCCCATTCCATGATTTTAGCAAAATCAGCGGAAAGCTCTGGTTTAACCGTATCAACGCTTCCAAGCATAACCTCACCGCTAGAGCCATCAATAGTGACTATATCGCCCTCTTTAATTTCAACGCCATCTTTGCGAATAATTCTTTCATGCTGATTGATATAAAGATCACCAGCACCAGCAACGCAAGGCTTACCCATTCCGCGAGCCACAACGGCGGCATGTGAAGTCATCCCCCCGCGAGAGGTTAAAATCCCAGCAGCAACATGCATTCCGTGGATATCTTCGGGTGAAGTTTCTTGACGGCATAATATAACGGGCTCTCCCGCATGAGCCTTAATTTCTGCTTCATCAGCGCTAAATACTACTATGCCTGACGCTGCGCCCGGTGAGGCAGGAAGCCCCTTTGCAATGACATTGCGCTTAGCAGCAGGGTCTAATGTAGGGTGTAATAGTTGGTCAAGTGATTGCGGCTCAATTCTAAGAAGTGCCTCTTCTTCCGTGATAAGTCCCTCATTAACCATATCAACGGCAATTTTAAGTGCGGCGGCGGCTGTGCGCTTACCGTTACGGGTCTGCAACATATAAAGCTTGCCCTTTTGCACCGTAAACTCAATATCTTGAATCTCGCGGAAATGCTTTTCCAGTTTATGGCGCAAATCATCAAGCTGCGCGAACACTTCGGGCATTGTCTCTTCCATAGATGGCTTATCACTGCCCTCTTTTTCGCGCCCTTTAATGGTCAAAGATTGCGGAGTTCTAATGCCCGCGACCACGTCCTCACCTTGGGCATTTATAAGATACTCGCCATAGAAATAATTCTCACCCGTAGATGGATCGCGAGTAAACGCCACGCCTGTAGAGCAATCATCGCCCATATTACCAAACACCATGGCTTGCACATTAACGCCCGTTCCCCAGCTTGCGGGGATATCATTGATTTTGCGATAAGTTATAGCTCTAGGAACCATCCATGAGCTAAATACCGCGCTAATCGCGCCCCATAATTGCTCCTTAGGGTCATCAGGAAAAGGCTTGCCCAGCTCGCGCTCAACTAAGGCTTTATACTCGCCAACAATTTCCTTCCAGCCCGAAGCTGTAATATCAGTATCTTGTCGCAAATCTTCATCACGCTTATAAGTATCTAAAATATCTTCGAAATCATGATGCTCAAGCCCCATTACAACATCACCATACATCTGGATAAAACGCCTGTATGAATCCCAAGCGAATCGCTCATCGCCTGATTGCTTGGCAAGCCCAATCACTGTTTCATCATTAAGCCCAAGATTAAGCACAGTATCCATCATCCCTGGCATAGATACGCGCGCACCCGAGCGAACGGACACAAGCAACGGGTTTTCATTAGATCCAAACCCCATATTCATGGATTTTTCAAGTGTAGATATAGCATCTTCAACTTGGAGCATAAGCTCAGATGGGTACTCATTGCCATTGTCATAGTAATGAGTGCAAACTTCGGTAGTAATCGTAAAGCCAGCAGGAACAGGCAGGCCAAGGCTCGCCATTTCCGCCAGATTACAGCCCTTACCGCCAAGAAGATTACGCATAGTAGCGTTGCCGTCATTATTATCTTTGCCGAAATTATAAACCCATTTGGTCATTTAACCTGAACTCCTGATGAAATTTTAAATTTGACCATTGTTTAGCATATAATGATTGATAAAATAAAGCTAAATAAGCTCTTTAACCATCATAAGGCTTAGATTTTCATCAATTGGCTTGAATTCACCAATTGCAACTTGCTTTCGGTCATAACAAAGCCCCGCCCCATCAGGGATATATCCCATACGAACATAGAGCCGCTGCGCAGCGCCAAAAGAGCTATCCATGCCAACGGCTATGCCCATTTCCTTATAATTTTTGACCCGCGCCATAGACTCGCAATACTCAATCAAAGCGCAGCCCACCCCGCGCCTCCGATATTTAGAAAGCACATTTAAATCCTGAATTTCTGGAATAGAGCATTTCTTGAAATATGCATATTTAGGTTGCCAGTTCAAAATACAATAACCAATATTAATTGATTCGAGTGACGCTGTAATAATTACAAGCTCGCCATTTTTATGACGCTCTATGCATCTCTCATAATAATCCCTATCAATATGAAAGCTAAAGCTATCAAGCGCATCCCAAAATTGACTAGAGTTATCATTGTTAAACTCTTCTATAATCAACGATGGATCTTGCATACTCATTCACTTTCCTACTACCCTAGATAAGTAATTACATTTTCAAAGAGTAAATCAATGACAAACATAACTAAACTACTATTTTACACTATTATGGCATTTATTTTCATCTCTGCGCCAGCGGTAGCGGAAGAAGAAAAATCAAATAATGGTAAAATGAGAAGCGTAAGCTGGAATACACCGAAGCCAAAAGAAAAGGTTATTGAGGAAAAAGTCGAGGAAGCAAAAGAAGAAGAAGAAGAAGAAGAAATTGAAACCGAACTTACCCCAGAAGAAAAACTTTGGAAAAAATACCAAGATTTAGCCTATGGCAATAATGAAATAACTCCAGACGAAACCGATATTGTAGAAGAAAATGAGGTTGTGGCGGAAGAAAGTGACGCTAAAAGTCCTATGGGTATAGCTAGTATTATAGAAGGATATAAAAAATCCCAAGAAAATAAGGGGAAAATGAATTCAAGGTCTTTTGGCAAAATAGATTGAAAAACAATCTAAAAGCTGCTCTAAATCACAATATGCGAAATCAAGGCGTAGAACAGATTGAACAATCACAAGAAAGCCCGTTAGAGCTTATATCAAGCATGTTTGCGTCCGATATGTCGGAAGTAGATCGCTTGATTTTGGAAAATATGCAATCTGATGTTGCCGTCATACCTAAGCTTGCGCAATATATAATATCGGCTGGTGGAAAGCGTATCCGCCCGTTACTAACGCTCGCATCTACTTCTATGTTTAATGGGGATATGAGTAAATCACATAATTTAGCTGCCGCCGTTGAGTTCATACATACCGCCACCCTTTTGCATGATGACGTTGTCGATGAAAGCAATGAGCGCCGTGGGCAAAAGACTGCCAATCTTATATTCGGCAATCAAGCAAGCGTCCTTGTTGGGGATTTTCTGTTTTCTAAATCATTTCAAATGATGGTGAAAAGCGGCTCGCTAGAGATATTATCAATCCTATCTAATGCATCTGCCGTTATCGCGCAAGGTGAAGTGCTACAGCTATCTGCTACCAATGATATAAATACAAAAATGCCACTATATCTTGATATAATAGAATCAAAGACTGCTGCGCTTTTTGCTGCTTCTTGTGAAGTTGGTGCGGTCATATCAAATCAGGATAAAGCGACAGTCACAGCAATGCGAAACTACGGCGCTAAATTAGGTGCAGCCTTCCAAATCATTGATGATGCACTTGATTATGCCGCCGACCAAAAGGCGCTAGGTAAAGATCTAGGCGATGATTTCAGGGAAGGCAAAATCACAGCTCCGATAATTTTTGCGCTTGAAAATGCCACGAAAGAAGAATACGAATTTTGGCAGCGCACTTTGGGCTATAAAGATCAAAAAGATGGTGATTTCGCGCGCGCTATGGAGATTATAACCGCTCATAATGCGTTAAACAAAACCATAGAGCTTGCAAAAACATATGCAAATGATGCTAGTAAATCTTTGAAAATTATAGATAACAGCGATGTTAAACACCTGCTTTGCGGCTTAACATCATATATAATCACCCGAAGTTTTTAAAATATTACATTAACAAGTGCGCCGTAAAGTAAAGCCAACGCGCCCATAATATTAAGCGGTAATGCTATAATAGTTGGAAAATATTCCTTTACCAAAAGCAGGTAGATCATAATAAATACTGGCGCTGATGATATAAAATACAGCTTTAACCCGTAAATATATACCTCAGGAAATAGCAGAAAACTAAGCGTTATAGTAATGACCATTATAGCAGCCAAAATTATATACCAAAGATTCGCTGTGTGAGCTAACAAAGGACTGCCCTTTAATAATATCCATATAATAGCAGGAATAGAAACCCAAAGCGCAATAAAAAGAGCCACTATATAAGCGGTAGTATCTTTAAAAAGATAATAGATAATATCGCTTTTACTGCCTGCAACGCCTATAATAGATGCTATATATGTAAGGCTTGCTATAGGTAAAAAGCGGCGAAAAAATATAGATAAGAAACCCTTTGGCAAGATGTGATCATTAACATCGCGCTCTAACCTTACCGTATATTGCTTGTTTTTGCCCATATTTACTTCTTTAATTGCTGCAATATTGCAAACGGCGAGTCATCTGCATTTACTTTGGCATCCGCGGACATAATGCGAGGAGAGCCAGCTTTTTTAGGTCTTTTGCCCTTATCCTTATCCTTTTTCTTGGCTACATCTTTTTTCTTTTTGAAAGGCTTTTTAGTACCAGCAGTTGCAGCAGAATTTGAAGCCTTTCCCTTTTTCAAACGGAAAGTAGCAAGTTCTGGCTTTGTGTCCTTTGGTTTTGAGCCCTCTTGCTTATCTTCATCAATAACGATTTCATCCGCTGGATCATGGATTTTGCTATGCCCCATAGCTTCCAACACTTTGTATAAATCATCAATAGAAGAGCCAAGCCACTCTGCCATTTCATGGCGAGCCTGAAATTTACCAAGCTTTGCATTATCATAAACGCAGCTAATAACGCGGTCTAACATATCAATTCTAACCGCGCGATTGCCATATAATGGATAGCCAATAGAGCTATAATATTGCTCATTTAAGTTATCGCCCTCTATTTTAACAGAGACAATGCCATCCGCAGGGACTTTGGCAGGCAGGTCACAATCATTAAATATTGACCAAAGCAAAGCCTTAAGCTTAACCGCGGCGGGCTTATTAAGAGCAGGAATAAACGCAAGCACAGGGCCAAGACGGATTTTCTTTGCGCGCAAATCCGCCCTTGTTTCAGGCGTTAGCTTGTCAATCAAACCTTCAATATCTGAGCGCGGGGCAATGCCAAGCCCATCATATACCTTTGCAGCAATCTGAGATACCGCGTCATCCTTAATAGCAATACCATTAGGAACTTCCAGCAATATAAGCGGCTCTAGCACTTCAGAAAAATATGTGTTCATCCAAAGATTAAGAGCATTTTTCAATGCTTGCGCGTCATGTTTGAGAGTTTGCTCATTTTCAATGATATTAATAACAGGTTTTAGCGCTGCCTCACCCTTTGAAAGCGATGCAACTGCGATACCAGCCAAAGGATTGTTAAGCTTTTCCTGCCAAAATATTTGACCTTCAGGAGATATAGTAAATTGTGATATTTTTGATTCTAACATAGGCTTTCAATATATAATTATAACTAATGCAAGTATTAATGCCGTTTATCCTTGAGCGCATCAAGGTTTTTGTGTATTTTCTACAAAATTTATACTTATTGCCAATTAAATGCCATGGCAGCATTAAATTTCATTCAAATATGGGTGAGGGTGAAAGCGGCAAATTCTCTGGCTCTGGACATATATCATTTGAGTGATTCTACTTCAAAATATATGGAATTATTGAATTAAGGCGTAGCAATCCTGCGCGGGTTAAGCGCAAATTATCGCTATCTATATGCGCCCAACCTTGCTCACAAATAATTTTGAGCTTATTCTCATCAATTATATCAATGCAGCTTTTTATCGATAAACCATCCCGCAAGCGCAAACCCATCATTAGATTTTCAGTAAGCCGATCACCTAAACTTAATTTCTCCAGCTCTCGCCTCGGCTTTTCAAGCCATTTATCAGGCATATGATGATCATGGCTTGCATATTTATCCGCGCCAATCATAAAACGTCCATGAGCGCCCGCACCCACGCCAATATAATCCGCCATTTTCCAATAAATCATATTATGGCGGCACTCCCCGCCTGCAATTGCATGGTTAGAAACTTCATAAGCGGTCAGCCCCGCCGCCTCCATTATATCTTGGGTTAAATGATAAAAATCCGCTCCTAACACGTCATCAGGAATACTAAACTCACCATTATTATGGCGCTTATAAAATGGCGTGCCTTTTTCAATCCCAAGCTGATAAAGCGATAAATGCCCGCTTGCATATTTAAGTGCCAACTCAAGCTCTGCCTCCCAATCACAAAGGCTTTGCTTGGGGCGAGCATATATCAAATCAAAGCTATAACGATCAAAAACAGATGCCGCTATCTCAATAGCTTTTAGCGAATCATCTATATTATGCTCACGCCCTAAAAACTTTAGATCATCATTGTTAAACGCTTGAACGCCAATGGAAATGCGATTAACGCCCGCTTGCTTGAATGACTTAAATTTAGAGCTTTCAACCGAGCTTGGGTTAGCCTCTAGCGTTATTTCTATATCATTATCAATAGCCCACAATCTTTGCACCGCATCGATAATATCAGCCACGCTTTTGCCGCTCATAAGCGAGGGCGTTCCCCCGCCAAAAAATATGGATACAACCTGCCTATCAGGCAGTAAATCCGCGTAATATTCTAAAGATTTAATATAAGCAGCAACCCACTGCTCTTGATCAACATCCCCTCGCACATGAGAGTTGAAATCACAATATGGGCATTTAGAGGCGCAAAATGGCCAATGGATATAAACGCCCATTTGATTTTCACGAAACATCTATTTCAAACAATTCTCTACAAGCAATTTAAACGCATTTGCCCTATGAGAAATTGCATGTTTTTCACTAGGATTCATCTCGCCAAAAGTAATGTCATAGCCATTAGCCTTAAATATTGGATCATAACCAAAGCCTTTATCCCCGCGCATTCCCTTAACTATATCGCCATGGACAATACCCTCAAATACTTCCGAATGCCCATCAGCCCAACCAAGCGCAAGCACGCACACAAAATATGCGCTTCTATCCTCATTGTCGCCAATCGCATCTTGGATTTTTTGCATAGCCAAGTTAAAATCCTTATGCTCCCCGCCTAGGCGAGCAGAATAAATACCAGGATCACCGTTAAGAGCATTAACAGACAAGCCGCTATCATCTGCTAGCGATACCTTACCACTAGATTTTGCAGCGGCTACAGCCTTTAAAATAGCATTTTGCGCAAATGTAGAGCCAGTTTCTTCAGGCTCATCCAAGCCAAGCTCTTTGGCGGTATAAAATTTAGATACATAAGGCGATAGCAACTTGGCGATCTCCCGCGCTTTACCATCATTATGAGTGGCTATTACAAGCTCATCACCTTCAAATTTCCTCATGACCTACTGCCCCAAAATATCATTTTGCAGTTTCGTAAGGTCGGTGCAGCCCGACTTTGCCAGCGCAAATAACTTTGCAAATTCATCTTCTGAAAACGGCTCTTTTTCCGCTGTGCCTTGAATTTCACAAATACCGCCCTTGCCTGTTATAACAAAATTAGCATCAGTGTCCGCATCCGAATCCTCATCATAATCAAGGTCAAGCACTGGATCGCCCTTATAAATCCCACATGAAATCGCTGAAACGCTATCTATTATCGGGTTTTCATCCAATGCGCCAATATTTACCAAATGCTGCATCGCCAAATGAAGAGCAACATACCCGCCAGTAATAGCCGCAGTGCGCGTGCCACCATCGGCTTGAATAACATCACAATCAATTCTTACCTGACGCTCGCCAAGCTTTTTCATATCAACAACGCTTCGCAAAGCGCGACCAATTAAACGCTGGATTTCCTGAGTGCGCCCCGATTGCTTACCGCGGGCAGCCTCCCTATCCATACGTGAATGAGTAGAGCGAGGGAGCATACCATACTCCGCTGTAACCCAGCCCTTGCCAGTGCCTCTCATCCAGCTTGGAACTTTACTCTCAACGCTAGCAGTGCATAAAACATGCGTATCCCCGAACTTAATCAAGCAAGAGCCTTCCGCATATTTAGAATAGTTTGGAATAATCTCAACTGCTCTTAACTCATTAAAATTTCTATTAGATGGACGCGTCATTAGTTAAATCCTTATGATTAATTATCAGTGGCGCAATACTCTATATTAATCATCAATTTTGCAAGATATGTTTTGCGTAATATCATTTTCCACTGTAGAGTTATTGCTTGATTATATTATTTTGGATTTGGATATTATGATAAAAAACCTATTTCTCTTCTTTGCCGTATTTATCACCATACAATCACCAGCACTTGCGCAATATGATGGTGACACTGAAACGGTAGAAATAATGGAAAATTCCTTTAGCCTGTTTCCGCGGCATTTTTATACTATGGAGTTATTCAATAACCCGCAAATATCCGAATCAAAATTCACATTAAGACTAGCTGCCCAAGGGGAGATTTCAGGCTGTAACAGCATGTATGAAAGCTACATAGAAACCAAAAAAGTTGGTGATACTCTTAAAATAAGCGTTTCAGATTCGGAAATCATGCTTGACGATGATGAGCCACGCTATAGCAATTATGATTGTGAGATAAAAAATAACAGATCATTTTTTGATCTCGAACTTGATCGTGATGAACTCATGAAAAATGGAACAAAGAAAATAGCGATAGAAAGTGATTCATACGGAAAATTCAAGCCATTTGATATCGATGTAAACAAACAAAGAATTACATTATCCGTAAATAATAAAAAAAGCACTTTTATGACGACATACTGGTTTTTTCCCAAAAATACCGTGATACTTCATGCATCTAAAGCTAAGTTAGGGCAAAATGTTCAGGCTCTTATTAAAGAATTTGGAGAATCTAAAGGTCTAATCCATATGGAAGATCACTATAAAGATTTTGAGCTTCCATATAATGCTAATAGCTATGCATTTTTCATAGACCCAACGGGCAAAATAGTTAGTAAGCTTTTTTATATTGGTGAAAATATTACTGTTGGCACTATATCACCCACAAGAACTATATATGATGCTAATGGCGCAAAAGAAGATCCTTATGAGCTGGAAATATCTGCAACTCTTCCAGGGAAAAAAGTTATGGATAAAAAAGATAAATATAACAAATACGACAAATATCTTAAATTTAACACTGATGATTAACAGGTATAAGGCAGAAAGAACAGATGACCAGCGAACAAGATAAGCATGAAGACGAGAATATTGAATATACTTCATTTTCAGACGATATCGATCCAATAGAAAGCCAGCCTCAAAGCGAAGACCAGCTTCGCATAACTATGCTTGAAGATGAGCTTGCCAAGACAAAAGATCATATGATGCGAGCAGTAGCAGAAGCAGAAAATGGTCGTAAACGCGCATTAAAAGAGCGTGAGGATGCCTCAAAATATGCCGTGTCCAGCCTCTCACGCGACTTGCTTAATGTTGCCGATAATTTGCGCCGCGCGCTTGATGCAACGCCAAAAGAATTATTAGAAGAGCAGCCACAAATAAAAAGCTTGATTGACGGGATAGAAGCAACCGAGCGCGAGCTATTACGCGGGTTTGCTAAACATGGTATTCAAAAAACTGAGCCATTAGGCGAAAAATTCGACCCTAACTTCCATGAAGTTATGTTCGAAACTCCCATGCCAGACAAACAGGGTGGAGAGATTATTCAGGTTATAGAATCAGGATATATATTAAATGGTCGTATCTTGCGCCCTGCCCGCGTTGGAATCGCAAAAAATGATGGAACTACGCCGCCGCAAAACGGCACGCCCCCTGAGACTGGCGCTCATATAGATACTCAGGCTTGATTTTATGCATAAAAACTTCACTTTTCCACGGCAGACCACCCGATTCACATGTGGGCCAGCATGCCTCGCTGCCGTTTCTATGCTTTTTGGAAAACCAATAAAAGAGGACAATATTGCACAAGAAGTTGCGGCAGAAGATTTCCTTGGCACAAAAACAGGGGCTATGGATGAATGGTCTTGCGCCAACCTTCCATATAAATCCGCTGGAGAAGGGACGTACTCTAACGGGCTAGCCATCGCCAATATCAGGCGCAAAGAAAGTGGTACAGGGCATTACGTCCTAATACTTGGCAAGAAAAACGATGTCATCCGCTATTACTGCCCCCTTATCGGAGAGACTGTAGATGCACCAGAAAAAGACATTATGTGGATCAATAGCAACGGCAGTCTTAAAAAATGGAGCATCAATTTTGAAACAGATATTGACTTCTATGATCTTAAAATTTCACCTGAAAAACATGTTTTCTTTTTAGGTAATCCATTAGATGAACTTAATATAGATACAGATACAAGCCTTATTATAAAAAGCGGGTACGAGCGTTTAAACATAAAAACATCATGGCATAGCTATACTGATATATTCATCCGCGGAAGCGTGCTATACCTTTCTGGGCGACCCGTCTATCCAAAAGATATTGTTTGGCTGCGCCAAAACCCATCATGTGATACAATTTATTACACAACGCTACAACAGCTTTGCCATGTTCAAGGGTTTATGCTCAACAAACCCGAAGCTATTTTGATTAATAATGATAAAAAACTTACAAATTTTTACCGTGAAGATAACAATATATACACCATCTATTCTGAGAGAGCATTACTAACAGCTCTACAACACATGAATCTGCGTGGTGTAGAAAAATATGTCATCAAACCGCCCAATCTTTTTGGTGGAAAAGATGTGTTAATATCAGATGATAAAGATGAAATAATTAAGCAAATGAACAAAATAATTGACTACTCTGGTTGCGCTGTGGTTGAGAGATATATCCCTCCAAGAAAGAACACCCCTACAGATGTATCCGTGATTATAACTTGGGATAGAGTAATAAGCGCAATATCAAGAAAAGCCACCTGCTCATCTGGTCTAACTCCATATCATTGCGGTAGCATCGCCTCAGAAATCAAAGGACTCAAATCCTCAGAGCTTAAAATAATTGAACAAGTTCAAGAAGTAATGCGAGAGCGAGGGATATTCTGGGCTGGTTTAAACTTTATAGAAGAAGAAATTATAGAGATAAATCTATCATGCCCTGGCGGTCTGCAAAGCATGAATGAGGTATATAGCTCTAATCTTGAAATGGAACTTATAGATTCAGCCACAAAATATCAAAAAAACTCTTAATTCAGAAAAGCTATACTAGCATTTTCAAATATCCCTTGCTATAGTGTCACCCATATAAATTAACCTTCGGGAATTTAATGCGATGCTGCCTATGCGGGTTGCTATAAAAATTCGCCACAACAAAAAAGGATAGTACAATGAGCAAGATAATCGGAATTGATCTAGGTACAACAAATTCATGTGTTTCAGTTATGGACGGGAAAGAGCCGCGCGTTATCGAAAACGCAGAAGGATCGCGCACAACCCCATCAATGATCGCATTCACAAAAGACGGAGAGCGTTTAGCAGGACAGCCAGCAAAGCGCCAAGCTGTTACAAATCCACATAACACGCTTTATGCAATTAAGCGCTTGATGGGGCGCCCATTTGATGATGCTCAAGTGCAAGATATGGCAAAAAAAGCTCCATTTAACATTGTTAAGGGTGATAATGGCGATGCATATGTTGAAGTTGACGGCGAGAAATACGCCCCTGCTCAAATATCTGCCATGATATTGCAAAAAATGAAAGAAACAGCGGAAAGCTTCCTTGGTGAAACCGTAACAAAAGCAGTTATCACTGTTCCTGCTTACTTTAACGATGCGCAGCGCCAAGCGACCAAAGATGCTGGTAAAATTGCAGGACTAGAAGTTGAGCGCATAATTAACGAGCCAACAGCGGCAGCTCTTGCATATGGTTTGGATAAGAAATCATCTGGCACTATCGTTGTTTATGACCTTGGCGGCGGTACATTTGATGTTTCCATTCTTGAGGTTGGCGACGGCGTGTTCGAAGTTAAATCAACAAATGGTGATACATTCCTTGGCGGTGAAGATTTTGATGCGCGCATCATTGACTATCTTGCTGATGAGTTTAAAAAAGAGCAAACAGTTGATCTGCGTGAGGATACAGTCGCACTTCAACGCTTAAAAGAAGCAGCAGAAAAAGCAAAAATCGAGCTTTCAAGCACAATGCA
Organism: Micavibrio sp.; assembly: GCA_026989265.1. Lineage (GTDB taxonomy): Bacteria > Pseudomonadota > Alphaproteobacteria > Micavibrionales > Micavibrionaceae > UBA1672. The sequence continues at coordinate 264,922 of JALSJP010000001.1, forward strand.
AACCGAAGTTAACCTGCCATTTATAACGGCTGATGCTTCAGGGCCCAAGCATTTGCAAATCACTCTTACTAGAGCGAAACTAGAAAGCATCGTTAGCGATCTTGTGAAACGCACGATTGCACCAGTTAAAGCAGCACTTAAAGATGCAGGGCTTAAATCTTCTGAAATCGATGATATTGTGATGGTTGGCGGCATGACACGTATGCCTAAAATCGTTGAGACTGTAAAAGATTACTTTGGGAAGGAACCGCATAAAGGCGTAAATCCTGATGAAGTTGTGGCTAACGGCGCGGCTATTCAGGGCGGAATTCTGCGCGGCGATGTTAAGGATGTTCTGCTTCTTGATGTAACTCCGCTATCCCTTGGGATTGAAACTCTCGGCGGCGTGTTCACTCGTTTGATTGAGCGCAATACAACAATTCCAACCAAGAAATCACAGGTGTTTTCTACGGCTGAGGATAATCAAAATGCTGTTACTATTCGCGTTTTCCAAGGAGAGCGTGAAATGGCGGCGGATAATAAAATTCTTGGGCAGTTTGATCTTGTGGGAATTCCTCCCGCTCCGCGCGGAGCGCCGCAAGTAGAAGTGACTTTTGATATCGACGTAAACGGAATTGTGCATGTTTCGGCGAAGGATAAAGCCACAAACAAGGAGCAGCAAATACGCATCCAAGCCTCTAGCGGGCTATCCGATGATGATATTGAGCAAATGGTAAAAGATGCGGAAAGCAACGCTGATTCTGATAAGGAAAAACGTGAGGAAGCGGAAAACCGTAACCAAGCGGAATCCATGATCCATGCTACTGAAACTTCTATTGAAGATTTGGGCGATAAAATCCCTGTGGAAGATAAAGATGCCGCCGAGCAAGCAATTGGCGATTTAAAAGCTGCGCTTGAATCGGGCAGTGCTTCTGATGTGAAAGAAAAAACAGATGCCCTTACGCAAGCAAGCATGAAAATCGGTGAAATTGCTTATAATAAATCTCAAGAGGAATCTGAAACTAGCGACGCCCCTTCTGAAGACCAAGCAAGCGACACAGCAGCGGAATCATCCAATGATGATGTTATTGATGCGGATTTCACAGATCTTGAGGTCGAAGAAGACTCTGAGGATGATAAAAAATCAGCTTAACTTCCTATGACAAACAAAAAGACATCTGAGCATATTAATGCTTGGGTGTCTTTGTAATAAATCCGTGGTGATTAAATGTTTAAACATGAAAATAACAGCAAATCTTACTATGATATTTTGAAAATACAGCCCGATTCATCGGATGCTGATATTCGTAAATCATATCTTGAACTTGCACAGATTTACCATCCCGATAAAAACCTAGCTAATAAAAAAATAGCGGCTTTGCGCTTTCGCCTTATTAATGAAGCATATGCTGCCCTTAAAAAGAAAGATGGGCGAACGCGTTACAATAAGCTGCTTTTAATGGAGCAAGGCAAGCCAAAAGGCGTTCAATTAAAAGCTGATAACGACAATAAATCAAAAACAAATAACAGTAATATATGGAATGGCTTTATTGCTTTTTTCACGCCTTCAAAATCCATAGACTTAACAAAATCACCCCATAAGGAACATATCTAAAATGGAAAAGGATTTTTATAAAACCCTTGGCGTTGATAAATCGGCGGATGCGGCGGAAATTAAAAAGGCGTACCGCAAGCTTGCAATGAAACTGCACCCCGACCAAAATAAAGACGACCCCAAGGCGGAAGAACAGTTCAAGGAAATAAACGAAGCTTACGACATATTAAAAGACGATCAAAAACGCGCAGCATTCGACCAATATGGCGGTGCAGCATTTGACGGTTCTATGGGCGGCGGCGGTGGCGGCGGTCACCATCGCGGCGGCGGCGGATTTTCTGATATATTCGAAGATATGTTCGGAGATGCTATGGGCGGGCGCGGAGGGCGAGGAAACGCCCCTACTCGCGGCTCTGATATGCAATATAATATGGACTTATCCCTTGAGGATGCATATGAAGGCAAAGAAGCTAAAATCAAAATTCCCGTTAATGATGAATGCGACGAATGCGACGGCTCTGGCGCAAAACAAGGCACTAGCGCAAAACATTGCAGTTCATGTGACGGTCAAGGTCGCGTTCGCCAACAGCAAGGCTTTTTCACGATAGAGCGCACCTGCCCCACATGCCACGGCGAAGGCTCTATAATTAAAGACCTATGCTCTAAATGCTCTGGCTCGGGGCGCGTTAGAAAAAGCAAAACCCTAAAGGTCAATATCCCCGCAGGCATGGAATCAGGGCGGCGAATACGTTTAAGCGGCGAAGGTGAGGCAGGGATCCGCGGCGGAGAGCGCGGCGATCTATATGTCATGATAAATGTAAAGCCACATAAATTATTCCAGCGCGAAGGAGCAAATTTATATTGCCGCGTTCCAATTACAGTAACGCGCGCAGCCCTTGGCGGAGAGATAGAGGTCCCAACAATAAAAGGCACTCGCGCAACCATGAAAATACCAGCGGGAACTCAAACATCACAGCAATTCCGCCTGCGCGGAAAAGGCATGAGCATATTAAACTCAAGCGCCCATGGTGATATGTATATAAATATATTTGTTGAAACCCCCGTTAACCTCAATAAAAAACAGCAAGAACTGCTAAAGGATTTAGATAAATCCATGAGTGAAGGTAAGTCAGCGGGAAATAACTCGCCAGAATCCAGCGGGTTTTTCAAGAAAATACGTGAATTTTGGGGAGATTAAGGATTATGAGTAGTGATACCATCAAAATTGGCGTTGTTGGGTGCAATGGGCGCGTTGGTAAACTCATAATAGCTGAGCTATTATCTGGAGATTGGGACGATCACGGGTTAGAGCTGTCAGGTGGATCAGCGCGCAATATAGAAGATCAAAATAGTAGTTTCTTCATCACAAATAATGAAGAAGAGTTATTCGAAAAATCTGATGTTATCATTGATTTTACATTGCCTGAAGCCATTGAAAACCATGCTAAATTAGCGGTAAAGCACAAGGCAACACTGATTGTAGGCACTACTGGTCTAACGCAAAATGATGAGGAGATGCTAAAATCTGCAGCTAAGGAAACCTCAATAATATATTCTGCAAATATGAGCGTTGGCGTTAATTTGCTACTCGCATTGGTGGAACAAGCCGCCGCAAGGCTTGATCCTGACTGGGATATAGAAATATTCGAAGCGCACCATAAATATAAAGTTGACGCCCCTTCTGGCACTGCTATCGCTGTGGGAAGAGCCGCAGCCACGGGGCGAGGTAACAGCCTTGAAAACCTTGCCGATTATAATCGCCACGGACATACGGGCGCACGCGAAAAAGGTAAAATTGGCTTTTCAGTTGCACGCGGCGGCGATGTTGTTGGTGAGCATACGGCGTTCTTTTATGGCGCGGGGGAACGGCTAGAACTGTCCCATAAAGCAACAAATCGCAGCCTGTTTGCGAAGGGCGCACTTCGCGCAGCCATATGGAGCAACAACGCCGAAGCGGGGTTATATTCTATGCGTGATGTGTTAGACCTCTAAATCTCTAAACCCTCTTCTAGCAATATTTTGTGTTTCAACTCAACGCCCCAGCCATAATTACCTATATCACCAGAGGCTTTAATGATGCGGTGACATGGCACAATTAATGAAACAGGATTAGAGCCGACCGCGTTTCCAACCGCGCGCGCAGCCGATGGTTTGCCAATCATATGAGCTATATCACCATATGATTTAACCTGACCTTTTTCTATATCAAGCAATGCTTTCCATACGGATTTTTGAAATTCGCTACCATGTAAATCAAGCAATATATCACCCGATTTACCGCTATCCCAAGCAACCATTATTTCATCACCTAAATCTTTAACAGCCATGTCATCATGCAACAATTCAACATTGGGAAAGTGGAGTTTCATGCGCTCATAGCCACTATCTTTACAAGCCTGCACCATAAATCCAAGCCAGCATAACCCTAGATCAGTCTTGCCCAAAACCATCTCACCAAATGCGGACTTATAAAACCCATATGTTATTTTCTTCATGACTTAACACTTTCGTAATGCTATATAAGTTACTATGAAATTAGAAAATATCCATGAATTTTTTAAACGCTTGCACGCCCAAAATCCTGAACCTAAAAGCGACTTAGAATATACTAACCCATATACTTTATTAGTTGCCGTGACCTTGTCCGCTCAATCAACCGATATTGGCGTAAATAAAGCTACTAAAGACCTGTTTTCTTATGTTGATACCCCGCAAAAAATGGTTGATTTAGGCGTTGAGAAATTAAAAAGTCATATAAAAACCATTGGGCTTTATAATAATAAAGCAAAAAATGTAATAGCTCTGTCCGAAGCAATTATCCGTGATTTTAATGGTGAAATTCCTGATACGCGCGAGGGACTTATGTCTCTTGCAGGCGTTGGTCGCAAAACGGCAAATGTAGTGCTTAATATTGTGTTTAAACAGCCAACAATGGCGGTTGATACGCATATATTTAGAGTTTCAAATCGCACGGGATTAGCAAAAGGCAAAACCCCCGATAAGGTAGAGCAAGCCCTATTGAAAATACTGCCAGAGGAATTCGCTCTTCATGCGCATCACTGGCTTATATTGCTAGGACGCTATACTTGCAAGGCGCGTACGCCAAATTGCGCCTCGTGCCCTGTAAATGATTTATGCGAATTTGGCAGTAAAAGAACAGGCGAAAAATAAAAAAGCCATGCATTAAGCACAGCTTTCATAATATATCAGGGATAAGGCTTTTATAAAATCAGCCCCCATACTTTTAACAACTTAACTTAATAAAAAAGCAGACCCTGCTAAATAGCAAAGCCTGCCCTCACCTAGGAAAAATTAGTAAGCTGTATGCGCCTTTGAAAACAAACCACTTTCAGTGTTCGCAGGCTCCCTGTTATCCTTTTTTGATGGGATTTCTTTCGTCTTAGCCATAGCAGAAGCATCACTTCCCGCGCGATATCTATCAACGCTCTTTGGATCAACCGCCCCTTTAATAGGTGTCATGCGACCATCAAGCAATGCGCCCGCCTCAACTTCAAGCTCACGATAAGCAATAGAGCCAGTAACAATGCCAGTTGATTTAATAGTAAGCCTGCCATTTACGGTAACATCACCTTCAAAACGACCAGCGATTGTTGCTTCTTCAATTTCAACAGTGCCGTAGAACACGCCGCTTTCTGCTATTTCAAGGATTTTAGCGCCCTTAAGAGCAGCCTCAACTGTGCCTTCAACCATCAAACGGTCACAAGCATCAATCTCACCAGACATGTTAATGCCGCGCCCGATTGTAAGTGTGCGATCATTACCAGAATATAATTCAGGAGCTTGCGGCGCAGTATAAGAAGAGCCTGTATATCCGCTAGTAGAGCGTGAAACAGATGGCTGATATGATCCGCCTCTTGGTGTTTCGCTAGAGCTTGAACGCTCTTCATTTGTGTCTCTTGAGTATTTAGACCCTACTGTTGGCGCTTCTTCTCTTGTTTTCATTATACGTGTATCTTCCTGTATTTTTGGTTGAATGCGCCCATATGAACGCTCTTGCTTGTCACCCATAGGTGATTTAACCTCTTGCTCATTAACATTAGGCAAGCGATTGGATTCTTCTTGATATCCTTTACCAGATTCCTGAGCAGTGTTTTTTTCACTCCCTTGAACTTCTGATTTGACTCGATGAAACATTTTTTAACACCTTTCCATAAAAGTATAGAGTCCAGCATACACAATAAGTGCGTACACCAAATTTTCAATTAACTATGACCGATTGAGAAAAAAGATATCATGGAGCCATGGCAGCCGCAAGACATGATTCGTAGTTTTCCCCAAACAAAAGCGCATCATTTTGATTTTGCACAATTTTAATTTTTCGTTCTAATTTTATGAAAACCGCCCAAAATGATATCAGTGGAAATAATCATAAATCTTTTGCGCAATAGATCGCGAAATACCTTCAACTTTTAATAACTCATCTATAGATGCGCTGCTAGCGGCTTTTGCACTACCGAAATGCAGCAACAAAGCCTTTTTCCTTTTCGCGCCAACGCCATCAATATTATCCAATGGCGATGATGTAAGAGCCTTTGCGCGCCGCATCCTATGCGAGCTAATGGCAAATCTATGCGCTTCATCACGCAGCCTTTGCAAATAATGCAGCGCAGGATCATTAATCGGGAGCTGAAACATTTCGCTGCCTATCATAAAGAATTTTTCCCTACCTGCATTTCTATCCACTCCCTTTGCAATGGCAACCAGCGTTAATTTATCGAGCATCCCTAATTCCTCTAACGCCTCTTTGCAAGCACTTAACTGACCCGCTCCGCCATCAATCAATAATAGATCAGGGCAATTATCATAATCAAACCCAAGCTTAAACCGCCGTGATAAAACTTCACGCATCATGGCGCAATCATCAGAGGCATTTGCTTCTTTTATATTGAACTTGCGATATGCTTTTTTTTGAAAGCCCTCCTCGCCCTCGACAATCATTGCACCGACCATATTTGTTCCTGATATATGGCTGTTATCATATACCTCAATGCGACGCGGGATATCATCCATATCAAACAAATCCATAACTCGCCGCCTCATTTTAAGGCGCGTTTCTGATAGTGATAAATGCCGCTTTAAAGCCTCATAAGCATTATTAATCGCAAAATCTATCGCGCGCCTATACTTGCCCCGCTTTGGAATGAATATATCAACGGATAGAGCTTTTTCCAATAGCTCTCGATCAGGCATATCACAGCTAACTATAAGCCTATCAGGCGGTAATTTATTATGATAAAACTGTGCGATAAATGCAGCGATTATAGTCTCAGAGCTTTCGCCTTTATCATGGCGCGGGAAATATGCTTTATTGCCTAAATTCTGCCCCGAGCGATAAAAAAACACCTGAATGCAGCTAACCCCGTTGATTTGAGCAATAGATATAACGTCACTATCTCCCATATCGCTATTCATATCATGTTTTGCCTGAATAGAGGTAAGAGCCGTAATACGATCACGAATAACAGCCGCCGCCTCATAATCCATTTTCTGGCTAGCCTCAATCATGGCAATGCTTAAACTATTTTGCACATCGCGACTTTTTCCTTGCATAAACTCACTCGCGCCCGAAACTTGCTTAGCATATTGGGGGGCTGTAATCTTGCCAACGCAAGGCGCAGAACACCGCTTAATATGATATTGCAAACAAGGGCGAGTTCGGTTTTTAAAATAGCTATCACTACAATTTCTAAGCAAAAAAGCCCGCTGCAAGGCGGAAATAACTCTATTAACATCGCCCGCACTAGGGAAAGGGCCGAAATATTTTCCCGCTATAGTTTTAGCTCCGCGATGCTTAATAATTTGCGGAAATTCATGCTCATCTTTTAAAATAATATAAGGAAATGATTTATCATCACGCAAAAGGATATTAAATCTCGGCTTGTATTTCTTTATTAAATTAGCCTCAAGCAACAAAGCATCCGCCTCGGTGCTGGTATTTATAAACTCCATTTTAGCGGTTAAACAAACCATGCGCTGCAACCGCTCTGGAAGCTTTTCAAAATTCATATATGAGGCAACGCGCTTTTTTAAAGACTTCGCCTTACCAACATAAAGAACTTCATCACAATCAGATATCATTCTATAAACGCCAGAGCATAGCGGCAATAAAGAGACATAGCCTCTAATAATGCCAACCGCCTTGTTAATGCTTTTCGATCTATTGTTCGCTTTCATAATCATATCATCCATAATTAATACGGCATGTCCATGTTAAATGGCGCATTAAATATCAGTATTAAATATCAGGGCGAGCAACAAAACCCTACCCTAAAGTATATAATCAATGAAAAATAAAACCTATAGTTAAGTTGTTGTTTTTAAAACACTTGCAAAAAACGCAACCTAAAATATAGTTTTTATATACATAAATAGATTTGACAAATGCATCCCATATATAAAGTATAGCCCCGTGTGTAAATATAACATTTAGGGGGAAACAACATGCAAAATTTTGTACTTAACAACTATACCGATAATAAAGAGCTTTTTTCAGGGGGATATTCTTCATTCATTGAATGTCTTGAGGATGCTATCGAGCAAAACATTGATTTAAGCAGTATAGACTTAAAGAATAAAAACCTATCCAATGCAAATTTAGACGGCGCAAACATGCCTATGGCTTATTTAGCAGGAGCGAATTTAACTGGCGCAAATCTATCAGAGGCAAATTTAAGAAATTCTGTCTTCTATAATTGCTCGCTCTATAACACATGCTTATCTTATTCTAATCTACAAGGCTGTGATTTTAGGGACGCTAATTTTGGCGCAACATTAATAGAGGGCGCAAATATACAAAAATGCATATTCTCAACATTATCTTGTTTTGATTTAGATTTCTATTTCACCGATAACATGAGCGGCTGCTTATTTGTAACGGCAGATGGCGCGCCTCATAACATGTCAAACCCGCCCATAATATTAAGGGGTTTAATGAATACTCATATAGTAGTATTGGATAACACAATTAAAATAGGTGCAAAAATATTGCCAAGGAAAATACTGCCAAAGCTCATAAACTTGCTATACTCGCACGCTCTGCCAACTCAAGTAAATGACAATGATCTGCTGGCTAACCGTTTTATCGAGGCTAAAAATTTAGCATGAAATAACAGTTTTTAATTTATGCATATTGCATCGCGCAGATAACTCGAACAGACTTTGTTGAGATTTAATATGGGGGTGGTGCGCTCTGTTCTGGGGCGAGCTACCCAAAAATATTAAGCACTATTGGTTTTGAAAAAGATATGAATAAAACGGAAGATAAGGGCTATAAATATACTACTGACAAACAAGATCAGTAACAACAGGAGCAAACATTTGCTACACCTAATAATATCCACACCCCATTATAAGATATCCATAATAATTTTGTAAATTTATTTTCTTAGTGACCTAACCCGCTCCACCATTGCGAAAAAGCCACTGCGGCGGTTTGCGCTTAGATGCTGGTCAAGCCCGATTTCCTTAAACATTTGCTCAATATCAATAGACGCAATATCAGATAATTTACGCCCTTGGTATGCTGCAAATAATATAGCTATCAGCCCGCGCACAATATGCGCATCGCTATCCGCTTCAAATGTCAAAACATCATCATTAATATGTGGAACAAGCCACACACGAGAAGTGCAGCCGCGAACAAGGCTTGCCTCTGTTTTAAGCTCATCGTCCATACGGGGAAGCACGCGCCCGATATCTATTAAATAGCGATAACGATCCTCCCAATCATCGAATAGGGAAAAATTCTCTATAACTTCTTCTATTGATTTTAATGACATAATAGCCTCATGTTCCTCTTATGTTTCACGTGAAACATTGTATTATAAGCGTGAAATTACATGCAAATGAGTATTAAATCAATAATAGTTAATTATGGGCTTGCGCATATGCATGTCACTTGTCTAAATTACGAAATAGAGATTCATAAAAGGATAGAAAGCCTTATCACCATGAGTAAATCATCAAGTTCATCAGATTCGAAAAATACACTTTATTGCTCATTCTGCGGAAAGAGCCAGCATGAGGTACGCAAGCTTATAGCGGGGCCTAATGTTTTCATATGTAATGAATGTGTTGAGCTATGTATGGATATTATCCGTGAAGAAGATAGCACGCAGCTTGTCCGCACTGGTGACGGCGTTCCCGCTCCTAGCGAGATTAAAGGCGTTTTGGATGATTATGTTATTGGTCAAGAAACGGCAAAGCGCGTTTTATCAGTTGCGGTTCATAATCACTATAAACGCCTTGAGCATGGCGATGAAAATGCAGAAGTAGAGCTTGCAAAATCAAATATTTTGCTTGTTGGCCCTACTGGTTGCGGTAAAACCTTGCTTGCACAAACATTAGCGCGGATTTTGGATGTGCCATTTACTATGGCGGATGCTACTACGCTTACCGAGGCGGGCTATGTCGGTGAAGATGTTGAAAATATCGTGCTTAAACTGCTTCAAGCCTCTGACTACAATGTAGAGCGCGCAGAAAAAGGTATCGTATATATTGATGAGATTGACAAAATTTCTCGTAAGTCTGATAACCCGTCTATAACTCGCGATGTATCTGGTGAGGGCGTGCAGCAAGCATTGCTTAAACTTATGGAAGGCACGGTAGCCTCTGTTCCTCCGCAAGGCGGACGCAAGCATCCACAGCAAGAATTCTTGCAAGTCGATACGTCTAACATATTATTTATTTGTGGCGGCGCGTTTTCTGGACTCGATAAAGTTATTGCAGAGCGTGGAAAAGGTACAACAATCGGCTTTGGCGCGGACGTTAAAGCACCTAACGAAAAATCAGTTGGTGAGCTGCTTAAGGATTTGCAGCCCGAGGATTTACATAAATACGGACTTATCCCTGAATTTATCGGTAGGCTTCCTGTTATTGCGACACTAGAGGAGCTTGACGAAGATGCGCTTATTACAATTTTGACCGAGCCAAAAAATGCGCTAGTTAAGCAATATCAAAAGCTTTTCGATATCGAAGAGACTGAGCTTAAATTCACTGATGGTGCGCTTTCTGCTATTGCGAAGAAAGCAATAGAGCGAAAATCGGGCGCTCGCGGGCTTCGCTCTATAATTGAGGGGCTTTTGCTTGATACTATGTTTGAAATCCCTGATATGGATGATGTAACAGAGGTTCTTGTTGAAGAGGACACCATTGAAGAAAACAAGCAACCCATTTACAAAAAGTCCAAAAAGAAGAAGAAAAAGAAGCCTGAGACCACCACCTTAAAGGAAGCTGATAGCTCTAAAAATGATGAAAAAGAAGCTGGCTAAGCTATATTCATAGATAACAAATATCTATCATGGGCTTAGACTTTTATAGCGACGGTTTTCATTGCTACCCCGTGGTTTACCATTCAAAGCCAGTATATTGTAAGCATAACTACCGTGTTTTTTCCGAGCGTGAGCAAATTATTGTAATGGCTCTCGCGCCTTTTGCCATATGTCAATACACTTTTACTAACCATATAAAGACAAGCACAGATTCGCTTTATTCCTATATAGTGCCTCTTTTCTATGTTTTATACCTTATTTTGCGCAAATGGCTATTACAAAGACGGAGAATTTAACCTTAAGTGACATTGATACTGCGCAATATCATATATATAGCAAAGCTACCCCTTCTTTTTAAACACAAACAGCCATGAGCCGTAATAATTCCATAACATAGTCACCATGATAGCAAAAATCTTTGCCAAATAAATATGCACATAAAATGAGGCAAAATAGATAGCAATGCTGCTAACGCCAAGCCCAACCATTGCAACGAGAATAAATGATAATATTTGCTTATATATCTGCCCACGCTTTAGTGATTTAAACGTCCAAAGAGCATTGAAAATAAAGCTATTAGTTACAGCGACAATAAAAGCGCAAACATGAGCTATCACAAAATAAATTTCGAATTGCTCGTATAAAATATAGAATATAATTAAATCTATAACCGTATTGGATGCGCCAACAATTGCAAATTTACTGAAATTTTTATAATGACTTTTAAAGATATCTAGCATAAATTTACCATTGAATATTATAATTACAACCTTGGGGCTAACTATTGATTGATAAGACAAAAATAGATTTTAAATATCATCCAATATTTACCATAGCTGTTATTTCTATATCAACTATATTTTGGTCATATCTATATATGAATGTCCATCTAGACATTGATATAGGCTGGCTACTTCAATGTCTAGAGCGTTTCCTTGCGGGCGGTAAATATGGCGTGGATTTCTATGAATCCAACCCACCCATGAGCTTCCTTATATATATGCCTGCTTATCCGCTATATAGCTATTTAGGAATTAGCGCGCATCTCTCCGTTTTATTGTTATTTATGGGCTATATCGCAATATCAAATTTCATAGTTTACAAGCTATTAAGGCGCATAGATTACAAAATATCACATATTTTCACTATTATATCAGCTTTAATAGTCATTGAAACATGGGTTGCAGGGAACGTCTTTGCCTCTAAAGATCATCTCATATTTATATTCATAGTGCCGCTTTTATTGCTCCAATATTTAATTACAATAGATAAAAAGCCAAGCAACAAAATTATGATTGCAGCCATTATTATGGGAGCAATTGCGATATGCTTAAAACCTCATTACGCGGTAGTTCCAGCAATATTTTTTGCTCACCGCTTGTTTATTTCTAGGTCAATAATAAAAACAATTATATCGCCTGATTTTATAGGGATGCTTATTTTTGGATTAAGCTATATCGGGTTTATATATATCGCTGCGCCAGAATATATATATATATTACTGCCAGAGCTAAATGCTGTTTACGGGCTGGACAAGCCATTCCCTATTTTCATTAGATTGAATTATCTTATATATGCTGGGGTCGCAGTGGTTTTAGCTCTATTTTTGCGTGATGAAAAACTTAAACATCTTATATTCATATGCACAGGGTTAAGCCTTGCTTGTTTTATGGCTTACTATGTGCAGCAAAAAGGCTTTCACTATCACACTATACCTTTCTTAAGCTTTGCTATGCTGGCTTTATTCCTAGCTGCGTTTGCTATTGCTAAATCACTAATGAATAATAATGACACGCCCATATGGGTTGCCGCCGCGTTTATTGTAATGCTAAATATCAGTGCGACAACTGGCGGGAAACATAAATATCTAACAACTGGTCAATTCACCGCCCAGCCATTAATCGAGCTAATAGATGAGCTGGCGTGGAATAACACATATGCGACATATGACCTAAAGACTATGCTTTCTGCCCTGCCATATATTACAGATTTGAAAAATGGCTCACGATTTTCTCATATATGGACAATTCATGGGCTATCCATAAAAATGGAGGCTGCTTCAAGTGAGCAAGATAAGCTAGACATAAAGCAAGAAATGCTAAAATATGTTGATATGTTTGCCCAAGATATGGATCTCTATAAACCTAGCGTTATAACTATTCCACAATATAGGAAAACAGGATCAAATGAGCCAAGCCATAACTATCTTGAATTTTTAATGTCTAGCGAGCATTTCAAAACCAACATGGAAAATTATGTATTTGAGGAAACTATTCCTTTTGACACAACATTAACTGGTGTAACTACTGACCCCGATAAAATTACCATGCATGATGTTTATGTGTTAAAACAAAACCATAATTCAGGAAATGCTCCATGACAAAAGAATTAATATCCATTGTAATTCCTTGCTATAACGAAGAAGAAGTTATCAATATATGCCATGATGCGCTTACCAAGGTTATTGATGATATGGATTATAATTTTGAGATAATCTATATAAATGATGGTAGTTTTGACAACACAAAAAGCCTTTTGGAAGCTATATATCAAAAAGATAAACGAGCCGTCATTATAAATTTCTCCCGTAATTTTGGCAAAGAAGCCGCTATGACTGCTGGAATTGATAATGCGCGTGGCGGCGCTCTTATAATTTTAGATGCGGATTTGCAAGATCCACCGTCGCTTATTCCTGATATGATTGCAATTTGGAAAGAAACTGGCGCAGACGTTGTTTATGGTCAAAGGATAGAGCGCGAAGGCGAGACATGGTTTAAGAAATTCACCTCTAATGGCTTTTATAATGTCATAAACTTCATAGCGAATAACGTAGAAATACCTAAAAACACAGGCGATTTTCGCCTTATGAACAGGCGTTCTATTGATGCGCTTATTCAACTACGTGAAAAACATCGATTTATGAAGGGCTTATTCGCATGGATTGGCTTTCATCAAGTGGCTATGCAATATAATAGAGAGCCAAGAGCAGCAGGAAAGACGAAATGGAATTACTTCCAGCTATTTAACCTAGCAATGGAAGGAATAGCAGGATTTAGCACAAAGCCCTTAAGAGTGGCCAGCCTATTCGGTCTATTAATATCCATAGCATCATTCATGTTTGGCATATTTATTATATTCAAAACATTATTCTATGGCTCTGACGTTGCGGGTTGGGCATCAATATCGGTTATGATAGCATTCTTAAGCGGAATACAGCTACTAACTATCGGGGTATTGGGCGAATATATCGGGCGAATTTTCGGAGAGACTAAAAAAAGACCACTATATTTTATAGACACCGTCATAAAAAAATAACATACTAATCATTCATCTATTTTTTAAATATCATAAAATAAGGTTACAATTTATGTCACAAGTAAATAATAAAATCCTCCCTGAAAAAGGCAAGAAATACCGTCTTATAACTCGTAGTGATATGGATGGGCTGGTATGCGGTATTATTTTAAAAGAGCTGGATTTTATTGATGATATTATGTTTGCTCATCCAAAAGACATGCAAGATGGTCTTATCGAGGTCGGAGAAAACGACATAACAACCAATCTGCCATATAATGAAGGCGCATATATTGCTTTTGACCATCACGCAAGTGAAGAATCACGCATAAAAGGCAAGCCAAATAACCATGTGATAAATGTAGATGCTCCATCGGCTGCACGCGTGGTTTATGATTATTTTGGCGGGGCAGATGCTCTTCCCAATATCTCAGAAGATATGATGACAGCCGTCGACAAGGCGGATACTGCTGATTTCACAAAAGAAGAAATACTTTCATCCGAAGGTTGGGGGCTTTTAAGCTTTATTATGGATGCAAGAACAGGGCTTGGGCGTTTTCGGGATTTTAATATTTCTAACTATCAACTAATGATGAAGTTAATTGATCATTGCCGCGATAATAATAATATCAATGACATACTAAATTTGCCCGATGTAAAGGAACGCGTTGATCTTTATTTTGAACATCAACTAAAATGTAGAGAACAGATCGAGCGATGCGCTAGCGTTCATGACAATCTTGTGGTGCTTGACCTGCGCAAGGAAGAAACAATATGGGCTGGAAACCGCTTTGTCATTTATGCGCTTTTTCCAAGCTGTAATATCTCAATCCATATTGTATGGGGCAAGAACAAGCAAAACACTGTGTTTGCGACTGGTAAATCAATATTAGACCGTAGCAGCAAAACAGATATAGGCGCATTAATGCTTGAATATGGCGGCGGCGGACATCACGCTGCAGGCACATGTCAAATTGCTAATCTAAAGTCAGAAGAAGTGCTGCAAGAGCTAATCTCTCGCATTAACGCTGATGGCTAACATCATCCCACCAGCACTTAATAAAGGTGATAAAATTGGCGTTTTTGCGCCCTCTAGCTATGTTGAAAAAGAGGATATAGAAAAGTCCAAAGCTTTGTTAGAAAGCCTTGGCTTTGAAGTTTTCATCCATCCACAAACATATGAGCGCGAGAACCAATCCGCAGGTAATCACTTGCAAAAATCACTTGCGTTCCAAGGGCTTTGGCAGCGCAAGGATATAAAAGCAATATGGGCGGCGGGCGGCGGCAATAGATGCGCTCACCTATTAGAAACTATAAATTTTGAGCGGCTAAAAAACAGCACTCCTAAAATCTTGATTGGGTTTAGCGATGTTACATCTTTGCTAAACGCCGTATATGCACATACAAATATTTCGACGTTCCATGGGGAAGTATTTAAAAATGTTCATAAATACAAGCAATTAGACCATCTTTTAGAACTGCTAGGCGGGGACATAGTTAGCTATCCCGTTAATCAGGGTAACATTCTTAAAAGTGGTAGCGCAAAAGGCGTGCTTATTGGCGGGAATTTAAGCATATTTCAATATCTGCCTCAAACACTGCCAAATGATTTTTATAAGGATAGCATTTTATTTCTTGAAGATTGCAACGAAGAATTAAGCCGCGTTGATCGTATGTTTTTACACCTTAAACGAATCGGCGTTTTAGATAAAATAAATGCGCTCGCATTTGGGCAGTTCACAAATATGCAAGAATCAGGTCGCCCGTTCGGATACAGCCTTAAAGATATAATATCAGAACATACTGATGGGCTTGATATACCCGTGTTATACAATCTGCCTTTTGGTCATGGCGAGGATTTATACACAATGCCAATAGGCGTGGATGCGGAAATAAATACAGATACTTGCGAATTTACTTTGCTTGAGGCGGCTTCTTGTAAGCCTTAATGTCAAAGCCACTATGCTCCCCCCAAAATTCACAGCAAGAATAAATTTTACCATCTGGCAAAAATTTAAGCTCGCTCATACCCTCCATTATTAATGGCTCTGGCATGCTGCGCTCCATAAGCTTTTTGCGCGGGGTATAGCGATAGCTCCAAAACATGTAAGCAACATCTTGCCTGCGCCCCCACATAAAATCACTAACCTTATAGCTAGCATTCTTATAGGTCCTTAAGCGGTGATCTAAAGTTCGCTCTGCCTCAATTCTTCCTACAGCATTATGATAAGGGTCTTGAAATGAAAATGATGGATCAGACATGGTTTCTAGCAAGCCGATAGAACGCAAGCTTAGCTTTTCAGTATATTCGACATAGTCTTCTAATGGTTTTTGTAGATGTAAGTTAGGCTGGATCATGCTCGTATTATAGCCGTTAAAACACAGCATTAAAACACCAAAACATTAAAGATATGTAAATATTTTGATTTTTCTGTCTATTTATGTTGAAAAAAGGTGAAAAATTTGTTATGCTCTGTTTTATGTTCAGTTAGTTAAGTTAGCCGAAAGGCAAAGTGAGTAACCTTTTACAGTCATGTAAATTGGTGTTCTCATAGCATTTTATAACAATTATTAATTTATAGAGATAGGTGAAAAAATATGGCTGGTAATGATAATTTCGATTTTAAAGCAGGTGATAACGTAGTATATGCAGTTCATGGCGTTGGCGTTGTTGAAGGCGTGGAAACACAAACAATTGCAGGTATGGAAATTTCTTTATATGTGGTTGGCTTTGAAAAAGACCGTATGCGCCTGAAGATCCCTGTTGGAAAAGCAGAAATTTCAGGCTTGCGCAAGCTTAGCTCTAATGAACGTCTTGGCGATGCCTTGCAAACTCTTAAAGGTCGCTCACGTGTTCGCCGTACAATGTGGAGCCGTAGAGCGCAAGAATATGCAACAAAGATAAATTCTGGCGACCCTGTATCTATCGCAGAAGTATTGCGCGATCTAAAGCGCAGCAATGATGACAACGATCAATCATATAGTGAGCGTCAAATATACCAATCAGCGCTTGAACGTCTTGCACGTGAAGTTGCCGCGATTGATGATATTACAGAGGTAAAAGCCACTGAGAAGCTTGAAGATATTATGATGAGCACCATTAAATCTGCTGCTGTTAGCAATGATGATAATAGTGATAAATCTCAAGAAGCTGCATAGATTATTTTTAAATTACCATATCAATCAGGCACATCAATACTCCGTGTGCCTGATTTTTTAATCCACCACAATTTTATAGAGCCTGTTTGGTATGATTTTATCACTAGGACTTAGACCATTAAGAACGCGGAAACGCTGCTCTTTATGGTCGCTTTGTGCCATGCGCCGCGCAAGCTTTGCAACGCTATCACCAGCTTTGCTTACAATGATCTTAATGCGATAAGGACGCATGTCGCGCTTTTCTTTCTCGCTCATACGGCTAAAGCTATATGTTGATCTTTTTAAATCATTAAGCTGAGCGCTTGAAAGACCGTTAGGGATAGCCACTTGAAAGCGCACAACTTTGTTATCGCTCCACTTGATCGCAACCAATTGCACCTGCATTGGTCTGCCATTAATATTGCCATTAAACGAAGCTGTTGCCGCGCTCATACCGTTAACACGTATATTTTCTGCGCCCGTTACAGGCTCACCATGCATCCAAACATCTTTAATGAATGACATCGGGGATAAGGCATTTTTATTCAGGGCAATATCAAAAATAATAACCGCACCATTTTTGGCGGCGGCTATAACTTGTGAAGGCTGATTTATAATCTTATAATTTTCAGGTACAGAGAATTTAAAGCCCATATTAGGGTGATAAAAATTACGCCCTCGAGCAAAGCCTTGCTCTGCGCTGTCGCCATATATAACGCCATCAAGCATACGCAAGTATGATGAGCGATTATCTATCCATTTATTATTTGCGCCCTGCCCTGCATATTGCTGAGCTTCTGATATTGTTTTATTAACCCTGTCTTGCGTTGCGGGGTGAGTTGCGAAATATCCGCCGCCTTTAGAAGATTTTTTCTTATCCACCATATCTTGTAATGCGCTATCAGCTTGTAAATTACGCAAGAATCCAGCCATTGCCTTTGGGTTATATCCTGAGCGCACAAGATAGCGAATACCAAGGCTATCGGCTTGCATTTCCTGCCCTCTTGAGTAGGATTTCATGAATAGATCAGAGCCAATCCCTAAAGCTTGCGATACGCCAGAACTGCCGACGGCTGCGGATAATACCATCGCGCCCAATGATGTAACCATGCCGCGGGAGTAGCGCTCCGCCGAGTGGCGAGCCGTGATATGCCCCGTTTCATGAGCGAGGACTCCTGCCATTTCTGCCTCACTATTAGCCAGAGATAACAGCCCGCGCGTCATGTAAATATACCCGCCCGGAAGAGCAAATGCGTTAATCATCGGGCTATCTAGCAGATAAAACTTGTACTCAACTTCGGGGCGCTCCGTGTATTTAACAACTTTTGCACCAACGCGGCTCATATATTCTCCGAGCTTTTTATCATCATAAATGCCATATTGCTTTATAATTTTGGAATGCTCCTTTGCGCCGATCTGCAATTCTTGAGACGGAGACATAAGGGCTGTAAATTGATTCTTACCTGTGGCAGGATTTGTGCTACAACCAGTTAAACCATGCGTCAATATAAGGACGCTAAAAATATAAAAGAAACGCTTTATCATCATGAAAAAGATTTTAACCATATTTTCCTTTGTGACCAGCTTATTTTTTAGCTCTGGGATATTTGCGCAAGAAAATATTATTCCAAGCGGTGATTTTTCATCCTTAAGAAAAACTGGGATAGCAAAAGTTATCGAGGTGGTTAATCCTTTAACTGTGAATCTAGATAATGGGGGCATCATTCATTTGGCAGGGCTTGATTTCCCCGATTTAGATTTCTATGAGTCGGGTGATTTAGCTATAACCGCGCAAAAAATACTTGAGGATTTCCTTGTCAACAAAAAGGTCATTATCTATCAAACCAAGTCAAAAGATAAAGGGCACACTAACCGTATGGGGCATGATATCGCGCATTTAGTGCGAGCAAATGATAATATCTGGACGCAAGGATTATTGCTATCACTTGGCGTGGCGCGGGTTAGGACTACTCAATATAACCCTGAAATGGCGGGGCAAATGCTTGCACTTGAAAATGGCGCGCGCACGAATAAATCTGGCATGTGGAATATGGATGAGCATAAGATATTATCCCCTGAGCAGGCAGAAGAATATATAGGTAGCTATCAAATTGTTGAGGGCAAGGTACAAAGCGCTTCTTTGCGCAAAAATAAGCTCTACTTAAATTTTGGTAATAATTGGCGCGATGATTTCACTGTGGCTATCTCTGCATTTAACTTACGGAAATTTGTAAAGGCAAAAATTGACCCTAAGCAATGGAACGGTAAACTAATCCGTGTGCGCGGCTGGATAAAATCATATAATGGCGCATATATGGAAATTGAGCATCCTGAACGCTTCGAAGCTTTATTCAAGCAGCAACAAAACATGGCGGGTGATTAATGAGCCATAAATCAAGACTACTTGACCTGTTTCCGCCAATAACGCCCTATTCCAGCGGGTTTTTAGAAGTTGATGACGTGCATAACCTATATTGGGAGCAAAGCGGAAACCCTGACGGAGTTCCGATATTACTGCTGCATGGTGGACCGGGAGCGGGCGCAACCCCAATGCATAGGCGGTTTTTTGATCCCGAACATTATCGCATTATAATATTCGATCAACGCGGGGCTGGACGTTCTTCTCCTTTGGGATGTTTAGAAAATAACACAACCGAGCATCTAATGGGTGATATTGAAATGCTGCGCGAGCGCCTTAATATTAATGACTGGCATATATTTGGCGGCTCATGGGGGTCAACTCTTGCACTATATTATGCTGCCAAACATAAAACTCGTTGCATCAGCCTAATATTGCGCGGGATATTTTTATTAGAGCAATCAGAAATAGACTGGTTTTTATATGGCATAAGAAGCATTTACCCCGAAGCATGGGAGCAGTTTTCTAATTTTATAGATATAGACAGGCGAAATGATTTACTTAACGCTTATTATGAGATTCTAACCGATGACAGCGACCCTGATAAGCAAATGCAAGCTGCTATCCATTGGAGCTTATATGAAGGCGCGTGCTCCTCGCTTATCCCCAATTACGAGACGATCACAACCGATGAGCAAAAACAAAATGCCCTAGCTCTAGCCCGCATTGAGGCACATTATTTCAAAAATAATGTTATCCCAACAGAAAAAAGCCTGCTTAATGAAATTGAGGGCTTGCGCTCTATCCCCACAACCATTATTCAAGGGCGGTATGATATTATATGCCCGATCAAAACCGCAAATAAATTGCATCAATCATGGTCAGAAGCAGATTATATAATTGTGCCAGATGCGGGGCATAGCGCGTTAGACGCGCCACTTCGCTCTCGGCTTATTGAAGCAACGCAAAGTACAAAAACTATAAAGTAGAGTGTAATTATGGATTTTCAAAAACTTAAAGATTTAGATGTAGCAAATAAAACTGTTCTATTGAGAGCCGACCTAAACGTACCTAGGCAAGGTAATCTAGTCACCGATCACGCTCGTATTGACCGCCTATTGCCCACAATAGAATATCTGCGTGAGCAAGGCGCAATAGTGCTTATCTTGTCGCATTTTGGCAGACCAGAAGGCGAACAACAGCCTGAAATGTCGCTTGCTTTCCTTGCACCTATACTTGAAAAGCAATGGAATTGCCCTGTTAAATTCTCACCTGTTTGCATCGGCGAGACGGCGCAAAATATTGCAAATTCTGCCAAGTCAGGTGATATCATTTTGATGGAAAACCTCCGCTTTCACAAAGGTGAAAAAGCCAATGACATTGACTTTGCCAAGGAGCTAGCAAAATTAGGCAATATATATGTTAATGATGCTTTTTCTGCATCTCACCGCGCGCATGCTTCTACTGTTGGGCTTCCAAAATTAATGCCTCATGCGGCTGGATTATTAATGGAAGAGGAGCTAGCCGCACTTACAAAAGCATTAGAGACGCCCAAAAAACCCGTTTTGGCAGTTGTTGGCGGGGCAAAAATATCAACAAAACTAAGCGTATTAGAAAATCTAATAGAAAAGGTTGACTATTTAGTCCTTGGCGGGGGCATGGCTAATACATTCCTTTATGCTGGGGGCGTTGATGTTAAACAATCTTTATGTGAAAAAGACATGGTCAAAACCGCAACTTTAATCATGGAAAAAGCAAAATCTATTGGGTGTGAGATAATTCTTCCCAAAGATTTGATAGTGGTGGCGGAGCTTAAAGAAAACGCAGCCCATAAATGCGTTGATATAGATAATATCCCCGAAGGCTATATGGCTATTGATATCGGCGAGAAAACAATTGCATATATATCCGAGAAAATCACAATATCCAAAACT
>JALSJP010000002.1 GCA_026989265.1 Micavibrio sp.
CATGGAAGTGACACTGATTGCACCAATTGCAATGACTGAGGGTCTTCGTTTTGCTATCCGTGAAGGCGGCAGAACTGTTGGCGCGGGCGTCGTTGGTAAAATTATTGAGTGATTTTGAAAAAATATAAGGTATAGAATAATGGATACTCAAAGTATTAGAATTACACTTAAGGCATTTGATCACCGTATCTTGGATACGGCGAGTGCTGAAATTGTTAATACAGCAAAAAGAACGGGCGCATCAGTACGTGGTCCTGTTCCTTTGCCTAACAGAATAAAGAAATTCTCTGTTATTCGATCACCCCACGTTAATAAGGGGTCTCAAGAACAATTTGAAATGCGTACACATAAGCGCCTTTTGGATATTGTTGAGCCAACTCCGCAAACTATCGATGCTTTGATGAAGCTTGATTTGCCAGCGGGCGTGGATGTTGAAATTAAAATAGGTCAAATGGCTGCTTAGTAATTGCCTAAATTTGACAAGCTATGTTGATTGTAAGGATCAACCTCTGGAAAGGAAGAAAAAATGACCAAAATGGTTAAAAGAACTGGATTAATTGCACGTAAAGAAGGGATGAGCCGTATCTTCGATGAAGATGGCCGCCATATCCCTGTTACTGTTTTAAAAGTTGATGAATGTCAGGTTATTGCTGTTCGCTCGGAAGAAAAAGATGGCTATGTCGCTGTGCAGCTTGGAGCGGGCAAGGCGAAAGTTAAGCGCACATCAAAGCAAAATCGTGGGCATTTTGCCAAAGCTAAAGTTGAGCCTAAGAAGAAATTGGCTGAGTTTCGTGTTTCTAACGAAAATATATTAGAAGTTGGCGCGGAAATTGGCGCGAACCACTATATAGCTGGTCAATTTGTTGATGTTACGGGAACATCAATTGGTAAGGGTTTTCAAGGAGCTATGAAACGCCATAATTTCGGCGGAATGCGCGCCACTCATGGTGTGTCGGTTTCTCACAGAGCGCATGGTTCAACTGGTCAATGTCAAGACCCTGGTCGTGTTTTCAAAGGTAAGAAAATGGCTGGTCATATGGGCGCAGAAAAAGTTACAACGCAAAATCTTGAAATAGTTGCGGTTGATTTGGAAGATAACCTAATTCTTGTTAAGGGCGCAGTGCCTGGAGCAAAAAAAGGTTGGGTTTTGATTAATGACGCGGTTAAAAAGCCAGCGCCAGAAGGCATTCCACTTCCTGCGGGCTTTAGAGAAGCTCCAAAAGTAGAAGATATTAAGGCAGATGCTCCTTCTGAAGAAGCTCCTGTATCAAGTGAAGAGGAATAGGGTTAATGAAACTATCTGTAAAGACTTTAGAAAATAAGGATGCAGGGGAAATTATCCTTGATAAATCCGTATTTGGCGTAGAAATTCGCCAAGATATTTTACATCGCATGGTGAACTACCAGCTAGCGAAGCGTCGCTCTGGTAACCATAAAGCGAAACAGCGCCATGAAATTACTGGTACAGGTAAAAAGCCTTGGGCGCAAAAAGGAACTGGGCGCGCGCGCGCTGGTGATTTGAAGCGTAATATTGACCGCGGCGGAGCGGCTGTTCATGGGCCAGTTGTTCGCTCTCATGCGGTTGACCTCCCTAAGAAAATTCGTAAATTAGCTTTGAAAATCGCACTTTCTTCAAAAGCAAAAGATGGAAAAATCATTATCATTGATGAAGCAAAATCTAAGGACCATAAGACTAAGCCAATGGCAGCAAAAATCGCTAAATTTGGATTTAATTCCGCTTTAATAGTTAGTGGGCAAGAAGTTGATGCAAATTTTGCAAGAGCTACTGCTAATTTGCCGCGCATTGATGTTCTTCCGAGCGCCGGTGCAAATGTTTATGACATTATTCGCCGTGATGTTTTGGTATTAACAAAAGACGCGGTTAATGATTTAACTGCAAGATTGAAAGGTTAGGGCAATGGCTAAAGCAAAGAAAATAGCACCCGCAGAATGGATGTATGAAATTATCCGCTCTCCGCATATAACAGAAAAAGCAACTCTTGGAAGTGAGTATTCTAAAGTAACTTTCAAAGTTCCTAATTCTGCGACTAAGCCAAATATTAAACAAGCCGTTGAGGTTTTGTTTGGTGTAAAAGTTAAGGGCGTTAATACTGTTATCCAAAAAGGTAAGAGTAAGACTTTTAAGGGTGTTAAAGGTAGTCGTTCTGATTTCAAAAAGGCGATTGTAACGCTTGAAGAAGGTCAAACAATTGACACTGGAGCAAATATCTAAATTAATGCAACCATGGTGGCTCGCCGATAATGAGTGAATATAAAAGGAAGTTAAGAAAATGGCATTGAAAAAATTTAACCCTGTTACCCCTGGTATGCGCCAGCTAATTCAGATTGATAGATCTGACCTATGGAAAGGCGCACCAGAAAAAGCTCTAACCGAAGGTTTGAGCAAGACTGGTGGTCGTAATAATATGGGGCGCATTACCTCTCGCCATATTGGTGGTGGTCATAAGCGTAAATATCGCATAATTGACTGGAAACGTACAAAATGGGATATGCCCGCCACTGTTGAGCGCATAGAATATGACCCTAACCGTACATCTTTTATCGCATTAATCCAGTATGAGGACGGCACTCGTAACTATATTATCGCGCCTCAACGTTTGAAAGTTGGCGATAAAGTTATTGCAGGATCAAAGGTTGATATTAAACCAGGTAATGCAATGCCACTTAAGAATATGCCAGTTGGTACAATCATCCATAATATTGAGATGAAACCAGGTAAAGGCGCTCAGATGATTCGCTCTGCTGGCACATATGCTCAGCTTGTTGGTCGCGATCAAGGCTACGCTCAAATTAAGCTTGCATCAGGGGAGCTTCGCATAGTACTTTCCGAATGTATGGCAAGTGTTGGCGCGGTTTCTAATCCAGATCACAGCAACACCAATATGGGTAAGGCTGGACGTAACCGCTGGAAAGGTCGTCGTCCTCATGTTCGCGGAGTTGTTATGAACCCTGTTGATCACCCTCATGGCGGTGGTGAAGGTAAAAGCTCTGGTGGTCGTAATCCTGTTACGCCTTGGGGCGTGCCAACTAAGGGTTATAAAACACGTAAAAAAGGTAAAGCGAGCGATAAATATATTATTCGCCGCCGTAACAAGAAATAGGATTTAAGGAGCATTTATTATGGATAAACAGTTTAAATCAAGAGCTAGTATTATTGATGGTAGTGTCGAAATTGATGAGAGCTTAAAGCCTATAACTAACGATGATATTGGCAGATTAATGCGCCAAGAGGAAAAGGCTATGGCTGAAGTAATGAGTGAAGTAACAGGTAATAAAGCTGATAACACAGCATTAGATTTATAAGGAAAGAAATAAAATGGCACGTAGTGTATGGAAAGGTCCGTTTATCGAGAAATCTCTTCTAAAAAAGATTGAGGTAGCAAGAGCAAGCGGCAAGAACACAGTAATTAAAACATGGTCACGCCGATCAACAATTCTGCCAAATATGATCGGTTTAACTTTTGGTGTGCATAATGGAAAGAAATTTATTCCTGTCATTATATCAGATCAGATGATCGGGCATAAATTGGGTGAATTTGCTCCTACGCGCACATATTATGGTCATGGCGCTGATAAAAAAGCCAAAAAATAAAGTATAACTTGAGGAAAATAAAATGGGACAGTCAACAAATCCTAGTAGAACAAAAGAGAATGAAGCGAGGGCGTATGGTAAATACTTGCGCACTTCTCCACAGAAATTAAATCTTGTGGCGCAAACTATTCGCGGCAAAACTGCTTCTAGAGCGTTAGTGGATTTACAGTTCTCTAAAAGACGTATTGCACAAGATGTGTTGAAACTGTTACAGTCTGCTGTCGCAAATGCAGAGAATAATCATGGGCTTGATGTTGATCGCTTGGTGGTATCCGAAGCTTATGTTGGCAAAACTATTATGATGAAACGTTTTAGAGCAAGAGCTCGCGGACGTGGCGCAAGAATTGAAAAGAAAGTCAGTAATATGACTATAATCGTTAAAGAAGCAGAAGAGGCTTAAGTAATATGGGACAGAAGATTAATCCAATTGGTTTAAGAGTAGGAATTAACCGTACGTGGGATTCACGTTGGTATGCTGGACGTGATTACGCGGATAAGCTGGTTAATGACATTAAATTACGTGAATATATTCATGAGCATTTAAAAGCCGCTGGCGTTAGTAAAGTTATTATTGAGCGCGCTGCTAAAACAACTAAGGTAACAGTTTATACTGCTCGCCCCGGTGTTATAATTGGTAAAAAAGGCGCAGAT
Source organism: Micavibrio sp. (assembly GCA_026989265.1). Taxonomy (GTDB): domain Bacteria; phylum Pseudomonadota; class Alphaproteobacteria; order Micavibrionales; family Micavibrionaceae; genus UBA1672. The sequence continues at coordinate 4,265 of JALSJP010000002.1, forward strand.
ATTGAAAAGCTTCGCCAGAATCTGTCTCGCCGCGCTGGTGGTGAGGTTGGTCTTAATATCGTTGAGGTTCGCAAACCTGAGGTTGATGCTCAATTAGTTGCTGAAAATGTTGCGCAACAATTGGAACGCCGCGTATCTTTCCGCCGTGCTATGAAACGCGCGGTGCAAAATGCCCTTCGTTTTGGAGCGCAAGGTATCCGCATTAACGTATCTGGTCGTTTGGGCGGGGCAGATATTGCGCGCATGGAATGGTATCGTGAAGGTCGCGTTCCATTGCACACTTTCCGCGCTGATATTGATTACGGCACAGCAGAGGCTTTGACAACATACGGTATCATTGGCGTTAAAATCTGGCTTTATAAAGGTGATGTTATGGAGCATGATCCTATGGCTCGTGATAAACGTTTGTCAGAAGCGCGTGGTGGTGCGCCAAAAAGATAGTGCTAGAATAAGTTTTTTAAATAAAATTTAATAAAGTACTGGATTTTTATTTTTAAATGCGATAAGTTCGCGCCAACTAATGTAAAGCTTGATAATAAGCGCCATATGGGAACTATAACTCAAAGAGTTAAAAGTCCATGTGAATGATAATTTTTTTATGTCCGCATTCCTGCATTATTTGCAAGGGGCGATAATTAAAGAGTGAAAGACTAGAAGAGATGTTAAGTCCAAAAAAGTTTAAACACCGTAAACAGTTTAAGGGTCGTATCCACGGCAATGCTAAAGGTGGCGCTACGTTAGCGTTTGGTGCTTATGGTTTAAAGGCGCAAAGCCCTGACCGTATTACTGCTCGTCAGATTGAGGCTGCTCGCCGCGCTATGACGCGCCATATGAAGCGTCAAGGTAAGGTTTGGATACGCATATTCCCTGATGTTCCTGTAACGGCAAAGCCGCTGGAAGTTCGTCAAGGTAAGGGTAAAGGCTCTCCTGAATATTGGGCTGCTCGCGTTAAACCGGGTCGTATTATGTTTGAAATTGATGGAGTTTCTGAGGAAGTTGCGCGCGAGGCATTTGATCTTGCGGCTATGAAGCTTCCGCTTAAAACTAAATTTGTTAAGCGCGTTGGCGCGATAGGGGAGGCAGCATAATGAATGTTGAAGACTTGAGATCAAAATCTATTGATGAGCTTGTGAAGATCGTTCTTGATTTGCGTAAGGCGCAATTCAATGCACGTTTTCAGCAGTCTCAAGGCGCTTTGGAAAATACAGCGCCTATTCGCGTAGCGCGCCGTGATATCGCTAGAGCGAAGACAATATTAAATGAAAAACGAGCTGCAGAAGTTAAATCTGCTGCTAAAAAAGCCGCTTAAGAGGAGTAGGTAATATGCCACGTCGTGTATTAGAAGGAAATGTAGTAAGTGATAAGGCTGACAAGACTATAACTGTTCTTGTTGAGCGTCGTTATATGCATCCTGTTTATAAGAAATATATTAAAAGCTCAGACAAATACACTGCGCATGATGAAGCCAATCAGTTTAAGTCAGGTGATCGTGTCTCTATTATTGAGTGCCGCCCGCTTTCTAAGCGTAAGCGTTGGGCTGTTATTACTGGTGATGAGGCTTCAAATGAAGCTGAAAAGCCTGCTGTTAAAAAAACACCAGCTAAAAAAACACCAGCTAAAAAGACAACCGCTAAAAAGAAGGGTGCATAGACATGATACAGATGCAATCCCGTATGAATGTTGCTGATAATAGCGGCGCAAGAGAAGTTCAATGCATTAAGGTGCTTGGCGGTTCTCACAGGCGCACTGCTAATGTTGGTGATGTTGTCGTAGTATCCGTTAAGGAGGCAATTCCACGCGGTAAAGTTAAAAAAGGCGATGTTCGCAGGGCTGTAATTGTTCGCACTAGATTTGGCTTGCAGCGCAAACATGGCGAGAAAATTCGCTTTGATACAAATGCTTGTGTGTTAATAAGCACGAATGGCGAGCCTATTGGCACACGTATTTTTGGACCAGTTACGCGTGAGCTTCGCGCGGGCGGTTACATGAAAATTATTTCATTGGCATCGGAGGTACTATAGCTATGGCACAGTCCCAAGTGAAAAATAAATTAAAAATTCAAAAAGGCGATGAAGTTGTCGTTTTAACAGGCCGTGATAAAGGCGCAAAAGGTGAGGTTCTCAAGGTTCTTACTGAAAAACGTCGTGTCCTTGTTAAGGGCATTAATCTTGTGACTAAGCATCAAAAGCCTACGCAAGCATCACCAGGTGGGATTCAAAAAATTGAATTGCCTATTCATGTTTCTAATGTAGCGATTGCAGATCCTAAAGATGGGTCACCTAGTCGCGTTGGTTATAAAGTTTCAAAAGATGGTAAAAAGATTCGCGTGGCTAGAAAGTCTGGCGAGGAAATTAAGCAAGGTTAATGGAAATGTCTGTACGTTACAAAGAGTTATACGAAAAAGAAATCGTTCCTGCACTGGATAAAAAATTTGGGTATAAAAACCCACATATGCGTCCTCGCTTGGATAAAATTGTGCTTAATATGGGAGTTGGTGAAGCGACTCAAGACCGTAAGCACATGGAAAATGCAATTGAGGCTATGACATTAATAGCGGGGCAAAAGCCTGTTATTTGCAAGGCGCGCCAATCAAATGCATCATTTAAAATCCGTGAAGAGCAAGCAATTGGAACGAAAGTTACATTGCGCGGTGACCGTATGTATGAGTTTTTAGATCGTTTGATTACAATTGCTATGCCACGTATTCGCGACTTTCGCGGAGTTAATGGCAAAAGCTTTGATGGTCGCGGAAATTATGCGATGGGCATTACTGAGCATATTATCTTCCCTGAAATCAACTATGATAAGGTAGATAAAATCCGCGGTATGGATATTGTGATTTGTACAACAGCATCAAATGATGAAGAAGCAAAAGAACTTCTTTCTGCATTTAAGATGCCGTTTAAAAAATAGATAATTTAAGGAAAGAAGTAAGTTAATGGCAAAAGTCTGTATGATCGAAAGAGATAAAAAGCGCAAAAAGCTGGTTAATAGCCTTGCCCCTAAGCGTGCTGCACTTAAGGCAATTATCAAGGATAAGGCTATTCCTGCGGATGAGCGTTTTCAAGCAGTTTTAAAACTTGCTGAAATGCCTCGTAATTCATCAAAAATAAGAATGAGAAATCGTTGCGCGATCACTGGTCGCCCGCGTTCTTATTATCGTAAATTTAATATCTCTCGTATTGCATTGAGAGACCTTGCATCTCGTGGTGAGTTGCCGGGCGTTGTGAAATCAAGTTGGTAGAAGGAGGATACAATTATGACTATGAGTGATCCCCTAGGTGATATGTTAACGCGCGTTCGTAATGGGCAACAAGCTGGTAAAACAATTGTTGAATGTCCATTTTCAAAGGTTCGTGAAAACGTATGTAATGTTTTAAAGGATGAAGGCTTTATCCGTGGCTATAAAATTGAAGATATTGGCGGTAACAAAAAGAATCTTCAAATTCAGCTGAAATATGCGGATGGTGAAGGCGTTATTCGTCAAATTAACCGTGTGTCTAAGCCAGGTCGTCGCGTTTATACAAATGTAAAAACTATGCCACGCTTTTATAATGGTCTTGGTATTTTGGTTGTGTCTACTCCGCAAGGCGTTATGGCTGACCATAAGGCACGCGCGGCAAATGTTGGTGGTGAAATTCTTTGTCGCGTCTTCTAGGCTGGGCATAGATTAATTATTTAAGGAATGTGAGAAATGTCACGTATTGGTAAAAATCCTGTAACAATCCCTGAAGGCGTTGAAATTCAAATCAATGGTCAGGATGTTAAAGCAAAAGGTAAATTAGGCGAGCTTAAGCTTGTTCTTCATGATGAGGTGTCTGCCGTGATAGAAGACGCTGCGAATGATGACGGGAAAGCTTCTAAAATAGTGCGCCTAAGCCCTAAATCAAATTCTAAGTTTGCTCAAAAAATCTGGCCAACTATGAGAACTTTGGTTGACAATATATGTATTGGCGTAAGTCAGGGATATGTTAAAAACCTTGAGATCCATGGTGTTGGTTACCGTGGAAATCTGCAAGGGACAAAATTAGTTCTTGCTCTAGGATTTTCTCATGATGTAATTTATGAGATTCCTGCTGGAGTTAAGGTTGAGCTGGAAAAGCAGACAAAGCTTAAAATAAGTGGAATTGATAAACAGCGCGTTGGTCAAGTTGCCGCTGAAATTAGAGCATTTAAAAAACCTGAGCCATATAAAGGCAAAGGCATTCGTTATGTGGATGAATATATCATTCGCAAAGAAGGTAAGAAGAAATAGGGAATTAATAAGATGGCAAAAGCAGCATCAGTTAAAACAACTCCGGCGCAGCGCCGCAAGTTTAGAACACGTAATAAAATCCGTCGCGTCAATATTGATCGTGTTGGAGTGCGCGTTACTCGTCCGCGTCTTTCAGTCTACCGCAGTGGTAAGCAGATTTATGCGCAAGTTATTTGTGACTTGCAAGGCAAAACTTTGGCGGCAGCTTCTACTTTAGAGGCAAGCTTGAAGGAAAAGCTTAAAACTGGAGCAAATAAAGAAGCTGCTAATGAGGTTGGTAAATTAGTTGCGCAGCGTGCTAAAAAAGCAGGCGTTAGCAAGATTGTATTTGATCGTGGTCGCTATCTTTATCATGGACGTGTTAAGGCTTTGGCTGACGGCGCGCGCGACGGCGGATTAGAATTTTAGACAAAGGATTATATGAAATGGCATATGGACAACAAGAAAAAAAGCACCGCGATGATAGCGAGCAGCCAGAACTAATTGAGCGTTTGGTTGGTATTAACCGCGTTGCAAAAGTTGTAAAGGGTGGTCGTCGCTTTGGTTTTGCTGCACTCGTTGTGGTCGGCGATGGTAAAGGTCGCGTTGGCTATGGACATGGTAAAGCCAAGGAAGTTCCTGAAGCTATCAAAAAGGCTACGGATCAGGCAAAACGTAAAATGATCCGCGTTCCTCTTCGTGAAGGTCGTACTTTGCATCATGACGTATTTGGTAAAGATGGCGCTGGTAAAGTTTTCCTTCGCTCTGCCCCTGCTGGTAAAGGTATCATCGCTGGCGGGCCAATGCGCGCAGTATTCGAAGTTCTTGGAATACAAGATATTGTTGCTAAAGCGATTGGCTCAAACAACCCATACAGCATGGTAAACGCAACATTCGCAGCATTAAAAGACACGCAAAGCCCGCGCCACGTAGCAAATCGCCGTAATAAAAAAGTAAGCGATATTGTTTCTAACCGCGAAGTTGGTATGACTACTTTGGCAGCGGATGCTGGCGAGTAATAGATAAATAAGATTTTAAGCATAAGGATTTGAGTTATGGCTGAAGAAAAAAAGAAAACACCAGCGAAAAAAGCGGTTGCTAAGAAGCCTGTAGCTAAGAAAGCTCCAGTGAAAAAAGCACCTGTAAAGAAAACAGCCGGCAAGACTCTTAAGGTTACACAAATTGGTTCACCTATTGGTCGTAAAGCATATCAACGCGCTACATTAATTGGGCTTGGTTTAAATAAAATGCACAAAACGAGAGAGCTAGAAGATACTCCATCGGTGCGCGGTATGGTTAATAAAGTTAGTCATTTGGTTAAAGTTGAAGGCGAGTAATACCGCCTGACATAGTAACTGATAAAAAAAGGATATAGTTAGATGAAACTTAATGAATTAAAACCACAAGATGGATCTACTAAAAACCGCATGCGCGTTGGTCGCGGTATCGGAAGCGGTAAAGGCAAGACTTGTGGATCTGGTCAAAAAGGTCAAAAATCACGTTCAGGCGTAGCTATTAAAGGTTTTGAAGGCGGTCAAATGCCTTTGTACCAACGCTTACCTAAGGTTGGCTTCCGTAATACTCAATTTACAACAAACCTGTCCGAGCTTACCTTTGTGCAGTTGCAATATGCTATTGATACTAAAAAGATCGACCCTAAAAAAGTAATTGATGAAGATGTTTTGCTCGCTGCTGGCATGGTTCGCCGCAAGTTAGACGGCGTAAAAGTTCTTGCAACTGGTGAGCTTACATCTAAAGTTAATCTGAAAGTTACAAAGATTTCAAAAGGTGCATTAGAAGCCGTTGAAAAAGTGGGCGGCAAGGTTGAGCTTATAGTGCGCGAAGTTGCCCCTGTTAAAAAGCGCGGTGAAAAAGCTGCCGCTGCAAAAGCTGCCGCTGCAAAAGCTGCTAAAAAATAATTTTGCTGCATATTTAATATTATTTATAAAGCCTTCGCATATTCGGAGGCTTTGTTCATTTTGACATATATTGTTTTAATGTTTACTATTTATATGTTGTTTAATTTACAGGTAAAAACATATGCTCCGCTATCGCTTCTTGCCTTTTTTTCTTTTATCTATATTTATTACGATTTTGTTTGTGAGTAATGCTTATGCTGCGCAAGATCGCTGCCCAAGGCATGTTGTTAAGACAGAGCTTAAATCAAAGAAGGATAAAACTAGATTCTTGTCTGGCTCTCTTAGCGGTATTAACGATTATTTAAACAGCCATAACGTATTAGCATTCGTTCAAAACCCACTAAGTGTAAAGACTTATTATAATTTTAGCACCAAAGATATGGGTAATGGTCGTTACTGCATCGTGCTTGACAAGGTTGTTGCTCATTATAGGTCATCTCCTAAAATTGTCATGCCATCGAATATAGGAAGGCAAAGCTGTGAATATAAGCTCATTAGAAAGCATGAGCAAAGACATTTGGATGTGCATTACAAATATTATAATAAAAGCGTTAAAAAATATAAGGTTTTCTTAGGTAGAATAGCTAGAAATGTGCCTATATTTGGCTCTGTTAAAACCGCTAAGGAGGCTGACTTAATCCGTCAAAGAATTATGAATCATTTTGATGAAAAATTCTATGAGAAAGTAGGGCGCTCAATAAATGAGATGCAAAGACTTCAAAAAAAGATTGATAGCGCTCAAGAATATACTTTTGTGAATAGAAAAATCAATCGCTGCGCCAAATTAGAGGAAAGAAAGAAGCGCCCTAATAAAAAATCCTTCTATGGTCATTGAAATATTTTTTGAAGTTTACAAAAAATAACGGCTAGCAAATTAATGCTAACCGCTTTGTTTTTTGATATTGCTAAGTTGATTTAACCCGCAGCAACTTTTTGCTCTTCTTGAACATCTAAATCATCATCACTGAATTGCACAGGACCAGAATCCTTGCCCTTCGCAGATATATCACGATCCACTAGCTCAATAACAGCCATCGGCGCAGCGTCACCATAACGAAAGCCTGCTTTTAAAACGCGAACATAACCGCCTGGGCGATCCATATAACGCTCTGCAAGTATGTCGAATATTTTCTTAACTTGGGTTTCATCACGCATTTTTGATATAGCCTGACGACGCTTTGCAACATATCTATCAGGGTTAGCCGCAGCTTGCTTACCCATAGTTATTAATTTCTCAACATAAGGGCGCAGCTCTTTTGCTTTTGGCAAAGTTGTTACGATTTGCTCATGCTTAACCAGTGAAGCCGCCATATTAGCAAGCATAGCCTTACGGTGGCTGGAGGTTCTGTTTAGTTTACGATGTTTAATACGATGTCTCATATCATTTTCCTTCTGGCTTACTAGCCTTATCAGCGGATTTCAATATTGAAAATCCATGTTACAAATCATCTCTCACTTGCTTATTAAAGCCGTTCTACAAATGATGCGGACAAGCTTTGTCCATTTATGCCTAAGCCCAAAACACTCGGGCTTAAACTATTATTAGGGCAACAGTGTTTTAGTATGGCTATGAAGGTAAGGGGAAGCGTATAATTCATACGTAAGCCGAAACCTGACAACGTCAAACTGAAACAATGGAAGCTCTAAAATTGTTGGTCATCAAGCTTTTTAGCTAGCTCCTCAATATTTTCAGGAGGCCATTCCTCAATCTGCATACCAAGATAGATGCCCATAATTTGAAGCACTTCTTTGATTTCATTCAAAGATTTACGCCCAAAGTTAGGTGTACGTAGCATATCGCTCTCGCTTTTTTGCACAAGGTCGCCAATATAAATGATATTGTCATTTTTCAGGCAATTCGCACTACGAACCGAAAGCTCAAGCTCATCAACCTTTCTAAGTAGATTTTTGTTGAATGGCAGCTCTTGCTCTTCTTCTTTTGCTTTTTCCTCTTCAGGCTCATCAAAATTAACGAACACATTAAGTTGATCTTGCATAATGCGCGCAGCAAATGCCACCGCATCTTCGGGAGTAATAACGCCGTTTGTCTCAACAGTTAGCGTAAGCTTGTCAAAGTCAGTGATTTGCCCAACGCGCGTATCAGTTACTTCATATGTAACTTTACGAACTGGTGAGAACACAGAATCGATAGGAATCATGCCAACAGGGCAGTCTTCTGGGCGATTTTGTGCAGCAGGGCGATAGCCTTTGCCAGTATCAACTGTCATCTCCATGTTAAGTTTTGCGCCTTTATCAAGGCTGCAAATAACAAGGTCAGGGTTCATGATTTCAATATCCGCGCCCGCTTCGATTTGCGCAGCAGTTACATCACAAGGACCAACAGCAGATAAGCGCATTTTACGAGGACCTTCGGCATGCATGCGAACGCCAAGCGCCTTTAGATTAAGGATAATATCCGTAACATCTTCGCGAACACCCTCGACAGAAGAGAATTCATGCAAAACACCATCAATTTTAACAGCAGTAACAGCCGCGCCTTGCAATGATGAAAGCAAAATACGACGCAGCGCATTACCAAGTGTTAGACCAAATCCGCGCTCTAATGGATCCGCTATAACGCGACCTACATTAATGCGACCTGTGTCATCTAGTTCTAGTTTTTGTGGTTTAATAAGCTCTTGCCAGTTTTTAAGTATCAAGATTAGCTCCTATTTCTTTTAAATTTATTTAATTATTACACTCTATTTAATCTTAAACGCGGCGCTTTTTAGGCGGGCGACATCCATTATGTGGAATTGGTGTAATATCCTTGATAGATTTGATTGTAAATCCGATAGTCTGCAATGCACGCAAAGCCGACTCACGACCAGAACCTGGTCCTTTAACAAGGACATCAAGTTCTTTCATTCCGTGCTCTTGAGCCTTGCGACCTGCATCTTCCGCTGCCATTTGTGAAGCGTAGGGCGTTGATTTACGTGAGCCTTTAAAGCCCATCAAACCAGAAGAAGACCATGAAACCACATTTCCTTGCACATCAGTAATAGTAACTAATGTATTATTAAATGTAGAGTTAACATGAACAATACCAGATGCGATATTCTTCTTTTCTTTTTTCTTTGTTTTTACTTTAGCTTTAGCCATTTTTCATGTCTCCCTTACTTTTTCTTGCCAGCAATAGGTCTAGCAGGACCTTTGCGTGTTCTTGCATTAACTCGTGTATTTTGACCACGAACAGGAAGGCCATTTCTGTGACGAAGACCGCGATAGCATTTCATATCCATCAAGCGTTTGATATTTATAGAGATTTCACGGCGTAAATCACCTTCTATTTTATAGCTATCAGTATCAATTTCAGCGCGGATAGCATTCAATGTATCATCATCGATTTGCCCCATACGTGATTGCGTGTCTATTTTAAGCTTGGCGCAGATTTTAAATGCGGTAGTACGTCCAATGCCATAAACATATGTCAAAGCAATCGGTACGCGTTTATTATCGGGTACATTGACCCCAGCAATACGTGCCATTATTTTTCCTTTCAAATTTCAAAACCAAACCGTTGATGCTCCACGCATTAAGTTTTCACATCGTCGGTTTGTAAACTATATCTTCATAAGCATTGTTTTCAGCTCTTAATTAAGAGCATAGACGCATCGTCACACCCACAAAGCCACACTATGAAGATGCGGGCATTATATAAATTAATAGAGCCGCGTCAACAAATAAAAATAATATTTTAAAAATTAGCTAAAATAGCTTCGATTTGCGCTGTTACTTCGTTAACAGGCTCCATGCCGTTAATTTTGCGAAGTACGCCTCGGTCTTTATAATAAGGCAGGACGGGAGCTGTTTGTGCTTCATAAACTTCTAACCTATTTCTAAGTATTTCCTCATTATCATCGCTGCGCGTCTCACCAGATTCGGAGGCGCGGATTTTAATGCGGTCTATTAGAATGTCATTATCAACTTCTAAAACAAGGACATGCTCGATCTTGCGCGCCATATGCCCAAGCATTTCATCAAGAGCCTTAGCTTGCGGCACTGTTCTTGGAAAGCCATCAAGGATAAAGCCACGCTCACATTCTGGTTCACTAATGCAATTGCCGATTAGCTCTATAATTGTTTCATCAGAGACAAGCTCTCCAGCGTCCATAGTGGCTTTCAGTGTTTTGCCAAGCGCGCTTTCGCTTGCTACTTCTGCGCGAAGCATATCACCAGTTGAGAGCTGCTTTAGTTTGTATTTTTCTTGAATGCGCGCTGCTTGAGTGCCTTTGCCTGCTCCAGGTGGCCCAAATATAATGATATTCATTTCAGTTTATCTCCTGCTTGATCTGTTTCGCCCGCGCAATTTTGATTTCTTGATTAGCCCTTCATATTGATGCGCAATCATATGAGAGTGAACTTGCGCAACAGTATCCATTGTAACGCTAACTACAATCAAAAGGCTAGTACCACCAAAGTAGAACGGCATATTATATTTTGCAATCAGAAATTCAGGTAGCAAGCAGATGAAGACTAAATATATTGCCCCAACAACGGTAATCCTTGTTAGCACGTAATCAAGATAATCTGCGGTATTCTTACCAGGCCTTATCCCTGGAATAAAGCCACCATATTTGCGTAACGTGTCTGCATTCTCTTCTGGGTTAAATACAATAGCAGTATAAAAGAAGCAGAAAAATGCAACTAACGCTCCATATAAAATCATATATATCGGTTGCCCATGTTGCAAAAACCTAGAAATTTCTGACCAAATGCCGCTTCCATCTGATAGTCCTGAAAATCCGACCACAGTCAATGGAAGCAATAATAATGACGAAGCAAAAATCGGAGGTATAACGCCAGCAGTATTGATTTTCAGCGGGATATGGTTAGTTTCCCCCGCGCTCATTTTATTACCCATTTGGCGTTTTGGATATTGCACAATAACGCGGCGTTGCGCGCGCTCAACAAATACGATTAACGCAATAACACCAACAACCATAATAAATAGAGTAAATAGCTCAAACCCATTAAATGTGCCTTGACGGGTTAGCTCTAATGTAGAGGCGATAGCGCGCGGAAGCTCCGCCACGATACCAGCAAATATAATTAAGGATATACCATTACCAACGCCCCTGCTTGTAATTTGCTCACCAAGCCACATAAGGAAGACTGTACCGCCAACGATAGTAATAATTGTTGATATCTTAAAGAAAATACCAGGTGATATAACCGCGCCTGATGCCTCAAGCCCCACAGCCATGCCATATGCTTGAACCGTAGCAAGCAAAACAGTAAGATAGCGCGTATATTGGTTGATTTTCATCCGCCCAGTTTCGCCCTCTTTTTTCAGCTCACCCAAATGTTTAGACATCGCCGTGGCAAGCTGCATAACGATAGAGGCAGAAATATAAGGCATAATGTTAAGCGCAAATATGGTCATACGCGATAGCGCGCCACCAGAAAACATGTTGAGCATATCAAGTATGCCACCACCTTTTTTGGTGAAAACATCATTCCATGCCGTCGGATCAATACCAGGTATTGGTATATATGTTCCAAGGCGGTAAACCAATAACGCCAATATAACAAATAATATACGTTTTTTAAGCTCGGTTGCTTTTGTAAAACTTCCCCAGCTTGAGTTTTTTGCAAGTTGCTCAACGGCTGATGCCATATTCAAGAATCCTTATAAATGTAATTTAACACCAAATTCATAAAGAAAATTATGCGCATATACAAGCGATATTTATTTGATTGTGATATTATCTATTAAACGGGTTTTACCAAGCCATGCAGCAGCCAATATTCTGTTCCAGCGCATTTCTATATAATCAATTTTATCAAACCCTATTGATAACAGCTCATCTTTTGCAGCTTTTAAATTCCTTGTTTGACAAACTTGGCGCAATATTTTATTAAGGCTGCGCGCTATTTCTATCTCGCTATCGGATAGATAAGCATTGCGAGAGGATAGGGCTAGCCCGTGATTATCTCTATATATCGGAGCGCCTATAATAGTTATGGGCATTTGCAGAAATGCTGTCATTTCTTTTATAACTTGGAGCTGCTGAAAATCCTTTTCACCAAATATGGCTATGTCAGGCTTAACAGCATTAAACAGGCGGCTTACTACATTAACTACGCCATCAAAATGAGTGGGGCGGAATGTAGCCTCCAATCCTTTCGCGGCATCGCCCATTTTTATGTTGCAGTCTTTGCCATCGGGATATAGATCATCTTCGGTAGGCAGGAATAATATATCAACCCCCGCAAGTTTTAGCTTTGCGGCATCGCTTTCTTGCATGCGCGGATAGCTGCCGAAATCTTCATTGGGGGCAAATTGTGTGGGGTTTACAAAGATGCTCACCACTATGCAAGAGCTATGATCCCTCGCGCATTCTATCAAGGATAAATGCCCATCATGCAGCGCGCCCATTGTCGGGACAAAGCCAATTTTATCGCCCTTATTGCGCCTTAGAGATATTTCAGAGGATAGCTCATTTATGGTATGTATAATTTTCATCGGGAAATTTCCGCGTCCTTACTTCCTCTGCATAATTTTGCACTGCTTTATCAATTTCCGCAGCAATATTAATATATTTCTTGGCAAATTTAGGTGTATGACCGCTTAAAAGCCCGATCATGTCATCCGTTACTAAAATCTGCCCATCACAATATTTAGACGCGCCAATGCCAATAGTTGGAATATCAATTGCATTTGTGATTTTTTGAGAAGTGCTTTCAATTGTGCCTTCTATAACAACCGAGAACGCTCCCGCGCGCTCTACTGATTTTGCATCATTAATAAGTGTGTATATTTCTTGCGATGTGCGCCCTTTGATTTTATAGCCTCCGTCCTTTACTACTGATTGAGGTTGCAGCCCTATATGCGCCATAACGGGGATATTGCGCTTTGTTATATATTCTATGGTGGCTGCCATATCCTGACCCCCCTCAAGCTTTACCGCGTTGCACCCCGTCTCATCCATAATGCGTTTCGCATTTTTATAGGCAAGCTCTGGGATTTGCTCATATGTGCCATATGGCATGTCAACAACTATGCAGGCATTGGGCTTGGCTCTCATAACTGCTTTGCCATGGTTAATCATCATGTCAAGAGTAACGCCAAGAGTGCTTTCCATGCCATACATAACCATGCCAAGCGAATCACCAACCAGCAAAATATCGCAATGTTTATCCAGTATTTGCGCCATTGGCGTAGTGTAAGCGGTAAGACACACCAAAGGAGCCTTAGTGTTTTTTTGTGCCTTTATATCTGCTATGCTTATTTTTTTCATGTCTATAGTGATAATATATCTTGATTATTTAGGAAAGCCCCCCATCCCAAAAAAGAAAAAAGACGCTGGATTTTTCCATGCGCCTTTTTTACCCCAATCTCAAAGGCTTTTTGCCTTCTTTTCTATAGTGCGAGAGGATTAATCCTCTTCTTTTTATGGTATATGATGTTCAACTCATATTTTTTAAACTAATAATTCATCCATTGGTGGTTCGCCCATCGCCCCTTCAAGGAAGCGGACTAATACACTTCGTGCGTTTCTTGCTGCTTGAGCGTGTTTTTGATATTCCTCAGAAAGATTTTGTTGCCCGCCGCCCATAAAGTCAGAGAATTTTTCTGATGCGTTACCAAATGAAGATCTCATGCGTGAGCCAGCAGTTCTATTTTCCTCTTTGTGACCAAAGGTTTTTTTGCCAGTAGCCCCTGGTTGCATGCTTTCAAAATTTTGCATTTAATTAACTTCCCTTCCTTATGTCTTAAATATACCTCTTCAGAATCATAAAGTCAAGAAAAATCATGTAAAACTGCAAAAACAACTAAACGACTTTACTTTAGTTACGTAAGTAAAGATATTGTATTTCTTGAATATTTCTATTGTAATTGCTGTGCTTACTTTACCATATACATGATTGTTTCGCTTTTGGGTTTTGTAATATCGGTTTTGGTTAAGTAATAAATATTTTATATTTAGAGCAATAAAAATCAATCTAAAGCCTTGTTTTCTGTGGCATTTAGCTCCATTATGCCACCCAAGAAAAATATTAAAAAGTGGATAATTTATTATGAGTGACCAAATGAAAGACCGAATGAAAGATATTGTTTCCTTGTGCAAGCGAAGGGGCTTTATCTTTGCTGCTTCCGATATTTATGGCGGAATCAATGGGTTTTGGGACTATGGTCCGCTTGGCGTAGAGCTTAAAAATAACCTGCGTGATCGCTGGTGGCATGATATGGTAATTGCTCCGCCGCTTGGGCTTGATGGCACACCTATCAGCATTGTGGGACTCGATTCGTCTATTATCCAAAACCCTAAATGCTGGGAAGCATCAGGTCATGCGAGCGGATTTAATGACCCGATGGTCGATTGTAAGGAATCAAAAAAGCGTTATAGAGCGGATCATGTAGTTGTTCTTATTCCAAAAGATGGGCAAGGTTATGCTCTTGCTTTTGATAAAGACGCTGAAGATATAGAGATTGAAAAACGCCTTAAAAAATTGGCAAAGAATAAATCTATAAGTGATTTTGATAGAAAATCATTGGATCAAATTCCTGTGGAAGACTTTCCTAACATAATTGCTCCAGATACTAAAAAGGCTGGCACACTAACCGAGCCTGTTCAATTTAATATGATGTTTAAAACAACTAGTGGCGCAAAAGAGGGTAGCGATAGTGAAGTTTACTTGCGTCCTGAAACTTGCGCGGGGATATTTTTAAATTTCAAGAATGTGCTGGATTCCAGCCGCGTTAAAGTCCCGTTTGGCATTGCTCAAATTGGTAAGGCTTTTCGTAATGAGGTAACGCCGCGTAACTTTATATTTAGAAGCCGTGAGTTCGAGCAAATGGAGCTTGAATGGTTTTGCGCAGAAGAAGATGTTCCTAAATGGTTTGATTTTTGGGTAGAACAGCGCACTAATTTCTGGCTATCCCTTGGTATTCCAAAGTCAGAGCTGCATTTCTTGGATGTTCCAAAGGAAGATTTATCGCATTATTCAAGCCGTACAATTGACGTGGAATATCGCTTTCCATTTGCTGCCCCTGATTTTGATGAGCTAGAAGGCATCGCGCATCGCGGTAATTATGACCTAACTCAACACCAAGAATTTTCAGGGCAAAAGCTTGATTATTTCGATCAAGCCGAAAATAAACGCTATTTACCTCATGTGATAGAGCCGTCCACTGGTCTAACGCGCGGAGTTTTGGCACTTATTTGCGAGGCTTATACGGTCGATGAAAATCGTCCAAGTGGAGTGTATCTTAACTTCCATCCCTCTATGGCACCTAAAAAGGCGGCTATCCTGCCATTAACGGCAAAGCCTCACCACGTAGAGCCAGCGCAAAAGCTCTATATGGAATTGCGCGATGAGTTTGTGGTTGATCTCGATATTAAGCAAAATATCGGCAAGCGCTATGCCCGCCAAGATGAGATTGGCACGCCTTATTGCTTTACTATTGATAATGAAACGCTAGAGGATCATAGCGTAACTGTGCGTGATCGTAATACTATGGAGCAGCAGCGCATCCCGCTTGATAAGGTCAAAGCATTCCTACGCGAAAAGATTTATGGTTAATATCGCAAAACAGATAGTAATTTAAGGGCGGGGGGGGCTCCTCCCAGTAGTCACCTTACTCATAGCAGCATCAAACGCTTTTTGAGCTTTATCCAAAGCAGCATTTGCACTGTTAAGTTTCGTCTCAAATTCAACTAATGTGGCTTCTTCATTCTCATATTCATATGTAGCGTCAAGTACTGGTTTGTATCTACGGCAGATTTTAAAGTTACTATCACGAGGTTCCACACTATTACACGAGGCTCTAATTAGGTTTCTAGGCGGATTTCCAAATTGGGCAATAAGAGCATCCATTCTGATTTTTGCAATATCACGAATTCGTTTTTGGAAGTTGAAATTTTCTTGCGCTTCCTCGGCTTTTTCTTTAGCGTTGGCAAGAGTATCAGCTGCACTTTCAGCGGCACCTTCTTCTGGTGTCATTGTATTAGACCCATCTTTTTTATTGCTCGACCGACAGGATTTTCTGTGTTTGAACTTAATCCAGCCTTTCTCATCCCTTCCTGAATTCGTTGGCTTAGTGTTTGCGCTATTAGCCATAGATGTTACAGAGGAAATGTCGTTATCAATCCCAACCATTTTATTATTAAGGTAATCCCCAAGCTTTGCTTTATCTGCAATTTTATTCTCAGCCCCTCCAATAGCGGTAAGCTTCGATTCGATAGATGATAGCTTGCCGCTAATAAGGGTAGATAAGGGGCTGCTTGCTCCGCCAGAAAAACTATCTACAGTCGAGCATAAAAGGTTTAATGTTGTTTCAAGTGTTTCAAATAAATTATTTGTATTGCACTTAACTTCTAATTTAACACTTGATTTAAAACCTCTTTTATGAAGGTGGAATCTAAAACCTTCATAGTATGATATAGTTTTAAATGCCCCTGGTATTTTCCCTAAAACCTTATTGATAGCATTGCACCCCGCAGCATTAGCAGTCGTAGGAAAACTTAAGAAAAATAATGCTGTAAGAAAAAGAAAAAACCTCATAAAACCACCCAGATATAAAATAACTATATTAATCAGTGTAGCATAAGCTCCACATAACAAGCAATTATTTTGTGAATCTGCAGGTTCTGCCCCTTCTTTGTTTATTTACTATCATTTGCAAACAGCTATTCCAGAAATTATGTTAGAAAAGTTTTTCGGCATCTCTTAAAATTCTATCCGCTTGTTTTGTGTAATCGCCATTGCTTTCATGCATGATAATGCCTTGATGTAAAATGCAAGATGATTTCTTATGCTTCCACGCACGTATTATAATGCGCTTGGCTGGTTTTCCTTGGCGCGGATATAGCGGGAATAGCTCAACCCCGCCAAACATTTTACCCCCGCGACTGCCATATAGTGCATGTATAATATTATCTGTCTGCCCCGCATCATGGATAATGCTAAACGAGCCTTGCCCCTTAATGTGACGGTGCGCGCAAGCTATCCAGTCTTGCAAATCTATATTTGCATCAATATGCCCCATAGCCCGCGCCTTTGCAGTGGAAGGGGAGCTTATATGTTCATCAAATTTCATATATGGCGGGTTGCAAATAACATGATCGAAAATATTTCCAAGCCGCGCCGCCTTTATATCCTCGCATATAAAACTGGCTCGCTCGCTCATTCCATTAATAGATGCATTTTTTTGCGCTAACTCTATGTGGTCGCTTTGTATGTCAATGCCTGTAAGGCTTGTTTTTTCTATGCGATATATCGCGCACAGCCCCGCGCTGCCCACGCCGCAGCCTAAATCTAAAATGCTTTGATGGGGTTTATCAGGGCAAGCAGAGCCAAGCATCACACTATCCATAGAGGTGCGAAAACCGTTCGGTGCTTGATGCAGCGCAAGTTTCTTGTCTAATACATGAATTAGGTTTTTATTGCTCATGCTTTAATTTTTATAGAAAATCTTAAGCCTTGTCACGGATTGTTTGAGTTAGCATCATAAGGTCAATAGGCTTTGCTATCAGGCTGTAAAACGGCATTTTCCGCGTTTCATTAATAGTTTCATTAATGCTTTGATTAATATTATTTACAGCCATAATCTGCCCATAGTTATTTTGCATCTCGGCAGATTCGCGCATAGCTTGTGATTTTTGCATGATCACATTATCCGATATCCGATTATTTGCAGTATAAGACATTATATTTTCAGTAATTTGCGGCGGCGGTGGCATCGTCGGAGGCGAAGCAGGGGCGTTAGATATATCTATTTCATCGCCATTAACTTGGAATTTTTTATCAAAAAATTGATAGACCTCTTCTAATGACCTTGCACGACCATCTTTAGAATCATAAAATACATTGCGGTTAGCCGCCGCCGCGCGCGGGAATAGATCAGCCGCCGCTTGCATTGGATTTTCGTCGCGTGCATTCAAAAATGATGAAGCTCCGCTTGCCCCCATAAAATGCGCAAAATAAAGCTCGGTCGAGCCAGTATCGCCGCCCCAATTACTATTGAGGGTTTTTTCATTCTCCGAAGCAAATGCCGCCGCCATAAATGACGCTTTTTCAGGGTCTTTTCGCATCTCTAAAATTTCCTTATTTGTCAAACCATTGCTATCAATTCCATATTTATCACCATATTTATCAACCATCGAAAGCCACGTAGAATCAATAAACTGATATAACCCAGTAGCAGAGCTGGTCTTGGCTTTAGCATGCGGGTTAAAGCTACTTTCCGCCGCCGCTTGTTGCACTAGATAGGAAAAATCAACCCCCGAGCGTTTGCTAGCTTGCTCTATCGCATTAATAACACCATTGGATGCGCGCGCAGTTATGCTATCTAATGTTTTGATTTCTATAGTGTTCGTCTCGTAACTCATGCTATAATTTTACTCTTAGTTTAATATCAATTTAATAAATGCAAGCACCGTGCCAAAATATTTTATGGAGAGCAAATATGAGCGAATATAATCCGCCAGTTAAAGAAATGTCATTTATCCTTAACGATGTTTTGGGGTTTGAGCATGACGATCTTGATAGAGAAACCGTCGAAGCTGTGCTGGATGAAGCGGCTAAACTAGCCTCAACCGTGCTTGCTCCGCTTAATAAAATTGGCGATTTACAAGGGGCAAAATTGATTGACGGGCAGGTTGAAACCGCCGATGGTTTCAAGGAAGCCTATAAGGCTTATTGCGAGGGCGGTTGGAACGCTGTGCCATTTGATGAGCAATATGGCGGGCAAGCCTTACCATGGGCATTGGCTTTTCCCGTGCAAGAAATGTGGCAAGGCGCAAATATGGCTTTTGGTCTATGTCCGCTACTTAATCAGGGCGCGGTTGAGGCTATTTCCTCGCATGGCTCTGATGAGCAAAAATCTAAATATTTGCCAAAGCTTATATCGGGCGAGTGGAGTGGCACTATGAATATCACGGAAAGCGGGGCTGGCTCTGATCTCGGGCTGATAAGCGCGAAAGCCGATAAGCAAAATGATGGCAGTTATAAAATCACAGGGCAGAAGATTTTTATAACTTACGGCGACCATGATATGAGCGATAATATCATTCATTTGGTGCTGGCTAGAACCCCTGACGCTCCCGAAGATGTTAAGGGTCTATCCTTGTTTATTGTCCCTAAAATATTGGATGACGGCTCTAAAAACTCTCTGGAATGCATAGGGTTAGAGCATAAATTAGGCATTCATGCCTCGCCCACCTGCACTATGGATTTTTGCGGCGCAACTGGATATTTGATTGGCGATGAAAATAGCGGGCTTAAATATATGTTTACAATGATGAATAATGCGCGGCTTTGTGTTGGGCTGCAAGGCGTTGCTATTGCTGAGCGTGCTTATCAAGCGGCACATAATTACGCAAATGAGCGCGTGCAGGGCAAATCACTTAATAGCGGGGAGCGCGTTCCTATTGCTCAGCATGCTGATGTTCGGCGTATGCTGCTGGACATGAAATCACGCATTATTGCTGGTCGTCTCATGAGCTATAGCGCGGCATTAGAGCTTGATAACTCTAGTAATATAGCGCCTTTCCTCACGCCAATTGTGAAAAGTTTTTGCACTGATATGGCGGTGGAAATTGCCTCAACTGGCATTCAAGTGCATGGCGGCATGGGCTTTATCGAGGAAAGTGGCGCTGCTCAATATTACCGTGATGCGCGGATTTTGCCCATATATGAGGGAACAAACGGCATTCAGGCACTTGATCTGGTTTTCCGCAAAATCATTCATGATGGCGGGGAAGTGGCGTTTAGCTATATAAAGGAAATGGAAGGACTGGTTGAGCAATCTAAGCTAGATAACTTAATAAGCAAAACTAACCGCATATTAGAGCTAGCCAAAGATAAAAAGATGGATGAGATTGCATGGATGTCCAGCCCGTATTTAAAGGCTTTTGGAATTATTATTGGCGCAGCATTAATTGAAAAAGCCGCTCGAAAAAATGAAACATTTCAATGCGATAAAGGCATATCTTTAAAAGATATCAAAGATTTTTATAATGCGAATATTTTGCCTTAATTATAATTCTCATTGCGCCGGCAATATGCGATTGCGCGCTCTTTCATTAAATTCTTTGAGCTGAAATTTATAAGTCCTTGATAAGCCTCAAAATGTTTTGCCCATTGACCAGCATAGCATTCGCAATAGTCTTTTGGCTCAATATTTTTAACAGGGCGCTTAGTCGTCATAGCCATGCAACGAGTATATTCATAACCAGTTGTTTCAACTATATTTCTGCAATCACTAATGAATGTCTCTATTATTCCTTCTTTTGAGGCGAGCGGGCCTTTTTCGATTCTAGCGTCTAAATATTTAGCGGCATAGCACTCACAATCGTAAAAACGGCTGATTTTCAAGCTTGATTTACACTGGTCAAACACCATTTGTGCTTCTTCTAATTGGGCTTTTGTGATTTTGGGTAAGTCAGATTTAGTTTTAGTGCCATAAATGTCTTCTACATCTTGACCATCTTTAAGGCATTTATCAACATTAGCCGCCATTATATCGCTTATTGTTGCCTCATCACCAAGCTCTATCCTTTTATCTAAAAATTCACTAGATGCGCATTTGCAATCCCTTATATTGCTCATGCTGTCATTTTTCATACACAAGTCATAAAATTTTGCAGCTTCTTCTATTTGCTCATCAGATGCTTTTGAGAGAATAGTTTGCTCTTTTTCTTCTTGTGTAGTTGTGGCAGGCGATAACTCCACCTCTGATTCTTGAGCGTAGCTAGGCATAATCAATAATAACATTAAAGAAGATAATAATGTTAGGGCTAAATATCTCATATTGAGTTTTGTAGGGCTATCCCCTAGCCTTTTTCCAGAAACGGAACACTGACCCTGCATTTTCATAATCATTTTCATTCTGAGCCTTTAATTTTTTCATCTTATCATCAAGATTTCTTGTTCTTTGGCTGCTGCTGCGCTGCGCGATTTTGCCTGACTGCGAGTTTTGCAAGCGGCGTTGGCGCGCTCTATCTTCGCGTTCTTTTATTTGCGCGCGGAGCTCTTCTGCTTGTTTTTGTGAATATTGGCTAGTTATTAGAATTTGAGAAGCTTGCTTTTCCCACTTATCACGTTGATCCATTAAGTCTTCAACGCGTTCATCTGCCGCTGTTAGTTGCTGTTCAAGCATTTTGATTTGCATTTTCATGCGCTCTTTTTCTACAGCTTCTGTTATTTCTTTTGCTTCTGTTTTTACGGGGGTAGCTTTCGTGACATTTTGTTGTTTTATACCAAAGACACGCTCAAGTTCGGAAACTTCAATAACGCGACGTTTGTTTTGATCAAGCTCAAATGATAGTTTTCCGCTATTCATTGCGCGTTGAACTGTTGATTTTGATTTTCCAGTTAGAGTAGCTGCTCTTTGCGCTCCTACTTTTGCCATGATTTCCCTCGTTCGTTTCTTGAAGTAAAAAGATATATATCAAGAAATATCATAGGCTATTATTTTGGCGCAAGCATCAATAGTATTCTAATAGCATCTATCCACAACTCGCATTAAAAGCTTGATACGAATTGTGGATTTAGTTATGCAGCATTTTGTTTCGAAACTACGCGGCTTCTTTTTCTAGGCGCTCATTTAGGCGGCGAGTAAGGTTTTGCCACTGCGCTCCTGAGAAAAGGTGAGCATAAATAAATGGAAGCCATCCTTTTGCTCTCCACTCCAAAAATACCTTATCATCTAATTCAGCAAATTTTTTCTCATCAATGATTTTAAATCCAGAGAAATTGATTCGGCGATTTCCAGAGATATTAATTTGCGCCTCACGCTCAATAAGAAGTCCGCTATCTGCTATAGCTTTACTGAATTCCAATGTTTGACCAGAAGCTGCGTGATATGATTTGCAAAATTCCAGTGCATTCTTTGATAGATCGCTTGGGTTGCCTTCACCATCAAAAAATGGTTGAGAAGTTCCCTTTTCAACAGCTTCGGGAGTGTTATCAATGCAAAGTGTTAGCTGATCACTATTTGGAAGTTCAGAGAATATAAACGGATAACGCCTTATATAAGCAGGAATATATGTGCTTAAATCCCAATTGTTTTTAGCATCAAGAAAAAGATTTTCATTATCGCGCAATCCCAAAATAGCAACTGGCGTTGCGTTAGCATCAGGGCTAAATGCTATTGGATAATGATGAGATATTTGCGGCATTTCTATCATATTTACAGGGACAGCATTAATGTCCTTAGTAAAGCCAAACCCGAAATCTTTTTTCAAAGATAGCTCATTATGTTTTTTAGCGTCAAGCGGCATTGGCTGCTTATAAAATAGTGGTAGCTGTGTTGCTGCTTGTTCTTTAGGTGTCTCGTTAGCCATTATAATCCTCATTATACTTATAAATTATTGATTTATCGGGATCATATAAAAAAAACAAGTGTTTGGGAAATGATTTTTAATATTTATTATCTTTGTATTAGGCTTTGTATTGTTTTTTAAAATCGTATAAGTTTTGGCACATAGCTATAATTAGATATCTGGAGACATTATTTATGCGCATTGGAATGATTGGAACGGGCTATGTTGGTTTAGTATCAGGCGTATGTTTTGCTGAATTTGGTCATACGGTAATTTGCGTTGATAAAGATGAGGGAAAAATTAACAGCCTAAAAAATGGCGAAATCCCTATTTTTGAATCTGGTCTTGAGGAACTTTTGAAACGTCAAATTGACGCGGGGCGAATTAAATTTACCACTGATATATCAAAAGCAGTTAAGGGATCAGAAGCGGTGTTTATCGCCGTTGGTACCCCATCTCGCCGTTATTGCCGTGATGCTGATCTGTCATATGTTTATGGCGCGGCGCGTGAGATTGCGGAAAATCTTGAGGGCTATACGGTTATTGTGAATAAATCCACCGTGCCTGTTGGCACTGGGCGTGAGGTTGAGCGCATCATAAAAGAAGCAGCCCCAAACGCTGATTTTAATGTGGCATCTAACCCTGAATTTTTGCGTGAGGGCGCGGCAATTGATGATTTTATGCGTCCTGATCGCGTGGTTGTCGGCACAACAACGCAGCGCGCGCAAGATATTATGCGTGAGGTTTATCGCCCGCTCTACCTTAATGAAACGCCGATATTATTTACATCGCGTGAGACGGCAGAAATTATTAAATATGCGGCGAATGCTTTTCTTGCAACAAAAATTACATTCATTAACGAGATAGCAGATTTATGCGAAAAAGTTGGCGCAGATGTCCAGCAAGTAGCCAAGGGAATTGGGCTTGACGGGCGCATTGGCTCTAAGTTTTTGAACGCAGGGCCAGGTTATGGCGGGTCATGCTTTCCTAAAGACACGCTTGCTTTGAGCCGCGCAGGGCAGAAATACGGCGCTCCACAGCGCATTGTCGAGGCAGTGGTTTCGGTAAATGAAGACCGCAAAGCGCGCATGGCTGATAAGATTGTTGCGGCATGTGGCGGTGATGTTCGCGGCAAGAAAATCGGGATTCTTGGCGTTGCGTTTAAGCCTAACACCGATGATATGCGCGATGCGCCTGCCTTGACCGTTGTGCCAGTGTTGCAGCAAGCGGGAGCAGAAATCCTTGCATATGATCCCGAGGCTATGAAATGCGCAAAAGATATGATGGCGGATATATCATGGCGCAGTGATGCTTATTCGGTCGCAAATGGCGCTGACTGCATCGCCATTATGACGGAATGGAACGAATTCCGCGCCCTTGACCTTAAACGCATTCGCGAGGAAATGGCAGGGAATGTTATTGTAGATTTGCGCAATATTTATAATCAAGATGAAATGCTTGACCTTGGCTTTCATTATATTTCTGTTGGGCGGTAGATAACATGTCATCAAAACTACTCTCTCATCATGGCGCTCTTTGTAATATGGTTCGGCGCATAGCAGTTGATGCAGGCGCTCTTATACTTGAATATTCTGACGGCATTAAGGATATGGAGATTAGGTCTAAGGGCGATGGCTCTCCCGTAACGCTAGCTGACAAAGAGGCGGAAATTCTCATAGAAAAACGCTTGCTTGATATATTTCCTAATATACCCGTAATTGGTGAGGAGTCATTTGCCAGTAAAAATATTAATATTGCTGACCATGAGTATTTTTGGCTGGTAGATCCGATTGATGGAACAAAGGCTTTTGTAGCAGGCGAGCCTGATTACACCGTAAATATTGGTCTAGTGCATAGAAATGATCCAATTCTTGGCGTTATATATGCACCCGAAAAAGGGGAGCTTTATTCTGGGCATTGCGGAGATGTTACAAAGGCTAGCAGGTATTTCGAAGATAGTGACACCGAAAAAGATATGCGCGTTCGCTCCATGCCTAAACATGGCTTGACCGTGATGTCTAGTAATTATCATGGCGGCTGCGAAGCTCAAGACAAAATGTTGGAGCAGTTCAAGGTTAATAAAATTATGCGTAAATCCAGCTCCCTTAAAATTTGTATGGTGGCAAATGCGAAGGCTGATTTATATCCGCGCTTTGGCGCAACTTGCGAATGGGATACGGCTGCTGGTCACGCTATTTTGCGCGCTGCGGGCGGTGATATAATGGATATGAGCGGCAAGCCTCTTAAATATGGGGGCGTGCATCCTGACTTGCTAAACCCTGATTTTATAGCTGCGTCGCACGATATATTGAATAGTGGGATTTTTAGCTCAAGTTAAACTTGTTCTTTATCTTGAATTATGCCTATAATTTAATATGCATTATTTTATTAAAAACACACGTAACATTGTAATTTTAGCTTCACTATTATTGGTCATATTGGCGATTTTGGGATATTCATCATTATCACTTAATGCTCAAGGAGTATTAGACCCCAAAGCTCTAGCAGAGGCAGATGCTAGGAGCTATGCGGAAAAACAAGCTGAGGGGCTTTTTGCACCGATAGATGTTGAAGAAGTTGCATTTTCTAAGGATAAGAGCGGCTGCGGCACGAAAGCGGCAATGTTTGTTATAATGTCGAATAACTATGGGTCGGGCGCTTCTGTTGATGATGTTGTTACAAATAAAATATTCACACCATTAGTTGAGTCGGTTTATGAAAAAATTGAAAAAGATGGTCTGGAAGAGGCAACGCTAAATAATATGAGGGAATATCAAGATTGCATCGCAAAGGCAAAGCCGCATAAAGATCCTTCACGTGAATATGATTTATCCCTTAAACATGACGCTTGTAATGAGCTAAATACTGCTCTTTTAGATACGCTTGATGCGATTAAAAAACGACGGAGTATTAAGCATATTGTAAATAAATATGAAAGAAAAGAAGTTGATTTCTCAGGCACTCTTTATAAAGATATGCCCTATCCTATAATATTATTTATTGGCAAACTTTATGAAGTATCAAAAAAGAGCGAGTATAAAAACGTAGTTTTAACAGCTTCTGGCTTTAGTATGGCCTGTTATGGTTGATTATATTTCTTTGGTGCAATCAATGCGCATAAAGAAATAAGCAACATAAACTCACCAATCCACCAGCTTTGCCACATGCCATAACCAGTAGAAGATACGGCTAGCGTGGCAATAAGCAGCGCAATAACAATCCTCCTGTCAGGCGGTGCTATCTTGCTTATTTGCTTTATCACAAATGCAATAAGCGCGGCTGCTAACAATATGCCGATAATGCCAAACTCTATCCATATTTGGATAGAGAAGTTATGCGGATGCAAAATGGTTGACCCTTTATGATATATATAATCATGCTCAAATTCTTTGATAAAGCGCGTGGCTTCTATGCCATATCCGTAAATCGGATTATTCAGGGCATATCTCATGACAAAGTCCCAAATCTCTACGCGGTTTCCTACATAGGCATCCTTAATCCATGGTATTTCTTGAGCATTGCCAATAAAAACATCAAATAATATTTGGACAACCAGCGGAGTTAAAACCATCGTTAGTGCTATAAGTGATGCTAATATTTTATATGAAAGTTTAAATCTGTATGGGAATAGAAAAATCATTGATAAGCCAACGACAAACGCCACTTGCGCTGATTGGCATTGCGTTAGATAGAGCATTATAAGAACGTTTATACTCACTATTGCTAGCAATGCATATTTCACCTTTTTTGCGCTATCCATATTATTGATTAATAAAATAGCAATAAAAAATGATAATGTGGTGGAGATAACCCCTCTATTCATCACCGCGGAGCTTAAATCAAAATTTTCGGGCAGTATATGCGTTGCTCTATATATTGGCATATCAAGCGCTAGCTCTGCGCTGGCTAACATAGCCGAGAGCGTAACCCCCGCAGGGAATAACCATAGAAATGGCTTTAACATTTTAATATCAATAGAGCGCATAAGGTTAAATAGCGGCACGCTAAATAGCAAAATAGCCGTTATTTTTATGGCTTGTTTATACGCGCCCATTGGTTCTATCGACCATAGCACGCTGATAATTGCCATTAATGACACGCCTGCCAAGCAATAGAAATACTTAGGCGAGTGGGTTAGTATTTCTTTTTTGCCAAAAACCCACCATGCGCTCATTATTAATCCGAATAAAAGCGGCAGCCATGCCAATATGCGCGGCATATGAATGAATAAAACAGGCATGATAGAAAGCACTATCATAAATATAAGTGGAAAAAGATTATGGCGTGTCAAAATAAACCCCTATATTTTTTATCATTATTTTTTATTATCAGTTTTTTCCTAGCTTTTCTATTAGTTTTATACTACATAGGCTTTTGAAATTTAAAAGAGATAGAAAAACCATGAGTGACAAGATAAGAAACATCGCAATCATAGCCCATGTTGACCATGGAAAAACCACCTTGATCGATTCAATAATGAAGCAAAGCGGAATGTTTCGCGAAAATGAAGCCGTTGAAGTTTGCGCTATGGATTCCAATGAGTTAGAGCGTGAGCGCGGAATTACTATTTTGGCAAAACCTACATCTATCCAGTGGGGCGATGTTCGCATTAATATTATAGATACGCCTGGGCATGCTGATTTTGGCGGCGAGGTGGAGCGCGTGCTTCACATGGCGGACGGCGTTATTTTGCTTACTGATGCAGCCGAAGGACCAATGCCACAAACTAAATTTGTGCTTGGAAAAGCGCTGGCTCTTGGGCTTAAGCCTATTGTTATTATCAATAAAATTGACCGCCCCGACGGACGCCCCGAAGAAGTGGTAGACGAAGTATTTGACCTGTTCGTATCACTTGACGCTACAGATGAGCAGCTAGATTTCCCAATCCTCTATGCTTCTGGTCGTGATGGCTGGTGCGTCAAGGAATTGGAAGATGAGCGCAAGAACCTAACTCCATTGCTTGACCTTGTGCTAACCCATGTTCCACCTCCTGAAGCGGATTATGATAAGCCATTTGCTATATTGGCGACATTGCTTGATTCTGATCCATATCTTGGGCGCTGCCTTACTGGTCGCGTTATTCAAGGGCGCGCCAAAGTAAATGACACGGTTAAGGCTATTAATCTTGATGGTGAGACTGTGGAAACTGGTCGCCTTACTAAATTACTTATGTTTGAAGGCACAGAGCGCGTCCCTGTTAAAGAAGTAAAAGCGGGCGATATTATATGTATTGCGGGGCTTTCCAAAACATCTGTTGCTGATACTATTTGTGATCCTGCTGTGACCGAGGCTGTCGCTTCAACGCCGATTGATCCGCCAACAATGTCTGTGACTATCTCTGTTAATGATGCGCCGTTCGCTGGTAAAGAAGGCACAAAAGTAACTTCCACCATGATTCGTGAGCGCTTGCTTGCCGAAGCGGAGGTAAATGTTGCTATTACCTTTAAGGAAAGTGAAAATAGAGATTCGTTTGAAATTGGCGGACGCGGAGAGCTTCAACTTGGCGTTTTAATAGAGACTATGCGCCGTGAAGGCTTTGAGATGACAGTATCTCGCCCTAAAGTTTTATTCAAAGAAGATGAAACCCGCAATGTGCTTGAGCCTATCGAGGAAGTATTCATTGATGTTGATGAAGAATATTCATCAAACGTTGTAGATCAAATGAACCGCCGTAAAGCTCAAATGACTGATATGCGCTCTAGCGGCATTGGTAAAACTCGCATAACTTTCCTTGCGCCCTCACGCGGGCTTATTGGCTATCAAAGTAAATTCATGACTGACACGCGCGGCACTGGTATTATGAACCGCTTATTCCATTCTTATGAACCATATAAAGGTGATGTGGGGCAGCGCAGGCATGGCGCTCTTATATCTACCGATACGGGTCAAG
The DNA here is from genome assembly GCA_026989265.1 of Micavibrio sp. GTDB lineage: Bacteria > Pseudomonadota > Alphaproteobacteria > Micavibrionales > Micavibrionaceae > UBA1672. The sequence continues at coordinate 32,582 of JALSJP010000002.1, forward strand.
CCGTCGCATTTGCTATCTTTAACTTGCAAGATCGCGGCGTTATGTTTATTGGTCATCAAACCCCCGTCTATCAAGGCATGATAGTGGGCGAGCATAACCGCGAGAATGACCTTGAGATTAACGTGCTTAAAGGTAAGAAACTCACCAATATGCGCGCAAGCGGCACGGATGATGCGACTATCCTTGTTCCGCCACGCATTATGTCTTTGGAAGAGATGATGTCATATATTAATGATGATGAACTTATGGAAGTAACGCCACAAAACCTGCGGTTGCGCAAGAAACATCTCTGCCCGAATGATCGCAAAAAAGCAAGCCGCGCTGCTGGATAAATACTAGCTTCAAGCTGTTAGCAAATAAGCATTTTGGCTTGTGGTTTTTATTATAAACTGCAAAGCTAACATGCATCAGTAATCGTAGATTAGTAAAGAAAGAGAATATATGTTTGGTGAGACAGCTACTCAAAATGATATGGATCGTGATAATACCCAAAACATCTCAAGTAAAAGGGATGCTGAAAAAGAGATGGTTAAGGGCTTTGTAGAGCATTGCGCTAAATATCAAAAAGCAAGCTACTATAACGCATTGTTCCAGCTTGCAAATACACTCATTCCATTTTTTATAATTTGCGGAATTATGCTATATAGCTTTTCTACTGCCTATTGGGTAACCGCGCTTTTAACAATTCCTGCCGTTGGGTTGCTTGTTCGTATATTCATTATCCAGCATGATTGCGGTCATGGATCATTTTTTCCATCTCGGAAGTGGAATAACCGCGTCGGGCGCATAATGAGCCTATTCACATGGACGCCATATGATTTTTGGCGCAAAACTCATAACATGCATCACTCAGCATCTGGAAATCTTGATGGGCGGGGTTTTGGCGCGATTGAAACTATCACAGTTGCAGAATACGAAGCATTAGATAGCAAGATGAAGTTTTGGTATCGTATATATCGCAACCCTTATATAATGCTGCTTTTGGGTAATCCATATTTCATAATAGTGGGGCAGCGTTTCCCAATTGTTAATCCGCTGCCATTTTTTGAAACTGATAAATCTATATCCCCAAAGCAAATTTACAAGAGTGTGTTTGGTCTGGATATTGCCTTGATAGCATTCTTTGGAGGTCTAGGGTTTGTTTTTGGTTTCGGAACTGTTTTACTAGCATATCTGCCAATTGTTCTTATAACGGCGTGGCTTGGTGGTTGGCTGTTTTATGTGCAGCATCAATTTGAGGATTCATATTGGGAAAGACAAGATAAATGGGATTATTCGCAGGCCGCAGTCTTGGGTAGCTCATATTACGATCTTCACCCTATATTACAATGGTTCACGGGTAATATTGGCTTGCACCATATTCATCATTTAAATGCTAAAATCCCTAATTATCGCTTGCAAGAATGCATGGATGATGAGCCATCTCTTCGTAAAATAAACCGTATTACCTTGCTGGAAAGCTTTAAGCTGCGCAAGCTAAGACTTTGGGATGAAAAACAAAGCAAAATGGTCAATAATTTCCCTGCTTAAGTGGCTTGGCTTGGTGGCAATTTTTATTATTATTCACCACATGATATCGGCTATAATTTTGACCAATACGGAACATTCCCCATATTTAGCTATGGTTCTAGCCAAATAATCACGAAAACTTAGTCCATTCAGCTCTTAAAACTTAGTCCAGTTTAGGGCAAAGTTAGTCCTATTGACCATGTTTTTGAGCGTTATTTAACATATCCCTTCTCCAATGTTTCACGTGAAACAAATCAAGAACATGCGTGGTTTTATCATTTCAAACTATTTATTTGCAGCAGTTTTTATTTCCTCAAGCTCAAGCCAGCGTAATTCCGCCTTATCCAATTCTTCCCTAGCCTCGGGCAGGCGTTTAGATATGCGGGTGAACTCGCCTGCATCCTTGGTATAGAGGTCAGGATCACTCATAAGATCCTCTAATTTCGCTATTTCACCCTCCAATAACTTAATAGATTTCGGCAGTTTTTCCAGCTCATGTTTTAGGCTGAATGTAAAGGCTACAGGCTCTTTTGGCGTATTTTTCGCTCCAGATTTTTTCTTGGTTTTAGTTGGTTTATTATCGGCAGGATCGCTTTTTTGTGATTTCTTGAAAGCTATGTAATCGCTATAGCCGCCAACAATGCCCTCAACCTTTGCATCGCCTTCAAATGCAAGGGTTTTGGTGACTATTTGATCGAGAAAATCACGGTCATGCGATACAATAAACAGCGTCCCGTCATAGCTTTTCAATATGCCTGTCAGCATATCAAGCGTATCCATATCCAAATCATTTGTCGGCTCATCCATAATAAGCATAGAGCCTGGATTTGCTAGGATTTTTGCCAGCATCAGGCGGTTTTTCTGCCCTCCTGAGAGCGTAGAAACCGCTCTCCAAGCGTCTTCAGGGTCGAATAAATAATCCTTAAGATACCCGCAAACATGGCGTGATTTTCCGCGTACATCAAGGTAATCCGAGCCTTCAGGGCATAGATTATCCTTTAATGTTTTATCATCACGCAGCATAGAACGGGTTTGATCAAAATAGCTAAAAGTAAGGTTTTTGGCGCGTTTCACCCTACCAGTATCAGGTTCTATATCACCAGTTAGCATCTTTAAAAACGTGGTTTTACCAGAGCCATTTTTTCCCAAAATTCCAATGCGGTCTTTCCTTTTTATCCGCATATTAAAATGGTCTAATATCTTCTTTTCACTGCCATTATCGGGGGATATAAAGCTTTTCCCAACATTAAAAAACTCGGCAACATTCTGCGATGATTGCTCGGTCGTCATGGGCGGAAGCTCGATTGTAGAGGTAACGCGGCGATACGCTTTTTGGTCTTTTTCCAGATCATCACGCGCTTCATAAGCAAGGGACTGGCGGCGGACATTGCGCTTAACCCGCGCTTTTACGCCCTTATTCGCCCATTCCATTTCCTGTTCAACCTTCTTTGCGCGGTTATGAAGTGCGCGTCCTTCTTGCTCTAACATTTCGCGTGACCATTGTTCAAAGTGAGCAAATCCCTTAGGCGCGGTCTTTAATGTCCCACGATCAAGCCAAAAAACCCGATCCGTAGTATTAGCCAAAAACCGCCTATCATGCGATACAATAACCACCGCCCCGCGATAATTATTGATATAGTTTTCCAGCCACTCAATAAGCTCTAAATCCATGTGGTTTGTCGGCTCATCAAGCAATAATATGTCAGGCTCTTCGACCAGCGCTCTAGCAAGGCAAGCCCTGCGAAGCTGCCCGCCTGATAGGTTTTCCAGCTTATCATCAACGTTAAGCAGCAGCGGAGCTATTACCATCTCAATTCGGTAGTCAATATCCCAGTCCTCTAATTCATCGCTTAAGCCCTCAAACACATAGTCACGCACGGTCTTGCCTGCGGTAATCGCGGCTTTTTGCTTCATATATCCAGTAGTAGTAGCGGGGTATAAAAACCTGCGCCCATCGTCAATTTCGCGCTCTCCCGTTATGATATTCATAAGCGTAGTTTTACCCGCGCCGTTTTTGCCCACAAGCGCGATTTTCCGCCCAGCATGGATATGAAAAGTCAGCCCCTCAAAAAACGGCTTGCCCGCTATTAAAACGCCAGCATCTTCAACCGATAATAGTAAATCACTCATAAATCACTCATATATATTGTAATTGATGTGTTCTTGTAGCAGAATTTAAGTATAAAATACTATATTATTTTAATCAGGAGCAACCCACATGAATAATAAGCAGATATACAAGAAACTAGACTTGAATAAATCTGTTTTAAGCGGCGGGGATTTGGATGTTTTCAGCCCCATAGACGGCGCAAAAATCGCAAGCATTTCATGTGATAGCCCCGATAATGTTAGTCAAAAAATTGCAAATTCGCACGCCGCATTTAAAGAATGGCGATGCGTTCCTGCCCCGCGCAGGGGGGAGCTTATCCGCCTATTTGGTGATGTGTTGCGCGATAATAAAGAGGCACTAGCAGCCCTTGTTACTCTTGAATGTGGCAAGATATATCAAGAAGGGCTTGGCGAAGTTCAAGAGATGATTGATATTTGCGACTTTGCCGTGGGTCTATCGCGCCAGCTTTATGGTCTAACGATTGTATCAGAGCGCCCGCAGCATAAAATGCGGGAGATTTGGCAGCCAATCGGCGTTGTTGGAATTATTAGCGCATTTAATTTCCCAGTAGCAGTATGGGCTTGGAACGCCGCCCTAGCCATTGTTTGCGGGGATAGCGTGATATGGAAGCCTTCGGAAAAAACTCCTATATGCGCTCTTGCTTGTCAAAAATTATTTGAACAAGCCATGGCAGAATTTGGCGCAGATGCCCCGAAAGCTTTATCACAAATCATAATTGGTGAGCGCGATATTGGCGAGGCTCTCGTCGATGATACCCGCGTTCCAGTAATTAGCGCAACGGGCAGCACAGCAATGGGCAGAGCAGTTGCCCCCCGCGTTGCCAAGCGATTCGGGCGCAGTATTTTAGAGCTAGGCGGAAATAATGCTGTTATTGTTGCGCCAAGCGCAGATTTAGACCTAGCCTTTCAAGGGATATTATTTGGAGCGGTTGGAACTTGCGGGCAACGCTGCACCAGCACGCGGCGCTTATTCGTGCATGACAGCGTCTATGGCGAGCTTATCCCGCGCCTGAAAACCGCATATGCAGGGCTTAGCATTGGAAATCCACTGGATGATAAAACGCTGGTTGGCCCTTTGATTGATGAGCAATCTTATTTAAGCATGGAAGATGCACTTAATAAGGCGCAGATTGAGGGCGGGGTTATAACTGGCGGTGGGCGCGTGCTTGGCGATAAAGGCTTTTACGTGCGCCCCGCCATTATTGAGATGCTTGGTGATGTTGATAATGTGAGCGAAGAGACATTCGCGCCAATTCTCTACGTCTTTAAATATTCGGATTTAAATGATGCTATAACTCGTCAAAATGATGTGCCGCAGGGCTTGTCCTCATCAATATTCACCAATGATGTTAGGGAATCGGAGCTTTTCACCAGCGAGTCGGGCAGTGATTGCGGCATTGCCAATGTTAATATAGGCACAAGCGGGGCGGAAATTGGCGGAGCGTTCGGCGGTGAGAAAGAAACGGGCGGCGGGCGTGAAAGCGGCTCTGATAGCTGGAAAGCATATATGCGCCGTATGACCTCAACGGTCAACTACTCGTCCGAACTACCCCTCGCACAGGGCGTTAATTTTGATGCTGACAATGTGCTTAATTCTTCAAAAAGGTAATACACATGGAAGATGTAAAAGAAGAAAAAAGAAAATTAAAAATTCGCAATCTTTTTAAAAAGCCTGCCAAGAATGTATTTTGGGCATGGATAGCGTACCAAACCATCAAGGGAACTTTAACACTTAGCTTTATATGGATACCGTTATTTTACTATTTATGGTTTTCAAAATAGAGTCTTAGATTGACCCTAAATAGGGATTATCATTTCATAAAGATTAATAAGTATATTAATTCTTTCATATTCAGCGCGCAAAGCTGCAAGAGCCGTATTATACGCCTCATCGCAATTATTATCTTTGGCAGTTAAACATTTTTCTTCATATTCATTGGCTGCATTTTTGAGGACGATATATTGCTCTTCCATATTGGCGTAAGAAATAATTTTACGCTCAATATTAACTAGACCAGCGTAAACATTGTCAATAAATTCAATATATGCGGGATTATTTGAATATCTACTTTCAAGCTCGGTTAAATCAAGGTTCCTTATTGAATCACCAATAGCAACGCCCCAGCTTGAATTATTATTCAAATAAACACCATCTGTTATGCCAAAAAAGCGACTAAATGTTATGTCGGGGAAGATGTTTTTCATATCAGATAGACTAGTCGCGCCGCCAGTATTTTTTACAAATAATGCGCTAGCCGCAATAATTTCAGGCGAATTAAAAGCAATAGAAGCTCCGCTTGCGAATATAGTAGTTATATCAGAACTTGGCATTGCTGCATCTTTTTTCAATATTTGCGTAACATATTCGGGCAAAAGATTAGTTGCTTTTGCCAGCTCAATAGAAATATCAATGGCTTTATTCTCAAGCTCTATTTTATTTTTAAGCAAAGCGATTTGCTGTGGTTTATCTTCTATATTACGTTTTTCAATATATTGTTCCAGCAAATTATTTTGGTTTTGGGTATAATGATATTGCACGTATTTCCGCATAATATTTAAAGCAATGGCATTGTCTGATAATTCATTATCAGAAGCTATGCTTAGGGCTGATGATACTAAGCGATCTAATGTTGGATCATTAAAAAAGCTCCACCAAGATTCTAAAGAGCTATCCTCGTATGATAGTGAGTAAGTGTCTTTTTCAATGATTGGGGGTTGAATAACGCACCCTATCAATAGACCAAAGCAAGCCACCATCACAACTAAACGCTGTAGCATTTATCATTTTCCTTTTAGAATCATATAGGGTAATAATAAACGAACAGCATATTAGAGCAAGATGCCCCAATATTTTATACAAATTTACTTTTTTATAGCACTAAAGCATTAGGCAGGGTGCAACATATATTATCAATAAAAAAGGCTGGAACTATGGTTAGAAGAAAATCATCTATCACATTGATTACACTAATGTTTATCCTATCAGGATGCGTTAGCCTTCCTGCGCGTGATATGTCAGAGCCAGTCAATCTTGAGTATGATTATAAAACGCAAATAGATGCCGATATCGCGCCCGATATAAAATGGTGGGAGCTTTATAATGATGAAGAGCTAGGCGCTCTTATGACGCAAGCATTCACTAACAATCCTAATATAAACCAAATTCGCGCAAGGTTAGAGCAAAGTTCTGCAATATTTAACCAAAGCCGAGCAGCACTGCTTCCTAATCTAAATATCGCAGCATCCCATGATGAATACAGAGGAGATACTATTTTAAAGTCAGGATTTAGCCTTAATGGCGCGGCTAGTTTCGAGATTGATCTTTGGGGCAAAAACAAAGCAAGAGCCGAGTCTAATGCTCTAAATGTCATGGCAAATATTGCCGATATTGCCGCTGCTAAAATCACATTAAGCGCCGCTATAACAGAAAATTGGCTTGAGATATTATCATTGCTAGAGCAAGAAAAAATAACGCAAAAGCAAATAGAAATTAATCACACAGTTTTAAAATTACAGAAAAAACGCTTTGAGATGGGTGCGGCAAGCGCGCTTGATATATTGCAACAAGAAGAGCTGCTTGCTAAATCAGAAGCTGAATTACCTGATATTTTATCAAAACAAGGACAAGTGGCTAATAATATATCCCGCTTAATCGGAAGCTCTCCCTATGATAAATTGAAAATTAGTGATAAAGATTTTCCAAAAGCCCTGCCTATACCAAGCGCTGGTTTGCCGTCAGATTTGCTAAATAATCGCCCCGATATAATTGCAGCGTGGCTGCGCCTTAAATCCTCCGATTGGGCTGTAAAATCTGCCCATGCCAATCGCTTGCCCAGCTTTACTTTATCGCCAACATACTCGACTAGCAGTATTGCTCTAAACGGTTTATTCAACACATGGGTAGCTAATATGGCAGTGGGGCTTGCCTCCCCAATATTTGACGGTGGAAGCAAAAAAGCCGAGCAATTAAAGCAGCAAGCCTTATCAGATGAGAAATATCATAAATACCGCGAGATTGTTTTAAACGCCGTTATAGAGGTTGAAAATTCACTTATTGCAAATATATATCAAGATAAAAAGCTCGCCGCCCTTGAAAAACAAATGATAGCGTCAAAAAACACGTTAGAGCAAGCGCAAATGAGCTATATTAATGGTAAGATTAGCTATATTAATGTACTTAGCAGCTTGTTTAATACTCAGTTTTTAGAAAAACAAATAACGAGTGAGAAGCTAAAGCAAGCTTATTTACGAATTGAATTATACCGCGCATTAGGCGGTCAAAATTGGGCAAAAATATATGAATAATATAACTATATTTAAAATTATTATTATTGTAGCAATCCTTGGTTTTGCGGGGCTTGGGGCGTATTATTTCGTCAAGAACCCCGCCCATACGGACAAAAAAACAGATATTACGCCCAAAACTATAAATGTAGTATCAAAGCCAATATCGCTAGGTGAATACCCTGTTAAGATCGAGGTTATGGGGCAGGTTATCCCTGCGCGAAGTGCTGTTTTAAAGCCTCAAATATCTGGCAAGATTATTCATGTTGACAGTGAATTTATCGAAGGTGGGGTTTTTGAAGAAAACGCGCAAATTCTGCAAATTGATCCTTCTGATTATGAGATTGATGTAAATATTAAAAAAGCGGCAGTAGACCAAGCAAATGCAGCGTTAAAGCTAGAACTTGGGCAGCAAGAAATTGCGCGTGATGAGCTTGAAATTATCGAGAAAAGCACGGGGCGCAAGCTAAAAAACAATGATTTAGCATTGAGAAAGCCGCAGTTAGCACAAGCTAAAGCTAATTTAAACTCTACCAAGGCGCAGCTTGAACTTGCCAAGCTTAACCTTAATCGCACAAAAATAACCGCGCCATTTAATGGTTTAATAACCCATCGTAACACGGATATAGGAAATATAATAACTACGCGGGACGCAATAGCGACATTAGTTGCAACCGATGAATATTGGATAGATATTGAAATTCCTACCTATGATGCAAAATGGCTTGAAATTGGGGCGGCAGCTAAGATAACCCTTAATAATAATTTGGGAACTCGCAATGGTGCGTTATTAAAAATCACAGGATCACTTAATAAAAATAGCCGCCTAGCATCTATGATTATATCAGTTTCAAAGCCTCTATCAGTAAAACCCGCCCTTATGCTTGGGGATTATGTGCATGTCACTTTAATTGGTGATAACCTAAAAAATGCCGCCCGCATTCCTATAGAATATATTAGGAATAATAACACTGTTTGGCTGGAAAGAGGCAGTAAACTGGTGATAGCCCCCGTTATTATCGCTTATAAAGATCGCAGATTTGCCTATATAGTAAAAGGCATTAATGATGGCGATAACATAATCATCTCTAATATCATCACCCCTATTAATGGCATGGATATAAAGCTGCAAAATCATGAGTAAATTTGATGAAAGTGAGATAAAAGACATTAAGGCGGGCCCTATTGCGTGGATGGCATCCCATCCTGTTGCCGCAAATCTTGCTATGATTTTGATGCTGCTTGGCGGGTTATTTATGCTACATAGCAGCAAGAAAGAGGTGTTCCCTGAATTTGATTTTGACGCGGTTTTGATAAAAATGAGCTATATAGGGGCAAGCCCCGAAGAGGTCGAACAAGGCATTATCCTTCCGATTGAAAAGGCTATTAAGGGCGTTGATAATGTAAAGAAAATACAATCCTCGGCGCATGAAAATTACGGGCAAGTCCTTGTCATTCTTCATAATAGCAATGAGATAATGCGCATTTATCAAGATATAAAAACCGCTATTGACCAGATAACAACTTTCCCGATTAATGCAGAAAACTTAAATGTTTCCATCATAAGTGATAAGCAAAAAGTCATGGAGCTTGTCCTTTATGGGAGCGTTAGTGATAATATTTTGCGTGATACGGCAGAAGAGCTTCAATCAAGGTTAGAGGGCGACCCTGATATAGCGATTGTTGATTTTGCAAATGTCAAAGAGCATGAAATTCATATTGAAGTGCCACAGGAAAATTTGCGCCGCTATGGGCTGAACATCCCCCAAATTGCCAATATAATCTCAAAAACAGCCATAGAAATTGGCGGCGGCTCTCTTAAAACTTCTAGCGGTGAAATACTTGTGCGCATGTCAGAGCGACGAGATTATGCGGCGGATTTTCGAGATATACCGATTATAAAATCGCCAAATGGCGCGGTTATATATCTTGGTGATATAGCAACTATTAGTGATGGTTTTGATAACTCAAATAAATATTCGAACTTTAATAATAAGCCTGCAATTAAAATGATTATAAGAAGCGCAGGCGGTCAAACGCCAACGGGGATTTCTAAAGCCACCAGAAAAATAATCACAGAATTTAACAATGAATTATTAGGTGATTTAAAGATTGTAGTCACAAAAGATGACTCGATTTTATTCCAGCAGCGCGCCGATCTTTTAATAAAAAATGGAGCATTAGGGCTTATCTTGGTTGTGATATTCCTTGCTCTATTTTTAGATGTGCGGCTGGCTTTTTGGGTGGCTATGGGCATTCCTATATCTTATATGGGGGCGTTTCTTTTGCTGCCTGCGGTTGACAATTTTTCCATTAATATGGTTTCTATGTTTGCCTTTATAATTGCTTTGGGAATCGTTGTTGATGATGCCATAGTCGTTGGTGAGAATATTTATCACAAGCGATCACAGGGCATGAAGCCACTTGCCGCATCGGTTAATGGCGCGCGCGAAATGGCTATCCCTGTTACAATAAGCGTTCTTACAAATATTGTTGCATTCATGCCTATGCTATTCATGCCAGGGCTTATGGGTAAGATATTTGCTATTATTCCAGCAATAGTTATTTCAACATTCATATTATCATTGATAGAATCGCTGTTTATTTTGCCTGCTCACTTAAGGTTTAAGCAGTCTAAGAATATCAAAAACCGCCCGCTACTTTCTATTATTAGTATGCAAAAATCCTTTAACAAGAAATTTGATGCTTTTGTTCAAAATAAATATATTCCATTTTTAAGAAAAGCCGTGTCAGTGAGATATATCTCACTTTCTGCATTCTTGTTTATCATGATAATTATGGGGGGATATATTTCTGGCGGGCATTTAGGATTTCAAATATTCCCGCGCGTGGAGTCTGATTTTTCTTATGCACAGGCAACTTTAAAGGTTGGCGCAGCTCAGCATGAAGTTAAGGCAGTCGAGGCTTTGCTCAATGACGCTGCGCAAGAAATTATATCTGAAAATGGCGACGATAAACTTTCTTTTGGCATTCAATCTGACATTAATGAAAATACAATAACAATGCGGGCATATCTTACCGATATCAATATCCGCCCAATTAGCACAAAGGCATTTACTGAGCTTTGGCGCGAAAAAGTTGGAGATATTGCAGGTATTAAATCAATTAAATTCGCAGCAAATCGCGGCGGGCCTGGCGAGGGGGCAGCCCTTAGTTTAGAGTTAAGCCATAATGATCCTGCTATACTGCACAAAGCAGCAAAAGCTTTAGCTTTGGATTTATCGGACTTCCCTAATGTTCAAGATATTAATGATGGCTCGGCGCAAGGCAAGGCACAATTTAATTTTACCGTAACAGACTTAGGCTATGCTCTTGGATTTACCCCTGCAGATATAGGTCTTCAAGTGCGCGGAGCATTCTATGGCAGCCAAGCACTTAAACAGCAGCGCGGCAAGAATGAGGTGCGTGTGCTTGTCATGTCACCAGAATATGAGCGTAATTCCTCCTATTTCGTAAGGAATATGATGATAAAAGCCCCTAATGGCGCGGATGTCATGCTAAGCGATATTGTGGAAATGACAGAAGGGCGAGCATATACAACAATAAACCGCAGAGATGGGCAACGCATAGTCACAATAGAGGCGGACGTAAATCCTCCATCAGATGCAAATATTATTATAAGCTCTATAACCAGTGATATACTGCCAAAATTACAAGCTAGATATTCAGGACTTAGCTACTCATTTGAAGGTGAGCAAGCAGAAATGCGTGATAGCTTGAAAAGCTTATTCAAAGGCATGTTTGCAATATTATTTGTCATGTATGCCATACTCGCCGTGCTATTTTCCAGTTATACGCAGCCTTTAATGGTTATGATAGTAATACCGTTTAGCATGGTTGGCGCGGTAATAGGGCATTTCATCATGGGCTTTCCAATGAGCATAGTTAGCATGTTCGGAATTATCGCGCTTGCGGGTGTTGTAATAAATGACAGCCTTATATTAATTGATATGTCGAATAAAAAACGCAAAGAAGGGCTTGATAATTTTAATGCAATAGTTGCCGCGGCATCTTTAAGATTTCGCCCTATAATATTAACAACCCTAACAACATTTTTAGGGCTTGCCCCCATGATGTTTGAAACATCACTTCAGGCGCGGTTTCTTATTCCAATGGCAGTATCATTAGGATATGGTATTGTCTTTGCTACATTTATAACTCTTATCCTAATTCCATCGCTTTATATGATTAATGAAGATATAAAACGAGGGTTTCGCCTCATTACAAAAAGGAAATAAAACATGCTTTCTATTATTGGTGGCTCTGGACTATATGCCCTTGATGATCTGGATATAGTGGCAGAGCATAATATAGACACGCCGTTTGGCAAGCCATCCGCGCCAATTATCGAAGGCAAAGCCTTTGGCTCATCAGTATTATTCCTGCCAAGGCATGGACGCAATCACGAGTTCTTGCCATCCGAAGTCAATTACCGCGCCAATATTTATGCGCTGAAAAAACTTGGAGCGCGCACGATATTAAGCATTTCCGCATCAGGCTCATTGCAAGAAGAGATAGTGCCTGGTGACATGGTGCTTACCTCGCAATATTTTGACCATACAAGAGGAGTGCGCAAAGCCTCGTTTTTTGGCGACGGAGTGGCAGCGCATATTTCAACGGCAGCGCCCACCTGCCCGATTTTAGCGGAAGACGTTCTAAAAGCTGCTGGCGATATTGGAATATCTTTGCATTCAGATAAAATATATGCCTGCGTGGAAGGCCCTCGCCTTGGTACAATCGCGGAGAGTAATTTCCTGCGTAGCGCGGTTGGCGCGGATATTGTTGGCATGACAAATGTCCCCGAAGCATTCCTAGCGCGTGAGGCGCAGATGGGTTATGTAACGCTCGCCATTGCCACAGATTATGATTGTTGGCGCGAAGATCCTGAGCAGCATGTGAGCGTAGAAGCCGTGTTTAAGGTTTATTTTGAAAATATAGGCAAGGTTAAAAAGATAATCCTTAAACTGCTGGAAAATGGAATTTCTGATACGCCCGCAAATATCCGCACCGCCCTTAATGGCGCGGTTATGACTCCTGATGAGCGTTTAAGTGATAGCCAAAAACAATGGCTAGGTGTGTTGCGGGGTTAAATAATTGATGCATGTCAATTTAATATCAAAATGATAGAGTCTAAAAATGCAATATTTTATCTATAATTATAGGTGTTTTGCATATAGTTAAGCAATTCTTGTGATGCTTTGCCATTAACATCTAAATCCATGGATCGTTGGAATTGCTTGATAGCATCTTCCGTCATAGGCCCACTCATACCATCAATTGATCCTGAATATAGCCCTTTATTCATTAGCTCCTCTTGCACGCGCGATATTATATAGCTTTGCGCATTAGCATTATTTTTAGTTTTTGGCAGGCTTTCAATTATAATATCTACGTCATCGACGCTGATGCCTAGAGTTTTTGCAAGCTGTTTAAGCGCAGCCTTAGCCTCTTTTGAGCCTTTATCCGCCGCCGCCTTATACCATGCAAGCGCGTCATTTGGACTGGTCTCTCCTAATAGCCCATTTTCATAGATTAGCCCTAGATTATATGCCGCTTCGACTACGCCTTTATTTGCCGCTATCTTAAAGAATTCCGCCGCGCGTGTAGGGTTATATGGAACTCCTATCCCTTCAATATTTGCAATTCCAAGATTATAGCTAGCCTCAGCATGACCTTTATCCGCGGCTTCCTTATATAATGCCATTGCCTTTGATATATCTTGCTTAACGCCAAGCCCTTGATGGTGCAACACTCCTAAATTATATTTTGCGTTAGCAATGCCATTTTGCGCAGCTTCGTTAAACCATAAAGCCGCACGTTTCATGTTTTGCTTAATTTGACCGTGACCAGCAACATAAATTGCGCCCATATCATGTTGAGCCTCGCCAACGCCGTTAAATGCTTGGTTTTCAATCTTTTTAGCAATATCATTTAGGTTAGGATCAGGCTTAATCCGTGCCTTTAATGATTTTATATATTGCTCATTATTTTGCTTTATAACGGGGGCTTTTTTAATTGGCTCAATTTTATCTTGGACAGTCAGGCTTGACGGCTCAATCTGGTTTAGTCGCTCTGCTACAATATTAGGGTCTTCCTCAAATGCTTTTATCATTTGCGCGTCATTATTTATATCTAATGCTTTTATATTATCATTTATATTATCATTTATATTATCATTAAGGGGCGCAGGCTCCTCATAGCTAGAATAATTATCTTGAATATCTATTGCTGCGCTATTATCTATAAGCGGTATCCCTGCCATAGGCTCGATATTCTCATAGTCGGGTTGTATGGATATTATCGGCGGCGCAGCGCCACTTCCACGTATAACTTTATTAGGGGCAGGGGGATTTGTAGCCCCGCTTATAATCCAGCCAAGCAGCAACACCACAACCATCATTAGTGCAAGGCTAGTCGTTTGAATGCGAACAGGCCTCCTCCACCAAGGCATGAGAGCTTCTTCTTGCAAGCGGCGATTAAGTGCAATCGGATCAGTTTGCATTGTTTCATCTGTTATTTGCGGCATATTAATGCCAGCAACCGCCCCTTGATCGGTTAGCAAAACCATAGCCTTAGCATTTAGGGCATCGCGCGTTTCAAGTACAGCTTGCTCTATCCTATCTACTTTCCGCAATATACGGTTGCGATCCTCGATAGCTTTATCAATTTTACGATCAAGCTTTATATATTCTGATTTAGTTTCTTCTATCTTATTATCGAAAGCCTCATTGCGTGCCTCTGATTCACTAACCCTCTTTGTAAGTGCAACATAGGCAGCAACATTATCAACCATCTTCTCGCCTTGCTGTTTTTGCATAGTGGCAAGGGCTTTTTGGCGTTTAATTATTGCCTCATCTTTTTTCTGCTGATCTGTGATTTTTTCCTTAAGCTCTTCTAGCGTTTCATCACGCCCGCTATTTTTTTCTTCCAGCTCAATCACTAAATTTTTAGCTTCTTCTAATTGCTTAAGCGTGTTTTTAACGCTATTTTCAATTCTTGTCGCCTTTTTGCTAGCTTCACTTTGCTTGCTTGAAATCTTTTGCTCAAGATCAATATAGTTTTTTTCTTGCGCAGAGGTTTTTTCCTCAAGATTTTTTATTGTATCTTTATATTGCTTAAGCTCTTTTGTTACCGCCCCCTTATCAATCTTTGAGCTTTTAAGCTTTGTGTTCAAAGATTTAAGTAAAAGCAATATCTGCATTTGGGTGTTGTCAGCGGGTAATATAGGCGCATTAGCCTTTTTCGCAGGCTTATCTGCTTTACTGCTTATCGGGGTATCGTCATTATCGGCATTTTTAAAAAATACGCGCCCTTCTGATGTTTTAGTAAAGCCCATAACTGCCCATCCTTTTTTCATCCTTTCGGAAGATTACCCAAGAAACTAAAAATAATATCCATATACATAATATGAATCAGTGTTTTTTTGCAAGAAAATCATGATTTTTGTGGTTTTATTCTTTGGATAAGTAGAGATTGGTGAGCTAATATGTTATTGCTTGCCTCATGGATAATGAAAAATCAGAAAATATTGAGATCACACTGGCGCACCATGAGCAGCAACTTATTGATTTGAATGATGTTATTACAGATCAGTGGAAGCATATAGAGCTATTAAACCGCCGCTTGGATAAAGCTCTTGGCAAGATTGAGGATTTGGAAAATCCAGATAAGAGCGGCTCTGCCCCCGTGGATAGACCACCTCATTATTAGTCATTAAAGAAATTAGTCATTAAAGAATTTTTGCAGATTGCCCCTAACTTTCTCAGGGTCTTTGAGTTTATTAATTTTAGCCCTAAACTCTGCCGATGAGGGCATCCCCGCGCAATACCATGATAGATGCTTGCGAGCTAATGGCACTCCTTTTCTTTCCCCATAATGAGATAATATGGCATCGTAATGCTCTAATATTACCGTAAGTTTTTCTTGACTGTCAGGCTCATTGCTAATTATTCCAGTGCGCATATAGTCTATTACCTGCTTTAAAAGCCATGGTCTGCCTTGAATTCCGCGCCCAATCATGACCCCGTCTGCATTGGATTGCTTTAGGGCGCTAATTGCATCTTGCGGAGTGATTATATCTCCATTTACAATTACGGGAATATCCACCGCGTCCTTAACTGCGCGTACAGCTTGCCAGTCTGCCTGTCCACTATATTTTTGCTCCCGCGTTCTGCCGTGGACTGTAATCATTTGAACCCCAACATCTTGCGCCATTTTAGCAAGTCTAGCAGCGTTTAAATTATCACTATCCCAGCCAAGGCGCATTTTGACGCTAACGGGGATATTGACCGCCTTAACCGTGGATTCCATAATGGCAGTGGCAAGTTTTTCATCACGCATAAGAGCAGAGCCAGCCATTTTCTTAACTACCTTTTTTACGGGGCAGCCAAAGTTAATGTCAATAATATCAGCTCCCCGCGCTTCGTTCATGGCGGCAGCTTTCGCCATTATATCAGGATCACAACCTGATAGCTGCACTGCTATTGGTGATTGCTCTTTGTAGTTTTCATTCATTCGTATAGATCGGCTGGTTTCTTGCAGCATCTCACGGCTAGCAATCATTTCCGAAAAGGTAAGCCCCGCGCCATATCGCTTTACAAGGGTGCGAAAGGGCAGGTCTGTTATCCCCGACATGGGGGCAAGCAAGACAGGATCTTCAATTTTAATGTTACCTACGGAAAAAACCATGCTAATATATAGGGGATAAGAAGGTGTTAGCGCAATGTTTTTTGGAAAGCCAAAGAATTTGAATTATGAAGATCGCCCTGACGGGGCAGATCCCTATATCTTATTACTGCATTATACGGGCATGGAAACTATGCAAGCGGCAAAAGACCGTCTGTCTGACCCAAAAAGCAAGGTAAGCGCTCATTATTTAATTGATATAGATGGCAGTGTATTTAACCTTGTGCCAGAGGATAAGCGAGCTTGGCACGCTGGGGTATCGTATTGGGATCATGCTACGGATATAAATTCGCTATCAATAGGGGTGGAGCTTGTAAATCGCGGGCATGAGTTTGGCTATCATGATTTTCCTGATGCGCAAATGCAAAGCTTGCTTGAGCTAAGCTGCGGTATAATGTCACGCCATGATATTACCCATGTGCTTGGGCATTCTGACGTTGCGCCAGAGCGTAAATCTGATCCAGGGGAATTATTTAACTGGAAATGGCTCGCAGATCATGGGGTTGGCATCTACCCTAACCCTAATGAGCAAGATATAGAGCAAGCAAAAATAATCGCGCGTAATGATTATGAAGTGGAAAAGCTTTTTGTTGCTTTTGGCTATAACCCAATGGCGGCTTATATTGATACGGTTATGGCGTTTCATCGTCATTTTTATCCTGAGATATTTGATGTTAGGGGTGAGGGGCAGATATGTAAGGAAAGCGTCGCCCGTCTATTATCCTTAATTCGCCAATCTCAATAATGCCTCATAATAGTTGATTTTATATATATGTTGTGTATCTTTGCCATGTCGAAGGAATCGGATGACCGCTGCATATTTATATGGAGAGGAAAGTCTGGGCTTCACGGAAAGACGACGCTGAATAACGTTCAGGAAGGGTTTTTTGCCCTTACGGCTAGTGCTGCAGAAAATTAAACTACCTCTATTGCCCTCGTGGCATAAGAGGAAAAGGTGAGAAGGTGCGGTAAGAGCGCACCGCGAATTTGGCAACAAATTTGGCATGGTAAACCCCGTCGGAAGCAAGACCAAATAGGGGCTGCATTTATATATGCTTGTCATATATGAAAGATGCTTTCCGCATCGCAGCTCGGGTAGGTCGCTTGAGATATTTGGTAACAAATATCCTAGATGAATGGTCATCCCTTGATTTTATCAAGGACAGAACCCAGCTTATAGATTTCTTCGACATTTTTAATTTAAGAGCGCGGAATTATCCGCGAGGATGCCGTCGCATCCTTTGGGTTTCAAGAGAGGCGGAATTATCCGCGAGGATGCCGTCGCATCCTTTGGGTTTTAAGAGAGGCGGATTGCTGTTATTTACCTAAAGTATAGCAAAAAGTGCATAAATTATTCACAAGACATGCGGAGGCATATGGGTGTGCGTATGCTTATATTATTTTGCGCAAATAAAAACCGCCAGAGTTATCCTCCAGCGGTTTTTTGATTGTCTATTTTGTTCTCTTGTTTTTGAATAAAAACCTGAAACTCTTGGTTTCTATAGGTTTTCGCCATGTAGGCTTGAGTAATATGAGTGTAAAATTGCACCCATATACAAGCCTCCATTAACAGCCAAAACAAGCATTAAAATATTCATTATCATAGTTTTCTCCCCACACACGTTTGTAACTATGTTTATTAAGTAAAATAAGTTTTAACGACTTGTTTCGTAAAGTGCAAGAAAAAAATTAAGCGTTTGCAGTGAGTTAGATCATTAAGCCTTATATTCCGCGGGGTTGGGGCGTAAAATTATTTTTTGAAAAGTACATTTTTTATGCGATTTTTGTAATTTTTGCAAAAAAACCGATTAAACCGAGTATTTTTATTACGCGCTTAGGTTGTGTTTTTGTTATGCATAGGCTTGCCCACAGTTTTATGCACAAGTAAAAAATATGTTATTTATTAGTGGATTACACGGAGTCCTTGTTGACCTCCCAATCAATCCCATGGTATCCCATATATATACATGCATTACCATTCGGTGTGCTTTACCTGTGTTTTAAGTGTAAATTAGGAATTATTTTGGCGTTATTTTTATCGACATACACGAATAAAATAGACAAAAAAGGGCGGGTTTCCGTGCCTGCTCCATTCCGCTCGGCGCTTGCGGATCAGCTCCATCATGGCATTGTGCTGTTTGGATCTAACCAGCATGCATGTATTGAAGGCTTTGATTGGGCGAAAATGGATGAGATTGGTACTCGCATGGATCACTATGATTTGTTTTCTGATGATCAGGATGATCTTGCAACTACGATTTTTGGTGAGAGCGTCCAGTTGTTTTTTGATGGTGAGGGCAGGGTGACATTGCCGCTTGATCTGATTGAGGCTGCTAATATCAGTGATAAAGCCACATTTGTTGGGCTTGGGCGTAAGTTTCAGATATGGTCGCCTGATATGTTCGCCCGCCGTAAGGAGCAAGCAAGGGGTGCGGCTGCCGAGCGCAATTTAACAATTCCAAAAGTGGGTGGCGCATCATGAATTTGCACTACCCCGTTATGCTGCCTGAAATTTTGCAGGCGTTATCCCCCAAAGATGGTGGGGTATATGTTGACGGGACTTTTGGAAATGGCGGCTATACATCTGCGATTTTAGAGTCTTCTAATTGCACCGTCTATGCGATTGATCGTGATGGAAATGCGGCGGCTAGGGCAGGTGAGCTTAAAGATAAATATGGTGATCGCTTTGTTTTTTTGCGCGGATGTTTTGGTGATGTTAAATCTTTGCTTTCTTCTGCTGGAGTTGAAAAATTGGACGGATTTGTTCTTGATGTTGGCGTATCTTCCATGCAAATTGATGAGGCCGCGCGCGGATTTTCATTCCAAAGGGACGGCGCACTTGATATGCGTATGGACGCTAGCTCGGGCATTACAGCGGCAGATATCGTAAACACATATGAGGAAGAAAAGCTTGCCAATTTAATTTATGAATATGGCGGAGAGCGTAAATCTCGCCATGTTGCGCGTAAAATCGTAGAAATGCGCATTGATAAGCCGTTCGAGCGAACTTTGGAGCTAGCGGATGCGGTGCGCTCGGTCATATATAGGTCTCATAAAGATAAGATCGACCCCGCAACCCGTACATTTCAGGCTTTGCGCATTGCTGTAAATGATGAGCTTGGCGAGCTTGAGCGCGCGTTAGATGCTTCTATTGACATTTTATCATTGGGCGGGGTTTTGGCGGTTGTGTCATTCCATTCGCTTGAAGACGGGCGCGTAAAGCGTTTTTTAAAGGAAAAAGCTGGCGATATATCTAAAGGCTCGCGCCATATGCCGCAAGTCGATGATAAGGCTGCCTCCGTGTTTAAAATACTGTCTCGAAAGGCTATTAAACCATCTGATCAGGAAATATCCGAAAACCCGCGCTCACGCTCGGCTAGGATGAGGGTGGGGGTGCGCTGTGAAGGGTAATATCATCAAATATGGCGTTGTTATTGCCCTTGTTGTTAGTAGTGGTGGCGTGCTTATGAATGTCTCTCAGCAAGTGCAAACTGCAGAGCGCGAGGTTAAAAGATATGATAGAAAATTAGCCGCCAAAGAAGAATCTATCCGCGTTTTAAAGGCGGAGTGGGCATATCTAAATAACCCTGCTCGCCTTGAACTATTGGTATCTAGCGGGCTTAGTCTATCCGCAGCTAACTCTATGGATATAATTTCTGATATATCCAATGATGAGGAGAGCAATAAAGAGCCTTCCGTCTCCTCCCCCGTGTTTGCGCCCGCAAATCATGTTAATTCTGCGCCATTGCATCGCGATATCTCCTATGTGCCTATTCCGCGCAAATCCCCCGTTAATATTAAGAATGCTAATTTCAATAATAATAACAATGGAGGTGCGCGGTAATAATGTGGAAACATTCTCGTTATAACGCGATTTCCATTGATGGAGAGCGTAGATCATCCGTTTATATGGCGCAAAGCAGGCTATCTATTTTGGCAGTGTGCTTTGTGCTTGCCTATTTTATGGTCGTGTTGCGTTTGCTGGATTTAGCCATTATTCAAGGTGAAGTGAGTAGCTATGACACGGCTAATTCTAAGATTGAAAAATCGCAAGATGTAAGCGCTATCTCGGCGCGGCGCGGTGATATTTATGATCGTAACGGATTTTTACTTGCAACAACGCTTAAAACTCCGTCTTTATTTGTTGATCCGTTATTGGTGATTGACGCGGGTTCTTTGAGCGATGATCTTGCCGTTATTATTCCGCAGCTTGATAAAAGCAAGCTTGATAGAGTTTTACATGCCAAAAATCGTTTTGGCTGGATTGCTCGTAATATCACCCCCGCGCAGCAGCAAGATATTTTGAATTTAGGTGACCCATCTTTGGGTTTTGAATATGAGTATAAGCGCATCTATCCGCAAGGTGAGCTATTCGCGCATTTGGTGGGTTATACTGATCGTGATGGTTTGGGGCTAGCAGGCATTGAGCGCAGCTATAATGATGTTTTAAGCACAGGAAAAGACGTTAATCTAACGCTGGATTTACGGTTGCAACACGCGGTTAAGCGTGAGTTATCAAAGGCTATTAGTGATTTCACCGCTATTGCTGGCACTGGCGTTATACTTGATGCAAAAACGGGCGAGATTTTGGCGGGGGTTTCGCTGCCTGATTTTAATCTCAACACCGTAAATAAAGCTAGCAAAAACCAGATGTTTAATCGCCTGACTTTAGGGGTTTATGAGCTTGGCTCTATGTTTAAAATATTCTCTACTGCCGCGTTATTTGATTTGCATGATGTTGATATGGGAAAAACTTTCGATGCGCGCACGCCTTTGCGCGTTGGGCGTTTTACCATTAATGATTACCATGCGGAAAAACGTATATTAACCGTGCCAGAGGTGTTTATGCATTCCTCTAATATAGGCAGCGCATTAATGGGTGATATGATTGGCGGTGAGGCGTTAAGAAAGTTTTACTCTGATTTAGGGCTTTTAGAGCCGATGGATTTTGATATCAGAGAGATCGGCAAGCCGCTTGTTCCTAGTATTTGGCGCAGATCAACGACTTTGACGGCGTCTTATGGGCATGGGCTTGCTACTACTCCATTGCAGATGAGCGCGGCAGTTGCGAGCGTAGTTAATGGCGGAATGCTTGTAAATCCTATGCTTGTAAAGCCTAGCAATGATAATATCAAAAGCGAGATGCGTGTTATGTCGGAGGATACATCTGATAAAATGCGTAAGCTCCTTAGGCTTGTAGTGACCAAAGGCACTGGCAAAAATGCAGATGTTAAGGGTTTTGCCATTGGCGGGAAAACAGGCACAGCAGAAAAAAGCGTTAATGGGCGTTATGATCGCAAAAAGCTTATCTCTTCTTTTGTTGGCGCGTTTCCTATGGATGACCCTAAATACGTGCTTATGATTATGGTGGATGAGCCAAAGGGCAATAAAAAGAGTTATGGCTATGCTACTGCCGGTTGGGTCGCTGCGCCTGCATTTGCAAGGATTGTAACTTCTATGGCGGCTATATTGGGGTTGCCAGCAGATAAGTATGATCCGCAAAAAGATATTAGCTTGGAATTATTACCTTATTTATATGATGAAAAGGGAGGAAAGAAACTTGTCTCTTATTGATCTAGATATTAAATCCCTAAAAGGTGTAACCCAAGATAGCCGTAAGGTTAAAGATGGCTATCTTTTTGCAGCTTTCCAAGGTGATTTCGTTGATGGATATGATTATATCAGTGACGCTATTGCTCGCGGGGCATCGGTTATATTATCGGATAGAGATGTGCAAATATCTGGAAATGCAAGACTTTTGTTAGTGGATAACCCGCGAAAAGTCTTTAGCTATATAGTAGCGGAGTTTTATCAAAATCAGCCCGAACATATCGTTGCGGTAACTGGCACTAATGGCAAAAGCTCGTTTGTGCATTTCGTTAATCAGCTATGGCATGCTTTGGGCAAAAAAGGCGCATTTATTGGTACAGGGTCAGGGGCAATGACAACGCCTGACCCTGTGTCATTGCATGAAGCTCTCAACGAATTTTATCAAAATAAAGTCACAAATATAGCCATAGAAGCATCTAGTCATGGTCTAGACCAATATCGCATTGATGGCGTGCATGTTGCTGTCGCAGCATTCACAAGTTTTTCCCAAGATCATTTGGATTACCATGGGAATATGGATGATTATTTCACGGCTAAATCTAGGCTATTCTCCGAGATATTAAAGCAAGGTGGAACTGCTGTGTTAAATGCGGATATTCCGCGATATAAAGCTCTATTAGAAATATGCAAAGTTAGGGGTATTAAAGTTTTATCATACGGCAAAAATGGCACAGATATTAAGCTGATTTCTAACATTGTTAAAAGCGCATCTCAACAAATAGAAATTGAGGTTATGGGGGAGGATTATTCCATAGAACTTCCATTGGTTGGAGGCTTTCAAGTGATGAACGTGCTTTGCGCTCTTGCATGTGTGATATCACAATATCCCGAAAAAACTGCTGAGCTAATCACTGCGCTTTCTAAGCTAGAAGGTGTAACGGGCAGAATGCAGCATGTTGGCAGTAGTAATATTTATGTGGATTACGCTCATACGCCCGATGCTTTGGAAAATGCTCTTAAATCCCTGCGCCTTCATACGGATGCGCGAATTATTTGTGTATTTGGTTGCGGGGGGGATCGTGATAAATCAAAGCGTAGATTGATGGGCGAGGTAGCTTCTCGCATAGCCGATATTGTCATTGTAACCGATGATAATCCAAGATCTGAAAATCCTGCTGATATCCGCAAAAAGATCTTAAGCGGGGTTGATAATCATAATTCAAATATCCATGAAATAGCGGATAGACGCGAGGCGATAAAATTCGCAATTAGCCAAATGGATAAGAACGATATTTTGCTTGTGGCTGGAAAAGGTCATGAGCAAGGTCAAATCTTTGATGGGCTTGTCGAGCCTTTTGATGATGTGAAAGAGGTCGAAGCTGCAATGGCTCGGCTTAATAATTAAAGTAAGTAACTAGTAAAATTGCGTGCAATGCGTGATATATTAAGGAAGTAAAATATGATTGAGAATAATCGCTATTATTGGTCTCACCTAAAGACAAAGACTGCATCAGTTAGGGTAAGGCCTAAAAAGCCGGAAAAGGGCGTGGTTTTTCGTGTTGGTAATATGATTGACCTTGGTGCGGGCAGGCAAACTATCATGCTAGAGCATGTGGATTGTCCAAAAACCTATGGCAAGCGCAGCGGTGATGATGGCGCTGCTATCCCATTTTGCATGGGAGAGCTTGATTTTATATATACATCAAAGGGTAAACCAAAGGTTCAAAATGTGAGTAATTTACTTTCTACTCTTTACAAAGGTGAGAATGTTGAGAAAATAGTATCCGAGGTCTTAGCACCAGGTGATTTGCTGGTTTTCAAGCAAGGGCAAGGCGGGGCAAAAGTTGAAATGGTACAAGCTTTGCGAGTAGTAAAAGAAAACTCGTATAAGAAACAAGCAGGTAATAAACGCAATGCTCTATAATTTACTAACTCCATATGCAGATCAATTTTTGTTCTTTGATCTGTTTCGCTCGGTAACTTTTAGAGCGGGAGGAGCGATTGTAACATCATTAATTATTTGCTTTTTGATCGCGCCTTTTACTATTCGGTGGCTGAAAGCCAAGCAAAAAGAAGGGCAGCCAATCCGTGAGAATGGTCCTGAAACGCATTTCAAAAAGGCGGGAACGCCAACAATGGGCGGGCTTATGATATTGATATCTGTTTGTATTAGCACATTGATATGGGCTGATCTAACTAATCCATTCATATGGTATTCCCTGCTTATCATGGTGGGGTACGGGGCGATTGGCTTTGCGGATGATTACCTAAAACTCACCAAGCGCAACACAAAAGGGCTTTCGGGCAGGCTTAAAATATTAGGGCAAGTGATTATCGGAACTATCGTTACAATCGGCATTATGGGCGCTCTTCCTGATGGTCTGCAAACCCACGTCGCGCCGCCATTTTTCAAAGATGTGCTTATTAATTTATCATGGTTTTTTATTCCATGGTCGCTGATTGTTATGATTGGCGCATCAAACGCGGTTAATCTAACGGATGGTCTTGATGGTCTTGCTATTGTGCCAGTAGCCATTGCTGCGGCTTGTTTTGGGCTGATAGCCTACCTTGTCGGGCGCGTGGATTTCTCCGAATATTTATATCTGCACCATGTCGCGGGAACTTCTGAGCTTGCGATTATTTGCGGTGCATTAATCGGCGGAGCAATGGGTTTTTTATGGTATAATGCCCCGCCTGCTGCGATATTTATGGGCGATACAGGTTCGCTTGCAATGGGCGGTTTTATTGGCGCGATAGCTGTAATGACAAAGCATGAGATTGTCTTGGCAATTATTGGCGGGCTATTTGTGTTAGAGGCGTTATCTGTAATTATTCAAGTGGCATCCTTTAAGCTTACAGGAAAGCGCGTATTTGCTATGGCTCCTATTCATCATCATTTCGAGAAAAAGGGCTGGTCAGAATCACAAATAGTCATAAGATTTTGGATTATAGCAGTTATTTTAGCTTTAGTTGGACTCGCCACGCTAAAATTGAGATAGTATCAAAATGAGTGAGATTAAAGACTTTGTTAAATCGCTAAATGGCAAGCCAGTGCTTATATTTGGGCTTGGTCGCTCTGGCATGTCTTGTGTAAAAGCCCTTCAAAAAGCAGGCGCAAATATTGTGGTTGGTGATGATAACCCAGCAAATCTTGAAGATTTAAAAGATATTAAGATATTAGACACTGCCCATGATGATTTATCTAAATATGCTTATCTGGTTTTATCGGCAGGAATCCCCCTAACTCACCCAACGCCGCATGATATCGTGGTAAAAGCCAAATTAGCGGGGCTTGATATTATATGTGATATAGAATTATTCGCCCATATCTATCCCGATATTAAGACAATCGGCGTTACGGGGACTAATGGCAAGTCAACTACTGCAACGCTTATGCATCATATTTTAAATGATTGCGGGGTAACGGCGCAGCTTGGCGGTAATATTGGCACTCCTGTATTTGATTTTGATATGGATAATAAGGATCAATGGATAGTACTTGAAATGTCATCATTTCAAATAGATTTATGCCCTGAATTCCGCCCCGATATTGCGGTAATTTTAAACATCACCCCCGATCATTTAGACCGCCATGGCACTATGGATAATTATATGGAGGTAAAAGAGCGCATTTCCGAACTTTCGAAAAACAGTGATTACAACAGCGCAATTATTTGCAGTGATGACCCTTATACGCAGAAAATCTATGATAGAGCAAAAGAGCTTGGTCTGCGCGAAGTGATAGAGGTATCAACCCTAAAATCCATGATTGGTGGGGTTTATGTTCAAGGTGATATTTTATTTGATGAAACGGGCGATAGCCCCATAGAAGTCGGCGACTTATCATCAATATCAAATTTATTAGGAATCCATAATTATCAAAATGCCGCATGCGCCTATGCTGCTATGATTAAAATAGGGTTAGAGCAAGGTAATATATGGGAATCCTTTCAAACATTTGCAGGGCTAAATCATCGTCAATACCATGTGCGCACAATAAACGGCGTTGATTATATTAATGACAGCAAGGCAACTAATGCAGCTTCTACCGCTGTAGCTCTAGGATGCAGGGAAAATGTTTACTGGATAGTAGGCGGGCGGCAAAAGAAAACAGGGCTAGAGGGGCTGGAAGAGTTTTTCCCACATATAAAGCATGCTTTTCTTATTGGTGAGAGTACAGAGGATTTCGCCGATTGGCTGGGTAAATACGGGGTGGAATATTCACGCTGTTATGAGCTTGAAGCCGCAGTTACAAAGGCGCATTTAATCGCGCAGGAAAATCGCGGGCAGCCTAAAGGGGCGGGGGTGGTGCTGCTTTCTCCTGCTTGCGCATCATTTGATCAGTTTAAATCATTTGAGGATCGCGGGGATGAATTCGCTAAAATAGTTAAGGCTTTGGAAGAATGAGCGCATCTAATCAACCCCAAGCTTTCACGCGCATGGATAAGTCATTTTTGGGCTCGTGGTGGTGGACGGTTGATCGCGCTATGCTTGGTTGTGTCATTGCATTGATCGTGCTTGGCGTTGCTATCGTGGCAACTTCCAGCCCATCAGTAGCGCAGCGCATAGGTGCATCAAGTGATTACTATTTTATTATAAAACATATGGTGTTTTTGCTTCCTACTATTTTCTTGATAATCTCTATATCAATGTTTAGTCCGCGTTATATCTGGCGGATTTCTAGCCTGATATTTTTAGGCGGGATAGTTATGATGATTCTTGTGCTTATGCTGGGGGTAGAGGAAAAGGGAGCAAGGCGCTGGATCAGGATCATGGGGTTTTCCTTGCAGCCTAGCGAGTTTATAAAACCCGCCTTTGCCGTAGTTGTGGCGTGGTTCATAACTTTGCAGCGAAAAAAAGATCAGCAAGCCTTGAGTGTTATCCATAAAGGTGAAAATAGTAAAAAGCCGTTTCCTATATACTATGCTGCAGTTTTTGGAGTATATGTAACGGTGCTAGCCCTTTTGATTATGCAGCCTGACCTTGGCATGAGCGTAGTTATTACAATTATAATTGCTGTGCAGGTTTTTATAGCAGGGCTTCGTTTCCGTTATATGGCAGGCGTTTTTGCTGCTTTATCTGCTGGTCTTACCATAGCATATTTCTCACTTTATCATGTGCAAAGCCGTATTGATAGGTTCTTTGACCCTAGTAGCGGTGATAATTATCAAGTTGAAAGATCGCTTGCTGCCATTAAGAAAGGCGGTCTTGTTGGCGTAGGTGCAGGGCAGGGTGTTGAGAAAACAACTATACCTGATGCTCATGCGGATTTCACTTTTTCTGTCCTGATAGAAGAAGGCGGGGTTTTATTTGCATTTATAATTATATCCCTATTCTTGTTTATTTTATTGCGTGGCTTTAAGCGCTTGCAAGAAGCAAGTGATGATTTCTCTGTATTAGCGGCAGGCGGACTGCTTGCAATGTTTGGCGTGCAATCATTAATTCATATGGGGTCTAGTATAAATTTAATTCCAACAAAGGGCATGACGCTGCCTTTTATTAGCTATGGCGGGTCATCTCTAGTATCAATGGGGATTGCTATGGGCATGGTTTTGGCATTAACGCGCTATAAAAGCCGTGGCTCTATTTCTCGTAGTAGTTTGAAGATGCGCCGCGCATCTGATAAGGATAGTAAATGAGTAATAGTAATAAGTCATATTATATATTAATAAGTGCAGGCGGTACGGGCGGTCATATGAGTCCTGCTAGCGCGCTTGCTAGTGATTTACTCGGCAGGGGATATAGGGTTGAGCTTATAACCGATAATCGCGGCATGCAGTTTTCCTCTATGTTTGAAGGTCTTGCTATACATATTGTTCGCTCTGGCACTGCTCGCGCTGGTATTATGGGTAAGGTAAAAGGAGCATTAAATCTTGGGCTTGGCATATTACATGCCCTTAGGCTGGTTAGCTCTTTAAATCCTGATCTTGTGGTTGGGTTTGGCGGCTATCCTTCCGTTCCTGCTGTATTTGCAGCGCAAAAATTAAATATTCCAACCATATTGCATGAACAAAATGCTATTATCGGCAAGGCAAACGCTTTTCTTGCGCCAAATGCAGAGCGCATTGCCCTATCTATGAGGGCTATAAGCGGGCTTGAGGGGGACGAAAAATATCGCAGCGTTATAACGGGCAATCCTGTTCGCCCTGAAATATCCGTGCTTTATGATGATGAATATGAGGCTTTATCTGATGAAAGCGACATGCGAATTTTAGTTATGGGCGGCTCTCTTGGCGCAACAGTGTTTAGTGATATTGTGCCAAAATCAATGGCTCGCCTTTCTGAAGAATATCGCACTCGCCTTAAAATCGTGCAGCAATGCCGCAAAGTTGATATCGAGGCAGTCAGAGCCATATATAAAGACGCTGGCATAGATGCGCAGCTATCAGTTTTCTTTGATGACGTGGCAGGAGAGCTGCAAAAGGCGCATCTTGTAATTGCAAGATCAGGGGCAAGCACGGTTGCAGAAGTTTCAATCGCGGGAAAGCCTGCAATATACGTTCCCTATCCTCACCATAAAGACCAGCAGCAAAAGAAAAATGCTATCGCTATTTCTGATACAGGCGGTGCTTGGGTAATGGAAGAGGTGGTCTTTACCGAAGATGCCTTGCTTGCAAAAATAGAGGGTTTCTTTCAAAATCCGCAAAGCTTGTCTAAGGCGGCTATAAATGCTAAATCTTGCGGCAAGCCTGATGCAGCAAAAAAGCTTGGTAATTTAGTTACCGCTATTGTTGCTGACCAGATAAGTTATAAATAGGAATAAATAAAATGAGAATGATGTCGCCTGATATAGGCACGCTGCACTTTATTGGTATTGGCGGGATAGGGATGAGCGGTATTGCGTTGCTCCTTAAATCCCTTGGCTATGACGTGCAAGGCTCTGATATTGCCGATAATGCAAATGTTAAGCGCATGATTGATATGGGGGTGCGCATTTCTATCGGGCATGACGCGGGTAATATCTATGGGAAGGGCGGCGAGCTGCCCGCCGTGGTTGTAATATCTTCCGCTGTTAAGGATGATAATGTTGAGCTGGTAGCCGCGCGTACTGCCAAAGTTCCAGTAATTGGGCGTGCTGAAATGCTAGCCGAGCTTATGCGCCTTAAATCCGCGGTTGCAGTTGCGGGAACTCATGGAAAAACTACAACTACTTCAATGGTTGGGCAGATGCTAGATCAAGCGGGGCTTGATCCCACTATTGTTAATGGCGGCATAGTTAATGCGTACGGCACTAATACTAGATTTGGTCAAAGTGACTGGATGGTAGTGGAAGCGGATGAAAGCGATGGCAGTTTTATCCGCCTTCCCGCAACTGTTGCAGTGGTAACGAATATTGACCCCGAGCATATGGATCATTACGGCTCGTTTGATCGGGTGAAGCAGGCATATAAACGCTTTGTGCTTAATTTGCCCTTTCATGGCTATGCGCTTTTATGCATTGATCACCCTGAAGTTCAAAGCCTTGCTGCGCAAGTATCGGATCGCAAGATAATAACTTATGGCTTTAATCCACAAGCCGATATCAGAGCGGAAAATATATTCTCTGATGCAAATGGCAGCAGGTTTGATGTAATATTTAGCGGATGGCTTTCAGATGATGGACAAGAGCAGATTATCAAGGATATTCATTTATCCATGCTAGGCAGGCATAATGTTCAAAACTCATTAGTAGCATTAGGCGTTGCTAAGGAAATGGGCGTATCTGCTGATAAAATGAAGGTGGCTATGGCTAATTTTGGCGGGGTAAAACGCCGCTTTACCAAAACTGGCGTAGCGTGCGGAGTTACTATTATTGATGACTACGCTCACCACCCCGTTGAAATTGACGTAGTGCTTAAAACTGCGCGAGATGCAGTTAAAAAGGCGGGCGGCAACGTCATAGCCGTGATGCAGCCCCACAGATATACGCGCCTTAGTGATCTATATGAAGAATTTTGCCGCTGTTTTAATGATGCGGATCACGTGATTATCACGGATGTTTTTGAAGCTGGGGAAGTCCCTATTGATGGCGTTGATAAACATTATCTTGCTGAGGGCATTAAAAGCCACGGGCATCGCTCGGTCATTACATTAGATAATAAGAATGACTTGCCTGATATATTGTCGGATATTGCAAATTCAGGTGATTATATTATTCTGATGGGCGCGGGTAATATTACGGCTATGGCTTATGAGCTGCCTGATTTGCTAGTTAAGGCTATGGGCAAATGATTGATATCTATGATTATAATGGTAAGTTCACTAAAGATGCAGCTTTAGGGCAGAAAAGCTGGTTTAAATGCGGCGGTACGGCTGATCTTTTATTTGAGCCAGATGATATTGATGATCTTGCGCGTTTCTTAAAGAATTATCCATTAGATGAGCCGTTATTAGTGCTTGGCTCTATGGCTAATTGCATTATCCGTGATGGCGGTATTCGAGGTTGTGTCATTCATTTAGGCAAGCCATTTGCAGATATAGAAGTTAAAGGCACTAAAATCATGGCGGGCGCGGGAGCGTTAAATGGCTCGGTAGCCTCCGCTGCGGCGAAAGCTGGGATTGGCGGGTTAGAGTTTCTATCAGGAATCCCCGGGACTATTGGCGGCGCTTTGGCTATGAATGCGGGTGCATATGGCACAGAGGTTAAAGATGCGTTATATGCCGTAATGGCGCTAGGGCGCGGCGGAGTATTTACGCCACTTGATCCAAAGGATATGGATATGGGATATCGCTATTGCGGCGCGGCAAGTGGAAATATCTTTGTTGGCGCGGTTTTTGAGGGCGCGGTAGAGGACAAAAATCTGGTTAGAAAACGCCTTAAAGATATTAAATCTAAACGCCAAAAAACACAGCCAATATCAGAGCAAACAGGCGGCTCAACCTTTGCTAATCCTTCCGCTGAATACTTGGCAAAAGCAGGGCTTCCCGAGGATATGCGCGCATGGCAATTAGTTGAAAAGGTCGGCGGGCGCACTCTTCAAATTGGCGGCGCTAGGATGAGTGATAAGCATTTGAACTTCATGATAAATACTGGCAACGCAACCGCAACAGACCTTGAAAATCTTGGTGATGAACTAATCAAGCGCGTTCAAGATGATTGCGGCTTAACGCTTCACTGGGAAATTAAACGCCTTGGTTATAAATAGGTTAAATTTTTAAAACGCGTTCATAGATATCGGGCAGGTCATTTTCCAGCAATATAACATCACCATTTTGCTTATTCTTAAATATCCATTCTTGAGCTTGTTCAAAGCGATCAAATTCTTTGATAATTTTGCCGTGGTTTTTGTGAAACCCTTCTATAAAAGTTGGAATCCTGCTTGGGTTTACGATTACCACTACGTCGCATATTTCTGCGGCAAGCGCCCCTAGCGTTTTGTGAACTTCATTATGAGCAGTGCCAAGCTCAACAATTCCAGGGGTGACAAGTATTGCTCTGCCGTTATCTTTTGCAAGTACGCCAAGCACATGCAAGGCAGAGCGAAAACCCGGAGGATTAGAGTTATAAGCATCATCAATTATGGTTGTACCATCAATTTGCTTTTTAACTTCAAGGCGGTGCTTGATTTGCGGAGTAGAAGCAAGGGCAGTTTTTATTCGCTTTGCCTCCATACCAAGCTCAATCGCGCATGCAAAAGCTAGGGCAATATTATGCCCGTGATGAATTCCGTATATTGGCGCGCGCAATGTATGTTTTTCCTGCCGAAACTCTATTTCAATGCAAATGCCTTTTGGGGTCTGCTTCGTTGACATTATTCTAAGATCATCGGGCGATAGATAGCTAAATTCTTGCTCATTTTTTGGCTTTTTATTGGGATTATGAGGCTCTCCGCAAGCAATAAAACTATCCATAGACTTGTGCCTTATATTGCGGGAATACTCAAATTTAAGAGTTTTCTCATGGACAATAACCTTGCCATGCTTGGAAATCACCGCCTCGGCTAGTTCATATTTAGCGCGAACCACATTTTCCAGCGACTTAAAACGCTCATAATGCGCGTGACCGATAGAAGTTATAATCCCAAAATCAGGCGGGGTCAGCTTGCATAGAGCAGCAATAGAGCCGTCGCTATATGCTCCCATTTCAACAATGAAATATTTATGGTTAGGGTTTAACTGCTCTCTTATTATCCGCGTGATCCCCATGATCGTATTTACACTACCTGGTGTCATGAGGGTAGGGGCATGAGATTTTAATATATGCCCAAGGATATGCTTAACGGAGGTTTTTCCGTATGAACCAGTAATTCCAATGACAACAGGATTAATATCATCAAGCCTAGACCGCGCATCATCATAAAATTTCTTCTGGATAGCCGCCTCACGCGGAGCTAATGATGCATTACCAATGAGCAGCATAAGCGGTATAGACTGCACTGCTATAATCCATGTGATAGGCGATGATATATAAGCCGCAGCAAAGGCAAGCAGTGAAGCAAAAGCGATTGATGCTATTAATATTCGCGTTGCCCTGCTGGTTAGTAACAATGCTTTTTTGGAGCTTTTGCGGGGGTCTTTTTCGAAATATGCAGCAAATATAAATATAAGCAAAGTACCAATATTTAACATGAAATTACCAAATGATGTAAATGCAGATATCGCCGTAATTATTATTAAGAGCAGGCTAACCCTAGTATCAAATACTTTATTACTTATGATCCAGTTTTTAAGGCGCGTATTATCGTAATCATCTTGCTGCAAAGCGTGCAGATAATTCATCAAACGCTTGCCCGCAAATGCAATAAACGCAATAAATGTAATGGTTTGTATGGCTATAATTTCCATTATGATAACTCTTTTATAAATTTAGATAATAACTTTATTACTTGGTGACGACCATTTTCCAGCACCGAATAATGATCTTGCCCATCTAGTAGAAATAATTTAGAGCCTTTAATCAAGCTTGAAAATCTTTTTCCAAATTCGGGCGGAGTTTGCGTATCGTTTTGACCATATATAAGCATAGTTGGGCATTTTACCTTTTCTGCTTGCTCGGTCAAATCCTCATTGACTACGCGGATAAAGATATTCCGCATCTCGCCTGCATTTTTGTAATCTTTGCTTCCAAACTTGCTTATTAATTTATCTTTGAATGCGCCGTTTGGGGTGATTTTTTTCAACAGTTTGAACAGCTTAATCTTAAGGTGAAAATAAATCTTGCTATGTAGCTTGCGCCTGCGCTTTAGCCCCGCGCCAGAAATGAGGCACATGGCTTTTAATAACTCAGGGTGGTTAGCGGCAAGCTGCAAGCCAACGCGACAGCCAAATGAATGTCCTATCCATATTATCGGCGCAAAATCATTTTCTTTTATAAATGCAGCAATATTATCCGCATAATCTTTAGTCCCCCAATCATTAGGCGGAGGAGCAGAGCTTCCAAATCCTGCAAAATCCAGCGCAATATGCCTTCCCATATGCTCAAGCGGAGCAATGAGCTTTGACCAATTCTTATGCGAATGCCCCCAGCCATGCCCCCATATTATAATTGGCTGATCAGAGCTATTATTCTTATTTGTTTCTTGATAATAAAACTCTTGCACTTTTATTCCCTTTAAAGAGATTTAATTTCATGATTAAATGCTAACTTAACTACTTTTATACATGGATGATTGGCTCATGTCCCAAAATAAAACTTCAAATGATGTTATAAACAAGAAAAAAATAGCGGTGTTTTTTGGCGGGCGCACCCCTGAACATGACGTAAGTGTTATTACGGGGCTGCAAGTTTTAGATGCAATAGACCAAGAGCGGTTTGAGGCTTTCCCCGTATATATTGCTCCGAATGGCGCGTGGTATGTTGGCGATATTTTACGAGATCGCAAAAACTACCTGCTAAATGCTGAGGGTCTAAAGAATGTAGCGGAGGTTACTTTAGATGTTAAGGCTGATCGCGGCGGGGTTTTGCTTCCTAAAAAATCGCCGTTTTTTGGCACGGCTAAGCCAATAGAATTTGACGTTGCTATTCCTGCTTGCCATGGATTATTTAGCGAGGACGGAACGCTGCAAGGATTGTTTGAGCTTGCAAATGTGCCTTATACTGGCATGCGAATTAAAGCCTCTAGCCTTTTAATGGATAAAGTCACCAGCAAATATTTGCTGCAAGCTTTGGATATACCCGTGCTGCCTTTTGCTGTTATTAAACGCCCGAATGATGGTTATTTCATTGCGGAAGATGAGCTGGCGGGAATTTTAAAGCCGCTGGGCTTTCCATGCATAATAAAGCCTGCGCATTTAGGAAGCTCTATCGGCGTTGCTAAAGTTAATAATATAGATGAGGCTATCGCCTGCTTGCCCGCTGTTTTTGAATATGATGACACAGCAATAGCAGAGCCATTTGTTGAGAATTTGGTCGAGTATAATGTAGCGGTTTCTAAGGTTTTGGGGCGCGTCATGACTTCGGCAATAGAACGCCCAAAAACCAATGATGAGCTGTTGGATTTCAAGCAAAAATATATGTCTGGCGGTGACAATAAGGGCGGTGCTAAGCTTTCGGGCAGTAAATTTGGTGATCAATCAAGCGAGGGCATGTTATCCCTAACTCGTGATATTAACCCCGATATTTCATATGAGCTGGAGCAAAATATCAGAAGCTGGGCGGGCATTATGTTTGATGCGATTGATGGCACGGGCGCGCCGCGCATTGATTTTATCGGCAATAGCCAAAGCGGTGAAATTTGGATGAACGAGGTTAATCCTTGCCCTGGTTCTTTTGGTTTTTTCCTTTGGGAAGCGGCAAAAGAAGAGCCTGTTTTATTTACTGATTTTCTAAGTCATATGATTGATGAGGCTATTGCGCAAAACATCTCTCAATCTTTGCCTTATGACCCTGTGCCTAATGATGCGCGGCTATTAAGGCGAGGATAGTATTAAATGGCTGCAAAAAAAGCTAAAAAATCTAAAAAAATTGGCACGCGCAGATCGAGTTTAAATAAAAAGAAGCGAGGCTCTAAGCGACTTGGCATGATTTTTATGTGGTTCAAGCGGTTAAGTATAATCATTATCGCTGTTTCTGTAATTTTATGGAGCGGAGCTTGGTTTTTCCTTAGCAAATCAGATGATAGAGCTTCTGATTGGATTAAATCGGCTGCTATGTCTTCTTCGGCTGATGCGGGGTTTCGCGTTGCAAATATATTGGTTGAGGGGCGCAGATATAGTGACCCTGACATATTGCTAGCTCTTATAAACATAGAAAAAGGCGATCCGATATTTTCATTCAAACCTAATGAAGCCAAAACTCAGATTGAAAAAATTG
Source organism: Micavibrio sp. (assembly GCA_026989265.1). Taxonomy (GTDB): domain Bacteria; phylum Pseudomonadota; class Alphaproteobacteria; order Micavibrionales; family Micavibrionaceae; genus UBA1672. The sequence goes on from JALSJP010000002.1 coordinate 67,992, forward strand.
GCTGGGTTAAATCCGCGCTGGTTGAGCGCCGCTTGCCCGATACTATATATGTGCATCTTATAGAGCGCGAACCTTTGGCTCTATGGCGCGATGGGGGGGCGTTATTCCTAATAGATATTGACGGCGAGCCTATAACAAAATCAGGGCTTTCTAAGTTTAAAGATTTGCTAATGATTAGTGGAAAGGGAGCGCCCTCCAAGGCTTATGATTTTATATCTATGCTTGATGCTGAAACCATGCTTAAAGACATGGTTAATAATGCAAAGCTTATCGATAATAGGCGTTGGGATTTATATTTGCATGATAAAAAGCTGATAAAGCTTCCCGAATCTGATATTGGTCTTGCTATTAAAAATATAATGTTACGCCATGAGCAAGCAAATATTTTAACTAGCGATGCTATCGCTGTTATTGATGCAAGATATCAGGGGCGTTTAATTATTCGTACGAAATTGGGCAAGGTTCAAGATTATAAAGCTACAAATTTATAAGGTGTTATTTTATAAGGTGTTATATTAATATGAGTTACAAAAAGACAATCAGACCTAAGGGAACATTGCTAGCTGCGCTTGATGTGGGCAGTAGCAAAACCTCGTGTTTTATTGGTCGCATTATTGATGATAAAGGCACTTTCGAGGTTGTTGGCGTTGGTCATCACCCGTCTAAAGGCATTAAGAACGGGAGTGTTACTGATTTGGATGCTGCCGAGGCGGTTATCCGCAAAACCGTCCATGCGGCGGAAAATATGGCGGCTGATATTATGAAGGGCTACCCCTTGCGCGAAGTCGTGGTCAACGTATCTGGAATGCATGCGAGATCATTCGGGCATAGCGTTGATGTTGATATAGGCTCTCATGAAATAACCGATAATGATGTGCGCAGGGCTTTGGCTAAGGCTCAAGAGCGTGAGGCGAAAGAAAATCTTGAGCTTATACACACTATTCCAACACTCTACCGCGTTGATGGTCAAGATGGCATAGTTGATCCTAGGGGTATGTTTGCAGAAAAAATGCAGGTCGATATAAATCTGGTGACTTGTGACGCTGTTGCTTTGCGTAATATGGCTAGCTGCATTGAGCGCTCTCACCTTGATATATCAGCGCTTTGTGTTGGTGCTTATGCTTCTGGATTGTCCTCTCTTGTTGATGATGAAATTGATTTAGGTGCAACCGTTATTGATATTGGCGGCGGCGTTACCTCGTTCGCAATATTCCATAGTGGATTTATGATTTATTGCGATTCTATTCCTTTGGGCGGCAAAAACATCACTAGCGATATAGCAAAAGGTCTTACGATATCCCTTGAGGATGCGGAGCGCTTGAAAATTTTATATGGAAAAGCTATGTCATCTCAAAATGATGATGGTGAGATGATAGAAGTTCCGCGCCTTGGCGAGGATGAGCGCGGCAAGCCCAATCACATACCGCGATCTTTCCTGATAAGTATTATCCAGCCTCGAATTGAAGAAATATTAGAGATGGTTCGCGCTCGCCTTGTTGATAGCGGTCTTAAAGATATAGTGGGGAGGCGCGTTGTTTTAACGGGCGGGTCTAGTCAAATTTCTGGAATGTGCAAATTAACTGAGCATGTTTTGGATAAGCAAGCCCGCATTGGCAAGCCTATTCGCTTAACTGGCATTCCTGACGCTGTTAGTGGCGCGTCTTTTTCCACTGTTGCGGGGCTGCTTACTTATGCGGCTGAACATGTTGATGAAATGCCAGCCGAAATCATGGCTAGCGTTGCCCCTGAATCTATTATTGAGCGCATTAAGTTATGGCTTAAGGATAATTGGTAATTTTTTATAACTAGTTACCCACAAGAAGTTGTGCGTAAAAATGCATATGACTCTTTTCATATCTTAGTTTTTTATCTAAACTCTAATCATCCTTCCTCGAACATCCATTCCTAGGGGTTCTTAAAAAAATGATAAATATTAAAATGCAACAAACTGAAGATCAAAAACTATCTCCTAAAATTGCCGTTATAGGCGTTGGCGGCGCAGGTGGTAATGCCGTTAATAATATGATCGCCTCTAACCTTGATGGCTGTGAGTTTCTGGTATGTAATACCGACGCTCAGGCATTGAGTAGCTCTTTGGCAGAAGATAGAGTTCAGCTAGGCGCTAGCGTTACAGGCGGTCTTGGCGCAGGCTCTAAACCTGAGATTGGGCAAGCAGCAGCAGAAGAAAGTCTTGAAGAAGTGCTTCGTTATCTTGATGGCGCAAATATGGCATTTGTCACTTGCGGTATGGGCGGAGGGACTGGCACAGGCGCAGCCCCCGTTATTGCTAAGGCTTGCCGCCAACAAGGTATTTTGACCGTTGGCGTTGTGACTAAGCCTTTCCATTTTGAAGGCGCTCATCGTATGGAGCAAGCCGAGGCTGGCATTAAAGAGATGCAGCAATATGTTGATACTTTAATCGTTATTCCGAATCAAAATTTATTCCGTGTGGCCGATGAGAAAACTACATTTGCCGAAGGTTTTAAGATGGCGGACACTGTTTTGCAATCTGGCGTTCGCGGAGTGACTGATCTTATGGTTCGCCCTGGAATTGTTAACCTTGATTTTGCCGACATCCGCACTGCTATGCTTCAAATGGGCAAGGCTATGATGGGAACTGGCGAGGCAGAGGGTGATAAACGTGCTGTTGAGGCAGCAGAATCCGCTATTAACAATCCATTGCTTGATGATGTGTCCATGAAGGGCGCGAACGGCGTTATTATCAATGTAACTGGTGGTTATGACATGACCTTGTTCGAAGTTGATGAAGCTTGTAACCGTATCCGTGATGAGGTTGATCCTTCTGCTAATATAATATTTGGAACAACATTCGATGATTCTATGGATGGGTTTATGCGCGTATCTATTGTGGCTACTGGCATTGAGGGCGAAAAAGCTAAAGGCAGTGGCAGTGGTAGTGGTAGTGTCTTTGGTGGTGGCTCTACTGGAGGTAAACCAACAGGTGGTCACAGGCAATATGTAAGCCCCGATAACTCGGCTAATAAAGAGGATCTTGCTGCTTCAAATGTATCGCCAATTGCAAATAACCCAGCTACAGCGGTAGCGTCTTTGTCTAGTAATAATAGTACAAAGGATAAGCCCTCTATAGCTGTTATGTCTGGTCGTGACGTTGTTAAGGGCTTAACCGCCCCGCCTAAGATTGATTCAAGCAAAATGCCTAAATCAGATAATAGGGCTTCTTTGGACATGTTTGAACAAAGTGAGTTTGCCACCGTTAGTGGCGATAAAGCCCCGCGCGGCTCTACATATAATGATGCATTTATTCCGCCAAAGCCGATGGAGTCAGATGTCTTAGTGCCTGAAAATGGCATTGGCTCTTACATCTCAAATTTTCATGGCGCGCATGTTGAGGCAAAAAATGAGCCTAGCAGTTCATCGCTTCAGCTAAACCCGCCAAAGGTAAATACTCCAATTTCAAAGCCCTCTCATATGCCATCATTGCTTGAGCGTATTACAGGCTCGGTTCAACAGCGCATAGATAATTTACTAGATGATGGTGAGGCGGATAGAGCTAAGGATGAGGAAGCATCTTCTGCACCAAATTCTCCATCTCAAGGTAGTTTGAATATTAGCGCGTCGTCAGGAAAGCCAGCAGTTAAGCTAGATGATGAGCTTGATATACCAGCATTCTTGCGCAGGCAAGCAAATTAGGGTTTTCTCCTTGTGTTTACTAATTGTGTTTATGAGTAAATGACTTGCTAAGTAATGAAAGGGCTCTGATATTTTCAGGGCTCTTTTTATAATAAAGGTACTTACAAAATGGGACATTCCCACCATCACCACCATATTGACCCATCAGAAATAGGCGAAAAACGCCTATTATGGGCGATTATTGCGAATATGCTACTAACCTTAGCGCAAGCGGTGGGTGGCATTATATCGGGCAGCCTTTCTCTTATTGCGGACGCGCTTCATAATTTCAGTGACGCAGCAGCACTTTTAATTGCACTGGTTGCCATTAAAATTGGCAGGAAACCAGCGGATCAGCTCAAAACATTTGGCTATAAACGCGCAGAGACTATCGCCGCCCTTATAAATCTAACGACCTTGATAGTTATCGGATTATATCTAGTTTATGAAGCGATTTGGCGGTTTTTCATGCCAGAGCCTGTTATCGGATGGCTAGTTGTAATTGTTGCCTCTATCGCTCTAATCGTTGATATCTTTACTGCAATGCTTACATATTCTCAATCAAAACACAGCATGAATATGAGAGCGGCTTTCCTGCATAATGTTGGCGATGCTCTTGCCTCTGTCGGAGTTATTATCGCGGGGGCGGCTATCATATTATATGGATGGGTGTGGGTTGATGCAGCCATGACATTGTTAATTGCTGGTTATATATTGTGGCAAGGGTTTAATGATATTCCGAAAGTCATCCACTTGCTTATGGAAGGAACGCCTGACCATATAAATATTAATGATGTGATTGCTTCGATGGAAGATATTGGCGGCGTAGGCGGCGTTCACCATGTTCATATCTGGCAAATTGATGAGCAGCGTAGCGCCCTAGAAGCTCATGTCGTGCTTGAAAAAGATACTAATATGGATGAGCTGAAATTAACCATAAAATCTATGCTTGGCGATATATATCAAATAAATCACTCAACATTAGAATTTGAGCATAAATGTTGCCAATAAATAATTTTTGTAACCTTTTTTGTGATATATTCGAATAAAATTACTTAAGATTAATATATTTTAAAAGGAATAATTATGAATAAAAAACTTTCAACATTGCTATTTGCAAGCACCATAGCGGTGTTTACATTTTCAACTATGCCTGCTCATGCTTGCGCAGGATCACCTAAATGCCCAAAGCATGCAGAAAAGAAAATGGAAAAGAAATGCAAAAAAGGCTGTACCAAGCCGTGCTGCAAAAAAGCTCAGCTTGAGAAAAAATGTAAAAAATCTGAAGTTAAGAAAAAATGTACTAAAGGCAAGAATAAGCCACACCATAATGACAATTCTCGTTATAACGATTAAAAATCATAAAATGGGCTGGATCTTTTTCAGCCCGTTTTTGTAACAAACCGCAACAAAGCGTGATTTGCGGGATATCATGATTTTTTGCTATATTAGTCACAATAAAGCATTAAAGGGCTAATATTCATGATTTCAAACATGCAACATACTATTAATGACACGGTCACAATAAGTGACATTGGTCTTCATTCTGGTGAGATAATCACTATGAAGCTTATTCCTGCTGCCGAAAATCACGGCATTATCTTTATTCGCAGTGATATTACTGATGGTGATAACGTAATTCCTGCTCTTTGGAATAATGTAGTAGATACAAAACTTTGCACTGTTATAGGCAATAAATCTGGCGCGGTTGTTGGCACGATAGAGCATCTTATGTCGGCGCTTCGCGGTCTTGGAGTTGATAATCTTACAATCGAAATTGATGGAGCGGAAGTCCCTGCAATGGATGGCAGCGCAATGCCATTTGTTGAGGCAATCGAAGAAGTTGGGCTTAAAACTCAAAGCCTGCCAAAACGCGCAATTAAGGTATTAAAAGGAATTTCTGTAGAAAATAACGGCACATATGTGCATTTAACCCCTGATAGCAAAAGCTCATTTGCTGGTGAGATTGAGTTTGAGCATGGCGATATTGGCTATCAAAGATTTGAAACTCAATTATTAAATGGTAATTTCAAGCATGATATAGCAAGCGCGCGCACCTTTGGCTTTTTCCATGAGGCGCAGTGGCTACGCTCGCAAGGCTTAGGGCTTGGCGGATCATTAGATAATGCAATCATACTTAATGATGACGGGGTGATGAATTCCGAAGGCTTGCGCTTTGAAAATGAATTTATACGCCATAAATTGCTTGATGCTATTGGTGATCTATATCTTGCAGGCGGTCAGGTTTTAGGGCTTTATGATGGCATTAAGGCTGGTCACTCAATGAATAACGCCATTTTGCATGAGCTGTTTTCTTGTGATGATAATTGGGAATATATTGACCTGCCAATCTCACAAACCAAATCAAAACAAACATTGCTAGAAGGCGACCTTGTATTCGCATAGCTTTTTTTCTATGATACTTTAGTTTATCTATAGAATCGGAGCGACTTTATGCGTTTTAAAAATCTTTTTTTATCTGTGCTTGTAATTTTTACTGTTTCCGCATGTTCTGGAAATGACAAGACTAAGCCAGAAGTTGAAACAGCGTCGGTTGAAGCTCTATATGAAAAAGCCAGCAATGCTATGGAGGCTGAGGATTATATTGATGCTACCAAATATTTTGAAGAAATAGAGCGTCAACATCCTTACTCGCAATGGTCTGCAAGGGCGCAGCTTATGGGTGCTTACTCATCATATTTAGATCAGCGTTACGATGACGCAGTAATTTCGCTTGACCGCTATATCCAGCTTCACCCTGGTGCAAAAGACGTTGATTATGCACATTATCTAAAAGCATTATCATTTTATGAGCAAATATCAGATGTAAGGCGCGACCAAGAAATGACAATCGAAGCCGTTAAGGCTTTGAACACATTAATTAATCGCTTTCCAAATAGTGAATATACGCGCGATGCAGTTCTAAAGCGAGACCTTACATTCGATCATTTGGCGGGCAAGGAAATGGATGTTGGGCGTTATTACCTTAATCGCGGTCATGTGAATGCGGCTATTAACCGCTTCCGCTCTGTCGTTGTGAATTTCCAAACAACCAGCCATGTTGCAGAAGCTCTCCACCGCCTTGTTGAGGCTTATATGACATTAGGGTTGCGCACAGAAGCCATGCAAGTTGCCGCCGTTTTGGGGCATAATTATCCTGGAAGTGAATGGTATCAGCGTTCATATGCGCTCATGGATGATACTCAACGTCAAAAAATCATGGATGACCGTGGCATGTTTGAGCGCACGTTGGACTCGCTTTTAAAGCCTGATTAATTAACGAGGTAATATAATATGCTGGTTAGCTTAAACATCAAAAATGTTGTTTTGATTGATCAGCTCACTATCATATTTAAGCAAGGGCTTTGCGCCCTAACTGGTGAGACTGGCGCGGGTAAATCTATATTACTTGATTCGCTTGGACTTGCACTTGGCGTGCGCGGGCAAAGTGGTTTGATAAGGCGCGGCGAAGATCAAGCAAGCGTTACGGCAACTTTTCAAATATCAAAAAGCCATAAAGCCTATGACATATTAAGCAAAGCAGATATAGAAATAGATGATGACTTGCTGCTTATGCGAAGGGTTTTATATCAATCGGGAAAGAGCCGCGCTTATATTAATGACCAGCCTGTAAGCATTGCCCTGCTTAAACAAGTGGGCGATAGCTTAGTAGAAATTCACGGGCAGTTCGAAACTCAAGGGCTACTTAATCCTGCTACTCACCGCGCGATGCTTGATGAGTATGCGAATATTGACGATAATTTATCAATTATCTGGCATGAGTGGAAAAATCAGGAAATAGAGCTTTATAACCTGCAAGAAGCATCCACGCGCGCGCGCGATAACGAGGAATATTTAAGAGCCTCCCTCGATGATTTGAATAAATTATCACCTGTTCAAGGTGAAGAGGAGGAGCTATCAAATTTGCGGGATCGTTTGAAATATCGCGAAAACATGCTTGAGGCTTTGAGCTTGGCAAGCTCAATTTTAGGCGCGGAAAATGACCCTGTGCAAAAAGCATGGGCAGAGCTTGATAAAGTTTCCGATAAAGCAGGAAAGGATTTAGAGCCTGCTATAGCCGCTTTATCAAGGGCATCATCTGAAATTGAGGAGGCTAGCGCACTTATAAATGCGCTTTCAATTAGCTTGCTAGAAAGCGACGCTGACCTTGAGGAAATAGATGATCGGCTCTACGCCCTTAGGTTGCAAGCACGTAAACATAATTGTGTGGTCGATGATCTGCCCAATATTTTATCTGATCTTAATAAGCAGCTAGCCATGATTGAAAATGGTGATGAGGAGCTGTTAAAGCAATCTATGCTTTGTGAAAAACTTAAGAGCAAATATATCGAAAAAGCTGAAAAAATAAGTGATAAGCGCAAATCTACGGCGCAAAAACTTGATAGGCTCGTTCAAAAAGAACTTATTCCGCTAAAGCTTGAAAAGGCTCGTTTTGTTACAAATATAGAGCCCATGGATGAAGTTTATTGGAGCGCACATGGCATGGATAGCGTGCGTTTTTTGATATCCACAAACCAAGGATCGGAGCTTGGCGCAATTAATAAGATCGCTTCAGGCGGGGAGCTAGCGCGGTTTATTTTGGCTCTTAAAGTTGTTATAGCAGGTTCGGGGTCTACTCATAGCTTCATATTTGATGAGGTAGATACAGGGCTTGGCGGCGCAACGGCGGACGCAGTCGGAGAACGGCTAGCACGACTTGCCAAGGAAAAGCAGGTTTTAGTTGTAACTCATTCTCCGCAAGTAGCTGCAAGAGCTTCTAATCACTGGATAGTTAGCAAAAGCGGTAAATCACAGGTGAAAACCGATATTATTTTACTTGTTACAAGGGAAGAGCGTCGCGAGGAAATAGCCCGCATGCTAGCGGGGGCGGACATAACGCTAGAGGCTAGGGCAGCGGCTGATAAATTATTGGACACCGCCGCATGAGTTTGTTGTTTGATATAGATTTTGAAGATGCAAAGGCGCGGCACAAGGTTTTGTCTAATAAGATGCACGCGGCTGACAAAGCATATTACCAGCATGATAAGCCGCAAATATCGGACAGTAAATATGATAAGCTGCGCGCTGAATTAGAAGCTATCGAATTAGGATATCCAGAGCTTGCGCATGCAAATAGCCCCTCGCAAAAAATTGGAGCAGCGCCTGCGAAGGGCTTTAAAAAAGTACTGCACGCCGTTCCTATGCTATCTTTATCCAATGTATTTAGCGAAGAAGAAGCCCAAGGATTTATTGATAAAGTTCGTAAATTCCTAGGACTTAGCGATAATGAAGTAATAGAAATAGTTGCCGAGCCAAAGATAGACGGCTTGTCATGTTCGCTGCGCTATGAAAACCAAGTTTTGGTAATGGCGGCAACTCGCGGTGACGGCGCGCAAGGTGAGGATATTACGGATAATGTTAGGACTATTTCCTGCATTCCTCAAAGCTTGCCCGATGATGCGCCCGATATTTTAGAGGTGCGCGGCGAGATTTACATGAGCCACAAGGCTTTTGGCAAACTTAATGAAAAGCAAAAAGAGCAAGGTAAAGAGCCATTTGCAAATCCTCGCAACGCTGCGGCGGGAAGTGTCCGCCAGCTTGACTCTGCTATAACTAAAAGTCGTGATCTAGGTTTTTTTGGCTATGCTATTGGTGAAATATCAGAAAAATTTGCAAATACTCAAGAGGAAATCAGAGAAAAATTAGCAAGTTGGAATATCCCTGAAACTCCTTATAAATTATGCAACTCTATTGATGATATAATCTCTAATTATAAGTATATATTAGAGGGCAGAGCCGATCTTGATTACGATATTGATGGCATAGTATATAAGGTTAATCGCCTCGATTGGCAGGAAAGGCTTGGTTTTATCGCTCGCTGCCCGCGCTGGGCTACGGCGCATAAATTCCCCGCCGAACAAGCAATAACTCGCATTAATGATATTGATATTCAAGTTGGACGCACTGGCGCGCTTACCCCCGTGGCGCGGCTAGAGCCTATTACAGTTGGCGGGGTGGTTGTCTCAAACGCTACCCTTCATAATGAGGGTGAGATAGCGCGAAAAGACATCCGCATAGGTGATTACGTAGTGGTGCAGCGCGCGGGCGATGTTATTCCGCAAGTTGTTAGAGCTTTAAAGGAAAAACGCAGTGGCGATGAAATTAAGTTTATTCCACTGGATAAATGCCCCGAATGCGGGGCGCATGCCGTGCGAATTGATGGCGATGCTATTCGTCGTTGCACTGGCGGGCTAACTTGCCCTAAACAAGCAGTAGAGCGGCTGAAACATTTTGTCTCACGACTTGCATTTGATATTGGTGGGCTGGGCGATAAAATTATCCAATCATTTTATGAGGAAGGGCTAATCACTAATCCTGCCGATATTTTCACATTAGAAGAGCGCAACAAAACCAGCCTAACGCCTATTCGCACGCGCGATGGATGGGGAGATTTATCTGAAAAAAAACTGTTTAGCTCTATTAATGATAAGCACATAATCACCCTTAATAGATTTATTTATGCGCTTGGGATCAGGCAGATCGGCGAGGTAACAGCCAAAAGGCTTGCTGCTAATTATGGCGCTATTGATAATCTAATTGATGCAGTTACCAAGGCGCAAGACACTAAATCTCAAAGCTATGAAGATTTAATATCTATTGAAGATGTCGGTGCGATAGTCGCACGTGACTTGATAGAGTTTTTCGCTGAAGATCACAATATTAATATTTTGAATGCGCTTAAAGCTCATTTGGAGATTAAACCATACGAATCCCCTAAGGCTAGTAATAGCCCCATATCAGGGAAAATAGTTGTCTTCACTGGAACATTAACTCAAATGACCCGCGCCGAAGGAAAAGCCAAAGCCGAAAGTTTGGGCGCAAAAGTCTCTGGCTCAGTATCCAAGAAAACAGACTATATTATTGCTGGCAAAGACGCTGGCTCAAAGCTCAAAAAAGCGCAAAATTTAGGCGTGACAATATTAAGTGAACAAGACTGGCTCGATTTAGTGAAGTGATATCATATAGAATCACTTTTATCACGCAGATCATTAAGTATTCCCATAGCGGCCTCAATCTCAGGCGGATAATCGCGACGCTCAATAAATTCACCGCCGCCCGTGTTGCGCGTCATGGCAAGGTCAAGAGCCTTGGTCAATAGTTCGGAGATTTTGATGTCATCTTGCTCTAATGAGAGTTCCAACGCAGATAGTATTCTATCGCTCAATCTTATTTGTTCTTTGCTTAGTACACTCATTTATTGTGTCTCCTATATTTATAAAGTTATTAATTATGCCTTGTTATTAGAAAGGTTTCAAGGTTTCGGGCTTATCAATAATATTTTCTTTCACTAACCTATAGAAATTATTTAAAAAATCATCCCTAATATTGTCTTTTTCCATTAATATTTCATGATAAGCATCAGGATAATCGGCGGCGCTAGCATTATCCATGCTATTTATAATTTTTTTAGATATCTTGTTATCTATCAGGGCATCATGCTTTGGTATGCCAAAAAAACATGGAGTTTTAATGCTTGGCGCATGTTTTTGAACTGATATGCATGATTTTTGAGCATCATATAGCCATCTAAATGTAATGTCGCCGCATCGCAAATCATCATTTTTTTCAAACCATAGGTCATTTATAAGGCTTCTTATCGGATCAGATGATAATATGTGTGTTTTGGCGTTTCTGACCCAATCACCACCTGTTGCAATATATGATTTTCCTGCAAATAATTTCAGCAGATAAGTAGAAGCAAGAGCAACATATTGAGGAATTTTCTCAAATGCTTTAATCCCAGTCATTGGCGCGGAAAATGCGGCGCATTCAAAAGTATCAGGGTGTTTTTGCAAATATCTTAAACCAAGATTCCCGCCCATTGAATGAGCAATCATAGCAAGAGGTATCCGCCCCCGATCAGGATGGACGCTGGAATGCTTGATATATTCCGTTATAAGATAATGCAAATCGTCTATATCTTCGTCAAACCCTGTGCTGTGGCGCTTTTGTGGATTATCAAGATATCGATGCGACTTACCTTGCCCTGCCCAATCAAACACCCAAAAAGCCATGTTATTTGCGTTGCACCAGCGCGCCAGCTCATAATATTTTTCTGAAAACTCGCCAAGCCCTTGCAAGCAAACAACGACCGCATCGGGAATGCTATCTTGTGGAAATACTGAGCCAAATCGAATGCGCCGACCTGCCTCGCGCTCAAAGCTGTGCCACCGCCAGCCCTTGGGCTGTGCGAACCGCTCTTCTATGTCTGGTTGTTTTGATTCTATAATCATTTATCGCCGTTTATTGATTGAGATAGAGAGTAACATTATGGATTAAATAAGTTAATAAAATTAAAATATATTAATTTGACATAGCGGAATGGCATTGTTTATGTTAATGCCCATGGGTAATGTAGTTGAATTTCAAAGAAATAGTGGTGAGGAATCAAAACCTCGTCAGCCATTCCTTATTTTATGGTCACCAAGAAGCGCACGCCGCTTCCATCTTTAGGCGCAGAGCAAGATACGGCTACTCCATCGCTTTGATGATATTTTCAGTCATTTTCTTGGCATCACCAAGCAGCATCATTGTGTTATCTTCGAAAAATAGCGGGTTTTCAATGCCAGCATAGCCAGAACCCATGGAGCGTTTAACAAACAGCACAGTCTTTGCTTTTTCAACGTCCAATATAGGCATGCCGTAAATGGGAGAGCTGGAATCATTTTTTGCCGCGGGATTAGTGATGTCATTTGCGCCAATAACATAAACCACATCCGCCATAGCAAATTCGCGGTTAATATCTTCCATTTCGAACACTTCATCATATGGAACATTTGCCTCAGCCAAAAGCACATTCATATGCCCTGGCATGCGCCCCGCAACGGGGTGGATTGCATATGTCACCTCCACGCCTTCGCCTTTAAGCAAGTCTACCATCTCACGTAAAGCATGTTGAGCTTGCGCCACCGCCATTCCATATCCGGGAACTATAATAACTTTAGAGGCGTTTTGCATGATATAAGCAGCGTCCTCCGCCGCGCCAATATTGGCGTTCTTATCTCCCATATCAGCCGCCGCCGCTCTATCAGAATTGCTATCGCCGCCAAATCCGCCAAGGATAACGCTTAGGAATGATCTATTCATGCCCTTGCACATAATGTAAGAAAGGATAGCCCCCGACGCTCCGACAAGTGCGCCCGTTATAATTAGCAAGTTATTATGAAGCGTAAAGCCAATTCCTGCCGCAGCCCAGCCCGAATACGAGTTAAGCATAGACACAATAACGGGCATATCCGCGCCGCCAATCGGTATAATCATAAGAACGCCAAGGGCAAGGGCTATGATAGCAATCGTCCAAAACCAAAATGCGCTGCCTGTTAGACACAGCATGATAACCATGAGGAATAATGCAATCCCTAGCATAGCATTAAGCTTGTGCTGCCCCAAAAAAACAATAGGCTTGCCCGAGATTTTGCCTTGCAGCTTGCCCCATGCAATGATTGAACCAGTAAAGGTAATTGCGCCAATAGCAAGCCCTAGAGCCATTTCTATCAGGCTTAGCGTTTTAATGTCGCCATATGTTCCAATGCCATAAGTTTCAGGGCTATAGAATGCCGCCGCTGCAACACAAATAGCGGCCAAACCCACAAGCGAGTGAAACCCCGCCATAAGCTGTGGCAATGAGGTCATCTCAATTGTTTTTGCAATGTGAGTGCCAATAGTTCCGCCAATGGCAATCGCTATGATGATCCAAACCCAGCCATCAACTTGCGGGGACATAAGCGCAGTTACAATGGCAATTACCATGCCGATAATGCCGTAAGTCAAGCCTCTGCCGGCTGTTTCAGGATGTGACAGCCCGCGAAGGGCGAGTATGAATAATACTGACGCTACTAAATATGCGAGTGATGAGACGATAGCCATTTACTTAAACCTTTTTCTTGAACATATGCAGCATGCGTTTAGTAATAATAAACCCGCCAAAAATATTAACAGATGCCAATATAACCGCGATAAACCCTAGGAAATTAGCAAATCCTGATGAACTTGCCGCGCCCGTAGCTATTACCGCTCCAACAATAATCACAGAGGATATAGCATTAGTAAGAGCCATAAGCGGTGAGTGCAAAGCAGGTGTTACGCGCCAAACAACGTGATAACCCACAAAACAAGCAAGTACAAAAACCGTAAGCCCTGTTATTATGAATGGGTCGCTATTATTGCCGCTTTGCGCGATAACATCGCCAGCCTCTAGGGCTAATTCTGCAGCATTATCAGATAGCTCTTGCAATCGCTCGACAAGCTCTTGTGCACTTTGTGATAATGTTCTTTCTTTTTCAGACATCGTTCAATCTCATTTATCTGTTGGTGGTTTATCAGTAAAATTAGGGTGAGTTACTATGCCATCACGCGTCATAGACACGCCCTTTATAATCTCATCTTCATAATCAATAGATATTTTTTTTGTTTCTTTATCAATGATAAGATTTAACAAATTAAGCAAGTTTTTAGCATAAAGAGCAGAGGAATCGGCGGCTAGCCTGCTTGGGATATTCAAATGCCCCACGATAGTAACTCCGTGTTTAACGATAACCTCGCCTGCTTTTGATCCCGCGCAATTACCGCCCGCCTCAACCGCCATATCAACAATGACAGAGCCAGCCTTCATTGATTTAACCATAGCAGCAGTTATTAGCTTTGGCGCAGGTCTGTTAGGGATAAGCGCCGTTGTTATAATGATATCTTGCTTTGCAATATGTTGCTCGATAAGCTCGGCTTGCTTTGCTTTATACTCAGGCGACATTTCCTTGGCATATCCGCCAGCAGTTTCAGCATTTTTGAACTCGTCATCTTCCACGGCGATAAAGCTTGCGCCAAGGGATGCTACTTGCTCTTTAGCTGCGGGGCGAACATCTGTTGCGGATACCACCGCGCCAAGCCTTCTAGCCGTTGCAATGGCTTGCAAGCCAGCCACCCCCGCGCCCATGACAAATACCTTAGCAGGTGAGATAGTCCCCGCCGCCGTCATCATCATTGGAAAAGCATGCGGGTAATGCTCGGCTGCATCTAAAACAGATTTATAGCCCGCCAAATTTGATTGCGAAGACAGCACATCCATGCTTTGCGCGCGGCTTATACGTGGAACAAACTCCATGGAAAATGCGTCAATTTTAGCCTTAGCGCAGTCTTTGAGTATGGACTTATTCGCAAATGGCGAGAGCATAGCAATAAGCAAAGTTTTTTTCGGTATGTCTTTTATTTCTTCCGCGTTTGGTGGTTGCACTTTTAATATAATATCCGCGCCCTTAACCGTATCGGCAAAGCTTTTTGCGATTTTCGCCCCTGCATCTTTATATAGAGCGTCCGAAAATGTTGCATCAATGCCTGCACCTAATTCTATTGTCACAATGCAATCCATAGCTACAAGCTTTTTAACGCTCTCAGGTGAGGCAGCAACGCGCAGCTCATTATCAGCACTTTCTTTCGGGATAGAGATTTTTATTCCCACGATAGTTAATTCCCCTATGATTTAAATATAGCTATAATTTTGCATCATTTATAAGTTTTTGTGAAGAGGGAAATATTAATTTATACGTTTTTTAATTGGGAGTAACGCCATGTGCAGGAATTATCCCTTGTGCTGGAAGTGTGGCTTTTATATCTAACTCAATTCGATCTGGCTGTGCTGTCGGGTAATCATGTGTTATAAGTGTAATATCTGTGATATCAGTAAAATCTATTTGATTACTAAATATTGTTTTAAATTCATCAACTTTATCAGTATCTTTTAATGCATGTGCGTGGGTGTCTACTGCCTCTAAATAATCTTGAACTAAATCATCAAGGGCCATGCCATATTCAGGTTTTAAACGCTCCTTTAAGCTATCGAATGCATTATTTTCATGTAAGAATTTAATTGCGGCATATTGCATTTCAGGATTTTGGAAACGTAGATCTTGCCCAAGTTTTGCGAAATCTTCTAATTGCGAGAATATCTCACTTGGCTTTTTTGTTAGTTTTTCAAAAAATTCAATATCATCTGCGTTTAACTCTGAAAATGTTCCATTTTCAATGCCATTTTTTATATATTGCGCATAAGTAAAACCAATTAAAGCATCTGCGTAGCTGTTTATAGCAAGCGGCAAAGCTGAGACACTAGACATTGACGCTACATTGAATTGAGATGTTGCGTTTTTTTGTGCAGGGTCAAACTTAATAGTCGTTACATGCTCTGATATGTGTTCATTGTTTATTGTTGTGTAGTTATTACTATTATTAAGAAGGTTGCCTATTGATCTCATATGTTCAACTTGCGCGGGAATGTCTGAGCTTGTGGCTATCCCTTTTTCTTGCATTTTGTAATAGAAATTAGCGCCTTTTATATCTGCTTGTGTTTCATGCGCGGCGCCATTGTCTATGTTTGTCAGATTAATTTCAATGCTATCATATTTTGAATTATCACTATAGTGGTGACCATTATGGCAATGTCCACCTATTTCATGTCCTATAACAAACACAGCCCAATCTTGAGAAGTTCCTGTTATATCATTTAAATATCGCGAATCTATGCCCGCATAGCTAGAGGCTTCTTGAGTAGGTGCTTGTAGTTTTTCAGGAACTGTAACTATGCAAGATGGGGTTGTGACGCCCATGATTGCGGGTAAAAATGAAGCAGAATAGCGCTGTTTTAGGGTCGTTGATGCAGCGCCATAAATGGTGTTTGCAACATCACTGTGATTGTTGATAAGTGCATTTGTAAGATCGTTTTTTGGTATGAATGGATGTTCACCCGCAGAGTGCTTGCCAATTAGTTGCATTATATTATCTTTTGTTTTGTTGAATTTATCCCAAAAGTCAACATCTTCACGTGTATTTATGCTCCCATTGCTGTCCAGTCTTGACCAGTCCTCTTTTGCTCCCCAAAGGGTTGAGTGGGAATCGCTTACAGGGGGTATGTAAACATCAGATTTGCTTATAACCATAATATTTGTATTTGGTGCGAGATCGTCAATGGCATCGGCTAACCAAGGGAAGTTCCTTTGCACACTATCTGAAGCGTATAAATTATTTGTGTTTTTATCCATTGTGTTTTTATTACCTCGTTTTGAACATTATGTCCATTATTATTTAATATTTAGATAATGCTTAAAGTTTTCTTATAAGAGTGCTTGACAATAGAGGGAGGGAATCGCTATGTTCGCCGCTCAATAAAGATTTTAAGTAGTAGGGCTTGGGAAATGAAAGTTGTTAATTCTCTAAAAACATTGAAAAACCGTGATCGTAATTGCCGCATCGTGCGTCGCAAAGGTCGTGTTTATGTTATTAATAAAAAGAATCCGCGTTTTAAGGCGCGCCAAGGTTAGTTGATCTAACTATTATTATGTTACACCAAAAACCGTGAGTGCTTTGCTTGCGGTTTTGTTTTTGCTGGAAAACTATAAATCTTTAAAGAGAGTGGGTGCATTATCTTTATTGGTCTGCTATATATTTATTTCTCTTAATTTTAACTATTAAACATGCGGGGCGGCTTATGTTCTCCAAACTTTTTGGCTTTATGTCAGCCGATATGGCAATTGATTTAGGAACGGCGAATACGTTGGTCTATGTGAAAGGTCAGGGGATTGTTCTTAATGAGCCATCTGTTGTTGCTATTTCTGTCACTGGCGGGAAAATGCGCACATTAGCGGTAGGTAATGAGGCAAAGCAAATGCTTGGTCGCACCCCCGGGAGTATTGTAGCAACTCGTCCACTTCGTGACGGCGTTATTGCAGATTTCGAAGTTACCGAGGCAATGATTAAGCATTTCATCCGTAAAGTTCATAATCGCAGATCTTTTGTATCGCCTAAAATGATTATATGCGTTCCATCTGGCTCTACGGCGGTTGAACGTCGCGCTATCCAAGAATCAGCGGAAAGCGCGGGAGCCTCCCAAGTCTGTCTGATAGAAGAGCCAATGGCGGCGGCTATTGGCGCAGGTCTTCCTGTGACAGAGGCAACGGGTTCTATGGTTGTTGATATTGGCGGCGGCACAACAGAGGTCGCGGTTATATCGCTTGGCGGCATTGTTTATGCTCGATCTGTCCGCGTTGGCGGGGATAAAATGGATGAGGCGATTATTGCATATATTCGCCGCGTTCATAATCTATTGATTGGCGAAAGCACGGCGGAGCGAATAAAGAAAGAGATAGGCTCTGCTTGCGTTCCATCCGATGGGGATGGTCGCACTATGGAGATCAGGGGGCGCGATTTACTTAACGGTGTTCCTAAAGAAATAGTTATAACCGAGCGTCAAGTGGCCGAGGCTTTGTCTGAACCAGTAGGACAAATTATTGAAGGCGTTAAAGTTGCCCTTGAACATACCGCGCCTGAGCTTGCCGCCGATATAGTAGATAGAGGGATCGTGCTTACGGGAGGCGGCGCGTTGCTTACCAATCTTGATTTTGTCTTGCGCCATGCAACGGGGCTTGCCGTAACGCTAGCGGATGATCCGCTATCTTGCGTAGCTCTTGGAACTGGTCACGCCTTAGAGGCTGGTAAATCATTGCGCCATGTTTTGATTGGCACATATTAGGATCTAAATATTAGAATTTAAAAGGGATTAGTCTTGCTTTGAAACGCCATAAAAATGTAAATTTTTCAGCTTCTAGCATGACACTCCCTTTGAGTGGCGCATCCCCGTCATCTATATTGATCGCTATATCTGTTTTATTAATGATTACATCAACTTTTAAACCCAATGCTTTTGATAATGCACGCGCTGGGGTTGCTGATTTTTTCTCGCCTGCATTGTCATTTGTAAGCCTGCCTTTTTATCATGCCGCTTTGTTTTTTCAAAATGTTAATAGCTTAGCGCAATTGCAAGCCGATAATTTGCGGCTAAGTCAGGAAAATATAAAACTTCGTGAGTGGTATCAAACGGCAATTTTGCTCGATTCTGAGAATAAGTCATTACGGGAATTATTGAACTTAAAAATTGATCCAAAATACAGCCATATTAGCGCAAGGGTCATTGCTGATTCTGGTAATACATATGTTAAAAGCCTACTTGCTAACGCTGGGCTTAATGAGGGGGTTGAAAAGGGCGCGGCTGTTTTGTCTGGCGATGGGTTGGTTGGGCGTATTATAGAGGTTAGCGATAATACATCGCGGATTTTGCTTGCTTCTGACATTAATTTGCGAGTGCCAGTAGTGGTGGAAGATACGGGGCAGCACGCAATAATGGCAGGGACAAATGCACCCAACCCTAAACTGATACATTTGCCTAAGGGCAGCAATATCACGGCGGGCGCACGGCTTATAACTTCTGGATATGGAGGAGCTTATCCGCATGGGCTTCCTGTTGGCAGGGTTATCATTAATGATGCTGGATCTATGGGAGTTGCCCTTTTCTCTGATTTTGACAGATTGCAAATTGTACGAATTTTGCAACAGACTAATGATTTATAATAAGGATTTATAATATGCTAGCAATGTCAGAAAAAATAGATTTAGCAATGCGTTTGTGCGTCCCTTATATATTGATGCTTATTTTATTTCTTTTAAATATGATTTCATTTTCTACGCCAGTATCCACAGCCATTGAAATTCCATTTGTGGTAATTATAATCTATTACTGGTCAGTCTATAGACCGTCTCTTATGTCCCCTTTATTAATTTTTATGGCGGGTATTTGCCTTGATTTCATAAGCGGGCTTCCCGCAGGGTTAAGCTCCTTTACCTTTTTGATTATGCATAACATAATATCGCAGCAGCGCCTATTCCTAACGGGGCAGCCATTTATGGTGGTTTGGTTTGGTTTTGTGGTGGTGGGGTTTATAACATTATTTGTTCAATGGTTTTTATTTGGTTTGATTAATTTTCAATGGACACCAATGCAGCCAGTATTGCTTGCCATTATTTCTGGCTCTTTATTGTTTCCAATAATAAGCCTAGCCTTAAATCTATCTAATAGAATTTTGCCAATATTACCAGACCAATATAGCGCGGTGAAGTAATGCTTCAAAATGATTATAGTGAAAAATCATTTTCAAGGCGTGCTTTCTTTATCGGGGGCTTGCAGCTATTTGGCTTAACCATTTTGGGCGCGCGCCTTGCTTGGCTGCAAGTTGCCCAAGGCGGGCGTTATAAAACTTTGTCAGATAAAAACCGTATTAATATAAGGATGCTAGCCCCATCGCGCGGTGATATTGTTGATCGTTTTGGCGTGCCTTTGGCGGTTAATACGCAAAACTACCGCGTTTCTGTTATTCCAGAACAAGTTGATGATATTAAAGAAGTTTTGCATGAGCTTCAAAAAATAATTTACGTTAGTGATAGCGATATAAAGAAGTTATTGAAGGATTTTTCACGCTCCGCAAAGTTCATGCCCCTTAATATCAAGGATGATTTAACATGGGAGGAAGTAGCAAAAATAGAAGTCAACCTCCCTGATTTACCTGGGCTTTTCATTGATATGGGGGATGTTAGAACTTATCCATATAAAAGTGCAACGGCGCATGTAGTTGGCTATGTCCGCGCGGTTTCACAAAAAGATTTAACGGGTGATCCGCTTCTTAAATTATCAGGATTTAAAATTGGCAAAACAGGCATTGAAAAAGAATATGACCTTGATTTAAGGGGCAAAGCAGGGGCATTAGAGGTTGAGGTTAATGTCGTTGGGCGCGAGGTTAGGGAGCTTAAACGTAAAGACGCGATATCAGGAAATAGGATAACTCTTACGATTGATGGAGAGCTGCAGCGCTTTACGCAAGAAATATTAAGCCGTTATAAAAGCGCATCAGCTGTTATTATGGATGTTCACACGGGCGCAGTTTATGCCATGGCTTCTCACCCTTCATTTGACCCTAATATGTTTGTGCGCGGGCTTTCGAAAGAAGAATGGCAAACAATGATGGATGACCCAGCTTTGCCGCAAACTAACAAGGCAATTGCAGGGCAATATCCACCAGCTTCTACATTTAAGATGATTACAGCATTGGCGGCTCTTAAGGCTGGAATTATTAATAAGCGCACAAAGGTGTTTTGTTCTGGTTATTATGAATATGGCGGTGATAAGTTCCATTGTTGGAAAAAACAAGGTCACGGCAGCGTTGATTTATTTGATGCTCTAGCCCAATCATGCGATACGTATTTTTACAAAATATCTACAGAGGTGGGCATTGACGCTATTGCGGATATGGCGCGGCACTTTGGCTTAGGATCTAAACTTGGCTTTGATATCGCGGGCGAAAAAGCGGGTTTAATTACGGATAAGAAATGGAAGCTCAAGCGCTTTGGCAAGAAATGGTATGGGGGCGAGACTATAATATCAAGCATAGGACAAGGCGGAATGAAGGCAACTCCGCTTCAACTTGCGGTTATGACCGCGCGCATGGTTAATGGCGGCAAGGCAGTAGAGCCTTGGATTACTGGTTATTCAGGTGACAGGTTTTTAGGCGGCAGACAATGGGATGATATGGGCATATCACCTGCTGATTTAAAGCTTGTTATGCGTGGAATGGAAATGGCAGTTAATGACAAGAAGGGAACGGCTTATAAATCACGCATAGAAGAGCCTAACTGGAAAATGGGAGGTAAAACAGGTACAGCGCAAGTGCAGCGCATTACAAAAGAGCATAGAAGGCTTGGTGTTAAAAATGCGGATCTGCCGTGGAAGCAGCGGCACCATGCTTTATTCGTTGGGTACGCTCCGCTTAATAATCCGCGATATGTTTGTAGCGTCGTCGTCGAGCATGGTGTAGGAGGCTCTAGCGCCGCAGCGCCATTGGGCAAAGAGCTGCTAAAACAAGCGCAAATGCGCGATCCCGCAATTACAAAAATGCAACCAGAGCTTATAAAAGGCGCGGATATATTGCAGTCATGGCCACCAAGAAAGCCTGTAACTAATCCTATCATTACGGATATTATTACGGAGGGTGAGTGAAAATGGTTTCTCCAATATTTGTTAAAGATGATTTGAGTATTTTGCAGAAAATAGCAAGCCTTAATTATTGGCTTATATTGCTTATATTTTTTGTATCAATGGTTGGGATAGCGTCACTTTATTCTGCTGCTGGCGGTAATATGGATCCATGGGCATCAAAGCAACTAATGCGCTTTGGGGTTGGGGTTATTGGTATGATTATAATTGCTATTATCGATATTAAATGGTGGTATCGCCTGACATGGCCAATTTATTTCTTGGGGCTGTCTATGCTGCTATTTGTCGAGATAAAAGGACATGTTGGCATGGGGGCGCAAAGATGGATTGATCTTGGCTTTATGCAGCTTCAACCGTCTGAATTAATGAAGATAGCCGTCATCATGGCTTTGGCGCGGCATTTCCATGGGGCGAGCCTTGAGCAAGCGCGGCGTATTTCGTTTCTAATTATCCCTGCCATTGTTATAATTACCCCTGTATTGCTTGTTTTAATGCAACCTGATTTGGGGACATCTTTAATGATAATAATGGCGGGCGCTGCAATGATATTTATGGCGGGCGCTCCTATATGGCTGTTTGTTGCGGCGGTTGCTTTGGTCGGAGTAAGTGTTCCTATTGCTTGGCAATTTCTTCATGATTATCAAAAACAGCGCGTAATTACTTTTTTAAATCCCGAGTCTGATCCGCTAGGGTCTGGCTATCATATTATTCAGTCTAAAATTGCAATTGGTTCTGGCGGGATTGAGGGCAAAGGCTTTTTGCAAGGAACGCAAAGCCATTTGAACTTCCTGCCTGAAAAACAAACCGATTTTATCTTTACTCTATGGGTAGAGGAGTGGGGCTTGCTTGGCGGGCTAGGGCTGCTAACTGGGTTTTTGCTGATTTTTATATCGGCGTTAAGCACAGCATTAACATGCAAACATAACTTTGGCAGATATCTTGCCCTTGGTGTAAGCGTGAATTTCTCACTTTATGTTTTTATAAATATATCAATGGTTATGGGGCTTATCCCCGTTGTGGGCGCGCCCCTGCCGCTTGTGTCTTACGGCGGAACATCAATGCTCGCCGCGCTTATAGGCTTTGGACTTATGATGTCGTGCGGAATATACCGCCATAGCAAGGTTACGAGGTAATAATTAAGCAGCAACAGAGATATTATTATCTTCTAATAACTGCTTTAGCTCGCCTTCTTCATACATTTCACGGATAATATCACACCCGCCGATAAACTCACCTTTAACATAAAGCTGAGGAATTGTGGGCCAGTCAGTAAAATCTTTAATGCCTTGCCTTAGATCATCACTCTCAAGGACATTAATATCTTTGAATGTAACGCCAAGCTGCGCTAAAATCTGCACAACCATAGAGGAAAACCCGCATTGTGGAGCTTCGGTAGTGCCTTTCATGAACAAAACTATGTCATTTTCATTAATATCTTTTTTAATTTGATCCATGATTGTCATTTTATTTATTCCTTTATTTTAGTTCTATTTTGGCACTGATGTTTGTAAAGCAAGAGCATGTAGCTCTCCACCCATCTTGTCTTCCAAAGCATCAAACACCATTTTATGTTGCGCCACACGTGACTTACCAGCAAAAGATGCTGATTCTATATATGCGGCATAGTGATCGCCATCTTCGCGCAAATCTTCGATATTAATTTTTGCATCGGGAATGGCTTTTAGTATCATTTGCTCAATAGTGGCAGCGTCCATAGGCATAGATTTTACCCTTGCTCACAAATTTGTTTTTTAGCTTCACATAGACATTTCTCCAGTTCAGCTTCCATAATATGGTCTGAAATTTCCAAACCTTTTTCATCGAAATCCTTGCGAACTTTACGCAATATATCGTCAAAACCAGGTTCTTCAAGGTTAGCTGCAATAACTTCACCAGCATATGTTTGTGCGCTATCGTCATCAATACCAAGCTTTTCCGCCGCCCACAGACCATATAGCTTGGATAAGCGCGCTTCTACTGCAAAATCTAATTGTTCATCATGAGCAAATTTATTCTCAAAATTCTTACCGCGATTATCTAATGTACTCATTTATTAACTCTCCTAAAAAATATCATTAATGTGATTTCTATCATTTGAATCTTGTAAAATCTATCATTATATGGAAGATAATAGAAAAACTTTAAGGAAAACGCATGACTAGACGCAAAATGATTTATGAAGGCAAGGCGAAAATTATATATGAAGGTCTGGATGCAAATACCGTTATTCAGTATTTCAAGGATGATGCCACCGCCTTTAATGGTGAAAAGCATGAGATTATCGCGGGCAAGGGAGTGCTTAATAACCGTATTTCGGCTCACCTTATGACAAAACTAGAAGCAATTGGAATTCCGACGCATTTTATCCGCTCTATCAATATGCGAGAGCAGCTAGTCCGCAGTGTTGAGATTATCCCGATTGAGCTTGTGATGCGTAATGTCGCGGCTGGCTCACTATGCAAGCGCCTAGGGCTTAAAGAGGGCGAAATACTGCGCAAGCCCTTGGTTGAATTTTATTATAAAAAAGACGAGCTTGGCGATCCTTTGATAGGGGAAGACCATATCGTAACATTTGGCTGGGCTGACCCTTATGAGCTAGAAGAAATGGTGTCCATGGCTTGGCGCATTAATGATTACCTTAATGGCTTGTTTTCTGGAATTGGATTAACACTGGTTGATTTTAAGCTGGAATTTGGGCGCATTTGGGGTGAGCATGGCGAGCTTTATATAGTGCTTGCCGATGAAATATCCCCTGATAATTGTCGTCTATGGGATAGCAAAACGGGCGAGAAATTCGATAAGGATCGCTTCCGTCAAGATTTAGGTGATCTGGTAGAGGGCTATCAATATGTGGCAGAGCGACTTGGGCTTGTCCCTAAAGGCGGCATAATCAAAGGCGGTAATGTGAATGAAAAAATGATGGAAGGCTTGGGTCAAATTGAAAATGAACTATCAGAGCGCAGGCGTTTGAAAAGTATAGGCGGAGCGTCTCGACCAAAGAAGGTTTAGCTATCAACATTCCCAACCCCATAAAGCATTCCCAACTTGATTGGGAATCCATAGTTATTTCACCACGAAGTCACGAAGACTCGAAGTGTCATCTCGAACATGAAATGGAGAGATCTTAAATACTGGCGACCTTTATAGATCCCTCGACTTTGCTCGGGATGGTATGATAGCTTAAAAACGGTGAATTTCACTGCTACGCAGCATTTCGTAATTGGAGCTATTATAATTCCATTTCAGGGTCTATCAGGTGTTTATTGCTGTGCTCGCCTTCCAATATACGATCACCATAAGAATTGAATGTAAACCCTTGATATTTAGGCATTCCATCTATTATTATCATATTTGGATCATCAATTAATGCTTGCTCTGGAATAATATTTTCAGCGGTGTAGTTATTAACTGCTTCTGATAGGAATATACTTGTTACCTCCGCGCCGCGCTCGCGGCATGCTTTAAGGTAAGAATTTTCATATGGGCTAGCTTCATCTGTTTTATTACCGCCATGACTTAGCCCACAGCCTTGAATAATCACGCCGTTTCCTGCTGCTTCTAATGCTCGCGCAGCCATAACAGAATTACGCACTGACATGCCATCTTTTTCTTCACAACCAATTAATCTATCTGATAAATTTATCCCATGATTATCTTTTGCAGTTTCCCTAGTAAATGGATCGTCAGGGTCTAAATGAAGTTCAGTATTTATTCTCGCAGCATCATTGAAAATGGTGTTTATGCCATATTTCTTGCAGGTTTTAAATAATTTTCTATTGGCTTGAGGGGCATATGCCGAACCAGTAAAACCATCCGCAAATGCACCGATTAAAATCCTATTATCAGGATCATAAAGATCAGCTCTATATTTATGATCTTCTGGAATTTTTGTTATAAAATCACTAAGCAAATTATGCGGAAGCTCATCAGCATAGATAAAATCTCGGCTTTTATCATCTGGTTGCGCGGCTTTATGAAGTGCAAACCGCGCAAGAAATTCAGTTCTAAGGATTATATGTGAAATGGTGGAGTGGTTTTCAAACGCAGTAACAACAAATGGTTTATTTGGGTCTCGATTATCTATCCTGCCGCGTAAAATATTGTTGGATAGTTGCGCGGCGGGGGATATATCACTGCCAGTTAACATATAGTGATGATTACTCAAAGGCTTAGGATGTTTAATTATCCCAGCAGGCAGCGCAGACATATTGCCTGATATTTGCGCCGTTGACGTTATTATTTGATCTTGAGTATTTAACATATCCGCAACATTGCATATCTAAGCAGCTTAGCGCAAGGAAATAATTATGGCGCGAATTGCTCTTGATAAATGCGCTCTTCCAAATGATTTTCGGGATCAAATAGCAAAATCGAGGATAGCTCTCTTGCCTCACATATATCAACCGATACAATATCGCGAATTTCATTTGCATCGGCGGATGCGCTAACGGGGCGTTCGGACGAGTTTATTATCTCAAAGCGAACTAGGCTTGTATTTGGCAATAATGCCCCTGCCCATCTACGCGGGCGAAACGCGCTAATCGGGGTAAGTGGCAATATATTCGCGCTCAGCGGTATGATCGGGCCTGCCGCGGATGAGTTATAAGCCGTGCTTCCAACGGGGGAGGACAGCATTATCCCATCACAAACAAGCAGCGGCATACGCACCTCACCATTTACAAATATCATAATCTTGGCAGAGCTATGCGTTTGGCGCAAAAGCGATACTTCGTTATATGCTATATGCTCATGTATTTTGCCATGGATATCGGTTGCAACCATTTTAAGCGGGTGTATCTCATGTTTATGAGCCTTTGATATACGATCTATCAGGTTTTTCTTTTTATATTCATTAAGCAAAAAACCAAGCGTCCCTAAGTTAAGTCCGTAAATCGGCAATGAAATATCTGTAAACTCATGCAGCGCGCGCAGCATAGCTCCATCCCCGCCAAGCACAACAATAACATCTGCCCCCTCAATCGGGTGATGTCCGTAGAGCTTTGATAGCTCTTGGAATGCTTCTTGCGGGCGTTTTCTATTAGATGCGTGGAAATATATCTTCATGTTATTCTTGCCATTCTAAAGGATTATTCAAGAAATTTTCCACTGATTTTAGAGTCCCATCGTCAAAATAATTATTATCTTTGGCGACTTCCAAAACATCCCACCATGTGCAAAGCGCGTGTAAGTCTATCCCAAGCTCTTTCATATTTTTTGCGCTAGCATCGAAAATACCGTAATGAAATACCACAAAAGCGTGATCTACTTTTGCGCCAGCATCTCTAAGAGCCTTAACAAATATCTTTTTACTGCCGCCGTCAGTTTGTAAATCCTCGATCAAAATCACATTAGGCTTTTTGCCAGCGTCATTTTTCTCAGGCAAAACCCCTTCGATTTGAGCCATTCTGCCGTATCCCTTTGGCTCTTTACGAACATAGATCATGGGCTTATTCAGTCTATCTGATATGAAAGCACCATACGGTATGCCCGCAGTCTCGCCGCCTGCAAGTATATCCAAATTATCCGAGCCAATATCAGATATAAGCAGCTTTGCCGCATGATCCATAAGTTTGTTACGCTCTTTCACAAAGGAAACAAGGCGGCGGCAATCAATATATACAGGGCTTTTTTTACCTGATTTTAAGGTGAATGGCTCGCTAGCATTAAACAGCACAGACTCGGTTTTGATTAATGCATCCGCCGTATCGCGCGCGATTTGTTTTCGCTCGGATTGTGAGAGTTTGCCGCTTGGAATATCCTCAATAAATAAAACAAAATCCGACATGGTGGAATTGGTAACGGATAAAACTTTGGCAAGGCTTTCAGTAGAAGGCCAGCGCGGCTTTCCATCAGGGCTTATGCGCTTGCTTTTATTGAAAGAAGTAGGGTCTAACCCCGCAAGCTTTGCTAGCCCCGATGGGGAATAGCCGTTTGATTTTGCTAGCTTGTCAAGTCCTGACCATATTTGCGAGTGCGTAAACATATCTAATCCTTTTTAAATCTATAGGACATTAGTCCCATTTATATGATTAAAAATAAACAAGAAAATATTCCTATTTTTTCTTGACATGCGGATTTTTATACATCATAAAGAGAACACAAAGGGAACAGTTGCGAGTTTTTACAGCTTTGTTTCATAGTGGAATTTCATAAATATAAAAAGCAATACAAAAAAGGAGTAGTTATTGTGGGGGATACAGTAATTAAAATAATGGATAATGCTAAGCCATTCGATAATGTTGAGGAAGCATGGTTTTGGTTTATAGCAGCGCAGCAAGCAAAAAATGATGGTGCGCGGTTTACTGCGGGCGGGGGGCTGGTTCAACGTCCGTGCGAACCTGTTGATATCTTGAAAATACTTGATCAGCTTTACAGAAAACGCCGCTTGCTCCGCGATCACTTGCTTGTGTTGCGTCATTATGGGCGGCGGAATATGGCTCCCGATTCGCGTAGAGTTAAAGAGGCGCGCGCATCTTATATATGGGATGAAGCGATGGAACGTATGCAAGAAGTTATGGAGCGCAAGGGCATAGTAACTAAGCAAAGCTGGGTTGCTAAATATGAGGTAGCAAAATGAACGATAGGAAAGTGTGGGTGGTTTTTACTAATCAAAGTGAATTGCCATATCTAAGATTTTTCAAAAAGAACTTTCGCCATTGCTTTGTGATTATTAATGATGGGCAAAACTGGATTAGCATCGATCCTATGGCTAATTATATGGATATTGTTATTCACCATTTATCGCGTGATTTTGATTTGCCAAAATGGCTTAGCTCGCGCGGTCATCGCGTTATCCCAGCTAGCTTTAATCTTGATATAAAAAGACCAGCGCCATGGATGATTTTTACATGCGTAGAAGCTTGTAAGCGAGTTTTAGGCATTCACAAGCGATTTATCATAACGCCATGGCAATTATATAAGTATTTACAGAGTTCATAAAAAACCAAAGCTTGCGACTGCAAGCTCGCGGATAATTCCGTGCTTTTAAAACCAAAAAGGAATCATAAAAATGGGAAGCTTAACTTCAACGCCAAAAATACCTCAAAGGCAGCAGGTGGTTTATATGCCAGCTACTGCGCCCGCGCCAGCAATATCACAGCCAAGCCCAAAAGACGCTCCACCCCCTACAGATGATGCAGGTAATGCAGAACAAGCCAGAAAAAAGAGCTTGTTTGCAAGAAATCGCGGACGATTTGGAACTATAGCAACTAGCTTGCGCGGCTTTTTAGGTGAGGCAAAATCATCCGCGCGCAAAACTTTATTGGGTGAGTAATGTCGCGAGTAACTTCAAGTTTTTAGCATCAAAAAACATAAATTTACCATGAATAGTGATTTTCATTTTAATGAAAATTGTACCGAGCAAGTGCGAGGCGCACGATAGTGCGGAAAAATAGAAAAGAGAAATAAATGATTACTGAAACACAAAATACAGAGCAAGATAATGATATTATCAAAGCAAAAGATCTTATAAATCGCTATGAAGCGGCAAAAAAAATTCGCGATGAATGGGGGGGGCTATGGGATGATTGCTATGACTATGCCCTGCCTCAGCGCGGAGGATTTTCCTCATCTATGCAAGCTGGAAAGCCGCGCACAAACAAGGTTTACGACGCAACAGCGATGGATGCCGCCGATCAATTAGCGGCAAGCTTGCTTGGTAATTTAACCCCGATTTGGTCAGGCTGGTTTGGACTTAAACCCGGCCCTGATTTATCCGAAGCCGAGGCAGACGCAATCGCGCCAGTATTAGAAAAAGCCGCCAAAACCATCCAAGCGCATTTTGACCGCTCTAATTTCGCGGTGGAAATCCATCAATGCTATCTCGATTTAGTAGTGGGCGGCACGGCTGCTCTCTCATTCGAAGAAGCCGATATTGGCGGGTTTTCGGCGTTTAAATTCAGCGCAGTGCCATTATCACAAGTGGTTTTGGAGGAGGGCATAAACGGCTATCTTGATGGCGGATTTAGAACTATTCCCATGACTTTCGAGCAATTAACCAGCCGCTATCCGCTTGCAGAAATCCCGTCTGACATAATAAAACAAGCAACTAAAGACCCGCAGGAGCGCTTTGACGTGCTTGAATGCGTCATTCCAAATGAGCTTGCCTATGACTATATGGCTATTTTAGCCGATGATTTAGAAAAACCTGTCATTTTGAAATCAGGAAGTTTTAGCCAGTCACCAATTATTGCTTTTCGGTGGCTTAAATCACCAGGGGAAATTTACGGCAGGTCGCCAATTATGAAGGCTTTGCCCGATATTAAAACCGCAAATAAAGTGGTTGAGCTTATTTTGAAAAATGCATCAATTGCCGTTACTGGAATTTGGCAGGCCGATGATGATGGCGTGCTAAATCCTGCCAATATTGACCTAACGCCTGGTAGTATTATCCCCAAAGCTGTGGGATCAAAAGGCTTACAACCCCTTGAAATGCCCGGTAGATTTGACGTTTCGCAATTAATGCTAGATAGCTTGCAAGGCAATATTCGCCGCGCTCTTTTAACTGATAAGCTAGCCCCTATTATGTCACCTCGCATGAGCGCAACGGAAGTTTTGGAACGCTCCGCCGAGATGTCTTTGATATTGGGGGCAACTTATGGACGGCTACAATCAGAGCTTTTAACCCCGCTAATCCAGCGAGCATTTGCGATTTTACAAAGGCGCGGAGAAGTGCCAGATATAGCCCTTGATGGGCGATTAGTTGCGGTAGATTACCGCTCACCACTTGCAAGAGCGCAAGGGCAACGCAATGTCCAAAATACGCTTAGCTGGCTTAATAGCGTTATGGCTATGGGCGCGGAGGCAAGTAATAGCGTTGATTTCCCCGCCGCTGTACGGTTCTTAGGAGACGCTCTAGCTGTGCCTAGCGACTTGATAAGAAGTGAGATATTGCCTGAAACACTGCCAGTTGAGGGTGAAATTATTACTGAGACTTAAACCAATGTAGGAATAGTTATGTAACTTGCTTTATATCAAATATTAGTATAATATTTATGTGCTATATTTAACTGTAGATTAACATTATGTTGACAAAACTATTTTTTTTATATATTAGCCATTGATTATAATTTAAGATATATAATGTATTTATGTAGGAGAAAATAATGAATAATGTAAAAAATATTCTAGATACACTCTCTTCTTCTATAGAAGGGCATAATTTGCTCGATGTGAAATTTTTTGCAGGTAAAAATCGTGAGGTTACTCAAGAAAAATTTTGTGAAGAAGCAAACAAATCACTTACCCAGTTTCATTTAGGTCAAGTAGAACCTAAGAAATCAATAGATGGACATTTAAAAGTAGTCTCTATTAATGATTTTTTGAAGTAGTATTGATGTCACTGGAAAAACTAATTGCACAATTTGGTTCTATAACAGAGTTTCCTGTTAAGGTGGATACTGTTCGTGACTGGATTATAAAAAATAACTATCAGGATGAAATTTATTTTATCCCAACGGATATTGATGAAAATATTTTAAGGGGACAATTTAGGAAATATACAAGGCATAATGTTACCTATGGTGATCCTATATTCACTACTAATATTCTTTATGCGGAGAGTATGAATCTTTGTTGGGAGCGTTTTGTGTGTTGTAAAGAAATGATGCATATTTTTGATGCACCTAAAGCTGTTTCTTGTACTTCTGAGCAGATAGATGCTCTTACATCAAGCCTTGTATCATCATATATAGGAAATTTGTCTGACAGCTATTTGGCGGAGCATGATGCTGTTATTTCTGCTTTACGTGTTTTAGCTCCCATTGGAGCTATAAAAAAATTAAATGATGCCTATGGAGAAAGGAAAAAAAGCGACTATGATATTGCTAGATATTTTAGAATACCTGAAATGTTTGTTCCTATTCTCTTCTCTGGTGATTACCAATCATTATGTGATGTTTAAGTGAATTAGAGCGTTATACATAACAATTAACTAACCCGTCATTTGAGCGGTTTTTTTGTGCTTAAAATTAATTAATCACCACAAAGTTACAAAGATCACGAAGTTACACAAAGTTTGTGTAGCTCTGCGACCTCTGCGCCTCTGCGGTAAAAAACTTAAACCACCATTTTCAAACTAAAAGCTTGCGACTGCAAGCTCGGCGGAAGTCCGCCGTAAAACTTAATCTAAAAAGGAGACTATGAAATGACTAATGACCAAAAACACAATGAAGAAGAAAACCTACTAAATGCAGATGTGCCAAAGAAATTTATAAATGCCGAGACTGGCGAGGTGCAAATAGATTTACTTGCAAAATCATATAATGAGCTTGAAAAGCACCTATCAAAAATGCCGAAAAAACCAAAAACGTCTGAGGATTACTGCATTGATTGCTCTCATGGCATGTTTGAAGCGGACGCAGAAATAAACCAGCGTTTGCATGATAAGGGCTTTACCCAAGATCAAGCGCAAGAAGTTTATGACCTTGCCGCTGAAAAGATGGTGCCTATGGTGCATGAAATATCGGCGGATTATAAGGCGGACGCGGAAGTGGAAAAGCTTATCAATCATTTCGGCGGGGCGCAGGCTTGGAAAGAAGTATCGCGCCAATTACTTAGCTTTGGTCAAAAGAATTTGCCAGAAGATGTGCTTGATAATTTGTCTAGCTCATATGAAGGCGTTATCGCGCTTCACCGCATGATGAAAGGTGATGAGCCAAGCTTGCAACGCGCAAATGCAAAAAATACAGGGCAGGTAAATGACGCAGAGCTAAGCTCTATGATGCGTGATCCTAAATATTGGAAGGAAAAAGACCCTGCTTATATCGCCAAAGTTACGCAAGGTTTTCAGAATTTATATGGTAAGTGATAGATTGAAACATAATAAAAGGATTGCTTTGAGTTACCTCTCAAGCAATTCTATTGTTTGAATTTCTATTATATCATCATCAAACATACCGTCGCCACCATATGTTATTTCGGCTGTTCCTGATACTTCATCACCGACATTAAAGCCATTTGGAGAATCAATGTGAGCGCATAAAGCTTTTTTAGGGTCGTTGAGATAAATAACTCTATTGGCGGAAGTTCGCCGTTTTTAATTATAAAGAATGTGATTCTGCAAAACGTCCAGCGACATAGTCATCAACAATTTTTTGAAAGCTAGATTGTACTTTTTTTGTTAAAGGTATGAATTGCAGCGCAACCTTATTGGGGGTTTTACGTACGACTTTTGCCTTGTGATCAACTTCCATTATTTTATCGCGAAGCTTAAATTTTAATGTGAATGTGCAATCTTGCCCAATAGAAAATAGGCGCTCATCTGCGGTAACAAGCAGACCGCCATTGCTCCAGTTTTCAACAGGATGCATTTGTCCATCAATAACACTTACACAGCGATCATCTGCGCGGCGTGAATATTGGCGTTTTTGCGATGATTGATCTTCATCATTAAGTTTTTGTGGCGAAAGAACTTTGCTAAACATGTTGCATCCCTATTGTTATTTTGCTTATGTAAAAAGTATATTGTTATTATTTGTCAAAATTAAGGCAAAATTAACTAATTCATTAAAATATACACGAATTCATAAATAAATGCAAAAAACACTTGACGCAACAGGAATTAAATCCTATAAATAATTCTATCAACGCCATAATTGTAACTTTTATATCAATTAAAAAGTAATTGTGCGATTTCCCAGTTTGTTATTCGACCTTTATTATTTAAAAGCCGAATCTATTTGCGAGCTTTATTAAAGATAATCATTAACAGCTTTTTTCTTAAAACTTAAAAACCAAATAGAAAGAGGTTTACTAT
Source organism: Micavibrio sp. (assembly GCA_026989265.1). GTDB lineage: Bacteria > Pseudomonadota > Alphaproteobacteria > Micavibrionales > Micavibrionaceae > UBA1672. The sequence goes on from JALSJP010000002.1 coordinate 101,321, forward strand.
GTCTACTACAATAGATCAGGCATTCATAAAGCAGTTCGAACGCGAAGTGCATGAAGCCTACCAGCGTCAGGGTTCTAAACTTAGAAACACAGTGCGCACAATATCCGAAGTAAATGGTTCTAGCGCGGTGTTCCAAAAAGTTGGAACAGGCACAGCTAGCACAAAAGCAACAAATGCCATGGTTCCTGTTATGAATCTGGATCACTCTAATATCGAGGTTATTTTATCCGATTATTATGCGGGTGATTGGATTGATCGCTTGGACGAGCTGAAAACCAATATTGATGAGCGTCAAATTATTGCAAGTGCAGGAGCGCAAGCCCTTGGTCGTAAGACTGATGAACTTATCATAGCGGCTATGAGCGGAGCTACGAGCAATATTATCGCAGACGGTAATATAGGCATGACTAAGGACAAAATCCTAAGCGCGTTTGAGACTTTCGGCGCAAATGATGTTCCAGATGATGCGCAGCGTTATTGCGTTGTTGGCTGGAAACAGTGGAGCGAGCTACTCGGTATTGATGAGTTTGTTAATGCTGATTATATCGGAGCAGAGAATTTGCCATTTGCAAATATCACGCAAGCGAAAATGTTCCTTGGGACTATATTTATTCCGCATTCAGGCTTGCCAACGGATGTGAATGATATTCGCTCTTGCTATTATTATCACAAAACAGCAATAGGTCACGCCGCCGCCTCAGATGTCCAAAGCGATGTTTCATGGCACGGCGATAGAGCCGCTCATTTTGTTAATAACATGATGAGCCAAGGCGCAGGTCTTATTGATGAAGCTGGAATAGTAGTCATTAATTGCGACGAAACCCCAGACTAAAAATAGCTTCCATAGTTTCATTGTGGCTTTGTTAAATTCCAGCTTACGTATAAGACATGCGCCGCGCTGTAATTTGCCTTGCCACATTAAAACTCTGTTTGCTCTTTAAGTCTACTAAAACCAAGGGGTGAGGTCTCACCCTCGTGGCGAAGTGCTGTGAAACAGTGCAAATGCCACGCTTTTAAAACCAAAAAGGAGATAAATCAATGGCTTATACTTCATCTGATTTAAGCGTACTTGCGTATGCGAATAACTTTACCCTGTGGCACTATACAACAATAGATGCCGCAGTAACTACCGCTGGTTATTTTGACAAGGCAGTAGATATGATACGGGTCAATGACCTTATCATTGCCAATGTTGATACCGATGGCGTGCCTGCAACTACATTTTATGTGGTTACAGGAAATGACGGAAGCAGTGTCACTATTGCAGCTTATGTTTAAAGTTTTTAGTTTTTACGTTTTTAAACTAAAGCTTGCGACTGCAAGCTCGGCGGAAGTCCGCCGTTTTTAAACTAAAGCTTGCGACTGCAAGATCGGCGGAAGTCCGCCGTTTTTAAACTAAAGCTTTAAGGGTTCGAGCTGTTATTCCTCATATTTATAGCTCCCCTTATCCGCATTAAAGCTATCGAAGAAGAGCAGCCCCTTATTCCTTGTGAGTAGGGGGTTGTTGCTTTTCTTGACTTTTCATAACGATAAGTGTATGGTGCGCTAAATAATAGTGAGGATTGGTTAAATGAATAAAAAAGAAATCGAAAAAGCACAACTTTTTGACGTATTTGCTTCTTATATTGATAGGAAGGTTATTCCAAATTTAGTGTCTAGTGGCTTAATGCCTACTGATGACAATAAGGTAATGGCAGTGCTTAAAAGGTATAATAAAATTAAAGTTTTTGTTGAGGTTGATTCAGAGGCTAATGTTTCAGTTAGGAGAGGCAAGGGTGAATTTCATCTCAGGCGTGATAAAGCTCAGGCTTGTGGCTATAGATTGTTTGAAGGGGATGTTTCTGATGCTAGAATAGTTACAATGTTAGCGCATTTAAATAGCGGAACTGAGGGTGAGCTGAAATTTAAAGATAGTGCCGTGTTTTTAAAGGAAGAGGCGCAAGAGAATAATGATAGAAAATTGAAAAGCACGAGAAAAGCTAATAAAAAGCTTTTAAAGCGTAGGGCTAAAGCCTTGGATGGAGTAGGGGAAAAGGTCAAAGAGGTATCTAAAATTCTCAACCTTTCATCTGCCCGTTTAACATTAGATGAAGATGGGCGTTTACTTAGAACGGCTAAAGCTGAAATTAGGGGGCATGATGGCGTGGTTACCTATGTAGAGGTTGAGCCAAACTCTGATTTTTTGATTACTAGGTTTGGCAGATCAATTTCTGTAACTGCGGGAGCTGGTGGTGATTTTGAGATTGCTGCAAAGGGAAACATGTCTGGAGCAACTCAACTTGAAATGTTAGAGGCTGTTAGTGGAGGCAATACTAATTCTGAAATTAGTACTAGAGAGTTAGCATTTAAATATGCAGCTCAAAAAATGGAACCATTAAAGGCGGCTTCCCCTGAAGGAAATCATGTTATTATATTTAGTCGCGATGAAGTTAGTGATGCTGCTCAAAATGCGTTCAACGCCTTGGATATAGACCCACTGTAAATAATTTATATATTAATGGATTACCAGCCTCGCATTTCGCGGGGCTTTTTTTTGTGTTTGTAACTAATAACTAAAATGGAGATTTTAAAATGGCATTATCAGATATAGCGCTATGCAGTAGAGCGCTTATAAGAATTGGAGCTGCTCCAATTACAAGTTTTAACGATGGCAGCGCGGAAAGCGAGATCGCAGGAATTTTATTTGACGGAGCGCGGGACGCTCTATTATCCGCTTATGCTTGGAGCTTTGCTAGCGGGCAAGTAGTACTTAACCAGCTAAGCACCGCGCCAGTAGCGGATTATGATTATGCATATGCGCTCCCCAATGATTTTTTGCGGGCGTTAAGCGCAGGCTCGGGGACGCGCGGACGCGGGCTTAATTACCGAATATCGGGAAATGTTTTGCATACAAACGCATCTGACGTGGTGCTAAGTTATGTCTATCGCCCAGCAGAAGAAAGCTTCCCGCCATATTTTGACCAAGCGCTGATAACAAGGCTTTCGGCGGAGTTTACCATTCCTGTAACGGAAAATACCTCGCGGGCTGAGGCTATGTTTGCTATGGCAGAAAAGGAATATATGAGAGCAAGGCAAATCGACGCGCAGCAAGACACGCCAAACGCAATTGAGGACTTCACTCTTATTGATGTTCGAGGTTAGTTTTGTTTGACATAGCTATTTTTTTGTGTAACCATGCAAGGCATATGCAATTGAAAATCTATGGAGTTGGAATTATGGGCGTTGAAAAACCAAGCATTATTGAATTAAGAATGAAAATGTTTAACCGTATAGTTGAGTTTGAGGGCAAGCCTGTTGATATGGGTAACCTTGATGATGTTCAAATGATAAGTGATAGTGGCATTGACCCTCTTAATGATAGAGATGTGGAAAATCATAGAATAGCTTTTTCATTGATGGATATTGATTAGGAATTATGTGCCATAAAATAAAAGGAATTCCTAACGAGAATCTTGATAAGTCTAAAATTTCAGAAAATTATGATATAGATGAACTTGGAATGTAGTGTTTTATGTGTTTATATTATAAGGATAAGCCCGCCGTTTGTGCGGGTTTTTTATTGCTTTGCGCCTCTACATTTACACATCATTGTCATCCCGTTGGAACTCGTAAGAGTGCTTAAATTAACGGGATCTAGAGAATGTAGTCCCGATCGAGTTGGAAATGCTTCGAGTCTTCGTGGTTAGAAATTAACCACAGCGGGCGCTGGAATGACAGATAAAAAACCACAAAACATAGATTAACCATGAACAGTGATTTTCATTTTAATGAAAATTGTACCGAGCAAGAAGCAATGCGTATGCATTGTTCGTTTTATAAAAGCAAACAACGCGATGCGTTGCTTTGCATGAGGCGCACGATAGTGCGGAAAATTAAAGAAAGAATAATCATGACACGTATAAGAGATATAAAAACGACATTTACCGCGGGCGAAGTGTCGCGCGAGCTATTGGGGCGCGGAGATTTGCGCGCATATGATAACGGCGCGTTAGCCCTTCGCAATGTGTTCATAAACCCAACAGGCGGAGCATCTCGCCGCTTTGGGCTTGGCTATATTGACGCGGCGGCGGGCAACGGCAAATTAATAGCGTTCGAGTTTAATACGCAGCAAACCGCATTGCTCGTCATAACTAACGGGCAAATTGACGTTTATTCGGGCGGAGTGAAAGAGACCACCATTACCTCGCCATGGTCGGAGGCTCAAATTACCCAGCTAGCATGGACGCAAAGCGCGGATACTTTGCTATTCACCCATCCTGATACAACGCCAAAAAAGCTTGTGCGCTCAGGCGGTGGAGTTTGGACACTTAGTGATTGGAGCTTTTTCACCAATAATAATATCATAAATCAGCCATATTTTAAATTCGTGGATAGCGATGTAACCCTAACCCCAAGCGGCACTACGGGGGTTATAACGCTCACAGCGTCAAATGACGTATTCACGCTGCAACATGAAAATACACGTATTCGCTTTCGTGGCAAAGAAATGGAGGTAACGGATTACTCTTCACCAACTGTTATAACCGTAAATATTATTGAAGATCTGCCCGATACTAGTTCCAGTATTGACTGGTTCGAGCAAGCTTTTAGCGCAGCGCGTGGATACCCTGTGAGCGTGGCTTTCCATCAAGATCGTCTCGTTATTGGTGGTTCTCGTGATCTGCCAAATCGCCTGTGGTTTTCAAAATCAGGTGACTTATTCAACTTTGATTTAGGAAGCGGGCTTGACGATGAAGCAATAGAGTTTTCGATTTTATCAGACCAAGTAAATGCCGTGCGCGGGATATTTTCCTCTAGGCATTTGCAAGTATTTACCAGCGGCGCAGAATGGATGGTTAGCGGTGATCCGCTCACCCCTTCATCAGTGCAAATACGCAGGCAAACCCGCACAGGATCACGCATTGATCGCTATATCCCGCCTGTTAATGTTGACGGCGCGACGCTTTATGTTGCGCGAAACGGGCAGGAAATCCATGAATATCTCTATACCGATTTAGAGGCAGCCTACACCTCAACCGATTTAGCGCTGCTCTCAAGGCATGTTATAGAAGATCCAATAGACCAAGATTACGACCAGAAAAACCGCTTGCTATTTGTAGTGCGCGGGGACGGTAAATTCGCAAGCCTCACAGCTTTTAGAGCCGAAGCCGTATCGGCTTGGACGCTGCATGAAACTGATGGCTTGGTGAAATCTGTTTCGGTTGTGGGCGATGATGTTTATATGCTGATCGAGCGGGGCGGCGCTTATTTTATTGAGCAATTAGACGCTAGCCTTTATTTAGACTCCGCATTATCGGGTCAAGTAGGAACTCCCGCAAGCGTGTGGTCAGGGCTAGATCATCTAGAGGGCAAAATAGTTTCGATTGTAGCAGAAGGCGCATTAAGCCAAGATCAACTGGTGCAAGGCGGGTCAGTGACCCTAAGTGAGCCTGCAAGCTCGGTTCAAATTGGTTTGGCTTACACTCATATTATTGAGCCACTTCCGCCAAATGAAGTTGGCAAGGTTGGTGCGGGCAGGAAATTGCGCCTTATTGAGGCGATATTTCGCTTGAAAGACACGGCTTCTCTAAGGCTTGATATTGGACGTGGAGCAAAGGATATCGCGCTAGAGCAGTTCGGGGAAACTCAGATATTAGACGGCGGCATGAGCGTAATTAGCGGCGATGTTAAGGTTAGGGCTTTGGGATGGCAAAAAGACGGCACAAAACCGCTATGGAGAATAGAGCAATCCGCCCCCCTGCCGTTTGAACTGTTGTCCGTAAGTACGGAGATTAAGGTGAATGACTAATTCTAGTAACTTATTTTCACTTTTGCACGTTGTTATTACTTTAAACCCAAAGGATGAGACTTCATCCTCGTGGCTAATGCCACGCTTTTAAACCTAAAGGATGAGACTTCATCCTCGTGGCTAATGCCACGCTTTTAAACCCAAAGGATGAGACTTCATCCTCGGCGGGAGTCCGCCGTTTTTTAAACTCAAAGGATGAGACTTCATCCTCGTGGCTAATGCCACGCTTTTAAACCCAAAGGATGAGACTTCATCCTCGGCGGGAGTCCGCCGTTTTTAAAACTCAAAGGATGAGACTTCATCCTCGTGGCTAATGCCACGCTTTTAAACCCAAAGGATGAGACTTCATCCTCGGCGGGAGTCCGCCGTTTTTAAAACTCAAAGGATGAGACTTCATCCTCGTGGC
>JALSJP010000003.1 GCA_026989265.1 Micavibrio sp.
TAGCCGCACTTACAAAAGCATTAGAGACGCCCAAAAAACCCGTTTTGGCAGTTGTTGGCGGGGCAAAAATATCAACAAAACTAAGCGTATTAGAAAATCTAATAGAAAAGGTTGATTATTTGGTTCTTGGCGGAGGCATGGCTAATACATTCCTATATGCTAAGGGCGTTGATGTTAAACAATCTTTATGTGAAAAAGACATGATCAAAACCGCGCTTTTAATCATGGAGAAAGCAAAATCTATTGGGTGTGAGATAATTCTTCCCAAAGATTTGATAGTGGTAAATGAGCTTAAAGAAAACGCAGCCCATAAATGCGTTGATATAGATAATATCCCCGAAGGCTATATGGCTATTGATATCGGCGAGAAAACAATTGCATATATATCCGAGAAAATCACAATATCCAAAACTATTGTTTGGAATGGTCCTATGGGAGTTTTCGAGATAAAGCCATTTGATAATGGCACAAATAAGATTGCTCAAATCGTTGCTAATCAAACTATTTCTGATAAATGCATAAGCATAGCAGGCGGGGGTGACACAGTTTCAGCACTAGAAAATGCAGACGTCGCCGCTGATTTCTCATATATATCAACCGCTGGCGGGGCTTTCCTTGAATGGCTAGAAGGAAAAGACCTTGCTGGCGTGCTTGCTCTTAGGAAATAGTATTACTATATAGCTTAGGCGTTTAGGCACATAGTTTGTGGAATATATTTGGGGTTGCCCTGAGCAGTGGAAAATAGCGGCATAACAACCTAAAAATGGGAACTTAACTTTGCCGCAAACCTGTCGGAACAAGTGGGGTCAACCTCTGGGTTTCATATAGATTCTAGATATATAGAAATACTCTCTCCGCTATTTATTCTGCTATTTATAAGGCGGGGCGCATATTACAAATGGTCGCGCAGTTGGTAAATAAGCGGAATATCCGCCTCTGGCATGGGGTAGTCATACATATCTTGCGGATATACCCACGCGAATTCCTGCCCCTCCATAGATTTTATTTCCCCGCGCCAAACTCGGCAAATAAATAGCGGCATTAGTAAGTGAAAATCATCATATTCATGCGATGCAAAACCAATAGGCGAGAAACAACATTCGCGCGTTTCAATGCCAAGCTCTTCTTCAAGCTCTCGCATTAATGCATATTCGGGGCTTTCACCCTCTTGAACTTTACCACCTGGAAACTCCCAAAGCCCAGCCATGGGCTTGCCTTCTGGTCTTTTTGCGAGCAGTACCCTGCCTTTATCATCAATAAGAGCGGCGGCGGTCACCAATATAACAGGCAGTCCTGATGGAGATTGCGGTCTAGGCAATTTCAAAGCATCGGCGCAATTCATTTTCATTCTGCTCATAAGTCCTCTTCCTGCTCATAATTCCTACCCCTACAAGAAAAGCCGCGACAAACTAGATCACGGCTTTTTATATTTATATTTCAACTAAAAACTACTCAGCTTCAGGAGATTCTATAGCTTCCTCACCTGATGCAGCGGGCGTAGATTCTGTAACATCTTCTACTGGCAATGGCTTGCCATTAATGTCAAAACGCTCTATCTCAATTTCAGCTTTCCACTCATTGATAGCTTCATCAAGCACAGCGCGGTGCATTTCTTGCTCCATATAAGGCTTTATTTGGGCAAATTCAGCAGGTGGACGCTGGCGCTTTTCTTCAACTTTAATGATGTGATATCCAAAATCAGTCTTAACGGGCGTTTTTGTATATTCACCAACTTTAATGGCAAATGCAGCTTCTCCAAATGCAGGAACAACATCAGTTTTAGTGAAATACCCTAAGCTTCCGCCATTTTCGGATGAGCCATCTTTAGAGTTTTCCTTTGCAAGATCAGCAAATAATTCGCCTTTATTAAGTTTTTTGATAATAGATTTTGCCAATTTTTCATCATCGACAAGTATATGAGAGGCTTTAACCTCCTCAACCTCAGGAAAATCCATTACATATTCTTCATACTTAATCTGAAGTTTCTCATCCGTTACTTTCTCATTTATGAGGTTTTCAAGGAACTTAATGCGGACAATATTTTCTTTCGCCTTTTCTAACTGCTCAAGAACATCCTTATCTTTTCCAAGACCTGCTTTTGCAGCTTTTTTATCAATGATTTTGTTATTAATTATTTGCTCCAAAGCCATAGGGAAAAGCTGTTCCATTGGAATTTGCTTCATTTGATCAGGCATAGTGCTTAATATTTTAAGAACTTCTTGACGCTTGATTTCATCGCCATCAATCACAGCTAAAACAGGATTAACGTCCTTTGGATCAACTGCTTCAGACTCCGCAGTTTCAACATCACCAACATTATCCGACGTTTTCTTATTCTTAATATAGGCAAACGCGCCAACAGCGACCGCAATCAATATAACAAGCAGCAGTATTTTTTTGCAGCATGATTTTTTCTTGTCGCCGCCGCAGCAGCCAGATGATTTTTCAGAATTGGACTTGTCGCCACCACAGCATTTTTTATCGTCAGACATAATTTCCCTCTAACTATTAATTAAATTTAAACAGGATTTAGACACTAACGAATGAATCTAGTGTTTTCAACACATATTATCCCCTATTACTCTCTTTTGTTGACTATAAGTGTTTTGCACCTTATATCAGTTGTGCTTACTATTTTTCAGGAGAGTTTATAGTGCTTGGTTTGGCTACAAAAATATTTGGTTCATCTAATGATCGCGTTCTTAAGGGGCTGCAAAAGCATGTCGAGCCTATCAATGAGCTTGAAGCTACTTACCAGAAAATGAGTGATAGCGAGCTGCAAAACCAAACTAATTTATTTAAAGAACGTCTTGAAAAAGGCGAGAGCTTAAAAGACATCCGCTATGAAGCTTTTGCAGTAGTCAGAGAAGCGGCAAAGCGCACATTAGGGCAGCGTCATTATGATGTGCAACTAATTGGCGCGATAGTTCTTGATGAAGGCAAAATCGCGGAAATGCGCACTGGTGAGGGTAAAACCCTTGTGGCAACGCTAGCGGTTTATCTTAATGCCCTATCAGGTAAAGGCGTGCATGTTGTCACCGTTAATGATTATTTGGCAGAGCGTGACGCGGAATGGATGAGTAAAGTTTATAGCTTTTTAGGTCTAAGCACTGGCTGTATCACTAGCAATATAAGTGAGGAAGAGCGCAGGCAAGCTTATGCGTCAGACGTGACTTATGGCACAAACAATGAATTTGGCTTTGATTACTTGCGCGATAATATGAAGTTTAAGCTAGATCAAATGGTGCAACGCCCCTTTAACTTTGCCATTGTTGATGAAGTTGATTCGATTTTAATTGATGAGGCTAGAACGCCGCTTATTATTTCTGGGCCTTCTGAAGGTAATATGGAGCTATATAACTCCGTTGATAAAATAATCCCGCATTTAATTGATGAAGATTACGAGCTTGAAGAAAAACATAAGAGCATCACTCTTACAGAAGAAGGTCAGGAACACGCCGAACAGCTATTGCGGGAGCATGGTATATTACAAAATGGCAGTATGTATGACATGGAAAATATATCGCTTGTCCATCATGTAAACCAAGCTTTGCGCGCTCATAAATTATTTACAGGCGATAAAGATTATATTGTTCAAGATAACAAGGTTGTTTTGATTGATGAATTTACTGGCAGAATGATGGATGGGCGCAGGCTCTCTGAAGGTCTGCACCAAGCTATCGAGGCCAAAGAGGGCGTGGAGATTCAAAACGAAAATCAAACGCTTGCATCTATCACCTTTCAAAATTACTTCCGCATGTATCCAAAATTATCGGGAATGACAGGAACGGCAATGACCGAAGCCGCCGAATTTGACGAGATTTACAAGCTTGGCGTTGTGCAAATCCCCACTCATACGACAATCGCGCGAATAGATGCGGAAGATCAGATTTACAAATCCTTGCGCGAAAAAGAAGCCGCCATAGTTAAGTTAGTTCAAGAATGCCAAACACGCGGGCAACCTGTTTTGGTTGGGACTGTATCTATTGAAAAGTCCGAAACTCTATCGGATTGTTTGAAAAAAGCAAAGATAAAGCATAATGTTTTGAATGCTCGCCATCATGAAAAAGAAGCTTATATTGTTGGGCAAGCGGGGCAGCTTGGCGCGGTGACTATCGCAACTAACATGGCGGGACGTGGCACAGATATTCAGCTTGGCGGTAATGCAGATATGTTAATCGCCGAAGAAGTTGACCCTTCATGGTCTCAAGATAAGCAGCAAAAAGCCACACAAGCAATCATGGATAATGTTGAAAAAGACAAAGTTTTAGTTAAAGAAGCAGGCGGACTTTATATAGTTGGGACAGAGCGCCACGAATCGCGCCGCATTGACAATCAATTGCGCGGTCGTGCTGGTCGCCAAGGTGACGCGGGGGCATCTATATTCTTTCTATCCGTGGAAGATGACCTTATGCGAGTATTTGCAGGGCAACAGCTTGAAGGTCTGCTTAAAAGCAAGCGCATAGGGCTTGAGGAAGGCGAAGCGTTAGAGCATCCTTGGATTTCTAAAATGCTGGAGCGCGCGCAAGGCAAAGTCGAAGCTATGAACTTTGAAATGCGTAAAAACTTGCTCAAATTTGATGATGTTATGAATGACCAGCGCAAGGAAATTTACGAAGAACGCCGCGAAGTTATGACCTCTGACAACCTTGAGGAAATGGTCAAAGACATGCGCCATGATGCGATTGAAGATGCCGTTCAAATGTGCATTCCCGCTGGTTCTTACGCCGAGCAATGGGATACGGAAGCCCTTGAGACTGAAATTTTGCGCATAATTAGCATGCAACTTCCTATTGGTGAGTGGGCAAAAGAAGAAGGCATCGCCGATAATGAGCTTACAAATCGCATCATTGATGCATCTGACAAGAAAATGGCTGAAAAAGCGGTTAATATTGGTGTTGAAATGTGGAGGCAGCTTGAAAAATCTATTGTGCTTCAAATGCTTGACCAGCATTGGAAAGAGCATTTGCTTAATCTTGATCATCTGCGCCAAGGCATTAATTTGCGCGCATTCGGGCAGAAAGACCCGCTTAATGAATATAAAGCCGAAGCCTTTGAGATGTTCCAAAATATGCTGGAATCCATGCGCGAGACTATTACTCAGACATTATGCATGGTGGAAATAAATGTAGAAAATGGCGGGGCGAGCCTGTCTATGGGCATTCAATCAAACAGGCAAGATATACATGAGGGGCGCGACGACCCTGCACTTTCGGATAATGATGCTAGGGAGCAAAGCAGCAATATACAGCCATTCCCGCAAAAGCTTGAATTTGATGAGAATGATCCCGAAACATGGGGCAAGGTTCAGCGCAATGCCCCCTGCCCTTGTAAGTCAGGAAAGAAATTCAAGCAGTGCCATGGAAAAATCACTTGAAACTGTCTCAAGCTAAGATTTAGCATTATTATAAAAAGAAATAGCCGCTTGCACTTCATCCATATTAACCAAACGCCCTTGATTCCATATCTTACTACTAAGCATAAAGATAGAAATAAAATCCTTCTTTTTAATGCCGTTAGATTTAGAGGCGATAGCAAGCCCCTGCCCATTTGTTTGTGATAATATTTCACAAACCGCATCTACTGGAATGCCCGTATATACCGAAAACTGAGCTATAAATGAGCGTATATGACCAATGCGCAAAGTATTGAGTAATAACGACATATTAAGCATGTCTTTTTCTTTGAATTTATGTGCTGCTGCAATCATGCAATCATTTGGGATAAACCCATCATTATCTGTCTCATGAGCCGTAAGCTCTTCAACAGCGTTATCCACAGTTTTGTAAATTTTTTTATCATCAATATCGTAGTTACGGCTAATGAAACTTTTTATTTCCGCGCCAACATAATTATACAAACGAGTGGCAATTTCGCTCGGCACTTCCTCGCGACGAAGCAGTGGCGCTGCCATAATTTCCGAGCCTTGTGCAATATCAGAAAGAGCAACCAAAGCATTGCTGGTTAATGTAATACTCTCATTCTTGACCAAAGTTAGAGCGGTGTCAAAGTCACCTGCATCAGCAAGAATATCAATGACTTGATCGCTAAGAGAGGTGCGAGTGGCAATAGCTTGCCAATATTCAGCCGTCTTAGATTTTACAATATACATAAGGTCGTCATCATTTAAGGCGGAACTTTTGCTCAAAACTGGCGTTGCAACCTCGATATCATCATTAGCAAGCTGTAAAACTAAGCGCAACGGCACGTCATCAATGATTGAAATTTGCTCTGATATTGTTTTACGAAGATCCTTTTCTGCTTGACGCATTAACCTTATAAGAACATCTGCAACCATTTCGCTTTCACGCAATGACACGTTGATTTCTAAAATAGAGCCAATAACTCGTGATAATTCAGCCCTAGACTCTGGGTTTCTCTTCTTAGCCAAGTCATATAATTTTTCCGCATCACATAATTTTGCCCATACAGGCGCATCAAGAGATGGCTCACTCCCTATTATACTTAAGTTCATGATTTTTTTGCCCCACAGCTATCATGTTTATATTAATTTAGAAACAAGCCTCATTACTTATAATGTACACAATTTAAGTTACTTAATTTCTCCCTGTAATCGTTATATAGAAATTATATTACCAATTAGTTAATTTTTTTAATAAAATTTTAAATAAAAATATATTTCATAGGAATTTGCACTTTTATTATTTTTATGCCACTATTATCCTAGGGAAATGAATTGTTAATGTTTTCATGATAGAGTATATAAGATTACTCTTTAAAATAAGGACTTAAAATGGCAGCACCATTATCAGGAGTTGGGCAGCAGCAAATACCACTTTCTCAGCCTTTCCAACCAGGCGGAAGCGATCAGACGCGGGAAATAAGGCAGCGCGGACAAGAGCCTCGCGAAAATGAGCTTCAAGCACGCGGCACAGCGGCTTCTCAAACGCAACAGGCTAATACAAAAACTGACAGCTCGTTTCAAGGTAACTTGAATCAAACCTCTAATTCTGGACATAGCCAACAAAGTAATGCAGCTGGTCGCGGATCAGTAATTGATATTACTGTTTAATCAAGTCAAAAAACCCATGGCTTACGCTATTCGATTAAAACCCTTGAGGAACGGCTGCGCCTTTACCTGTTAGAATTTCTTTAGTTTTGGCTAACACGGATGATCCCCCGCCCGAACTATCAATACTCGCATATATTTGCTTACTGACTTCTACTATATGAGCACCCGCAACAAATGGAAATATAGACCCCCCCATTTTCTCTATCAAGTTAGCCGATTTCATAAGGACTGGGGAATTAGGCACGGGCGGCACGAATAATGCACCCTTATGATGCTCTTGAATAAATAAATTATCACGTAAGCTTGAGGATATCTGCGAATAAGTAAATGGATGTCCATGACCAAACGGTGATAAATCCGCCCTTGCCCACACACCCATTCGGTTTGGGACAACGATAATGGCTCTTCCATTTGACTTTAATATACGCCAAACCTCACGCAAGGATTCTTGTAAATTGTCGCAATATTCCAAATAATGAATAAGTAATATTCTATCAACGGAACAGCTCTCAATTGGCATTTGAGCCTCAGACGATACAAATATTCTATTTTTATTAGAACTTGCTTGAACATCTTTGTTAAATGGTGACATAGCTATTACGCGCTCTGAACCTCTTGCAAACGTATAAAGATACGGATCTACATAACCGCAGCCCATAACCCGCAAACCGTGAGCATCGCCCCATAACCCACTAATATGACTGCACAATATATTTTGCACAACACCGCCAAGCTCGCTATCGTAGAATTTTTTTATGTTAGCGTGCGAAATATCCATGCACTGATTTTACCTTAAATATATCATTTTGTGGAATATATTTATATATAAAATCATAAAGAAGACCTATAAATTCAAAAATATTGATAAGTTTGAACAGCGCTTACGCAAAACTAGAGGGCTTAGTTGGGGGTATGTTACAGATGAGCAGTGGCAATATATGGCAGAGCATAATTCACGCGAGCTACCACGCGGTAAAATAACCTATGCTTATGATCCTAAAATATCTCAAATATTTAAGAAGCAACCCATCGGAGATGTAGATTTATGGTCATGCTGGAGCAATATAACTTGCCCTGTATTAGTATTAAGGGGCGGAAAATCCAAGATACTGGCTTTAGATATTTTGGAAAAAATGAAGGCCGAGCCATAGGCTTTCAAATGGATAGCCATGTTTTTGAAAATTGCGGGCATGTGCCGTCACTTATGGACAGCACACAAATTGAGGTTATTTTGAGCTGGTTAAATGTCCAAAAAATCAATATTATCAGAACGACTTAACATATCAACTGTAGCCTGAAGCAGGCTAGGTTTTTCACCTTTTCCCGATATTTGTTGCTCGAAGCTTAAATTTTTTGGAAATTCTTGCTTAACCTCATTAAATACAAGCGCAACCTTTGTAACTTGCTCTTCGCCAAGCCCTTGGCGTAATAGCGTTTTTGCAGCACTGTCAAATGTAGATCCTATAAAAGCCATAGCAGCTTGATTATATGTAACACTCATAATTTATTCTCCATAATAATTTTCGGCAACAATATGTATATAGGCAATATTTGTCAAGATTTTATTGCCTATATAAAATTTATCATATAAAAATCACTCATGAAATATCCTACTGACATAGTTATATTTGGCGCGGGGATTGCGGGGCTTTGGGCGTTTAATCGCTTAAAATCCATGGGTTATGACGTTATTTTGCTTGAGGTTGCAGCTATTGGCGGCGGGCAGACCATTGCCTCTCAAGGCATTATTCACTCAGGGCTTAAATTTTCTATTGCTGGCAAGGTTAATAATTTGGCAAAATCCATCAGTAAAATGCCCGAGCGCTGGAGGGCTTGCCTTAATGGCGCGGGCGAACTTAATTTAAGCACTGCAAAAATCAATGCTACATCGCAGCAAATGCTTATCCCCAAAGGATTTATGGGTGATTTAACCAACATAATCACCCGCAAAACTTTGGGCGATAGCGTGCGTAACATGCCCAAAAACGAATGGTCTGAGGATATTAAGAACTCTGGGTTTAATGGCTCTATTGTTAATATGGGTGAACTAGTTTTAGACGTGCCGAGCCTTATTCGCTCCCTAGCTGATCCATATAAAAATTGCATTAGGAAAATCACTCAAGAACAGGCAAGTGAGCCATTTAAGTTCTTGAAAGATAACAACATTACGGCAAAGCGCATTATATTCACGGGCGCGGCTAGTAATCATAAAATAGCTGCAAAAAACAACCATGATAGCGGTTTAAAAACGCAAGCCCGCCCGCTATTACAAGGGATGATGCGCAATGCGCCCTTCCCGCTTTATGCTCATTTAATTGGCAAAACCGATAAGCCTGTTGCCTCTATAACCACTCATAAAATGAGTGATGGGACGCTTATATGGTATTTGGGCGGCGGAGTTGCAGAGCGAAAAGCAGATTCTGACCCTACGCAAGTTTACAGCGCCACGCAAAAAGCATTCAAACTATATATGCCTGCTATCGATTTTTCCGATAATAAATGGGCTGTACTATCGATTTTTCGAATAGAAGGAAAATCAAATACTGATAGCTGGATGCCTGATACTCCAACTATTCATAGAGCAGGTGACGCGCTTTATTGTTGGCCAACAAAACTTACTTTTGCGCCAATGTTATCCGATATGATTTTGGAAGATTTGAAAAAGCATGGTATTACTCCATCAAATAAAATTTCTAATTTCTCATTCTTGCCTGATGTGGAATACGCTAAAACGCCATGGGATACAGCCAAATGGACAAAGTAAAACTGGGAAATACTGGCATAGAAATATCGCCCATTGGTTTGGGAACGGTGAAGTTTGGGCGCAACATGTGCGTTAAATACCCTGAAAATTTTGAGCTCCCATCTTATGAAGAGCTAACCGAGATTTTGGCTTTGGCGAAATCTCTAGGCATTAATATGCTAGACACCGCGCCAGCTTATGGAACAAGTGAGCAGCGTTTAGGCGCATTATTATCAGGGCAGCGTGATGATTGGGTTATTATAGGCAAAGCAGGCGAGGAATTCCAAGATGGTAAATCCTCATATAACTTTACGCCAGATCACTTTAAACGCAGCCTTGAGCGCTCCCTAACTCGCCTTAATACTGGTTATATTGATGTTTTTCTTATTCATTCCGATGGCTTAGACATGGATATATTACAAAAAGATGAGCTAATCAAAACCATGCATGAATTTAAAGAACAAGGGTTAGTCAAGGCGATTGGTGCATCTACTAAAACAGCGGATGGCGGAGCCAAGGCTCTTGAACTTATGGACGTAGTTATGGCGACATATACTAAAGATTACATAGATGAAAAACCTGTACTTGATTATGCGCTTAAACATAATAAAGGCGTTATTTTGAAAAAAGTGCTGTCAAGCGGGCATGACAATAATATTGGGGATGCTATGCGCTTTGCTTTTAATCACAAAGGCGTGAGCGGAGTTATTATTGGCACAATAAATCTTGAACATTTAAAGCAAAATGTAGAAACTGCTGAAAAACTACTATAAAAAACTACTATAAAGGCGCAGTTATACGAAGTAATGTAATTTGGTTGCGCTGTTTTCTTACTATATCAATTTGGAAGTCATGAAATCTGAAAGATTGCCCAACATCGGGGATCATTTGCGATTCGAACAAAACTAACCCCGCAATTGTTGCATATTCCTCATCAGGAAGCCCCCAATTAAATTCACGGTTTAAATCACGAATAGTAACATCACCATCAACAATGTAAGAGCCATTAGATAATTTGCGAACTCCTGACATTTTTTCGTCATGTTCATCGTCAATATCACCTACTATTTCCTCTAAAATATCTTCAAGCGTCACAATTCCCATGAATGAGCCGTATTCATCAATAACTATAGCAAAATGCGCTTTTTGTTCACGAAATGCTTGTAGCTGGTCATATAGGTTAGTGTTTTCAGGAACAAACCACGGATCCATAGATATGCGCGATATGTCGATATTTTCTATCTCGCCATCGACCCCTATAATCTCGCGCAATAACTCCTTAACATGTATTATGCCAACAATGTTGTCAGGGTTATCTCTCCATAACGGAACGCGCGTGTGAGGGCTGCTTAGCACTTCTTTTACAATTTTATCAACAGGCTGATCTATATTAATCATAACCACATTTTTACGATGGATCATGATTTCTTCTATATCAACTTCTGCCAAATCAAGGATAGATCGCAGCATAGCTCGCTGGTCTTTTGTCTCGCGCCCCTGCCCGTCATGCATTTCTATAGTTCCGCGCAATAGCTCAAGGTGAGAGCCTGCACCAACCTTAGATATATCAACGCCAAATATTTTAAGAACAAGGCGGACAACAAATGTCACTGCTTCAGTTATTGGCGCAAAAACCACAATTACCACGCGTATTATGGGAGAAATACGCATAGCCATGCTCTCGGCATTATGAAATGCATATGTCTTGGGCAATACCTCTGCAAACACAAGAACAAGAAGCGTCATTATAAGCGTTGCAAGAATAACTCCCGCATCACCGAATAAATGCATTAAAACGCTGGTTGCAAGGGCGGATGCCATGATATTTACGAGATTATTACCAAGCAACAAAGCCCCAATCATTCTATCTTTTTGCTCTCTAATGCGGTTTACCAATCCAGCGCGTTTGTTTCCTTCTTTCTCGCGAGCGGTCAAACGCACCTTTGAGGCAGCGGTAAAGGCAGTTTCCGAGCCAGAAAAGAATGCAGAAAATACAAGCAAAACAACTATCGCAATGATAGATATTATTATCTCTATATCCATTATATTCTCCCCGAATCACAACCAGCCAAAGATTTACTTAAAACGTCACAAACCATATTTATTTTAACCTCTTTTGATATAAAAGCATCACCTATTGCATTAACCAAGATAAATACCATATTGTTATCTAATGCTTTTTTATCCCTGCGCATTATTGATATCAGCTCACCTGACGTAGCATTAATATTTCCAGCATGAACAGGCAGCCCAACAGATTCGAAATGAACGCGCACGCGAGCCGCATCCTTAAGCGAGCATAACCCCATAGCAGCAGATAAATCAAACGCCATAACAGTGCCAATTGCCACCGCCTCACCATGGATTAGCGAGCCATCATAGCCCGCCGCTGCTTCTAATGCATGACCGAAAGTGTGACCTAAATTAAGAAGAGCGCGCCTGCCCTGCTCCCGCTCATCCGCCTCAACAATAGCGGCTTTAGCCTTGCAACTAACCTCAATCGCATGAGTTATAGCGCTTTCATCAAGACTTAGGACAGCGTCGCTGTTATTTTCCAGCCAATCAAAAAACTCTAAATTATCTATAAGACCGTATTTCACTATTTCCGCATAGCCTGCCAATAATTCGCGCTTGGGCAAGGTTTTAAGACTTGAAATATCTATAATAACTGCTTTTGGCTGATAAAAAGCCCCTACCAGATTTTTACCATGCTTGGTGTTAATGCCAGTTTTACCGCCAACCGAGCTATCTACTTGCGAAAGCAGGCTCGTAGGCACTTGAACAAATTCCACTCCGCGCATAATAGTTGCAGCAGCAAAGCCCGCTAAATCGCCAACAACCCCGCCGCCCACGGCAAAAACAACAGAATTACGGTGGATATTATTTTCAAGCATCCAGTCATGGGCTTTTTGCAAATTATTGTAAGACTTTGCCTTCTCACCATGAGGAAAAGTCAGTATCTCGCAAAACTCCGCCCCTGCGCCTAGTATAATATTTTGCACAGTTTTTGCGTATGGCTCTACATTATCATCAGTAATGATAAATGCTTTTTTTGGCGCGATATCAGCGATTAAGTGAAATATATCTACCCCAATAGAAATATCATAGCTTCGCTCTTTCAGATTAATTTTAACATTTCTAGTTAGCATTTAATATCAATGCCCCTTTTATTTCAGCTATAACAGCATCTGCGCCAGCGGAGTTATCTACCTCAATATCAGATTGAGCGTATAATGATGCGCGCGCAGATAAAAGCTCCTCCAGCTTGGCTCTTGGGTTATCACAATTCAATAACGGTCTGCTATTATCGCCTTTAACGCGCTCCCATATGGTTTCAACATCAGGGTTAAGCCATATAGATATACTTGCATCCTTTATCATATCTAAAGTTTCAGGAGCGGTTACAGAGCCGCCGCCCGTTGCAATTATACAAAAACCACTATCCAGCAAGTCAGAGATTACTTCTTTTTCTAACTCACGAAAATACGCCTGCCCATCATCAGCAAAAATTTGAGTGATGGGCTTACCTTGCTGCTTTTCTATCAGGCTATCCGAATCATAAAATGGCAGTCCAAAATCTCTTGCTAAAGCTTTGCCTACGTGACTTTTACCGCATCCCATAATTCCGACAAGCACAATTGGCTTATTAATCTCAATATCAGCCATTTATATTAGACCTTTCAAAAAACTATAATATTAGTTATATACAAGCAGCGCTTAAATTTTACAACATGAACTAATCACCTATGGCATTATTATTTAAAATTATTTTCGCAGTTTTTATATTTGCAACTATTAGCGGTTTGACGCTTCTATCAATGAAGGATGTATCCATCCCGCAAAAAGAAACAACGAAACCTGTTGACATAAGTTAAGCAATAGTTGATAAGTATATTATTATTTATGAAAATGATTTTGACTTGACCTTAAATAAAGGTTATTGATTATCATAATTATAAAATTTAGAACAAACGGAGACAAAAAATGACAAAGAAAAAAGCAGGACGCCCAGCAATGCCAAAACCGGACTTAAGCCCGTTTATTGAGTCATTCCTTGATATGATAACAACGGAAAGAGGCGCGGCTCTTAATACGCGTCAGGCATATTGGCGCGATTTGGCGGATGTCAGTCTCTTCTTCAAGAATAATAATATAAAAATTGAAAATGCTAGCACAGATAATATTCAAGCTTACATGAAAGAGCTTGGAAGTAGAATCAATGTTAAAGGCGACCATAGAGGTAAAATAGCAGTACGTACATTGGCTCGCAGACTTTCTGCTATGCGTCAATTTTACCAATATCTTATATCTGAAGGCAAACGCGCCGATGATCCTACTACAAATATTGAAACACCAAAGCAAGAGCGTGTTCTTCCTAAGACATTAACAGAAGAAGAGGTTAACCACTTAATTTCTACTGCCGCTGAAAAAGGTAATGCTTCTAGTAAGCGCCTCGTTTGCTTGCTTGAACTTATTTACGCCGCCGGCTTGCGCGTATCTGAGCTTGTTGGTTTACCAATGTCTGCTATTGGTGAGAATAAAGAGTTTTTGATGATTGATGGTAAATCTGGGCGTGAGCGCATGGTTCCTCTATCAAAACCTGCACAAGATGCTTTAAATGCTTATCTTGAAGCTCGTTCTGAGCGCCTTGAAAGAGATGACACGTTGAAGGGCAATAAATGGATATTCCCATCCAAAACATCAGATAGCGGTCACTTAACGCGTCAACGTTTTGCTCAATTATTGCGTGACCTTGCAAAAGATGCGGGCGTTGAAAAGGGCAAGGTTAGCCCGCACATACTTCGCCATGCATTCGCAACTCACTTGCTTAATAATGGCGCGGATTTGCGTTCTGTTCAGAAAATGCTTGGGCATGCTGATATTGCAACAACTCAAATATATACTCATATATTGAATGATGGTGTAAAAGCTTCTATTGAGGCAAAGCACCCTTTGTCAAAAAAAGCTGCCAGTGATAAATAAGCAAACTAAACCTTGTAGTTACCCATATCTTGATCTATTTATATTTCAAGATATGGATATAGTGGTTTGGCTTTATTTTTGCAGAAG
Organism: Micavibrio sp.; assembly: GCA_026989265.1. Lineage (GTDB taxonomy): Bacteria > Pseudomonadota > Alphaproteobacteria > Micavibrionales > Micavibrionaceae > UBA1672. Next base: position 14,847 of record JALSJP010000003.1, read on the forward strand.
GCACGAGGAGCGTAGGCGTAGAAAACTACGGTAGCGACGAGTAACGTACTGCAAAGATAAATGCAAATTACTATAAAAGGAATAATTATAGCTTATGAGTCAATTAGATTTTGAAAAACCAATATTGGAGCTCGAGGGTAAAATCTCCCAGCTTCTTCACGTTAATGGCGATGCAGAAGTTAATATTGCAGACGAAATAACCCGTATGCAAAATAAAACTGACAAGCTTTTAAAACAAACATATGCAAAACTTAATGCCGCGCAAAAAGTTCAAGTGGCGCGTCATCAAGAACGCCCGCATATGGTTGATTATGTTAGCTCTATCATTGATGACTTCACGCCCCTTGCTGGTGATCGTAATTTTGCAGAAGACCATGCGCTTATCGGCGGCATAGGACGTTTTCGCGGACGCTCATGCGTTGTAATAGGTCATGAAAAAGGTCACGACACACAAAGCCGCATCAAGCATAATTTTGGCATGACACGCCCCGAAGGCTATCGCAAGGCGCAGCGTCTCATGAAAATGGCGGAGCAATTTCAAATTCCGATAATCACTCTTATTGATACTGCGGGAGCATATCCTGGTGTTGGCGCGGAGGAGCGCGGGCAAAGCGAGGCTATCGCAAAATCTATCGAAACCTGCCTTAGAACAGAAGTACCCATAATATCTGTTATTATCGGCGAAGGTGGCTCTGGCGGCGCTATTGCTATTGGCGTGGCAGATAAAGTCTACATGCTGGAGCATTCCATATATTCGGTTATATCACCCGAAGGATGCGCCTCTATTTTATGGAGAAGCCGTGACTTTGCCAAAGACGCAGCCGCGGCGCTTAAACTTACCGCGCAAGATTTACTTGAGCTAAAGCTAATCGACTCAATTATAAAAGAGCCAATTGGCGGGGCGCACAGAAAAAAATCTGACACTATGAGCGCAGTAGCCGACCAAATAGAAAAAGCCCTTGATGAGCTAACTCCATGGAATAGAGCGGACTTAATCACCGCGCGCGCTGCAAAATTCTTGCAGTATGGGCGTAATATTTGACATACCCCCAAGCGTTTATGTATAGTGCTCCTAAATCAATAATTTAAGGGTAGGATAAATGTCAGACAATAACGAACCACGGGAAATTTCAGAAGATGAAGCATTAGAATTGGGTTGGCTAGATAACGTAACTCCATCAGAGACAGAATTACGCAAAATGGGCTGGGAAGCCGGCACTTATAAGATATATGATGATTTTTTAGATCGTTATAATGCGGATCAACGTATAAAATTAGGCACAAAAAAAGAAGGCGATGTTCCTTTTGTCCCGCGCGATGATGAGTTAATGCCTTTAAATCTTGCAAATACCAATTGGGACGGCGTTAATTTTACTGCAAAAAATGTAAGATTCCGCCATGGCACAATGCTTAACGGTGCTAGTTTCAAAAAAGCATGTTTAACTGATGTATGTCTTAAAAAAACCAAGCTTAATGGCGTTGATTTCACAGATGCCACAATGATTCTTACTAACCTTAATGGCGCTGAATTATACAAAGCAAAATTCTCTAGGGCAAATTTATATGCTACATTTTTTGAAGGTGCTAAAATGCAAGGAGCTGATCTGCGCGGCGCTATCATTAGCGATGCCATATTTAATGGTGCAGATATGACAAAATCATATATAGATGAAGCAGCTCTTATAAAAACTGATCTCTGGGATGAAACTATTGTAGATAATGCACGTTTAACCAATAAATACGATGATACTGATATTTTTGATGAAGATAAATCACGTGAAATCTTCCGTAACAGCCAGCATGATTTTATATTGAAAAAAAGTAGTCATTTAGGGTTCTATGCAACAACAGCTATAGCAGGGGTTTTTGCTGGAATGATAGCTTCAAATGCAATAGATAACTCGTCTACCGAGCCGCTCGAACAAGACCCTACTCCAACTATTTTGGTAGAGGAGGAGCGCGCAAGACCAACAACTGCATTCACATTAACCCAGACTGAAACTATCTGCGCCAACCCTGACAGAAGTGCTTTAGCCGCGCAATATTGTGATGATAATGGTTTTTCTGAGCCTGAATAGCCTGAATAGCCTTAATACTTATGATGCCATCCCGAAAGCTTTAGCTGAGGTATCTATAAAAGGCGCAATATTTAAGGTATCTCACATTTGCTCGAGATGACAATAAGCTATCTTGATCTTAATTTAAGACAGTTAATTTATTGCCTAAATTGCCTTTAGCCAGTTCTTACGAGTGAAATCGTGAGTTGCCTCAATTCGGCGCACTGTCCCAGATTTTGAGCGCATAACAATAGTAGATGTTTTAGCACCGCCAGCATAACGGCGCACACCGCGAAGCATTGAGCCATCAGTAACTCCCGTTGCTGCAAACATAACATTATCGCCTTTTGCAAGGTCATCTATTGTGTATATTGCATTAAGATCGGTAATGCCCCAACGTTCTGCCCTTTTGCGTTCATCATCATTGCGGAAAGTCAAACGACCAAGCATTGAGCCGCCAGTACATTGAAGAGCAGCCGCAGCCAAAACCCCTTCAGGCGCTCCACCAGAGCCAACATAAAGATCAATTCCAGTATCAGGGTCAGTTGTTGCGATAATCGCGCTAACATCTCCATCACCAATAAGATTGATTCTAGCGCCAGATTTGCGAACATCTGCAATTAATTGCTCATGACGCGGGCGGTCAAGAATACAGACCATTAGCTCGTTTACTGTGCTACCCTTTTCTTTTGCAACTTTTTGCAGTACATCGCCAATTGGCGCATCAATATCCAAGACATTTGGGTCAATGCTTGGCCCTACTGCTATTTTATCCATATAAACATCGGGAGCATTAAGAAAACCGCCCTTATCCGTCATCGCAACAACTGCCAAAGCATTTGCCCCGCCCGCAGCCGTAATATCCGTTCCCTCCAATGGGTCAAGCGCAATATCAACACAAGGTCCTTTGCCGTCGCCGACTTCCTCACCAATATAAAGCATCGGCGCTTCGTCGCGCTCACCCTCACCAATAACGACAGTGCCTTTAATATGAAGTACATTAAGAGCAGACCTCATAGCATCAACCGCCACTTGATCAGCCGCCATTTTATCACCGCGCCCAACAAGTTTTGATGCCGCCAAAGCTGCTGCCTCGGTAACGCGAGCAAGCTCAAGTGCTAGGTTACGATCCATCAAATTATCTATATCTTGTGTCATATTTATTACTCTTTAATTTAGGAACAGAAATTTTGAAGACTATAGCTCTTCAATGCGCATGAGACAAGGATTATCGGTGCATGATTCAAGCTCTTTTATCAATGAGACGGCTTTTATCATCTCCGCATGTTTTGATTCGTGCGATATAATCACTATTGGAACGGACCTACCCTCATCATGCCCGCGCTGAGACAGGCTTTCAATCGATATGTTTTGACCTTTCAAAATAGAGGAAATATCAGCAATAACACCCGCTTTATCAATAACACTAAAACGCAAATAATAACGCGATGAAGTCTCCCCCATATTAACCCAGCTAGCATCCTTCAGCTTATCAGCCTCAATGCCAAATGTAGGAATATCAAAGCCGCGCGCTAAATCTATGATATCAGCAACAACAGAAGAAGCGGTAGGCCCCTCGCCCGCTCCCTTACCTGTTAATAGCGAAGTCTCAACAAAATCACCATCAACATAAACCGCGTTATAAACATCTTCCACCCCGCCCATAGGTGAACTTACAGGAACAAGGCACGGTTCAACCATTTGCATAATTTTCCCATCAATAGAGCGGGCAATACCAAGCAGTTTTATGCGATAGCCAAATTCAGTAGCATAAGCAATATCACTGGCATTTACCTTTGTAATTCCTTGGATTTTACCATCATTTTGAAGAGCATCAAAATCAGGTTTTACGCCGAAAGCTATAGAAGTTAGAATACATAATTTATGCGCCGCGTCCACGCCCTCAATATCAAAAGCAGGGTCAGCCTCGGCATACCCCAAATCTTGAGCATCTTTAAGGACTTCATCAAAGCCGCGCCCACTCTCTCGCATAACAGTTAAAATATAATTACATGTCCCGTTTAAAATGCCATAAACCGCGTTAATTTCATTAGCAGCAAAGCCCTCACGCATGGATTTAATAATCGGAATCCCTCCCGCTACGGCTGCTTCATATGCTAATGACACGCCGTTATCCTCCGCTTTTTTTGCCAGTGCATAACCATGGTGAGCAACCAAAGCCTTATTAGCCGTTACGACGTGGCGCGAATTATCAAGCGCACTAGATACCAGCTCCGCCGCAATGCCGCTATCCCCTCCGATAAGCTCTATCACCGCATCTAAGCCATCATAGTTTGCAAGGTCGCGCGCATCATCCACCCAATAAAAACCAGAGAGGTCAACGCCTCTATCCACGTCTTTATTGCGAGCAGATACTGCGATAATTTCAATATCTCGCCCCGCCCTAGAAGAAATTACATCCGCATGCTTAGTTAATATCTTAACAACGCCTGCGCCAACAGTGCCAAGCCCCGCTATGCCTATTTTAAACGGCTTATTCATAATTATTAGCTTCCTTTAAATAAAAATCAGATGAGAGCATACTTGATTTAAATTCAAATATCACGCATAAATCTTTCTAGGGTCAGGATCTATTAAATATCATGAAAAATGCACAAAAAGAAGAATTCCAAATCCATAAACTTAATGATGCCATTATGGATGCTTACAAAAAAGCCGCGCCCTTATTTGAGAAATATAAAAAAAAATACAATCTTTCCGATAGTATGGGGCAATTTGCAAATATAGACTTTGACCCCATGAATGCGCAAGAAAGCTATATGAACTTCCTTGAAAAAATCGCCCAAAACCCTAATAAATTCATAGAAATACAAGCAGGGTTTGCAAATGAGTGGATGAATTTATGGCAGCAAAGCATGAGCAATTTTGTTGTGGGTCAAGGAAATCAAGAAACAATATCTCCACAAAAAGGTGACCGCCGTTTCAAAGCCCATGAATGGCAGGAAAGTGCGTTATTCGACTTTATAAAGCAATCATATTTGCTTACCTGCAATCATATAGAGAAGACCTTAGAGGATTCAACTGATCTTGATGATAAGAAAAAAGAGAAACTAAAATTTCAGGCAAAGCTTTTTACCAACGCCATGTCACCAAGTAATTTCCTACTAACAAACCCCGAAGTCTTAAATGAAACCATGAAAACTGGAGGTGAGAACCTTGTTAAAGGATTCCAAAATCTTTTGGAGGATTTACAGCGCGGAGATGGCGACTTAAACATTAGCACAACAAATTATGAAGCATTCGAGCTTGGCAAAAATATAGCAACAACCAAAGGCAGCGTCATATATCAAAATGAGCTTATGCAATTAATACAATATGAGGCTAAAACCGATAAAGTTAATAAAACCCCGCTGCTTATAATACCGCCATGGATTAATAAATATTACATACTTGATTTGCACAAGGGCAATTCACTAATTGAATGGGCGGTAGAGCAGGGTCACAGCGTATTTGTTATTTCATGGGTTAATCCCGATTCTAAGTTGTCGAAAAAGAATTTTGAAAATTATATGCTTGAAGGGGTTATAGAATCCCTCGACCAAATAGAGGAATCCACAGGAGAATCAGAAATCAATGTCCTAGGATATTGCCTTGGCGGGACATTGCTTGCCACTACTATGGCGTATTTAACGAAGAAGAAACAAGGAAAGCGCATAAAATCAGCAACATTCCTAACTACTTTGCTGGATTTTGAACATGCAGGGGACATGAAGTTATTTCTTGATGATGAGCAGCTAAAAAAACTAGATGAAATGATGGATAAGCATGGGGTGTTAGATGGAAAAGAGATGCAAAAGACTTTTGCCTTAATGCGCGCGAATGACCTTATATGGTCTTTTGTTGTGAATAATTACCTTATGGGGCGCGAGCCATTTCCATTTGATCTGCTATATTGGAATGATGATTGCACCAATATGCCTGCCGCTATGCATCGCTTTTACCTGCGTAATATGTATCGTGATAACAAACTAATTAAAGCGGGCGGCATATCTATGGACGGCGTAGATATTGACCTCTCAACGATTAAAACGCCGTGCCATTTTATATCTGCAAAAGAAGATCATATTGCGCCGTGGGTTGCGACATATGAAGGAACTAAACTTATGAGCGGTGATGTAACTTTCACGCTAGCCGCATCGGGGCATATAGCGGGAGTTGTAAATCCTCCACATAAGAATAAATATTGCTACTGGAGTAATGATAAAACTCCAAAAAGCCATGATGAATGGCTAGATAAAGCAACTCGCCATGAGGGGTCATGGTGGGGAGTTTGGGATGAATGGGTTGCTAACTTTTCTGACTCTAAAGTTAATGCGCGCAAAATACAAAACGAGATTGAACCAGCACCAGGCAGTTATGTCAGGGTTAGATATTGATTTTATGCTCGCGAGCTAACTCAACATAATGCGGAGCTGACCACTTAATATAATTCAGCTCTTTTTTCGTAAGGTCACGCATATATTTTGCAGGACTGCCCGCCCAAAGCTCACCCGTTGGAATATGCTTATTCGGAGTTAATAACGCTCCTGCGGCTAGCATTGCATTGCTTTCAATTACCGCTCCATCCATAACGCATGCGCCCATACCAACAAAGGCATAATCCTTTAATGTGCAAGCATGCAATATTGCATTATGCCCAACGGTTACATCATTGCCAATATATGTGCCTTGAAAGTCCGTGGTAACATGAACTACTGCACCATCTTGAATATTTGTGCGCGCGCCAATTTTAATATCATTGACATCTCCGCGCAAAACGCAGCCATACCAAATATTGCTATGCTCGCCAATTTTAACGTCACCAATAATAGATGCACTGGGCGCGATAAAAGCCGTGTCATGTATGTTTGGCATTATGCCTTTATATGGAAGTATAAAATTGCTCATGCAAAGTACTATAAACAAAAAACGCCCCATTGTAGAGGGACGTTTTTATAATTTCTTATCACAGTGAAATAATTACGTGTAAATTAAAGTAATATAATTTGTTTGTATGCTAGGCATTTAAGGTGAGATGCGCGGAGCGTATATAAATACGTGAGCACATCGAGACCGCAAAATAACACAGCATACGACCAAATCTATTATCTTTTAGCCCATTGTTTGGTACGACGAGCTTTATGCTTACCAACCTTTTTACGCTCAACAATACGATCATCACGTGTCATCATGCCAGCTTTTTTCAAAGATGGGCGAAGTGTTGGCTCAAAATTCTCAAGAGCGCGTGATATACCGTGACGCACCGCGCCAGCTTGACCAGAAAGACCGCCGCCTTTTACTGTGCAGATAATATCGAATTGACCTACGCGATCTACAACCAAAAACGGTTGATTAAGGATTAAGCGATGGGTGTTACGTGAAAAGTAATTACCTTGGTCTCTGCCATTTACCGTAACCTTACCTGAACCTGGTTTAAGCCATACGCGAGCCACAGCGTCTTTACGACGACCCGTTGCATATGCACGACCAAATTTATCAAGCTTAGGCTCTTTTTTTACAGGAGCTTCTTCTGTTTTTTCAACAGCGCTATCAACAGGAGCAACAGATTTAGTTTCGGAAACTGCGCTAGCAATATCTTTTAAATCTGTGATTTTTTCGTCTTTTTTATCAGCCATTATAATATCCTATCTCTTATTCTTTGCGTTCATGGATGCTACGTCCAGAACTTCAGGCTTTTGCGCCTCATGTGGATGCTCAGTTCCTGCATAAACGCGCAAGTTTTTAAATACCGCGCGACCCAAGGGGCCTTTTGGAAGCATGCGTTCAACAGCTTTTTGAACTACGCGCTCAGGAAATTTACCATCAAGGATTTGCCCTTTTGAGCGTTGCTTGATACCACCTGGAAAACCAGTATGCCAGTAGAAAATATCATTTTCGCGCTTACGACCAGTAAGGTGGATTTTATCAGCATTAATAACAATTACGTTATCACCGCAATCAATATGAGGGGTGAATTCAGGCTTATGTTTACCGCGAAGGCGCATAGCAATAACGCTTGCCATACGACCAAGGACTAAACCTTGAGCGTCAATTATAATCCATTTCTTCTCAACCTCAGCGGGCTTTATAGAATATGTTTTCATCTTTGTTAGACTTTCATTTGCTTTTACATTTTTAAAAGATGGTGCTTTATGAAGCATAAAACAAGCCATGTCAACAAATTTTAGCAATAAAAACAGATGATTAATATGGTGGTATTATAATACCCGCGCAAACATTAATGGTCGGAACGAGAGGATTTGAACCTCCGACCCCTAAGCCCCCAGCTTAGTGCGCTACCAAGCTGCGCCACGTTCCGATATTTAATAGGATAAATTAACCACGCGGTTTAATCATTCCGCGCAAATCTTTAAGCTCCGCGAGAACAGATTTTAAAACCTCGCGCTGCTCATTACTGAGATTTTGTAATACTTCTGGCAAAGCTTCGTCTACATCATCGGGTGCTTGAATATCAGGTGAGAAGCTTGCAATTATTTGTTTTTTCCCAACATCACGCAAAAGCTTTTGCACACCTTTAATAGTGTAACCTTCAACATAAAGTAAATTATGGATAGCTTGGAGTAAGCTAATATCCTCAGGGCGATAGTAACGTCGCCCTCCTCCACGCTTCAAAGGCTTTACTTGCGAGAACTTGGTTTCCCAAAATCTAAGCACATGCTGTTGCACGCCAAGGTCGCTTGCTACCTCACTTATAGTGCGAAAAGCAGAGGATGATTTCTTAGGGTTAGCACTTTTTTGAGCCGCGCCTGCAAGACCTGCTCCCTTACTCACCAGAGAATTATTAATATCACTTTGGAATAAATCACCAGATGATTTAGCTTGATTACTCATAAAACCCCCACTTAAAATAAGTTACTTACCTGTATTAACACGATCCTTTAAGACGTGCGATGCCTTGAATGCCAAAACTTTTCTTGGCGAGATAGGAACTTCCACCCCAGTTTTAGGGTTGCGACCTATACGCTCCCCCTTTTCACGAATAGAAAAACTCCCGAAAGATGAAATCTTTACATTATCACCTTCAATCAATGCCTTAGACACCTCATCTAATACAGATTCCACTAAATCAGCGGACTCATTGCGTGATAAGCCAACCTCTTCGTAAACCGCCTCTGCGAGACCTGCTCGCGTAATTGTGCGACTTTCCATGTTATTATTCTCCAAATTTGTATATTTATCAGACTATATGATTCTATATACTCACGTCAACCAATGAGCAGCAAAAAGTGATAAGGGTTCAGTGGTTAAGGGGTGAAACTTGACTTATGTTGCGTGGCTATACTATACATATCAACTATAAAGACATCAGAAATATAACAAAACTTGATAAAATAAATATTCCAGCGATAAAAGACGCTCTTAACACGCTTGATCTCCATCATTCATTTACGCTATGTGAAATATTTAGAACAAGCTCATTTAGCAAAATTATCGGGACTAGATTTAGAACAAATAGATAGCGGACATAACATTATAGATGGTTTAAATATCTAAACCCGAACAAGGGCAGACCCCCAAGTTAGACCGCCGCCCAATGCCTCAAATAAGACAAGTTCGCCGTCTTTGATTTTTCCGCTTTTACGTGCTTCATCAAATGCTAGCGGAATGGACGCGGCAGAAGTATTGCCGTGATGCTGCACTGTAACTATAACCCGCTCCATCGGCATAGAGAGCTTTTTTGCCGTAGATTCGATAATGCGTAAGTTCGCCTGATGCGGGACGAGCCAGTCTATTTCATCTGCGGTGATATTATTAGCATCAAGCGCGGCATTCACTGCCTCCGCCATAAGATTTACCGCATGTTTAAAAACCTCGCGCCCTTGCATAACGATATGACCGCTTGTCCCCGTAGTACTAACCCCGCCATTAGTATAGAGCATGTCGCGCATATTCCCATCAGCGTATAGATGAGTGGATAAAATGCCCTGCCCTTTAGCAGATTCGCGGGCTTCTAATATAACCGCGCCAGCTCCATCACCAAACAAAACGCAAGTTGTTCTATCGCTCCAATCAAGGATAGAGCTCATTTTTTCTGCGCCAATAACCAAAACGCGCTTTAACTGCCGCGCTTTTATAAAATTATCCGCCACAGCCAAACCATAGACAAAGCCAGTGCAAACGGCCTGCACATCAAATGCAATGCAGGTAGGCACACCAAGCGCGGCTTGAACGCTTACGGCAACAGATGGAAATGTTTGGTCTGGCGTAGTCGTTGCCACAATAATTCCATCAACATCACTAGCGTTAATCCCAGCATCAGCAATAGCGTTACGGGCAGCGCATATAGCCATATCCGAAGTTGATTGTTTATCCGCGGCTATATGGCGAGATTTTATACCGCTGCGCTTGAAAATCCACTCATCCGAAGTGTCAACAATTTCGGCTAAATCATTGTTAGTCATGATTTTTTCAGGAAGGTAGCTTCCGCTAGAAATTATATGTGAGCTTATTGGCATATTTTAAATATCCTGAGCTTAAACATCTTGAGATAGGAAAGTTTCTTGGTCTGTTAGGTGACTTATATCACGCACAAGCTGATCAATATAGCCTTGACGTGAGAGATTTACTGCCATAATAACAGCCGTGGAAAACCCTAGAGCGTCTGCTCCGCCATGGCTTTTTACGCATATACCGTTAAGTCCAAGGAAAACTCCACCATTATAAAGGCGAGGATCCATGCTGCGGCTTAAATTTTTCAAGGGAAAATAGGCAAATAACGCGCCAATCATAGCTAGCGGATTAGCAGCAAATGATTTTTTGCAATAATGTTTTACAAGCTTGCCTACGCCCTCAATAGTTTTAAGGGCAATATTACCAGCATAACCATCACAAACAATAACATCAACATTGCCGTTGGTAATGTCATTACCCTCAACAAACCCCTTGTAAGTACCTGGGAAATCAATGCGCGATAATATATCGGACGCGGCGCGGACATGATCGGGTCCTTTCATATCTTCGGAGCCGATATTAAGCAAACCAACGCTAGGGCTTTCTATTTTCTTATGTGCGCGCGCAAAAATAGAACCTAACAAGGCAAATTGAACTAGGTTTTCTGCGTCTACTAAGATATTTGCACCAAGATCAAGCACAATCACATCGCCATTAACATTAGGCATAACAGAGGCAAGCGCGGGGCGGTGAATTCCTTGGGCGGTTTTTAGAACTATTTTGGAAAGAGCCATTAATGCACCAGTATTGCCAGCAGAAACCACCGCCTCAGCCTCGCCATTTTTAACAGCTTCGATTGCCATGCGCATGCTAGTCCCTTTACTGGAACGCAGTGCATCAGACGGTTTTTCATCGCTTTTGATTGCTTTATCAGTATGGTGGATTTCGACGCAATTTTTTAAGGATTTATATTTGGATAAGTGTTGGTTTATTTGGTTTTCATCACCAAATAGCAAAAATTTAATATCGGCGTGATTTTTTATAACAAGGTTAAGTGCAGGCACTATCTCTTTGACGCCGAAATCGCCACCCATTACATCAATTGAAATACGCACCATCTCAGGCGATTTATTATCCGACAAGAGACCTGCTCCACATTTAATAGGTGGAATTTATTCGCTATCTTCTATTACTTGACGACCTTTATACATGCCCGTCTTAAGATCAACATGGTGGCGGCGCACAGGCTCGCCCGTAGCCCCATCTTCAACCCAATTTTCCACTGTTAAAGTGTCATGGGCGCGGCGCATATTACGCTTTGATTTACTGGTTTTTCTCTTTGGTACGGCCATTGCCTTATCCTCTAAAAGTTCTAATTCTAATTATATTTTTTATTAAACGAAACAGGGTAATAGCGAAAATCATCGAGCAAAGCAAGTTTTTTATTTATTTTTATCATATTTTGCACGCTCTTTATCTTTCCAATCTTTAAGAGCAGCAAAAGGATTATCATAAGTTCCTTCTGGCGCATCGCCTAGCCCATCATCTTGATATTCATGCTCCGCGCCCTTTAATTTTGGGTAAGGATTAAGGGCAAGCGATATATGCTGTACCACAAGTTCACCAAGGTCAATTTTACCATCAATTATAGCTTCAGGGTCTTCTGATTCATCTATTATAGGCAGGTCATTTTGTTCTTTCCTGCTCAAACGCTCACGCTTGGCCTTTGCGAAGGAAACCGCGCTGTTAGGATCAGTAAACCATGCCTCGAACTGGTCTTCTATAACTTCATATACTGGTTCAGTTGTAATTACGCATTTTTGATAAAGAGCGACCTTGATTGCGCCATTAACATGAATAACCTTATTAATGCCATTCCTTTGCAAAGTTATATTTGCAGCTATATTATCGATAGAATGGATATTTAAACGCTTACATAATGCAGAAATAGCGCTGTTTGGTGGTAATATTTGGATATGCTTTACCTTGCCCCCAATATCATCAGAATCAATTATATGCGACCATTCTTGGTTTTTCCCTAAGCCTATTTCAAAATCATTATCTGACATTATATTGCCTTTTGCCCTTCCAGTATTACAAAATCACCTAAATTATTATAGCTATTTAAATTAATTTGAGTAAATTCACATATAGCATTAAGAGCGTTTTTATCCAATAATTTATCATCTATATCCATAGCATATAAATTACGCGCTACAGCTTCTTTCAAATCACCCGATTCGAGAGCATCTTGATAAGCGTGCATACGCCCGTTAAATGCCAACATCATTTTTTTCATATGCTTAGGGATGCCAACATCGCCAATTCCGCGCTCACGCAACGTTTGATCCACGTCCTTAAACATAATATCGAATATAGCTTGTGATAGTTTTTGGTAATCATCACGCCCCATAGCACGGCGTAATATTATAAAAATATGCAGCAAAAGCAAGTCAAACCGCCCATCAAAACTATCGGCTACGCCATATTTAGAATAGAACAGCTCTTTGCGCGTACTAATAAGAGCGCATGCATATAAATCTCTTGCTTCTTCATTCTTTTGCTTGAATAATTTGTTAAACATTTAATTTTGCTCTAGGCTTTTCATGATTCTATCTCTACATTACTAGATATTATTATAAGAGAATGGCAGATAAATAAATGAAAAATCTACTAAAAGCTAGTTTTTGTTGCTTAATTTTGATTATTGTTGCGGGATGTTCGCCCGTGACAGCGCAACGCGGCAGTATGTTAGAAGATTATCAAATTTCAGAAGTTAAAATCGGCGAATCTTCGCAGTCAGATGTTCTTCGCATTATAGGCTCGCCCACTACGCAATCCACCTTTAATAGTAATATTTGGTATTATATAGGTCAGGAAACGGAAAAGCGCGGCATACTTGATAGTGAGGTTGTTAAAGAGCGCGTGATAATAGTGTCATTTAATGATGAAGGCATTGTTGAATCTGTTGGCGAGTCTTCGGGAGATAGGATGGATATACCATATGCCCGCGGCAAGACCCCTACTCACGGTAATGACCTAACATTTACTCAGCAATTATTGGGAAATATGGGGCGGTTTAACGCTCCTCAATAATATTAAATCGGACGCTGCTGCACCACTTGAAGCAATATTTCAGTGTGAACTTCGCCGTTCATAACCTCATCTGTTATAACGCCCAAGCGATCTTTAATTACGCTAACTTGAATGATTCCATTTCTTATTGCATCATACTCATTCAGCATGCCATACATGTTTTGAATATATGCATCATTTAATCTGATCTTTTTTGCTTTGACCTTATCGGCATCATTAATGCCGCCAACCTCAATAACCAATACAAGATTTAGAATTTGATACACGCCATCATCATTAAGTATAGGCAATACAAGTGGGTCCATTTTCACATATTCTGCGCTTCCACCCTCACTATCAGATTTTTTAGCCTTAGCATAGCTATTGCCCGACACAAAAACCCCAAACATGACGAGTAATAGTAAAACAGCTTTGCGCATTTATATTTTCCCTTATTTAAATAATGTGTAAGGAAATAATAACAAAAGACTATTAACAGCAGGTTACATATAGATAAAATTTGAATGATTTATTCGCGCACTAAAGTAGCAATCTTATCAAGAACGCCATTAACGAATGAGACTTGCTGCTTTTCGTAGAATGCATGAGTTACATTTAAATAATCATCAATAATGAGAGCTTTATCAATATCTTGGTGGCAGAGCAGCTCGCTTGTTCCACAAAGAAGTATGGATTTTAATAACGGCTCAATTTCTTTTTCGGGGCGTTTTATTGGCTCTTCTTCTTGCTCTTCTTCTTGCTCTTCATTCTGATCAGCCTCATCATTTTCTTTTTCAATGATATCTGCAGGGATTTCTTTTTTATTAATATTAGCAGATAATATCTCGTTTACTTCTGCGCCTCTATCATCAAGGGCAGATAATATTCGCTTAAACAGCCCGCCGTGAGGCTGGACAAACTCCTCATCAATTTCATCATCTGCAAGACCGCGCTTAAGATATTCGGAAATAACCGCACTCATAGGCTTTTTATTCTGCAGGTTTTGGTAATATGCCTGCACCGCCATTAGCCTAGCGGACAGCTCTTTGTTATGGGTGGTTTTCTTTTTATCGGACATTTAAGGCTCTCTTTATATTAAATAAACCAAGCGCAGCATTAACGGCCACCGCGCCCTTATTTTTTTGTTTTGGATCAGCGCGAACTATCGCTTGTTCCATAGTGTCACAAGTTAAAATGCCGTTACCAATAGGTGCGTCATGCTCAAGGGATAGCTGTGATAAGCCATTTGCACTCACATTACAAACAATATCGTAATGCGAGGTTTCGCCGCGAATAATGCAGCCCAATGCCACAAAGCCATCAAATTTCATATTATTTACGCCATGGGCTTCTTTGCGTAATATTCCATATTTTATGGCCGTTGGGATCTCTAAAGCTCCGCTTACCTCGAAAATTTCATATGTAGCGCGCACATCGTCAAATGCGGATTTTGCACCTTCAAGCAAGTTATTAGACACTTCCTTATAATATGGCGAAACTACAATCATAAAATGAGGCATTATAACTTTTTCCTTCTAAGATATAGGTCTTTGACCATGAATATGCAGATCATAACCATCAAGCCCAATGATGTTTTTAGGGCTGTTAGAGAGTAAGACCATGTTATGCACTCCTAAGTCCAGCAGAATTTGCGCGCCAATGCCATAATCACGCAACACCTTATCATTTGGCTTTGCATCTGCACGCTTCATAAGCTTTTCAGAAAGTCTTGTCGGGTTAGGTGGGCGCAGTAAAACTATTACTCCTCGCCCCTCATCTTCAATAATTTGCATGGATTTTTGAAGGTCACTATCTTGGTTGCCACCTAAAATATCCCCAAGGATATCCACAGCATGCATACGCACCAAAACAGGGTTATCGTGGCTATTATTAGATATATCACCTTTAACAAGGGCTATATGCTCTGCATATTCAATTTGAGAGACATAAAGGCGCAAGCCAAACTCACCGCCAAAACGGGAGGTAAATCGCTCTTCATGGATGGACTTAACCATAACTTCATTGCGCCTGCGATGTGAAATAAGATCAGCAATTGACCCAATTTTAAGGTCATGCTTATCGGCAAATATAGCCAAATCATCAAGCCTTGCCATTGTGCCATCATCATTCATAATCTCGCAAATAACGCCCGCGCCACTAAAACCTGCAAACTTTGACAAATCAACTGCTGCCTCGGTATGACCAGCGCGAACCAGCACCCCGCCTTCCCTTGCCAAAAGCGGGAATACATGACCCGGAGTTGCGATGTCATCAACTCCATTATCGGGATTAATTGCGGCTTGAATAGTTGTGGCTCTATCCGCCGCAGAGATTCCCGTTGTAACTCCCTCTTTTGCCTCAATTGAAACGGTGAAAGCCGTTCTATGCTGGCTGTTATTCCCGCGCCCCATTAGCTGCAAGCCGAGCCTATCGACCATAGATTCTTCCATTGGCAAGCATATAAGCCCGCGCGCCTCTTTAGCCATGAAGTTAATGTTTTTAGCAGTTGCCATTTGAGCGGCAATGATAATGTCACCTTCATTTTCACGGTTTTCATCATCCACAATAATAACTGGCTTTCCGAGCTTCATATCGGAGATAATCTCATCGATTTTTGCTAATGTACTAGCCATTTCCTACCCCCTACACTCAATTTGCCTAGCAACATAACGCGCAAGCATGTCAATTTCTATATTAACTTTATCGCCCGCGCTTTTATCACTTAATGTTGTGTTATCCCAAGTATGAGGGATTATATTAACGCCAAAGCCAGTATTATCAACATCATTAACGGTTAAAGATATACCATCGATAGTGATAGAGCCTTTAGAGGCAATAAACTGCTCAAGCCCTTTGGGAAAGGCGATTTTAAAGCGGCGCGAATCCCCATCTTTTGTGATGCTTAAAATTTCAGTGGTTGCATCAATATGACCTGATACAAAATGCCCGCCCATCTCATCACCTGCTTTTAATGATGGTTCAAGATTGATGCGTGTCATGACCTTCCATGCGCCTATAATGGTTTTACCAAGACTTTCCGCAGAAACATCAACAAAAAATGAATTATTGGTTTTTTGAACAACAGTCAAACAACATCCAGAGCAGCAAATTGACGCGCCAATTTGAACCTTAGACAAGTTCATATTAGTTTCAATTTCGATCCGCAGATCACCGCGCGAGCTGTCTATAGAGCGGATAATTCCAATATCTTGCACTAATCCTGTAAACATTTATATCTTTCCAATATATCTTGCCCGAGTTTTTGAACCGAGCATTGCTCAAACTTATAGGATTTAGACAAAATATCTATGTTTAAATCAGAAAATAATGATTTTGCTTTGCTGCCCAATATTTTAGGGGCGCGATATATAAGCAGCTCATCGCAAAACCCTGATTTTATAAAGCTAGTATGAACGCCCTGCCCGCCTTCT
>JALSJP010000004.1 GCA_026989265.1 Micavibrio sp.
TTCTGGTGGGGTTTACGGCACTGCTGCTTTAACTGAATATGTGTCTGATGAAAATGGATGGGACACAGCAGGTGATGTTGCGCACGCGGTTAAGGGCGTTACAAAAAATATTTTTGACACAGCAACTATACCCTTTAGATACACAACAGGAGCCTTTGCCGCTGGTGCTTGGGATGCGGTTTTGGGTAACGGCTTAGGTGATGATATAACAAGTGGCGTTATGAGCCCCATTTCGCTGGATAGCACACGCATAGATATGGAAGACATTGACGAAGCCCTAAGCGATGTTAGTAGCGCATACAGCGACGCCATTGACACAGCGCAAGAGGAATATGAGCATGTTAAATATCAACAAACTCTTCAAAAAGAAGCTTTGCGCCAAGCAACAAGGGCAAAGGATACTGGTGAGATAGAAAGACTAACAATATCGCTGAATTCTACAGATCGCCGTTTAGTTAGGATATCTAAGATTCAACAAGAGATGGAAAAGCACCATAAAACGATTGAAAATTCCATAGATACTATAGATGGAAACTCCCTTACTGGACTTAGCCTATGGCATGTTAATGAAAAGCAAAACTTGCCGTCTGCAAAAATGGCTTACCAAAAAGCTTATGATGCTCTTGCTGATACTGGCATGCTGCTTACGGCAATTGGTAATGAAAAAAAGGCTGTATATGATGGCGTTATACTACCTTCTATTGCTGAAGAAAAAGCTAGAGCAGATGCCGAAGCCAAGAAAGCTCAAGACGCAGCGGATAAAATCGCCGCCGCAAAAGCAGCCGAAGCAAAGAAAGCTCAAGATGCAGCAGATAAAATCGCGGCTGACAAAATCGCTGCGCAAGAAAAAGCTGAAAAAATTGCTGCAGATAAATTAGCTAAAGAACAGATAGAGCGCATTAAAGATACGCCGCTTGGCAAGGCAAAAATCGCCGCTATAACTGCGCTAGCGGCTGTTAAGAAAGAGGCTAACTCTACTGCTAATAGCGTTACAAAAGGAGAGAAGCTGCTTAAATCCATGGACGGGCAAGCGAGCGCGATTGAAAAAGTTAAAAAAGAAATTGCGGCGAGTAGTGACACTGACAAAGACACACGCATTGAAGCCCTTGATAAATTACTTGTGGGCATTAAAGAACGACGTGACATTGCAGCAGATAAGCTAGTTTCAATCAAAAGTGCAGCAGAAACCGCTAAAGGGGTGGAGCTTAGCGCGGTAGTGCTTAGTGAAGAGATTAAAAATATACCAGCAATTGACAATGCGGCGAATACTGCCCAAGCCACTGAAAAACTTGAGGATTTAAAGGCGCAAATCGACATGGCGAGCGCTCCTGCGAATGATGCTAAATCCTTGATAGAGGAAATAACCCAACTTGGCACGCTTAATATTAGTGACCTTAAGGGCAATCAAGATTTCGTTGATAGCTTTAAAACCATGACACCTGAAGAGCAAGTTCAATCTGGACTTCTTGCAATGAGTGGCGGAAGTAAAAACGGCATACCATATATGATTGCAGGTGATAGAGGCAATGGCATGGGGAGCTTCATCGGTGGAGCTTGGGATACTGCCGCTGGCACAACAAAAAAATTCGGTAATTTCTGGGATGATTTAGAGCGCAACACAAAAACCAAAGGTGAGCAAGATGCCCTTGTTCTAGCAAAAGGCACGGGCATGTTCTTCCTTGCGATGATAGGAATAAATGCCGCCAATATGATCCCTGGAGTAAATATAAGTAAAGGCTGGAAATGGGGAATTCTCTTGGTTGCGGCTGGTGTAATATTTAATAAATCTGGCGCATGGGGCGATAAAATGCAAAATATCCGTGAAGGCAAAAGCCCATTCGCGCAAGGTAATGGCTTTGTGAGCGGAGCGGCAACCGAGGCAAGCGGGAAAAATGTAGCCTCTCATGTTCCAACAGGCGCGCGCCCATTTGGGAATATCAAAATTGATAGCAGCAATCCAAACTCGCAAAATATTTCTAGCCTTGATATAAATATGCAAGATGCCACGGCTCAAGGACATGCGGGAACGGGAATGCCTCAGGAATTAGGATCACCAGCCATGTCAAGCGATATAGAAAAAGCAATCCTTGCTAGCGTTACGGGCAAGTCAACCACCTCAACTGGAGCCGATGATACAGTGCAAATGCTTAGACAAGGTGAGCTTGACATGATTAACGTTCCCTATTCCCAAATGTCTGCGAATGACCCTTCGCATTCTATCCGAGTTACAGCTTAATAATAGGAGCGAATCGGTTATGGCTTCACATATAGTTAGGCAAATGTTATGATTTTGTTAAGTGTTAACCAATATAGTGGTTTTGATAACTTTAACAACATGCCTTTTCTGGCGAACCTAGTGATGTCTGACGAAGAAAACGAAGAGAAAAAAGAGACAAGCCCTACGCTACCGCCCCCCAATATGGGAAAAGATTGGGGTTCTGGCTTTGGCTCTGGTCGCTCTAAGCTCTTCGATAGCCCAAATGATTTTGATATATATTGCGACCGTGAGCGCGGAATTAACTATATTTTTCACGCACCAGAGCTAAACTGCACAATAGACCATTTGGAATACGACCCTGACACTCAAAGGATAGCCGTTCACACAAATGATCGGCAACAATTCGATCTTGGTGCAAAAATACAATGGTTAGTGAGACCATATATTGCAAAAGACCAATATTTATTTATAATAAGAACCAAAGATGGGCAGGCTATTGATGGTGTGGAAGTGCATTTGAAAATAAAAGACCCTGAAATACAAAAAACTTTGAATTAATTGCAAAAAAAATGCATTTTTTTCGGGCTTTTTTAATAAAGTCACTATATAATACATATTAAGCTATAGAAATGAAAATAATGAGCGAACATACAGAGCAAGATGAGGGAAAACCTCCGGTTGGAAATTTAACTGATTTTGTGTATGGGGTTACAGATGACAGCCCGCTCAATATTGAAGTAGCGATAAATGAAGATGGAAGGGTTATTCTCTTTCATGATAAAGTTTTTAAGAACGAGCTATCATGGTTAGAATTTGACCTTGGTACTAGTGAATTGGATTTTATACTTGATGGTGGACATATGCGTAACTTCGGAATGCCGTTAGATCGCTCAGTGTCAAAACATATGCAAAACACACATCAAGTATTAACAGTTTTGCTGGATGAGAAAACGGGTGATGCCAAAGAAGGTCATTATATACCGCTAATTATTCATCAAAGTTAAGTAAAAATTAACAATAAGACCTGTATCATAAAAGCAGGCGACGGGTTTAAACAAAAAAATGGAGTTTAGAATATGAGTATGTCAATTAGAGGTTGTTTTAGTGAACTAGCGTCAATGGGTTTAAACCGCCCTAACATTGAGGCATTCAATGGAGTAGCACATGATAATAATGGTGGCATTACTAGTCATACTACAATAGGCATAACAGCAAGCAATGACGCCACTCATGAAACCACATTTGGCATGCCTATGGGTCAGCCTTAATATTTCTGAAATGATTTATTTGTAAAAACATCAAAACAGGCTGAGCATGATTCCGCCTGTTTTTCTATGGGTTTCCAATCAATTTGGGAATGCTTTAGTAGATTGTTTTGCTGGCTCTAAAACCTCATTTTTATGCATCGCCATTTTCCAAAATGCTCCTAGCACTCCGAATAAAACCAATATTACAAGCAAGTATGGCGGCTTGGCTTTAGGCTCTTTATGATCTTCGGATAGTAGAGGCGGCTCATGTTCTTTGTTTTCTTGCGTCATACTATAGATATATAGTTTTTAGTTGCTGTTTAAAAGCAAAAATATTACCTTTGTTATTATGGTTAAATTATAAGATTGAAAATAAAACTCAATGGCAAAAAACGATCAAAATGGCTTTGAAATATTATCGAAAGAAAATACCCTAAAACTATGGGAACAGGGCAAAGATGCGTGGAATGGGTGGGTCAAGAAAAACCCAAAATATAATATAGATTTTAGTTCTGCTGATTTTTCCTCCTATCACATAGTTGCTTTTGCAGGTTTCAAATTCCCTGAGGGAAATATTAATTTCAGCCACGCCACTTTCGGAAATGGAACTGTTTATTTCAGCCTCGCCACTTTCGGAGATGGAAATGTTTCTTTCAGCCGCGCCAATTTCGGAAATGGAGATGTTGATTTCAATGGCGCCACTTTCGGAAATGGAAATGTTTCTTTCATGGGCGCCACTTTCGGAAATGGAAATGTTAATTTCAGCCGCGCCAATTTCGGAAATGGAAATGTTTATTTCAGCCGCGCCACTTTCGGAGATGGAGATGTTAATTTCAGCGACGCCACTTTCGGAGATGGAACTGTTGATTTCAGCGACGCCACTTTCGGGGATGGAGATGTTTATTTCATAGGCGCCACTTTCGGAAATGGAAATGTTGGTTTCATGAGCGCAAAATTTTCGGGTAATGTTTTTTTTATCGACTTGATAAACATAGATAAAGTAAATTCATTCTCTTTCAAATATGCATCTTTTGATGGTTCACTTGATATTTCCCCTAAAGGTGATAGTAAAAAAGATGATAGAAAAAAATTTAACTGCTTGGTTGACCTTACCCATACTAAAACATCACATCATATATCCCTATCAGATATTAATTGCACATTAAGGCGCAAGCCATGGGAAAGGCGCAAGCCATGGGAAAAGCCTTCTCTTAAGTTAAGGCGCAAGCCACTGAAGAAGCCTCTGTTTAAGTTAAGGTGCAAGCCACTGAAAAAGCCTTTATTTAAGTTTTTAAAGGGGGATTGGGTAACTCGACAATTTAGGGTTGATAAAAGCGATATTGCGCGGGCAAGGCGGTTAAAGGAGCTAGCCGAGGCTAATAAAGATCATGTCAAAGCCAAAGAGTTTTATATCATGGAGATGCAGGCAGCCCGAAAATTTGGGGATATTCCATTTTTCTCACGAATTTCATTTCTTATACGCACAGAATTTTGGTTTGACCTGCTAAGTGATTATGGGAGGTCAATTAAACGCCCCATATATTGGATTTTAGCTTCATGGCTTGCCTTTGGCGGGATTTATTCTTTTATTGCCAATTCACTATTAAATAATTGTAACTTTGGTAAATCATTATCTTATTCTGCGGCGCAAATGTTTTCTTTTATGCCAAGCAGCCGTAATATTTTAAAGGGTCATCATGCGGATTTATTTGGAAAAAACCCTTCTGAATGGATTTATGCCCTCACATATACCCAAAATGGAATAGCAATTTTACTGCTATTTTTACTTGCCCTTGCCCTGCGGCATCGCTATCGAATATAATTTAGTTGGCGCAAGGCTTATGTTCTGATACAAGAATTGCCATGACAAAGAAAATAGACCATATACGTAATTTCGCCATTATCGCTCATATTGACCACGGTAAATCCACGCTAGCCGATCGCCTTATCCAGACTTGCGGCGGGCTAGAAGAGCGCGAGATGCAAGAGCAAGTGCTTGATAACATGGATATTGAGCGTGAGCGCGGTATTACCATCAAAGCTCAAACTGTGCGCCTTGAATATGAGGCGAAAGACGGCATTACATACCAGCTCAATTTAATGGATACACCAGGGCATGTGGATTTTGCCTATGAGGTGTCGCGCTCGCTCGCTTCGTGTGAGGGTTCTGTTTTGGTTGTGGACGCTTCTCAAGGTGTGGAGGCGCAAACGCTGGCTAATGTTTATCAAGCCATTGATAATAACCATGAAATTGTGTGTGCGATTAACAAGATTGACCTACCCGCCGCGGATGTGGAAAATGCCAAGTCTCAAATCGAAGATGTTATAGGCATTGACGCTAGCGAGGCTGTGCCTTGCTCTGGCAAGTCTGGTGAGGGCATTGATGATTTGCTGGAAGCGATTGTAACCACCCTGCCGCCACCCAAGCCCTCAATGTCATCTCGACCGACCATCGAGAGCGGAGAGACCTTAGATCCCTCGACTGACGCTCGGGATGACGAAGCAGAATATGAAGAGCTTAAAAACCTTCCAACCAAGGCTTTGCTGGTCGATAGCTGGTACGATATATATCTTGGCGTTATCGTGCTTGTGCGCGTGATTGACGGCACGCTGCGCAAGGGACAGAAGATCAAATTCATGAGCAATGGAGCTACGCGCGAGATTGACCGCGTCGGTATATTCACTCCGAAAAAAGTTGAGCTTGAAGAGCTTTGCCCTGGCGAAATGGGTTTTATAACAGCTAGCATCAAAGATATCAGTGAGACAAATGTAGGTGATACTATCACGGATGATAAAAAGCCTTGCGAAGCCGCGCTTGAGGGCTTTAAGCCGAGCATTCCGATGGTGTTTTGCTCATTTTACCCCGCCGATGCTAGCGAATTTGAGAAGCTGCGCGATAGTTTGGGCAAAATTCGCCTTAATGATGCATCACTTCACTATGAAGCGGAAAGCAGCCAAGCATTAGGGCTTGGCTTTCGCTGCGGCTTTCTTGGGCTTTTGCATATGGAAATTATCCAAGAGCGGTTAGAGCGCGAGTTTGACCTCGATTTAATCCCCACCGCGCCAAGTGTTGTTTATAAGCTCTACATGAATAACGGCGATGTCATTGATATGTATAACCCCGTCGATATGCCTGATGTGGTGAAGATAGCGCATATTGAAGAGCCGTGGATTAAGGCGACTATCCTTGTGCCTGATGAATATTTGGGAAGCCTGCTCAAGCTTTGCCAAGATCGTAGAGGCGTGCAAATTGACCTTACCTATGCAGGGTCGCGGGCTATGCTTGTCTATCGCCTGCCGCTTAATGAGGTGGTGTTTGATTTCTATGATCGCCTGAAATCCCTGTCTAAGGGCTATGCTAGCTTTGATTATGAGCTTGACGGATATGGCGAAAATGACCTTGTTAAGCTTGATATACGCGTGAATGATGAGCCGATAGATGCTTTGGCTATGATTGTTCACAGGAGCAGCGCAGAGGGGCGCGGGCGGGCGTTATGTGAGCGACTAAAAACCCTAATACCGCGCCAAATGTTTAAAATCGCAATACAAGCAGCGATTGGCGGTAAAATAATCGCGCGGGAAAATGTCTCGGCTATGCGCAAAGATGTTACCGCGAAATGCTATGGCGGGGATATTACACGTAAGAAAAAATTGCTGGAAAAGCAGAAAAAGGGTAAAGCCAAAATGCGCCAATATGGCAATGTCTCTATACCGCAATCCGCGTTCATCGCTGCCCTTAAAATGGGTGATGATTAGGTGGATTCCATCCTGCGCTGGAATGACGTGAAATTAATCAGGAAGTATGAATATGAGCGAAGGCAATAAAGAGGTAAAAACAAAATCAAGCAATTAAGAAAAAGCAGATGCGCCAGAGGTTATCACCCTGCCCCCATTATTGGTTTTGTTTGCACTGATTGCAGGCATAGTTCTTAACTGGATTTAGGTTATAAATATAAATTTATAAGAGAAAAATTATAGCCCCAGCCGCCGAAATATTTGTGTGGGGGGAGGATTCGACGGCTAAGGACAGTGGTGTTATATGCCCACATTCCTAATAAATCAACAAATAAATCACCTGTTTTTGCAGTTTTCTAAATATGCCATAATCGTACAAATATAATGCAAATAGTTTTATTTTATTTCTTAAACCACAGGTTAAATTAACATTTAATTTCGCAGCTATATTTGAAAAATACAGTGGGATGTTTACTCATATGGCTATTAAAATCCTTGCGCTCCTATTCATAGAATGATTAGCTGTAAAACATGAATATTAACCGAGTAGATAACACACGCTTTAATAAAGCATTAAATGCATTAATTAACGAATCGGAAGAAATGCGCCTGAAACGCATGAAGCAATATCGTGCGCGCGGCTTTATTGCTCTTAATGCTAATATAATTTTCACGCTTGCTGGAGCGGCGGGGTTTGGCTGGTTTTTCCTTGTAAAAGCAGCATTAACGCCCGCGGTTTTTTCTATATTAGCGCCGCTTATCCCAATAATATTTTTAAATTTATGGGCTAGAAACCCTATTAAAACATATCAATCCGAATATAAATCCGTATTCATGCCTAAGCTTGCAAAAACATTAAACGGATTAAGCTTCTACCCCAAACGCGGCGTTAGCGCGAAAATAATTGAAAAGCTTGCCGTTATTCCTGCCTATGACGAATATAAAGCTGAAGACTGCTTTATGGGGAAATATAAGGGCGTTAAAGTTATCTTTTCAGAAGCGCGGCTTTATAGTAAAGCCCAAAAAGATCAACCTATATTTGATGGTATTTTTGTATTGCTTGAAACTCCAGAAGAAGTAATTGAGGGGCATACTATCATCACGGCGAATGATAAAATGGTAAAATCATATGCTGATACTCGCTGGAAAACTATGGATAAAGTACATATAAGCGCATCCAACCCTGATTGGGAAAAATTCACTATATACTCAACCAAACCCGACAGCGCAGAGCTTATGATTGGTGATCGCCTGCTGAAAGAATTATACGAAGCATCCGAGGTTTTCAACAATGCCCCGCTTACGGCTGTATTATTTGAAAAAAAATATGTATTTATAATGATCCCCTATTCAAATGACATGTTCGAGCCGTCAAACTTGTTTGTCCCTATCAAAACTCAATCTCAGGCTATGCAGTGCAAAAAAGAAATTGAGCAATTATTGGAGATAATCGATGTGTTTGATTTATATAAGCCTGTAAAATCCACTTGATTATAATATCATCTAAACCCTATATTAAAAAATAGGAATGCTGAATATAAAGGATAAGCAATGTCAGAACATATTAAGGGAAGCTCCCTAACGCCTGAACAAGAGGACATTTATAAAACAGCCGATGCCGTGAACTCACAATTAGGCGTATTGGAAAAATTTATTGCGCGCCGCTTTGATGAAATATCAATGGAGATAAACGCATCTGCTATGCAAGCAGACATGGCAGAAGAAGGCGTGTCAAAAAGATTTTCTGAAATACTAGAAGTAATTGGAGCAATTAATTACGATGGAGAAGGTTCTACCGCTGCGAATACAGGCGTTGAGCTTCAAGCTGTTATTAGTGAAACCGAAAAGGCAGCAAATAATATTCTTGATGCCGCGGATCGCATTGCCGAACATATAAGTGATAATAAAGATTGGAGCGATGAAGCCGTTAGGGATAAGATGCGCGATAATATAAAAAATGATCTTCAGGAAATCCTTATGGCATGTACTTTCCAAGATCTTACAGGGCAAAGAATACGCAACACTCTTGATAACCTTCATGATATAGAAGAAAAGCTCAATACTAGCTTTGAAAAGCTTGGTATTGAAGTTAAACCCAGCGAGAAAAAATTAGAAGAAAATACATATAAAGCCGTAGACCAAGGCGGTGTGGATGCTTTATTTGATAATGATAACGACAGCAAAACTAAAGATGAAAAAGCCTCTCAAGGTGATATCGACGATATGTTCAATTAATCTTCATAGTAAATTTAGCATTATTTTATAAAACGCGGGGTTAGCTCTGCGTTTTTTTATGGCTGAAACGCCCCGAATACTTCCAACTAAGGAAGATAGATAAAATTTTATACAAATGTAATTCAAATAAAAGATAAAGTAAAACTAAGAATTACTTCGAATTTTATCAATAATTAAATTCATGTTTACTTGATTGCCATAGTATCGACTTAACAAAGGGGCGATATTATGAGTTACACAATTAATCAGGACAAAGCAAGACAAGCAGTTATGGGCAGCATAGTTGGACTAATGCAAGATTTGCAGAAGCTTTCCCCACACCCTGATCAGCCTCATAATAAAGGCCCTCTATTCATCAAAAGCAATCCTAATTTCAAAGTTGCCAACGATCACGACGGTATGCTTGGCGGCATGATGATGGAAAGCATCCTGAGTTCAGCTTTTTCAGAAGCAGTATCTGAAACACTAGGTAGCTGGACTCAGGAATTTGATGCAACAGCTGCTCTAGATTGCTATAGCGAGTATCTAACTGATGTGCAAAGCAACTCTCAAAAATCATCCGCTCATGGTCAAGGAACATTGGCTAGGCTTTCAAGCAACCCCATATCAGGCAGCTTTAACATGAGAAGTGATATAAGCAGCGAGATGCAAGAATTTATGAATGACCTGCCGCAGCGCATGAAGATCGAACATAACCTTGCTTATTACGCTAAGAAGCTTGAAGTGCTTGACGCTGCGCCAGTAACTAAGCACCAATATTCCGATGCAAGCACAAGATTTGCTGCTTAAATACATTACTTTAAAAGAATTTTATGCTAAACTTAATCAATGAACATAGACACATCCCTACTTCGTGAAAAATTTATAATTAACGAAAAAAATGCCCACCAAGAGGCAAGGCCGTTAAACCTAAAATGCCCTAGCACGCGCATGGCAATTGAGCTGCAATCAGAAGAAATCATAGTACGCAGCTATAATATGCATAGTTGCGTTAGAATGGTCGCGCAAATCATAGCAGAGCATAAGAAGAATGGAAATATAATGAGCCGACAAAAGAAAGTTGGCTGGACTAAATTATGGAGCGAGTCCCTTAGCCCATATGATAAAATATATAATCCTAATGACTGGGTTGCTATATATAACAAAGGGAAGCTAGCATTTTCTAGCGGAAAATATCACCAATTATTTGATGTTATTGAAAAATGTGATGCTATCGGCGATGCACCTTATGAGGATTCTATTAAGCTAGCCAAAGATTACTTTGCCAAAGCTGGCACGGAAATAAAAATGACCTATGATAGCAATGTTGCACTTGTCGCGGTGTTAAGTGATAATAATGGGCGCTGCTCTGTCGTGCTGAGAGGCGCGGATAAAACTACAACATTTAACTATGCGCTAAGACCAATAGCTGCTGGCAGAACTTTAGATATACCACAAGGGTTAAGGCATGCCGCATCATTTCTTGAAGCTGTGCAGTTATCGTATATTGTTAGGGAGAATAACAATAAAACAAACCAAGGCATTATAAAGCAGCACAACGAAAAGGCAAAGCAAGCAGCAAAAGCGCTAGAGCGCATAGAGCTGCTTGACAACAAAATTAGCACTATAGAGCATTTACATGATATTCAATATCGCCCTGAACGCCCGAATTTCAGCCGCATCATGGCTCGCCCTCGTAATTAAGGCACTGATATTGATCAGGGACGCCATCATTATTAGCATCGCTGGTAGGATCTGGGTGGTTTTCCGAGCATTCCAGAACTCTTGCATCACCAAGATGGTCTGCCAATATCTCCAAATAAGTCGGTAAATGATTTGATAGAACATGCTCAACAACCATTGACCCAACATCCCTGTTGTTGACAGGACTAACTCCATCATGAAAACTTTGGTTCGAAAATAATGCTTCTGATGCCACCTTATTAGGTTTTATTG
Source organism: Micavibrio sp. (assembly GCA_026989265.1). Lineage (GTDB taxonomy): Bacteria > Pseudomonadota > Alphaproteobacteria > Micavibrionales > Micavibrionaceae > UBA1672. The sequence continues at coordinate 11,371 of JALSJP010000004.1, forward strand.
AATCAGCATACCCTCTACATACCCCGTCAGGGTCAGGCATAACAGCTCCGCTTATCACACCAATTTGATTAGAGGGAGTTGCCTCTATTGCAGATGTCAAAAGTGTAGTTCTTCCGTCAACAAAAGTAATATCACTCCTTGGAAAAAATAACCTCTGTGTTCCCTCTGGAAATACATCATCAGCACTGTTCATGCGATCATCTACAGCTTGAAGTAATTTTGTATTGTCTCGAAACATTTCACCAAGCTTCTCTCCCGAATAAGAAACAATACCACACCAACCCTGAGGTAATGATGACAATTGAAAGGTAGTTTTAACTGGAGATAGCGGGACACTAGTTACCTCAACAACACCAGTGTTGGACATATTACCGTCATCATCCACAGCACGGTAAGTTATTACTCCACTTCCAACACGCCCATCCACGACTTTAACAGTACAAGTTTTCCGATTTTCGCTAATTTCAGTAGAAAAAACATCAGAGGAGCTAAGGCAGTCATGTATTATAGCCTTATCGAGATCTTCATCTGAAATATTATGGATATCACTAATAATAACCTCTCCACCAAGTCCATATAAATTAAACTCCTGACCTGACCTAACCACAGGAGATGTGCTGTCTCTAGGGACAATATTCATATTCACAACCAAGCTTCCCACATGATTTCCATCAACATCAACAACATGACAAGTGCCCGTGCTAGAGCCTATATACTCAAGATTGCCCCTGACCCTTATACGATCACCCTCAATATTAAATTTAGTGTCGTTTAAGCCATCGCAATGAGATATATTAGCATCACTTCCATCAGAGCCAACAACATGTTTAACTATTTTTATAACCACTGGTGTGTATTGAGAAGCAACAGCATTAACCGAGGTAGATAATATGGGGTTACCATCACTCTCATAAAGAGATATATTCTGATAAAGGGCGGTTGTAGGAATTGTAGTGTAACCATCTTTGTCATTAATAAAAACCATACCGCCAAGTTCTGAACCAAGCTCATGTAAATCTGAAAGCTTAACAGTGATTGTTTGCATTCCGCCTAAAGAAGTATCATATAATCCGCTTATGCCATTAAATGGCTGAACACCATTTAAACGAATGAATAAAGACTCATCATATGTACCATCTCCAGATGGCAAAAGCATAACCCCTTGAAAATCAGGATTTGCTGTTGCTGAGGGCATGTAATCAAATGTCAAGGTGGTGTTTTCCGTAACCTCAACCGTATTGGCAAGCGGCATATACCTCCAAGTATTACCCTCGAATGATAGCACAGTACTAGTTGATGTGCCAGACGGCCCGACTTCGTCCTGATTTGCAAATGAGGTGAAATTAGCCTCAGTTACAGGGTTTTCATAAGCATCATCTAAAACATTCATAGCGTTTGATGGAATATCTGCTGCTAATGCACTATTTGCAGATAAAGCGCTTGCAAGAACAATGGAAGCCAAATTAAAGTCTTTTTTCATAATAATCACCCGATGTTTTTAATAATTTAAAGATTATTATAGTGTTTGCAAAAAAATAGCTAGAAAAAAATGCATGATCTTCTAGGGCTGCCCTTAGGTTGTGGGAAAATATTCCTTGCAGAACGGCGCGTAATATGTATTATATGATCTAATCAACGCCACAAATGTATCTTTTTCAAGCGCTCCCTACACGGGGGCGTTTTTGTTTTTTGGTGTTTCACATTAACAATATACATAGATTAAGGAATAAAACATGCTACTTAAATTAGGACAATTAGGATTTAGATCTAGCGCAAGCTCTGTTTTTACGCCAACCGATATAGCCAATCTCGCATTATGGATTGATGCTGCGGATAGCTCTACCATCACAGATATGGCGGGCGCGGTATCCCAATGGGATGATAAATCAGGCAATAATAATAACGCCATTCAAGGCACGGCTTCACTTCAACCCACAACAGGCACAGCAACTATTGGCGGTAAAAATGCTATTGATTTTGATGGTAGCAACTATATGGATTTCACTTCTGCCATTAGCAGGTTAAACGGTTATACGGTATTTTCTGTTATAAAAACAAATGATATAACATCAAGTGCTGCGCTTGTATCTGGTAATGTCGGAAGCCTACGACTTGCTGTAGATTCCAGTGAACAAATAGATATCGTGCGCCAATCACAGGCAGTTGCGCTTTCTGGATCTGTTCCTATAACCATAGGCAGTGATACGATTATTTCAGCGCGTACAAGCGGGGCGGGAAGCAACACTCAAATTAATGGGGTTGCCGCGAATAGTAACACCACTAACCCCGCTTATTCTCAAGATTTATATAGAATAGGCGTGCAAAAAGAAGCATCTGAATTGTTTTTCTTTGATGGTCAAATGGGGGATATTTTAATATATGATAGAATTTTAACAGATACCGAGATGAATCAAGTTGGGAATTACCTTAAATTAAAGTGGGGTATTTCATGGACAAATATATAAAAATAAGTAGTAAATATTAACCTTATCATGCTAACAATATCGGCATGAAAAATAATGTAATTTTTGTTACTGGTGGGGCGGGATATATCGGCTCTCATGTTTGTAAAGCCTTAAAAGCTGTAGAATTCGAACGCCGCGCTGGTGATTCTACTATTTTAGTTGCGGATGCGTCTTTGGCACGAACATTGCTTAACTGGAGTCCTAAATATTCAGACCTAGAAACCATAATTTCAACCGCGTGGAAATGGAAGCAAAGGCAATTATGAGAAACACATCAATTCCATTAATAATCGGCGATATTATAGGGTTTATACTTGCCTTTATATTATCATACCTAACTTTCATCGCCTATAATTATGGGCTATCCCCGCATCTGCCAAAGCAAATAATATCCATAGACCTTTTGGCTTTTTATATCGTGCAAGCCTTTGTTGGGGTTTTATATTTTATGCATAAAGGTCATTATAAGCTGCATTCCCCATGGTGGCAGCAAGTCAAGCATATCTCACTATTTAGTGTTTTCTCGCTGTTATTGCTGTGCTTCTTATTCTTCACCGTCAAAGCCGACCCTAGCCGCCTGTTTATCACTTTATCATGGGTTAGCATTATCCCGTTATTAATGATAGCGCGGATAGCTGTTCGCTCAATCATGATTAAAATGGGCAAATGGAATATAGATACCATTATTATTGGCGGGTTTGAAAATGCGATAGAAACCATCTATGCCCTTAAATCGGAGGATTATATAGTCTATGACATAAAAGAAGTGATCTTGCCCAATGCTACGCCCGCACAAATTAATAAATTCAACGATATTCACCCGCAATATGAAGTTAAAAAAGCGATACCAGAATTTAACAAAAACCAAATGATCGTCATCTGCCCCGATACTCGAAGAGAATTAGAGTTAGCTAAACTTACTAAGCAAATCACCAATGATGGCGCAGATTTTGCGATGGTTCCGCCGATTGAGGGGTTTTCCTATTATGGGCTGCAACCAATATATTTCTTTGGCTATAACATCACTCTGTTTAAAAGACCAAACAAAATGAACAGCCACGTAAACCAGCTTGTTAAAAACGTGGTAGACCGAACGGGCGCGGCTTTTGGTATTTTAATGCTTTCGCCAGTTTTTATTTATATCGCCTATAAAGTTCGCCAAGATGGCGGGGCGGTGTTTTATGGTGATACGCGCGTAGGTAAGAATGGAAAACCGTTCATATGCTGGAAATTTCGAAGCATGGTAGAAGATTCCCAAGAAATACTTGATGATTTTTTGGAAAATAATCCAGAGGAAAAAGCACAATGGAAAAAGTATTTAAAATTAAAAAATGACCCGCGCGTAACAAAAATAGGATCATTTATTCGCAAAGCCAGCATAGATGAGCTGCCGCAATTATTTAATGTACTTATGGGTGATATGAGCTTAGTAGGGCCTCGCCCACTTCTAGAAAATGAATTAGAAGAATATGGTGAACTCATAGATGCATACCACTCAGTTAAACCCGGTATTACAGGGCTTTGGCAGGTTAGTGGTCGCAGTGATCTGGCATTTGAGCAGCGCGTATATCTAGATCGCTGGTATGTGCGCCATTGGTCGCTTTGGACTGATTTCGTTATTATAATTAAAACTATATTTGTTGTGAGTAACCGCAAGGGCGCATATTGATTACCCCTATATATTAATGTAGCATTGATTTTGTTTCCCTTTAGGATGAAGGTCTTTTACATATGACATATTATTTACTTTTTGGTGTTATCTGGTTTGTCTCTATTATTGTTTTTATATCTTTTATGGCTGGCGCAAAAAAGCTTAATGATAAAGCAACGATAAGCAGCGCGGATCATTCTAGGAACCTCTAATAGCCTAAATCTATTTTTATTGTACTTTCTGCAAATATTAGCTATATGTTGCTGCAAACTTAATTAGGTAAGCAAAGCGGTTATGAACAAAATAAAGCTAAATATAGCGCAAAGCGTGTATCTTGATTTTTTAAGAGCCATCTCCGCCATGGCTGTGTTATTCGGTCATGCTGCAATGATTTTCCTGCCTAATAGTTTTATGAATAATTTACCTATGGCTGGAATTGGCGTATTTATATTTTTCCTGCTTTCGGGCTTTCTTATTAGCTATAGCGTGTTTAGGAAACATAATAATCCAGATTACAGCTTCAAAACCTATTTTATAGATCGCTTTGCCAGAATTTATTGTGCTTTCCTGCCCGCATTATTAATGGTTTGGCTCATAGATATTCAAACATTATCCTTGCCCTTAATTAATTCGTTAGAGCGCATCGATGAGCTTGATTGGATAGGCAATATCTCAAGCAATTTGAATTTATATACAGGAATAGGCAATTTTTTAATGCTGCAGGACTTCCCGCTATTCCAAGTTGCTAAAGTCGCGGGAGTGCAAGACACAAGCCTTTTCATTGATACATTTGGCTCTGCTGGGCCGTTTTGGACAATTTCAATTGAGTGGTGGATATATATGCTGTTTGGCATGGTTGTAATCATTCATTTGCGCGATAAAAAGCCAGTTACATTAATATCATTAATCGTGCTCGGGCTTATCGCGATTGAGCCGCTATATCATTTCATTGGTGGGTATGATAATTGCTTAACCATGCTCTGGGGCTTAGGGATGCTTGCTTGTTTGTTCTTCCTTAATGCGGGTAAATGGATGTCATTATCGGATAAAAAAATAAAATTATTCGCACTGCTTATATTTGCTTTTTCACTAGCTTTAATGGCTGGCAGGATCATCATGCTGAAAATGGATGGCAATGTAAATTTGTTGGAATTCCAATTCGGAACATATTTGGCAAGCGCTATTTTCTCATTCTTATTTGTCCTTGGCGATAATATTACCCCGCCCAAATTCCTTACGGCAATTATAAAATTTATTGCTGATTACAGCTATTCCCTATATTTAATCCATTTTACGGTTCTTACCTATTTATATGTGCGCTTTCCTGATAAAGAAAATGATTTAGCATTCTTTGCGGTCGCTATTATATTATCAAATATAGTTGCGATTATTTTGTGGTATCTGTTTGAAAGACATCATAGAACAGTTGGCACTTGGCTGAAACAATTAACCGTAAAAAAAGCCTAATGATTCCTAGAGTTTTCAACATGTCACTTCGCCTAGGCTCATTAGCCATAAAAATGCTGCTAATGCTTTATATGGGGAAGTATTTAGGGCTTTATGACCTTGGGACATACGGGCTTATTGCCGCCGTCGTTGCGCTTTCTATTCCTATATTTGGGATGCGCCTTGAATATAGGATTTCAAGGGAAATAGTGGGGCTTGCGCCAGATGAGCTTGTGATAAAGCTTAGAGATGAGTTTGCATTTTATATCTCTAATTATATATTGCTTATTATTGGGGCGCTGCTTTGGGTTTTGTTGTTTTCACCTGAAATTGGCATGAAAATCATTGGCTTTACGATTTTATTATGTGTGCTTGAAGGCATATCAACCGTAGCCTGTACCAATCTTATTGCGCTAAGCCGCCCGATAATATCAAATGTGGTGTTCTTCTTTAGATCATCCATTTGGGTAATTCCAGCAATAGCATTAGGGCTTTATGATCCATCATTTAGAACGGTTGAAACTATCATAACATTATGGGCGGGCGGCGTATCTTTAAGCATTATAACCGTAGCATATATATGGCGAACCTTACCTTGGAGGCTAGCGCTATCCACGCCATTTGACAAAAACCACCTTTACTCAAATGTTAAAAAGACCCTTCCCATATGGTTTGGTGAGATGAGCATTGTTGCATCTGTATATATTGATAGATTTGTGGTTGAACATTTCTTAGGGCGCGAATATGTTGGTATTATAAGCTTTTACGGCGCGTTTATAATTGCAATCTCATCTTTGCTAGCTAGCGGTATATTCGCCTTTGCATATCCAAAAATGATTGCCATGCATAAAGGCGAGCAGTTTAAAGAATTGTCATCGCTAACTAAAAACATCACTATTCAAGCCTCGGTTTTCACAGCGATATTAGCCATTATTATAGGGGCTGTGATTCCTGTACTTGGCGATTTCATGGACAGACCAGAATTTAGGCAATATGCACCAGTTTTATGGCTTATGCTTTTTGCAACATGGATTAAGCTAACTACTGCTAGCTTGCAGCATCTATCATATGCTCGCCACCAAGATTGGGCAATTTGGGGGGGGAATTTCTTAATGCTAACTTTGATTGCTGTATTAAATATTGTTATGATACCTATATTTGGGTTTATTGGCGTTGGTTATAGTGCGGTTATTGCAGCCATTGCGTTATCTATATGGCGCGTATATTGTATGCTTATTTATAATAACAAAAACAAGGGCATGACATGAAAATTCACTATTGGAAATCAAAACATGGCAATTTTGGTGATGATCTTAATGGCTGGATATGGAGTGAAAACTCTCATAACAAAGACATTTGGAACGAAGGCGATAACATAAGCTTTGTTGGGGTTGGAACTGTTCTTGATAACAATATACCTAAAGACATGTTTAAGGCGGTGCTTGGCTCTGGTGCGGGTTACGCCCTACCCCCTTTTGATATTGATGATAGCAAGAAATGGAAAATATATGGCGTGCGGGGGGTTCTTACCGCAAGGCTTCTTAATATATCTCCTGATCTTGCCTTAACCGATCCTGCAATTCTTGTTGCCAATATGGATAAGTTTAAAGCAACAAAAAAAGAAGGAGTTATATTTATTCCTCACTTCAAATCTATAGGATATGGCGCGTGGGAGGCTATTTGCTTTGACCTTGGCATCGAATATGTAAGCCCATGCGGGGCGGCTGATGATATTATAAAGCGCATAGGAAGCGCGGAGCTTGTTTTGGCGGAATCTATGCACGCGGCAATTATAGCAGACGCGCTTAGAACGCCGTGGATTGCAGTTGCGACCAGCCCTGAAATCATGCCGTTTAAATGGGCAGATTGGTCAATGTCTCTTGGGATGCCATATAAACCTGTATGTTTAGCTCCTAGCTCTATGAATGAATATATAAGAAATATAGTGTCTAAATTTGGCTATCACTGCACAATATTTCAAAAAGGCTTATTTACTATTAATTCGCCGCTCCGCCAGCTTGAATTTTCATCTATAGAAGAGATTGAGGGCATTTATCAAAATAATATGAAACGTGCAAAGCAGAAATGGCGAGCCTCCCTTACTGGTGTTTTAGAGGCGATCATAAAACGCACCATTAAGGGCGGGGCTAATAATAAAAATTCGCAAATGTATAAAAATGCGGTTTTACAAATGAAAGAGCTTATGAATATGCCCGCTATGCTTAGCGATGATAAGGCACATAAAGAAAAGCTAGAACAAATGTTAGCCGCGCTTAGGCAATTAGAAAGCGACTATGAAAAAGGCATGTTCAAATGATATCCATGGTTATTCCCACTAAAAATAGAGCGCATACGTTAAAATTAGTGGCGCAAAGCTATTTCGCGCAAGAAGGCGTATCAGAGATTATATTTGTCAATGACGGCGGAGATGATGAAACTCATAAAGTGCTTGAAAATATATCCAAAGACTTTCCCGATGTAACATTAAAGATACATGACAACCCAACATCTGTTGGCGCATCGGAAGCTCGCAATATCGGCTCTAACCTAGCTAGCAATGACTATATCCTGTTTTGTGATGATGATGAATATATGGAACGCGGTTACGCCAAAACTTGCCTTGAAAAACTAAAATCTTTAGATGCAGGAGCAGTATCAGGGCGCAGGATTTATATGCGTGATGGTGAAAACCTTGATGGCGCATTATTGCGCTTTGGCAATGGTATGCGCCGCTCTAAACCTATGAATTATGTGATATGTGAGCTGGTAAATGGCGCGATTTATGATGGCGATTTATCACTGCCCTTTACAAATGCGATCATACTTACGCGTAAAGATTTGCTGGAACAATTCCCGTTTGATGGGTTTTATGCGCGCGGAAATGGCTATCGGGAAGAAACCGACTATCAGATGAATCTATTCGTAAATGGCTATGATATTTATGTGACAAATGACTGCCACACCATGCATTTGCCAATGTCGCAAGTCAAAACAGGTGGGCAGCGCGTTAATAAATTCAGACGCATATATTGGGCGATATATTATACTAACTACTTCTTTAACAAATATTATGATCGCTATGCAAAGCGCGTTAATATAAAAACTCCAAAGAAAGTGGCATTATTGCTATTTAGTGTTTTTGCCGTTTATAAGGAATTTCTGCGCCCGCCGCTTTATTCTGTCGCTATGACTGTTTTAAAATTTAAACGATCCATTAAAAAAGGATAATTATTCATGTTTGATATTATTGCCATTATTCCTTGCCTTAATGAGGAAGCATATTTAGAAAATCTTGTTGAAAACATGGTTGCAAATAGCTGCGGTCTTTCCATCCATATAGTAATAGCAGATGGCGGGAGCGCGGATAAAACCCCTGAGATAGCTCAAAAGCTTGCGGATAAATATGATAATGTATCATATCTTCATAACCCTAAGAAAATTCAAAGTGCGGCGGTAAATCTTGTAGTTGAAACATTTGGGCAGGGCGCTACATACCTTATCCGAATTGATGCGCATGCGAAATATCCCGATGATTATATCCAAACCCTTATTAATGAGCAACGCGAAACAGGAGCAAGCAGCGTTGTTGTTTCCATGAATACTGCTAGTGATAATATTGATAAAGCTCCATTTCAAAAAGCCGTCGCTGCCGCGCAAAACTCGAAAATTGGTAATGGTGGATCACCGCACAGGCTTGACGAGGCAGAAGGTAAGTGGGTAGATCACGGTCATCATGCGCTTATTCTAATTGAAAAATTTCGCGAAGTTGGCGGCTATGATGATAATTTTTCTCATAACGAGGATTATGAACTTGATTATAGAATGGCTAAAAAGGGCTGCAAAATTTGGCTTACGGGGAAAACGAGTCTGATTTACTACCCAAGGGCAAGCGCAAAAGCGTTATTTAAACAATATTATAATTTTGGGCGCGGCGTTGCAAAAATGATTGCCAAACATAAAAATCGCCCAAGAATAAGACAAATGATACCCGCTGGCGTTGCTCCTGCCGCCGCCCTTGCTCTATTATCTCCGATATTCCCTATTTTGGCATTGCCAATAAATGCATGGATATTAATCTGCCTTATTTATGGCGCGGTGCTTAGCTATAAAGCGAGGGATATTTCTATTGCAGCTTCTGGAATTGCCGCTATGATAATGCATATGGCGTGGTCTATTGGTTTTTGGAAGGCTTTATTCGATGAAAGAGCAATGCTCACCAAGTAATATTCAAAGCCATGATCCTATAGCGTCATGGCTATTGATAGCCATGCTGATTTGCGCAACATTCCTGCAAAAAATTGCCATTCCTATTGGCAATATACAAATTTTACTAGGGCTTCCGCTTATCTTTGGGGTGGTTGCTTATGGGTTTATAACCCGCAGGCTAGAATTAAAAAGCAATAACTTACTCCTATATTTAAGCATGGTCGGAGCGCTCGCCCTAACACAAATATTGGGCGGGCAAGCCTTTTCCATTGGCTCTATATTACTGCTGATTGTTATTCACGCGCCTTATGCTTTTGGTCTAAAGAATAATTCCACAATGGCGGGGGTACAGTTTTTATATTTCCAAAGAATTATGGTTATTATAGCCATCATTGGTATATCTCAATATTTTCTGCAATTTGTGGTGGGCGCTAATATTGCGTATTTCCTTGACCTAATGCCTATGCAAAATATCATACAGCAAGGATTTAACGGGACAATCCCTCTAAGCTATGGCTCTAGCATTTTTAAAAGTAACGGCTTTTTCATGCAAGAGCCTTCAAACTTCTCTCAACTTCTAGCTGTTGCTATCATGGTTGAAATAATATATTTCAAAAACTGGAAGCGCATCATTTTATTTACCAGCGCAATTGCCGTTACTTTCTCGGGGACGGGGCTTCTTATACTATTCGCCCTTGTGCCTATATATCTAGTGCAGCACCGCAAGTTTTTTATACTTGGAATATTGCTGCTCGGCGTTATAACCGCTCCGATTTGGAGTGTTATTGTCGGAGTTGATAAAACCGTTAATCGCGCCGCCGAATTCCAAAGCACAGAATCAAGCGGATATGCAAGGTTTGTTTCAATCATTCCAACCCTTAATACTTATATATTGAATGATACAAAAACCGCCATTTTTGGGCTTGGCGCGGGTTCAATTATTCGAACATTTGCTTCTACAGATGTTAATTATGAAAGACATAATCCAAGTTGGGGGAAGATGATATTTGAATATGGCATAATTGGCGCATTAGCTTATTTCATATTCATATTCTTGGTTTTTTGGAGAGGTAATGGCTCACCATATATAAAAGCAGCTTTGCTAATCCAGCTAATGGTCTTGGGGGAATATGTCCTCCCTCCCACTTTGCACAGCCTTATATTAACGTTATTAATATGGTCAAATCCATTTACTTATAACCGCGACTATTATAATAAGGGTAGAGTGTTTTTTATGAATATAAAACAGGAAAGCAAGCCTTGAAAATAGCCGTAATTGACCCATCTTTATTCACTTATCCTTATGATCATGCGCTTGTGCAGGGGCTTAAAAATAATGGGCATGAAGTTGTGTTATTCACTAAATATCTAAGCAATGATGAGCAAGGCAGCGGCGATCCCGATATAAAGCAGCTATTTTATTATGGCTTCCAGACTAAGTTCATGAAAAAGCTACCGAAAAAGCTGTTTTTAGCTTTAAAAGGTGTGTCACATTTCTTCTCCTTGATTATATTATGGTTCGCGCTTAAGTCATTTAAGCCTGACGCTATTCATTTCCAGTGGGCGCCACTGCCTGTTATGGATCGGTTTTTCATTCCGCTTTTCAGGAAAATAGCCCCTACTATTCTTACGGTTCATGACTCTTCGCCATTTAATAATAACCCAAGCTCTAAGCTGCAAGCCATTGGCTCTATTGAGATATTTAACAAATTTGATCATTTGATAGTCCATACAAAATCTGCGGTAAAAACGCTAGCGGATCATGGCATTAATAAAAGCAAGCTATCGATTGTCCAGCATGGTTTTTTGGATTCGGGAACAGATAATTCTGCGCCTAAGTCAGACTCTTCTCCCATTATGGACTTTTTACTATTTGGGCAGATAAAACCATATAAAGGCGTTGATATTATTATAAATGCGCTGTCCGATATGCCCGCCGATATGCGCGCGAAATGCCATGTTAATATTGTTGGATCTCCGAAAATGGATATGCAGCCATTATTTGATCTTGCTGAGAATTTGGGCGTTGAAAGCTCTATAACGTGGGATTTACGCTTTATTAAAGATAATGAGATTGGCGAGCTATTTTCTAATGCTGATGCCATGATTTTGCCCTATCGCGATATTGATGCTTCGGGAGTTTTGATGCAGCTAATACCTGTTGGAAGACCAATCATAGCGGCTCGCATTGGGCTTTTTGCTGAAATTTTAGAAGACGGAAAACATGGGTATCTTATTGATCAAAATGACGCTAAAGGGCTTGCTAATTCCATGGTTTTGCTAATAAATGACCGCAAGTTATCTACTCAAATGGGTAAAAATGTTGCTAACCTCCAAAATACTATTCCAAGCTGGCAGGAAATTGGCAAGGCTACATGCGAAATATATAATAACCCCTCAAAATAACCCCTAATAAAATTAAATATTTACCGTCATTCCAGCAGATGCTGGAATTCAGACTATTATTTTCAAACTAAAATAACCCACAATTCCATGCACAGCAAAATATTTACATTATATTAACCTCTTAGGCTGGTGTTTTCACCTAAAAGATACTATAATTACTATCACAATCTTACTGCGTTCGCATTTTATACACATGTTTTAACCACTTAATTAATGTAAATATGAAATATAGCACAGCCATATTATCAGCAACTATCATGCACGCCTTTATAATTGGCGCAGCAAACGCGCAAGCTATATCTATGGAAGAGCGAGAAAAAGAGCTTTCCGTATTAACTCGAGAAACCCCCGAATATGACAGGGTAAACATTAGATTTGCAGGACTAATATTAAGCCCTGACATTACTAATTCGCTGGAATATACGGATAATTTATACTCAAGCGAGGATAATAAATCCGAAGATGCTCTGCACAAAATAAGACCTTCCCTATCCCTGCGCTCTGATTTTAATCGTCATTTTATATCCGCAAGCCTGCAAGCAGAAAAAGGCACTTACAAGAAAAACTCTGATGAAAATTATTTGGATTATACCGCGCGGCTATCGGCTAGGGCTGATATTTTAGGCGATATCCATATCCCCGTTTCAATAGAATACAGCAAAAATCATTCCCAGCGATCCGATCCCGAGGATCAAGGTGAGCTAAAACCCACATTATATAACCAGCTTATCCTAAATACTGGCGTGGATTATAAGGGCGCAAATATTGATTTTTTGATAAATGCTAATTTGAAGAAGCTTGCATTTAAAGATAATGCAACCCCCACTTTGTTTGTTGATAATTCTGATAGGGATAGGAATGAACTTCTTATCTCTGCAAATATTGGACTTGCCAAAAACCGCATGATATCGCCATTTATATTCGCTAGCCTGCAAAAAATTAAATATGATAGAGCGGTTGATGATAATGGCTTGAAACGCTCATCGAGGGGCTTTATTGGCGGGCTTGGATTAAATATAAATAGCAGCTCAAGCTTACTTAAAGCTAATATAAGAATTGGGAGCGTGAGTAAATCATTTGATGACACTAGCTTTAGCGATATAAATGCTTTAATATATTCGGCAGATGCAACGTGGGAGCCGTCAAGCTTGCTTGCCCTAAACCTTGCGGGAAAGCGAGAAATAACGGAATCAACATTGAATGGTTTTTCTTCTAGCGTTGATGATATTGTTTCTGCCTTTGCATATTACGAATTAGCGCCTAGCATATTTCTAAAACCTAGCCTCTCCTACACTGTTAAAAACTATGAAGGCGATATAGACAGGCAGCTTAAAAGAACAAATGGCGGAGTAGGAATCACATATAAAATTAATAAAAACCTATGGCTATTGGGCGCGTATAACCATATAAAACAAAGTGAAGATGAAAATAATATCAATATAAGAACTTTCAACAGCAACTTGTACAATCTTTCTATGAAATTACAGATATAATATAAAAGGCATGAATATGAGATTCCTAAGCATCACTACTATTGCATTACTATCAGTTTCTCTTTTGGGTTGCGCGGTTAGCCCCGCTATGAATGAAACAAAAATTGTGCAAAACATAGAGTATCGCCTTGGTACTGGCGATAAATTGCGCCTTACAGTATTTGGTCATGAGAAGCTATCGGGTGAGTTTAATGTTGGCTCGAACGGCAATATCTCATTTCCCCTAATACTTGACACAAAAGTAAGCGGGCTTACTACTTCGGAATTAGAAGCCTCTATCACGCAAAAACTTACGCCCGATTATTTGCTTGACCCTAAGGTGAGCATTGAGGTTCTTAATTACAGAAATATCTATATTCTTGGCGAAGTTAGAACGCCTGGGGAATATCCGTTCATTCCTAACATGACTGTTAAGCAAGTCGTTGCTATTGCTGGTGGATACACATATCGCGCAAATGAAAACACAGCAGAGATTACCCGCCTGTCACAAGGCGCTATCACAACAAAAACAGTCGATACATTATCAATAATTTCACCAGGTGATACACTGACTATCACACGAAAATGGTTTTAGGACAAAGCGCCATGAGCAATGAACAGTCCATCGATCTTGACGATTTATTAGGCACAATATTAAGGCATAAAGCCATAATAGCCATATCAATTTTATTGATGGCTTTGCTTGGTGCGTCATATGCAAAAACGTCTGATAAAATATATTACGCTCATGCCACGATTTTACTTGAGGACAAGAATAAAAATCTAGAAATAGAAGCATTAAATGACGCACTTAAAATAGATTCATTATATATATTATCTGAAATCCAAGTATTGCAATCTCGTGAGCTTATGGAGGAAGTTCTTAACAGAATGGGTGTATTTGATGAGCCTAAATTACTGCTTGGAAATATTAAAAGTGATAAGCAAATATTGAAAAATACACTAATAAATTATGCGCTCAAAAACCTAACGGTTAGCCAGTCCCCTAAATCTCGGGCTATAAAAATTGGCTATAAATCTAATAATAAAGAGTTTTCTGCATGGTTGGTTAATACTCTGGTCGATTTATATATCAAAAAAGAAGTGTCTTTGGGCAGTGCAGAGCTTTCAAGCACTAATAAGTGGCTGCGCGATCGCGTCCAGCAAATAAGTAATAGCGTTAAGCAAATTGATAATGAAATTGCGGAATACAGAAAAAGCACCAATTTAATTGATAATAATGGGCAAAATATTTTAGAAAATAAAATTGGGCAACTAAGCGAGAAATTAATAGATGCACAGGTTAAATTGTCCGCGGCGCAAGTTAAGTGGCAAGAAATAAGCAACAGCAAATCCTTAAAAACTGCGCCTGAAATTATTAAATCAACCCTTATTCAAAGACTTATAGAGCGCGAAGCTTTGGTAAAAGATGAGGTTTCTAAATTAAGTGAAGAATATGGAGAATCTCACCCTGAAATGGTTTCGGTTAATAACCGCCTTAAAAGCATAAAAAATCAAATTGATTATGAAGTAAATAAAATAACCTCTTCGCTAGAGCGCGAATATATTCTTGCCAAAGCCAATGTTAATGAAATAAAGATGCGCATAAATGATTTGAAAATTGAACATGATAAAATGAGTAGATATGACATAACCCTCTCATCATTAGAGCGAGAATCTGAAGCGCGTAAAAAGCTGCTTGATAAACTTGATGCGCGGTGGAAAGAAATACAAATACAAGAAGACGTGCAAGTACAAGTTGCCAATGCTTCAATAATATCTAAGGCAAGCTCCCCTGCAAAACCTCAAGGGTTGAGTTTGAAAATAATATTACTAATGTCAATTATTGGAGGGGCGGCTATCGGGCTTGGCATTGCAATTATCTTGGATTACATGCAATCAACCATATATAACGGCAATCAGCTTCAAAAACTGACTTCACTGCCAAATATCGCGTTAATTCCTAAATTAAGCGGCTCTATCAAAATGGAGATACAAAACTCCGTTAGGAAATTATATAAAGACCCGCTATCGGATTATTCAGAATCCCTGCGCTCGCTAACCGCGCATTTAAAAAGAAGCATCAAAGATAACCCTAAAAATAAAATATTCAACTTTACTTCCGTGGCAAGGGGAGATGGTAAATCTGCTCTTGTTGCTGCGGCGGCATGCCAAATGTCATTAGAGGGTCTAAAAACTATTATTATTGACTGCGATTTAAGAAACCCAACATTGGGAGAGGCATTCAAATTACATGGCAAAAAAGGGCTTGGCGACTTACTAAATGGTGATTCTAAGCTTAGTGATGTTATATATAAAGACAAAGACTCCTCGGTTGATTTAATCGGCATAGGCGCATTGCATGATATTAATATTATTAAGAAGAGCGCAAAAACATGGGAACAAATATTGGCGAGATTATCCCAAGATTACGATATAATCTTGCTAGATGGTCCTCCTGTTTCTAATATTTCAGATATGAGCATACTTGCGCAAGACAGCCAAAATATCCTATGTATTCGCTGGAAGAAAACTAAAATGAATCAAATCACCTATGCTCAAAATTTACTTCAAAGCTTAAACTTTTCTTTACTTGGTACGGTTATTACATTAGTAAGTCCTAAAAAGATAAAGCAACTTAATAAAGTATAGTCTGAAGTTCATATGAAGTATGTCCGTAAATTTTTTATAATAACCGTATTTTTTGCGCTTTATCTAATAAGCACAGTGCCAATCGGGCTGTTTTTATATTCGGTTAAATCTAATTCTGATATTAATATATTCACTAAAACTGGCTTTCATGCATATCAAGCATGCTTAGTCGAACAAATAAACGCAATAAACGGGTAGATAATAATTATGAGCGATATACAAGAAAATACAGAAGAATTTGAACGCGAAATCGTCATAGATGAGTGCGGGTTCAGGGAATATGACGCAAGATGGCTCTATCCTGAGCAGCTAAATTTGCGGGGCGTTGTTAATTTAGGCATGGGGCTTGGCACAGTCATAAACGACATGATGGAAGAGCCAAAAATCGTGGTGGCTCATGACTACCGCTCATATAGCATGAGCATTAAAAACTCACTTATTATGGGGCTGCTATCTTCTGGCTGCGCGGTTTATGACATTGGACTAGCCCTCTCCCCCACTGCGTATTTCGCTCAATTCGAGCTGGATTGCAAGGCGGTTGCCATGGTAACAGCTAGCCATAATGAAAATGGCTGGACTGGCGTTAAAATGGGGGCAGAGCGCCCTCTAACTTTCGGACCCGAGCTTATGGGCAAGTTAAAAGAAACAGTGCTGGAACAGAAGTTTAAATCTTCTGGCGGCGGGTCTTATAACTATGTTGATGGGATAAAAGAGAAATATATCCAAAGCCTTGTTAAGGGCATCTCCATTTCAAGAAAGCTGAAAATAGTTGTGGCTTGCGGTAATGGAACGGCTGGGGCTTACGCTCCCGAAGCGTTAAGGCGCATTGGCTGTGAGGTTATTGAGATGGATTGCGAGCTTGACTACACATTTCCTAAATATAATCCTAACCCCGAAGACCTTAAAATGCTGCACGCACTTGCGGATACGGTGGTAAAAGAAAATGCAGATATCGGCTTTGCCTTTGATGGTGACGGCGATAGATGCGGCGTTGTCGATAATTCAGGCGCGGAGATATTTGCCGATAAAGTCGGGGTTTTAATCGCTCGTGATTTGGGCGCACTGCATAAAAACTCTACTTTTGTTGTCGATGTTAAATCCACGAGCCTCTATCTAACCGATGATAGATTGAAAGAGCTTAATGTTAAAACTGATTACTGGAAGACGGGGCATTCATATATCAAGCGCCGCGTTAATGAGCTTAATGCCCTTGCAGGATTTGAGAAAAGCGGGCATTTCTTCATTAATGAGCCATTAGGGCGCGGTTATGATGATGGGATTTTATCCGCTATATTAATATGTGAGATGTTGGATCGTCAAAGCGATAAAAAGATGACTGACATAGTCGCAAGCCTTGCAAAGACTTGGAGTTCCCCTACTATGTCGCCGCATTGCCCTGATGATAAAAAATATCAGGTGGTGGATAAGGCGATTGCTCACTTCTCGGAAAAAGCTGCAAATAATAAGACTATATTAGGTCAGAAAATCATTGATGTGAACACGATAAACGGCGTGCGCTTTACTCTTGAAGACGGTTCATGGGGGCTTATCCGCGCTTCATCGAATAAGCCGTCACTTGTGATTGTGATTGAAAGCCCTTGCTCAGAGCAGATAATGCATGATATTTTTGGTGAGATTAATTTATTTCTGGCTAAATTCCCTGAAGTCGGCGAATATGACCAAAAATTATAATGTAATTTAAGGACATAGCATATAATGATACCAGTTATTTTATCAGGTGGATCAGGCTCTAGGCTTTGGCCATTATCACGTAAATTATATCCAAAGCAGTTTATTGCGCTTCATACTGATAAGACATTATTTCAAGAAACAGCGCTTAGACTCAAAAAATTGAGGCTTGATGATCCGATTGTTGTTTGTAATGAAGAGCATCGCTTTATTGTTGCAGAAAACATGCAAAATATAGGGCATAAAGCGCGAAATATTGTGCTTGAGCCTGCGGGGCGTAACACCGCTCCTGCTATTGCTGCGGCGGCTATTATTGCTATGAAAGATGGCGATGATCCGCTATTAATGATATTGTCCGCCGATCATGTTATTGAGGATGTTAATGCCTTTGCCGCTTCTACTAAAACCGCAGAGGAGCTTGCTGCCAAGGGGCATATGGTGACTTTTGGCATTAAACCAAGCCACGCACATACTGGCTATGGCTATATCGAGATGGGCGAATCTATTTGCAACAATGCCCATGAGATATCCGAGTTTAAGGAAAAGCCCGATAAAGCTACGGCGGAAGAATTTATCAAAAGCGGTAAGTATTTATGGAATAGCGGTATGTTTTGCTTCAAGGCTTCAAGCTATTTGGCGGAGCTGGAAAAATACCAGCCTGAGCTGCTAAAATATGCGCGGGCTTCGGTCGAGGCTGCTAAAAATGATTTAGATTTTAATCGCCTTGATAAAGGTAGCTTTGAGCAATGCCCCGATATTGCCATTGACTATGCAGTGATGGAGCATACAGATTCGGGCGTTGTTGTTGGGCTAGATGCAAGTTGGAGTGATATCGGCTCATGGGACAGCGTTTGGGAAGTATCAGCTAAGGACGATAATTCCAATGTATGTAAGGGTGATATAATAACTAATGGCAGTAAAAATAACTATATTTACTCTAAAGACAGGCTTATATCTGTTTTAAACGTTAGTGACCTTGTCATTATAGATACGCAAGACGCACTATTAGTTGCGGATAAAAACAGCGTTCAAGATATTAAGCTGATTGTGAATAAGTTAAAGCAAGATAAGCGCAGCGAGATTTTGCACCATAAAACCGTATATCGCCCATGGGGGCATTATACCTCTATATCACAAGGTGAGCGCCACCAAGCAAAGCGTATTTGCGTTAAGCCTAATGCTAAATTATCGCTACAAAAGCACCTTCACAGGTCAGAACATTGGGTTGTCGTAAGGGGGACTGCCAAGGTTACCAAAGGCGAGGAGACATTCTTGCTATCGGAAAATGAATCGGTTTATTTGCCTATTGGTGTTGTTCACGCTCTTGAAAACCCCGGAAAAATTGACCTTGAGATTATCGAGGTGCAAACAGGCAGTTATCTAGGTGAGGATGATATCATACGCCTTGAAGATCTTTATGGTCGTGCGTAAATTACCATTTTCATATAAAAGTTAAAATTTACTTAATATTTTCTTGCGTTTTTCTACCATAGGGTACATTATGCGTAAAAATTTACTTTGAATATTAGAAATTTACTGGATTTAAGTCAGAAACAATCAAGGGCGTAAAGCTATGAAAACTCTATCTAAAACAACATTATTATCAACGACTGCTATTATGATGGCGGGGCTGTTGATCTCACCACAGGTAAATGCGCAATCCAATTCATGGGATTATGACGCGGTCTTGGCTGGTAATGTTGCAAAGGATGTTTCTGTTGCTGGGGTTACGGACATTACGGTAACTGGCGGAAATGGTTTTGTTGAGGGTAATGCCGATATATATGCTGGGGACGTTGTTAATGTAACGGGCGATAGCGGAGCAACATTTGCTTACCGCGATAACCGCGCAAATATTCAATCAAGCTTAAATGGTGAGCTTAACTCTAACATGCAAATCGTTATA
>JALSJP010000005.1 GCA_026989265.1 Micavibrio sp.
TAAGGGCAATAAGATATGCCCATGTTTTTTAAGCATTTTACCAATGATATTTTTTCTATGTATAAGAGCATTATCCATCACAATAATGCTAGGTCTATCCAATTCTTTAATTAGGAAATATCCTCAACCTTACTTCCACCATTATTTAGCATATAGCTGTTACGCGTGTTTTGCATGTTTCACGTGAAACAAATCAAGAACATTTTTAAATTAGGTGGTTTTTAATATAGAAAACTACCCCACAAATGGGTCATTCATCAATATGGTATCGTCACGCTCTGGGCTGGTGGATAACATACTTACGGGAGCGCCGATTAATTCTTCAATATGGCGAACATATTTCACCGCTGCTGCTGGCAATTCGCCCCAACTGCGCGCTCCATATGTGGTTTCGCTCCATCCCTCCATAGTCTCGTAAATCGGCTCTATTGCAGCTTGATCGATTTGTGAGGCTGGATAATAGTCTATTTCCTTGCCATTAAGCTTATATCCAACGCATATTTTAAGCTCTTCCATACCATCAAGCACATCAAGCTTAGTTAGGGAAATACCGTTAATACCATTGACCTTAACCGCTTGGCGCACCATAACCGCGTCAAACCAGCCACAGCGGCGCTTACGCCCCGTAACCGTGCCAAATTCCTTGCCTTTTTCACCTAAAAATTGCCCAATTTCATTGTCTTGTTCAGTGGGAAACGGGCCTGTTCCTACGCGCGTAGTATAAGCTTTGGTTATTCCTAGCACATAATTAATCGCGCTAAGCGGAGCGCCAGAGCCAATAGATGCTTGCGCAGCAACTGTATTAGATGAGGTTACAAATGGATATGTACCGTGATCTACATCAAGCATAGTGCCTTGAGCGCCCTCAAATAAGATCTTTTTCCCCTGCTCACGCGCTTTGTCAAGATCACGCCAAACAACGCCAGCATATTGCAGTATATCTGCTGAAATTTCCATAATTTTATCGTAAGTTTCATTGGCATTTACGGGATCCGCGCCCATTCCTTGCAGCATAATATTATGATGGAACATCATCTTAATAATCTTATCTTTAAGCAATTCGGGGTGACGCAGATCACAAATACGAACGCCGCGACGCGATACTTTATCCTCATAAGCAGGGCCAATTCCACGCTTGGTTGTGCCGATTTTACCATCTCCGCGCATAGATTCTAATGCTTGGTCGAGCGCCTGATGCACGGGCAGAATCAAATTAGCATTCTCTGCAATAACGAAATTCTCAGGAGTAATTTTAACACCCTTTTCCTTAATCATGGCGATTTCTTTAAGCAAAGCCCAAGGGCTTATAACAACGCCATTACCAATCATAGAGATTTTGCCCTCGCGTACAACGCCCGAAGGAAGTAAGTTAAGCTTATATTCTGTGCCATCAATAACAAGGGTATGTCCTGCATTATGTCCACCTTGGAAGCGCACAACAACGTCAGCGCGAGAAGACAGCCAATCAACTATTTTACCCTTACCTTCATCGCCCCATTGTGATCCTATAACAACTACATTACTCATAATATTTCCTTTAACTAATTGATTTCTTTAACTTTACCATTTTCATAAATATGGGTGCATTCTTTATTAAGAGATTCCCCGCGCACAATAATCCAGCCCTTATCTTGAAGCTCAGCAATAGCGCTCCACGGCTCATTATTAGGTACAAAAACGCAAGTCTTGTCCACTGAAATATCAGTAATTTGCAAAATCGTATCCATATAAAGAGTAAAGCCACGCGCTATTTCTATATGCTCATAACCACCAAAATGCAAATCATAACTTCCGCCGCGCCCAAGCTCACCAGAAAGCCCATCAGCAAATATGGTAAAGCCCAAACCATTATGATATTCAAATCCCGTTTGCTCTAATACATCAATGCTTACGCATACATCATCAATACCTAAATCAAGCATAGCAGAATTAACGCCTGCGCAAATATGTTTTAAATGCGAGATTTTGCCCTGCATATTGCCATCAAATGTTATATTTTCAAGCAAAAACAAAGCATTGCCTGCCGTGCCAGAAGCCGCCATAGCCCCCGCCAAAATATGCGCCTGCTCACTATCCATAGAAAGCAAAGCATCCAGATCACGCCGCCTTACTGCCTTTTCTATCTCCGCATTACTATTAGCATCGCCTAAAATATCAGATACAAATTTAGGAATAGTCAAATCAAGAATAATGCCCTTAACCCCTAAAGATTTAAGACCCAAAATAGCCATAACGCAAATCTCGATATCACTGTCATAGCTGTTATTTTCATCTATAAGCTCGCAGCCAACTTGCGTAAATTGGCGCTCACTACGCATTTGAGAGCCACGAGTGCGCAGCACATCATTAGCGTAAGCAAGGCGCAGCGGGCGCGGCTCATTTTTAAGGCGCGTTGACACAATGCGCGATATCTGAGGAGTAGTATCAGAGCGCAAGCCGAGCATTCTGTTGCTTACGCTATCCATAAGGCGGAAAGTATCGCCCGCCAAAATAGAGCCTATGCCGCAGCCAAGCAAACTATCTTCAAATTCCAGAAGTGGCGGTTTTATACGGCTATAACCAAAAGAGGCGAACTTATCCATCAAAGTTTGAATAGCTTTTGCCTCTTTTTCCGCAAATGGCGGCAGCAAGTCAACAAAACCATTCGGCAATAAAGCCATAGAGTTATCTTTTTTAATCATGATAGCAGGTATAATATCTATAACTCCTCTTTGCAAGCAAGGAACATAAAGAATTAAGATCTCTCCCTTTCATGCTTGAGGTGACACTTGGTGGCTTTGTCGTAAAGAATAGTCTAGATTTCAGCTTTGGCAATAATATCACATAAATCATTAACAACATCATCAACAAGAGACTTATCATCGCCCTCAGCCATTACGCGGATAAGGGGTTGCGTGCCTGAGGGGCGCACCAAAACTCTGCCTGTATCACCGAGGCGTTTTTCAGCCATCTTTATGGCATCACGAACCGTGTCGTCTTGTAATGGGTTATCACCAGAAAAACTAATATTTTTAAGCAGTTGCGGGCATGGTTTAAACACATTCAAAGCCTTGCTAGCGGGGATGTTCTTAGTCTTAATCATATGCAAAATCTGAAGCGCAGCCAATAATCCATCGCCTGTCGTTGCATTATCAAGCAAGACTAAATGCCCTGATTGCTCTCCCCCAAGGTTAAATCCATGGCTTCTCATATGCTCCACAACATGGCGATCACCAACGTCAGTTCGCACAAAATCCAAACCATTATCGCGCATCAAACGCTCTAGCCCAAGATTTGACATCACAGTGGCAACAAGCCCGCCGCCGCTAAGCATTCCTTGTTCTTTAAACCATAGAGCAAGCGCACCCATAATCTGATCGCCATCAATTTTATTGCCCAGCTCGTCAACCATGATAAGGCGATCCGCATCGCCATCAAGCGCAATGCCTAAATCCGCGCCATTATCGACCACTGCTTCTTGCAAATTCCCCGTAGCAGTCGCGCCATAGCCATCATTGATATTCTTGCCATCGGGAGTATTGCCAATTGCTATAACGTCAACCTCAAGCTCCCACAATACTTGCGGGGCAACCTTGTAAGCCGCGCCATGCGCGCAATCTATAACGACCTTAAGCCCTTCCAGCGATTCCCTGCGCGGAATAGAGCGTTTTAGAGATTCGATATAACGCCCAAGTGCATCATCAAGGCGCGTTGCCTTACCTAAATCCTCGGGCGCTACTCGCTCATCGCTTAAATCCGCATCAATTTTAGCTTCTATCTTGCACTCTATCGCGTCATCAAGCTTAAATCCGTTAGAGCCAAATAGCTTTATTCCGTTATCTTGATATGGATTATGCGAGGCGGAAATCATAACGCCAGCATCAGCCCGAAGGCTGCGCGTTAGCTTGGCAATACCAGGGGTTGGGATCGGCCCAACCAATATAACATCCATGCCCATAGAGATAAATCCCGCGCTCATCGCTTGTTCAAGCATATAGCCCGAAAGCCGAGTATCCTTGCCGATAACAACGCGGTTCATATGCTTCCCGCCCCTAGCAGAGCGCAGCACGCTCGCGCTTGCCATGGCAACTTTAAGTGCCATATCTGCCGTCATCGGGTGGCTGTTTGCTCGCCCGCGAATACCGTCAGTGCCAAAATATTTTCTCTTGTTTTTATTCATGAGAGAGACTTTAATAAGGACAGCGTCCTTTTTCAATGAAAATATTATGAAACAACCAACAAAACTTTTAGAGCATCAAGACATTGAGCCTGTCACCATAATAGAGCGGCAAGGCAATATCATATTTTCAGGCCCTCATAATGGATATGCTGTGCCAGCAAAGCTAAAGCCATGTCTTGGTATGGATGAGGAGTGGTTTCATAATGCCCATGAAGCCATGGATTTACATATAGATAAATTATTCATAGAGCTGCAAAATACACTTAACAATGTTAGCTTTATTAGCGGAAATTACTCGCGCCTTGTTTGCGATCTTAACGCGCTTCCCGATTATGCAATATCCCAGCATTCCTCCGAATACAGCCATATCAAGATAGAGCAAAACCAGCCTGATATGTGCTGCCCGCGCCAAAGAGTGCGCCGCATAGAAGAGATTTACTGGTCATACCATGATGCTAAAAAGCAGTTGATCGAGGAGAAACGAGCCAAGCATGGTGGGGTCATAGTCCTTGATATTCATAGCTTTACCCCGACATGGGATCAGAAAAAGCGCAATGTAGAGCTTGGAACTATTCGCTGTGAAAAGACTCCATTTTCGCGCGCATTTGAAGAGTTTTTGCGCTCTCAAGATGAATATTTATTTGTCTCGGGCGAGCCATACCGCGTAGCTAATCGCAAAACTAATGCAGCCCATCTAATAACAGAAATTAGTGATCTGCAATATTTAGGACTTGAAATACGTAATGATTTAATAGCCGATAGTCATGGAATTAAAAAGATATCCGCATTGCTGAAAGATGCTATGGGTTACCTGCAAAACCACGAAAATATAGATAATATTACAGCAAAGCATAGCGAAATAAGCACCACCACCACGCAAATCCACGAAAGCTGGTCTATTTGAGGTTACATTTTTATTGACAAGCCCCTGCGGAATATGTAAATGTGCGCATTCATGAAGGTAATTAGGAGTTGAAATAATGAGTATAGCAGAAGGTATTATCACAGAAGAACAAGCGCAGTTCTATGGCTGGCTTGACAAGACATATAAAAGCAATAATTTTTTAGCGCGTTAGAATAAGCATCAGTTATTTTTGGATGTTGAAGAAGGCGGAGAGCAATTTGTTTGCCATTCGAGTGAGGTTTTACCAAAATATCTGGAAAATGCTAATCTGAGAGATGCTAATCTGAGTGGTGCTTATCTGACAGGTGCTAATCTGGAAAATGCTGATCTGATAGATGCTACTCTGATAGATGCTACTCTGATAGATGTTAATCTGGAAAATGCTATTCTGATAGATGCTAATCTGACAGGTGCTAAAATAGATGCAGTGTCTTTGAGCGATCAGATAAAAGCACTTGAAAATATTGACCTTACAAATACACAATTACGTGTGGGTGGAGAGTTATTAGACATTGAAAAATCCCGTAAACTAATAATAGAAATATTGGTTGAACGCGGCGTTACGACGGCTAGAGGGCTTGGTGGTGAATATCAAGCCGCACTTATTGATGCAAAGCCTATTGCCCCGCTTTATGCAAAGCTTATTGCCCCGCTTTATGCAAAGCTTATTGCCCCGCTTTATGCAGAGCCTATTGCCCCGCTTGATGCAAAGCTTACTGCCCCGCCTAAAAAAAGTGAGAGTGAATTAGCGCCATCTCTGGCAGCAGCCGGTTTTACAATTGCAAGTATGATGCCTAGCGAAGCTCAAATTAAAAAACTGAAAGACGAACCATATATCGGGCAGCCTTTGGATGGTGAAAACCCTGAGCCTTAATTATTAGAATTACCACGAAGTCACGAAGATCGCGAAGTTTTTTATCTATCATGTCATCCCGAAAGCTTTAGCTGAGGGATCTTGTATTATTAAGATCTCTCCATTTAATGTTCGAGATGACACTTGGTGGCTTTGTCGTAAAGAATAGTCTGGATTCCCAATTAAGTTGGGAATGCTTTATATATGAATTATTCAGCATTTTTTCGTGTCTAGATTTACTTTTCACTCAAGAGCATTTACAATCAATATCGATGGATTTGTTGCAAGATTAAAAATCTGTCATGCTAAGTTTATTTCAGCATCCATAGTTATTGTAATATATAGATTCTGAAGCGAGCTTAAGAATAACAAATAGGGTGAAAATCCAACCTTGTGACAGTCCCTTGATGTAACAGAAAGTTGCTTGATGATTTTAAATTTAATTCAGTTTTATAGCGTTCATACTGCAATAGGTGATTGCGGCGGGGGTTGTTGATGGCTTCTGGCTCTAATATTGATCCATCACATATTAAGTTTGGGAAAAGTGTTTATATAAACCCTAAAATCAGGCTGCCACAATTTGATAATGGCGATTCTCTTGCTTACCAAGCGTATGATTCGCAAAATAAGGAAGGCAAATTCATTGCCATTATTGCGGGGGTTGAAAATATTCCTAGATGGAATGCTGTAGCAGCTTATGCTGGGCTGGCGGATACATCTTTTATGCGTTTAGTTGGCTCTGGGGTTGTTAATTGGTCTTTGGAGAATAAGCAAAAATATGTGTTTATGTATTCAGGTGGTTTGGGTAAATGCTTAGTAGAAGAGGGCGGTTTTTCTGAGCATCATTGGCGGCACCCTGATATTGTAGAGTATTTTATTCAGCCAATGGCGCGAATGTTTAAGGAAATGAGTGATAAGAATTTTGCTCATGGCTCTATTTGTCCCTCTAATATTTATTATTCTGGTGGCGGCGCGAACAGCCCTGTAATCCTTGGTGATGGTCTGTCTGCTTGCGCGGGCAGCACACAAGATGCGTTATTCTTTCCTCCGTCCAAGGCGTTAGCACACCCTATGGGGCGGGGCATAGCCTCACTTGAAGATGATATTTATGCTTTTGGCGTTAGCTTGGTTCTATTTTTGCGCAAGGGAAATCATTTAAACGGGCTTAGTAATGAAGATATTGTCCGCAGAAAAATAGATATTGGAAGCTACGCTACTTTAATAGGTCAGGAACGTTTTCCCGCTTCATTTTTGGATCTTCTTAGGGGGGTTTTGCACGATTGTAGCTCTAGCAGGTGGGGCGTTGACGAATTTTTTTCATGGCTTGATGGTACGCGCCTATCGCCAGAGCCTTTGACCAAAAAGAAAAAGGCTAATCGTTCCATAGATTTTTGTGGTAAAAAATATTTATATGCAGAGTTTTTGGCTCTTGATCTTCATAAAAACCCAAATGAGCTTTCTTCAATTATTGAAAATGGATCTTTGGGTAAGTGGGTGGAGCGGTCTGTTGATGATACCCCTATGACTGAGCGATATATTAAGGCTTTGGAGCGCAGCTTAGCGGATAGTGATAATAAAGATTATTTGGCGGCGCAAATAGCCATCGCGCTTAACCCTTCCTTGCCTCTTCATTATAAAGGCAAATGCTTTACCTATGATGGGCTTGGTTCTATGATGGCTAAAACTATCTGTGATGGCGGTGATATGGGTTATTATAAGAGTGTTCTTAATTTAAGCTTGCCCGATCAGGCACTTGCGGGGGCGGGATTACCTCAAAATGAGGTTCTTGCCAATTTGAAGCAATTTGATACATGCAGGTCTGTGCTTCGTATGAACAATATGGGTTATGGCATTGAGCGGTGTGTTTACATATTATGCGATAGCGCCCCATGTTTAAGCCCTAAATTAGAACAATATTTTATAAATAGTGATAGCTCTGTTATTATGGCATTTGAGGATATGTGTAAGCGCGGAGGGCAGATTGCCCTTATGATTGATCAACATTTGGCGGCTTTTTACTATGTAGCATATCCCAATATTATGGGGTCTATTGCTTATGATTTAAATTCTCCTGAAAAAGATAGCAAGATTGCTGCTAATTTACGCTTTATGGCAGGGCTTCAAAAAAGGGCTAGAATTAACAGTGTTCCTGCTATTGCGCGAGTATTTTTGGAATCTCTCTCAGGTGTTTATAAGGCGTTTAACAATAAGGAGATGCAAAAAGTTATTAAGTCTGGGGTGGAGGAGGCTGCGAAAGATGGTGATTTGCCTGCTATGGCGGCTTTGCTTGATGATAAAACTTCCCTTGCGCGTGATAAAAAAGCATTTCAGATTGCATCGGCTGAATATAGGATGCTAGAGGATGAATATAATCAATATAATATAAAGTTGGCTAACAAAAAGACTTATGGCGTTGTTAGTGGTCATGACGCGGCGGCGGTTGTGTCATGGCTTGCGGCTACTATTATAACAGTTATTGTTATACTTGCGTTTATTTCAGGGAATAGGATTTTTTAATTTTGGTGCGATATGGCAGATAAAAAAGAGAAGAAGGCTAAAAAGTCTAAAAAACCTAAGGTTAAGAAAAAGGGCGGCTTTGGGTTTAAGGGGCGGCTGTTTTTTATTGCTCTTGTATTGATGAGCATTACTTTTTTGCCAACTACTATGTTGCTGTTTTTTGGTATGTTGCCTAGTCTTGTAGCTTTTTTTGTTAATGCTCGAGGTATGTCCGCGCGGGCTTCGACGATATCGGCTATGAATTTGGCTGGTTGTGTACCGTTTGTATTCAAGCTGTGGGATACAGGCAATGATTTTGAGGCAAGTATAGATATTTTAACAAATACGCAAACATTAATGGTTATTTATACGGCGGCGGCGTTTGGTTATATGATTGATTGGGTGGTAACTGGGCTTGTATCTTCTTATATGTATCAAAAAGGTGTATTGAGAATGAAGGCAATAAGAAAACGGCAGGAAGTTCTTGTCGGGTTATGGGGTGAGGGGCTTTCTGGCACAAGAAACGATAAAAGTTAATAATTTATTTATATTTTGTAAGTTACACTGTTTAGATGGGATATTTGCGTAAGCGGGGGTTTCTAGTAAATTTAAGGCGGTTTTGCCGCTTTTTTTGTGGTCAAAAACAAGAACAAATTTGAATTAAATACAAAGTAAAGGATTAGCGCATTAAATATGATAGGTTTTATTAATAGATGCATAAAGAAAGAAGATGGTAGCACGGCTATAGAATTTAGCCTGCTAATGATGCCTTATATGCTTATTTCCTTGGCTATTATAGAGGTTTCCTTGATGTTTATGTCGGCTAGCCTTTTGGAGGGCGCGACTGATTCTGCTGCTCGTTTAATTCGCACTGGTCAGGTACAGCAAACAGCGGGTGATCCTGAAACTATGTTTAGAAATGCGTTATGTAGCTATGCCGTAGTACTTATAGATTGCAACACTATGGTCATTGAGGTAACTACTTTGACTAATTACGCAGATTATACTGCCCCTACATATGACGCTGGTGGCAATATGGTTACATCTGGTTTTGATGCTGGCGGGTCAAATGACAAGGTCTTAATCCGCGTTGCTTATAGCTATTCCATGATGACGCCGCTTGTGGGGACGCTGCTTAATGGCTCTGATGGCGCGACATTATTTGTTTCTACTATTGTGTTGCAGACAGAGCCTTATGAATTTCAGGGGGCTTAAATGCAGTTTCTTAAGAAAATATTATCAAAATGGATGTCAGAGGAAGATGCGGTTGCTGCGGTTGAGGCTGCGTTTATATTTCCTATTATGTTGACGTTATTTCTTGGGGTTTTTGATTTGGGTAACGCTATTTTGGCTAATCAAAAGACTATTAGAGCCTCTCAGGTGGTTGCTGATTTAGTGACAAGGAATAACATTGTAAATGACGCTGATATTGCCGAAGCTATAGAGGCTGGTAGGCTGGCGTTTGAGCCGATAGATACGGCAAGTTACGGCATTGATATTGTAAGCATACGCTTTGATGAGGATGCGGGGAGTGAAGTTGTTTGGCGTGAGACATTTAATATGGTTGCTCCTGATGCTTTGGCGGCAGTGGCTGCGCTTGCTAGTGCGGATGATGGGGTCGTTATGGTCTCGGTCGCTTATGAATATAATCCTGTTTTTTCAGGGTTTGCAGTGGGGCAAATTCAGATGAATGAAGTCGCATTTAGTAGAGGGCGCAGGACATCTGTTATTGCGCGAGAGTAATAGGAAACAATAAGATATGGGAGTTAAGTTATGTTGAAAAATATTCGTGATTATTGGGTGAGCACATCGGGGGCTATTGCTTTGATGTTTGGGCTTATGCTTCCTGTTCTTGTTGGTGCGGCGGGTCTGTCCTTGGATTATTCGCAAGCATTTCTTGTTAAACAGCGTTTGGCGCAAGCCTTGGACGCTGCGGCTTTGGCTGCTGCTGCTTCGTCAACGGATGAGGCTGTTATAACTCAAAAAGTTAAGGATTTCTTTGAGGCTAATTATCCGCCCGATAAGCTTGGCGTGACATTTGAGCCTGTTGTTAATGTTGTAGGTGATGAGATTATAGTAACAGGAGTGGCATATTATAACACTACTTTTCTAAGTGTGCTTGGCATTGATACTATTAATGTTAGTGCAGATACTACGGTTTTGCGTGAGGTTCAGGGCATTGAGGTTGTTCTTGTTATGGATAACACTGGTTCAATGAATACAAATAATAATATGGCAGCGTTGCGATCTGCTGCATCTAATTTCGTTTATATAATGCATGGCATAGATACAGAAGATGGCGCTGCGGCAGATCCTTCTGAGCTTGATGCTATGGCGACAAGAGATAGCACTTATATAAAAATTGGGCTTGTCCCTTATAGTGCGTCGGTTAATGTTGGCCCTTATGGGCTTGGGGTGGATAAGAATGGCGATTATTATGGAGCGCCATTTGTAAATAACCCGCATGATATACCCTATACAACAACATTTTGGAGCAGTGATTGGATGGGCTGTGTTTTGGCGCATGATTACCCCGATGATACACTAGACCACGCAGGGCCGTGGGATATGTATCGTTATTGCAGGGATGTTGAGACTGATGCTCCTTATTGTCATTTAAAGAGTAATGGTCAGGTTAATGGTGTTCCTAATAACCGCTGCCTAAAAACGCCTTTAACGCCGCTTGTTACCAGCCCAACTGAACTTAAGGAAAATATTGATGCAATGAAGGCTGCTGGGAATACATATGGTAATTACGGAATGGTCTGGGGTGGGCGCGTTCTTTCGGCAGATTTTCCATTTGAAGAGGGGGTGTCTTGGGATAATCAATATTGGCGCAAGGCTATTATAATGATGACTGATGGTAAAAACACTATGCATTATAAATATTCTGCTTATGGGCCTACGCAAGACCATGATATTAATGCAAATGACCTTAATGATCGTTTTATTGATGTGTGTGATGATTTGAAGTCAAAGGGCGCAATAATATACACTGTGACATTTTATTATAATGTAAATGAGAGCACAAAAGACTTTTATCGCCAGTGCGCAACATCGGAAGATTACTATCATGATGCACCAGATCAGGAAGATTTGATCAATGTGTTTGAGACAATTGGTCGTGAGCTTAGCAATTTATATATTAAGGATTAGTCAACTTTTATTGGTAAGAGAAGACTTTTTTTAGTAGGTCAGTAGTTCTTTTTGCAGGGTTGTTGCGTATTGCTGCTTCTTCTTGTCCAACATAGAAAAAGATACCATCCATTGCTTTTTCTATGACATAGGCATTTAGGTTGGTTTTTACATCTTTAGCAAATGGAATGTGGTCATATCTTTTTATAATATGGTTATATGCTTGAATAACTCCTGCATTTGCCAGAGCTTTATTGACAATAGGTTGCATTTCTTTGCTAAGATTTAATCCCATAGATTGGCGCAGATACTGAGTTGCAGAG
Organism: Micavibrio sp.; assembly: GCA_026989265.1. GTDB lineage: Bacteria > Pseudomonadota > Alphaproteobacteria > Micavibrionales > Micavibrionaceae > UBA1672. Next base: position 11,871 of record JALSJP010000005.1, read on the forward strand.
TTTTCTGAGCCAGTCAGAATGTTTTTTGCATCAGTGATTGTCATGTCGCTAATCGCTGTGATGAATAGCTGTTTTGCCTTTGGTGTTGCTATTTCTGCGGCGCGGTTTAATCGCAATTCAAGGTCATTAGTGAGTGAGCCTAAACTTCACATCTCTAACTTGCATGGTTTTTCTCTTTTAATTTTAATGATGGATATATGTTTATAATAGCTTTATTTTTTGAAAATAAAATAAGTTTTTCTGCTTTTGTTAAGTCTTTTTTAAGTAATACTGAGCTATGATTAGATAACGGTTAAGGGGCTTCACGTTTAGCATTGAAGTGTTAGTTTAATCGGTAAAATTAAATCTTATGAAGGAGATAAACATGTTTACTAAATTAATCGCTTGGAAAGAAGCTTATTTAAAAGATGAAAACGGTGCAACGGCTATTGAGTATGGCTTAATTGCAGCGGGAATTGCAGTGGCTATTGCTGTTACTGTTGGTCTTGTCGGTGATGAGCTTGTGGCAATGTTTGAAGGTGTTCAAACCGAGCTAGAAACAGCTAATGCTTAATATCTAAGTATTGTTAAAAAGTTTAAGTTAAGTAGAAAATAGGAAGTCCGTCATTTATATGGCGGGCTTTTTTACTATCGATTTTCATGCAAATTTAATGTATTATCATTTGCATGGTCTTACTTATTATTTTTCTAATTTGCGTATTCATAACATTATTCGTCGGAGTTCTAGCGGGGCTTTCCGATATTCGCTCTATGAAGATCCCAAACAGCTATAGCATATATATTATCGCGGCGTTTCTTGTGGCTTATCTAGGGCTATATTTTGCTGGTCATGCTGGGGTGTTTTCATCTATTTGGTCTCATATTCTATCGGCTGGCTTAATGTTTTTGGCTACGGCTGTTTTATTCGGGCTTAAAATTATTGGGGCGGGGGATTCTAAATTTGCAACGGCTTGTGCATTTTGGATTGGCGCGAAATATTTAACTATATTTCTATTTTTTATGACGCTTGGCGGAGGGGTGCTGGGCATTATTGCGCTTTATATAAAGCGTAAAAAACCGTTTAAATCTCCGAGGGAGGGGAGCTGGGCTGCGCAGGTGCAAAGCGGGGCGGATAAAGTTCCTTACGGCGTTGCAATTACTTTTGGCATGGTTATTGCTTTTATCTATGCAGGGTATTTTTCGCCTGATGTGCTATCTTCTTTTATTGATGTGCCTTCGGAGGAAAATGGTTCATGAATTATTAACCAACTGATTATATCATTAGTGTATTGGCTATTTTCTGGTTCACTTCATTATTTCTTGAGTATCTAAACGCAAGTATTTCAAGTCCTAAGGGCGAGGTTTATAAATATGAATAAAAATATTTTAATTGTATTGGGCGGGGCTGTTTTGGCGGCTGTTTTGGTTGCTGTTTTAGTGCAGGTAACGCTTGGCGGGAAAAAGCCAGTTTCTAAAGCCCCTGAAAATGCAGTAGAGGTTTTGGTCGCGGCAAAGGATTTGAAAAAAGGTCTAAAGCTTAAGGGCGAGGATATGGCGTGGAGGAAATGGTCTGACGATGCTTTGTTTAAGGGCGCTATTATCCGTAAGGATGATCAAAAAACAAGCGCGGCACTTAAGGGACGTTTGGACAGGAGTTTTTCTGAGGGTGAGGCACTTGTAAGGAAGGCTATATTTAAGAGTAAGGGCAATTATGTTGCCGCCAAGCTTAAAGAGGGTGAGCGTGCAATATCTATTAAATTAAAAGCCGAGGACATGGTTGCAGGATTCCTTAGCCCTGGAAGTTATGTTGATGTTATTTTAACTTATAAACATAGGGTTTCTCTTGATCGTAATGAAACTTCAAATGTTAAGGATATGATAGCTCTTAACATTGCGAATCTTGCTACTGAAACTATTTTGGATAATGTTCGCGTGCTTGCTATTGACCAAAAGGCAGAGAAAAAATCAGATGATAAGGTTAAGGTTGGTAAGACTGTTACTTTGGCGGTGTCTATCCGTGATGCCGAGGCTTTGGCTCTTGCATCTGAGATGGGGTCATTGACTTTGGCACTTCGCGGGGTTGGTGATGATGCTGTTAATAAAGATGCAAACGCACTTACAGATGCTCGCCTAATATCTGTTGATGATGAAATTCATGATAAATATCTTGAGATTAAAAAAGAGAGCGGCGTTAATTTAAATAGCGTTAAAATTTATAATGGGGCGCAGGTGGAAATAATTCCTGTGCGCTAAATTTACAAAATGAAAGAAAGAGCCATGACAGCTTTATATTCGAAAATGTTGAAATTTTTTATTGTTGCTTTGATGCTTGTATCGGGCAGCTCTCTTGTTCATGCCTCAAAGGGTGATCTTGTTTCCGCTAAAAGCTCTATGAAAAAGCACTCGCCTTTAAGTGTTACTTTGGGTAAGGCGGAGCTTGTGAATTTGCCTGAAAATGTTTCTGATATCCTTGTCGCAAATCCTGCTATTGCTGATGTGCAGGCTGTTAAATCTGATAGGCTTTATATTGTTGGCTTGGAGATAGGGGATACTAATATCATTGTTTTGGATAGCTCTGGCGATATTGTAAAGCGCATTGATGTTCATGTGTCTTATGACTTGCAAGCGATACAAAGCCTTGTAGATAGCTTGTTTCCTAATGAGAGCGTGCAAATTGGCTCGATTCATGACCAAATATTATTGACAGGCACAGTTTCTAATCCCTCGGTTGCGGGCAAGATAAGCAGCCTTGTTGCGCATTATGTTAGCGATCTGCAAGATATGGATAATAAATCCATTGATGAGCTTATTGCTAATTTGCTTGAGGTTAGGGGAGAGCAGCAGGTAATGCTTAAAGTGCGGATAATAGAGGCGGAGCGCAGCGTTATTAAAGAGCTTGGCATGGATTTAAAATCTAATGATCCAAATGAGCTTGCGACTGCAACATTATTTGGTAACTTACCATTTAATAGTACGGGCGGGAGCGGTAAAGCTCTTGGCTTTGGCGGGGCTAATGGTTTGACCTTATCTCAAGATGCTATTGGCGCGGCGAGTGCGTTTTTTGATACGAATATAAGCGGTATAGGCACGCTTGGTTTATTTTTAGAGGCTTTGGACGAGGAAAATTTAATCAATGTACTTGCCGAGCCTAATTTGACGGCTGTATCAGGGCAACAAGCAGGTTTCCTTGCGGGCGGCGAGTTTCCTGTTCCCACGGGGCGCGATCAGTTTGGCAATATAACTATTGAATTTCGTGAGTTTGGCGTATCGCTTAATTTCAAGCCGATAGTGCTTTCTGATGATCGTATTAATCTGCAGCTTAATACCGAGGTTTCATCTTTGAATAACAGCAATGCGGTTGTGCTTTCTGATTTGACTATACCTGGATTAGATATTCGCCGCGCGGAGACTACTATTGAAATGCCAAGCGGCGGCAGTCTTATGATTGCGGGGCTATTACAATCTCAAACAGCTAAGGGCATGTCTGGCTTACCCGGTATTAAAAATACTCCCGTTCTTGGTGATTTGATTTCTTCTGAGAGCTTTCGGCGCGATGAAACTGAAATGGTCGTTATTGTAACTGCTTATCTAGTTGAGCCTTTTGCCGATAAAACCGAGGCGAAAAAAATTGATAATAAGCCCGTAGAAGATAGCCGCGCATTAGCTCAGGTTTTTAAGGCAAATATCAGGAATAATTTTGATATTAGTGATAATGAGGTTTTTGCTAAAAGCTCTGTTTATGGTTATATTTTAGACTAATTTAACAATTAAGGTGGAAATTCAATGACATATCTTTTGAATATCAGTGTAGCTTTTCTTGCTGTGGGCATTTTGTCAGGGTGCAGCATGTATTCGCCAAGCAGCGTAAACGAAACACCTGTAAGGGTTAGTGAGGAAATAAGCACATATGATATCGCTGTTTTGGATATTGATGATGCATTTATAAACTCGCTTGCGCGGCATTATTCAAAGCATGGTGGCTCGCCAATGGAAATTGTGGTTACCTATGATCCTAAATCTCGTAGCAATACTGCTATGCACGCCACTAATAAGGCTGCGGGTATAGTTTCTGATTTGCGCGGAAGCGGGGTTAGTAGTGTGAAGGCTGGGATTTTGCCTGTGAATTTACAAGGTAACGATTCTAGGCTTATGGTCTCGTATTCTGCCATTACCGCGCATGCTCCAAAGGGTTGTGATGTGGCTATGGATGGAATGGATGGTAATTTGAAAGGCACAAACCCTGATTATAAAATGGGGTGCGCTATAGATACTATGCTTGTGCGACAAATTGCAAAGCCTGCACATTTATTAGGGCGAGGTGCGACTTCGCAAACATCAGATGGGCGCGCGGCGGTGTATGTTGTTGACGGATATAGATCTGGGGCGCAAAATGAATCTCTTGAAGGTTTTGATGCATCAGATTGAGTAGTTTTATAAGGTAGAGTAAATGAGTGGTACAGAAAACCAAATAGCAGATATATTATTGCCAAGTGCAAGCATTTGCGTGTTTTCACAAGACAGTGATACGATTAAATCAATTGAGCTATTAAAAGATGATTGGCGCTTTGCCCGTGTTGATATTAATATTGTGGATGGCGGCGTTGATAATGCTATTGAACAATTTAAAAAAGATGGGGCGAGTGACCTAATAATCTTACAAACAGATGATATTGATGATAGTTTTACGGGGCGTTTGGGCGAGCTATCGAATTATTGTGATGATGATACTGATGCTATAATTATTGGGCCTGTTAATGATGTTTATCTTTATCGCCAGCTAATTGATATGGGCGTTAGTGATTATCTTGTGCGCCCCATATCTCCTGAAGTTATAAAAGAGGTTATTGCTAAGGCTCTTATTTCTAGGCTTGGAGTATCCGATAGCCGTTTAGTCGCTTTTATAGGAGCAAAAGGCGGTGTTGGGACTTCTTCATTGGCGCAAATATGCAGCTTGATTGCATCTGATATTATGGAGCAGAAAACCCTCCTTATGGATGGAGGTGGTGGCTGGTCACCATTAAGCGTTGGTATGGGTTTTGATCCTGCTACTACTTTGCCCGAGGTATCAAATGCGGTTCTATCTGGCGATGAGGACGCCCTTGAGCGCATGTTCCATGATGTTTCAGATAAGCTTACTGTACTTGCTAGCGGCGCGGATACTATGCTTGATCCTAGTATTAGCTCTAAAAACTATGAGGCTGTGATTGATAATATTATGGTTAAGTCTCCTGTGGTTTTTGTGGATTTATCATCTTCGGAATCGGCAATTAAGAAAATGGTGCTTTCTCGGGCGCATCATATAATAGTTATTAGCTCGCCAACAGTTACATCTCTGCGGTTTTGTCGTAGTTTACTTAAAGAAATTTCAGAAGTTAGGGGCGGGGATATAGATGATGTCTCACTGGTTATAAATCAGGTCGGAGTTTGCAAGGCAAATGAGGTTAGCAACGATGATATAGAAAAAGCATTAGAGCTTGCGCCATCTGCTAGCATTGATAACGCCCCATCATTATTTTTTAAGTACGAAAGTGAGATAATGGGCATTATTTCTGATAAGGATTCCTCGCGTCTAGTAACTGCGTTTCTGCCGATTTTGGGGGAAACTATATCTGGTGAGGGCAATTATATAGGCGATAGTGAAGATAAAAATTCAAGTATTTTTGGCGGTTTTTTAAATAAATTAAAACCTAAATCTAAATAGTGAGGCTATATGGCATTTGGTAAAAAAGGCGCAAATATAGGTGCGAATAAAGGCTCGGCAGCAAAGGCTAAGCCCGAGACTACAGATGTTGATGAATCTGTGGAAGATGTTTTGCCGAAATCTAAAAAGCCCCCTGAAGGATTTTCAAAAAGCCAAGAAGATAAGTTAGATGATAAAAAACCGTTAAAGGATATGTCTGATGATATTTTGTCAGGTGATTCTGGCGATAGTGATGATATAGACAGTAAATCGGCGGAAGATAGCGTTTCATCCTTGCGATTGCAGCGTTGTCAAAAGCGCATATGGATGGATTTACGTGATGGCATTGATCTAAAAGCGCTCGCGCGTATGGATGGTAAGGCTGCGCGGGAGGAGATATGCTCTGCCGTTGAAGAAATCGCGCGTTTCCGCAATCTTGATCTAACGCCTGTAGAGCTTTTGCAAATCGGCAAAGAATGCTCTAATGATATGCTGGGCTTTGGTCCTTTAGAAGAGCTGCTAGAGCGCGACGATATCGCCGATATCATGATTAATGGTCCTGATATCACCTATATCGAAGTTGATGGCAAGATCGAGCGCACAAATATTGCTTTTCGTGATAATCAGCATTTAACAACGATATGTCAGCGCATTGTGGGGGCTATCGGGCGGCGCGTTGACGAAGCCTCGCCGATTTGTGATGCCCGCTTAGCCGATGGTAGCCGAGTAAACGTAATTATTCCGCCGCTAGCTGTGGATGGCGCGTGCATGACTATTCGTAAATTTAAGAAGGATAGTCTAACGCTTGAAAATCTGATGGAGTGGGGGTCTATGTCGCCTAGCTGCGCTAAGCTTATTATGGCGATTGGGCGTTGCCGAGTTAATGTTTTGGTGTCGGGAGGCACTGGCTCTGGTAAAACCACGATGCTTAACTGTTTGACTAGATATATCGAGGCAGGGGAGCGCGTGGTTACTTGCGAGGATGCTTGTGAGCTGCAATTGCAGCAACCGCATGTGGTGCGATTAGAGACCCGCCCGCCAAATTTGGAAGGGGTCGGGGAAATTACTATGAGGGATTTGGTGAGAAACTGCCTGCGGATGCGCCCTGAACGCATTATAGTTGGTGAGGTCAGAGGCCCTGAAGCGTTTGATCTGCTGCAAGCTATGAATACAGGTCATGATGGCTCTATGGGGACTGTTCACGCCAATAATCCGCGTGAGGCTATATCGCGTATGGAAAACATGATTGCAATGGGCGGGCTTAATCTGCCAACAATTGCTGTGCGCGAGCAAATAGCAGGCGCGGTGCAAGTGATTATTCAAGTGCAAAGATTGCGTGATGGCTCGCGTAAAACCACGCATGTAACAGAGATAACAGGCATGGAGGGCGATGTTGTGACCATGCAAGATTTATTTACGCTTGATATGCTAGGCGAGGATGAAAATGGTAAGCTAATAACAAAGCAAAAATCATCAGGTCTGCGCCCTAAATTTTTTGATAATGCACGTCAGTACGGCGTTGCGGATATGGTCATGGATGCAATGGAAGAAGCCTATGGATAGCTTATATATAGCTACGAACGTTGTTAAATTGCGGCTTACGTATAAGAATACGCTGCGCCTTATTTGCCTAGTCGTAGCCACATATAAGCTATCCACGGGTATAATAACTACGAACGTTGTTAAATTGCGGCTTACGTATAAGAATACGCTGCGCCTTATTTGCCTAGTCGTAGCCACATATAAGCTATCCATGGGTATAATAGCTACGAACGTTGTTAAATTGCGGCTTACGTATGTTTATACGCACAGATAATTAGTGGAATAAAAATATGACGATAATTCAAATTATACTTATTGCGATGATAGCATTTCTCATTTTTGCAATTCTAATATTCATTGTTATGAATCGCGGTTCTAAGCAATCAAAGAAAAATATCAGCCTTATTCGCGGCGTTAATTCTGGTGATGCCACTGTTAATGAAAAGGATCTTCAAAATAAGCGTAGAGCAGAGATAGCAAGAAAGCTTAAATATTCGAAAGAAGAAAAAGGCGCGGATAAGGATAGCAAAATATCTATATCTATGAAATTGCAGCAGGCTGGCTCTAGCATGACACTTAAGAAATTCTGGGTGCTTTCTGTCATTTCCCTTGTGATATTTTTGTTATTGGCTAAATTAATGGCTTTTTCTGTTGTGAGTACAATATTGATGGGAGTAACTGGATTACTGGGCTTTCCTAGGTTTATATTGAGCAAAGCCATTAAGAGTCGCCAGAAAAAATTCTTGGAAGAGTTCGCAGATGCTTTGGACGCAGTTGTACGCCTTTTGCAAGCTGGAATGCCTGTCGCGGAGGCTATATCCATGATAAGCAGGGAATTTGATGGACCCGTGGGCGAGGAAATGTCAATCATATATGACAAGCAGAAAATAGGAATACCGCTTCATGAGGCGGCGCAAGAAGGAACAAAGCGCATGCCGCTTCCTGAGATGAAAATGTTTGCAGCTGGGCTTTCTATTCAGGCGCAAACAGGATCTAGTCTGTCTGAGGTTTTGAGTAATTTATCGCGGGTTATTCGCTCGCGCTTTCGCCTTAAACGCAAAGTTATGGCTCTGTCATCAGAGGCTATCGCATCTGCGTCAATTATTGGCGCGTTGCCCGTTATTGTTGGCTTGGGGCTGTGGATGGTAAATCCAGAGCATTTAGAGCCATTATTTACCACGGCAACTGGTAAGAATATGCTTATTGGCTCTGCCGTTTGGATGAGTATGGGAATCTTAGTTATGAAGCAAATGATCAATTTTAAAATATAAGTAATTAAGAGGTCGGATATAATGGGTAACGAAACAATTATAATGATATTAGCATCTTTGGCGGCTGGCCTGTCTTTTGCTGCTTTTGCCTTTCCGTTTTTGCAAAAATCTGACCAAAAGGAAAAGACGCGCTCTCTTATTGAAAAGCGCCGCAAGGATCTTTATCAAGAATCCCGCGATGGTAGCAATGTAATAATCAAAGATGACAATGTTTCTGCAAGTGATAATCTTGCAATGTTCTACAGCTTTCAAAAACATGCAGGGTCAATGGGCGAAAAAGCTCGTGATAAAATGCTTCAAGCTGGTATTCGCAATCCCAAGGCGCATTTAAAATTCATGATTTCTCGCGCTGCCATTCCTATTGTTTTTGTGGTGCTTGCATCTTTGTATTTTGCGGCATTACCTGAAGAAAAACAATATTCTGATGGGATGGAGGCTCTTATGCTTTTGGGAGGTGCGTTATTTGGGTTTAAGTTGCCTGATATATTGGTCAAAAATATAATCATTAAGCGTCAAGAAGAGATAAATATAAGCTTTCCTGATGCGCTTGATATGATGCTGATATGTGTGCAAGGCGGTATTGGTTTAGAGCAAACTATCCAGCGAGTAGCAGAGGAAGTGTCTGAGCAATCGGAAATATTGGCGGAAGAGCTTGGCATTCTTTGCGTTGAAATGGCTATGCTTAATGATCGCAGGAAAGCATTACAGGATTTTGCAAGGCGCGTTGGGAGTGGGGCGGGGAAAACCTTTGCCACCTCGCTAATTCAAGCGGAGCAGTATGGCACGTCGGTATCTCAAGCTATGCGCGTTATGTCTGATGAGCTGCGCGAAATCCGCATGGCAGCGGCAGAGCAAAAGGCTGCTTCTTTGCCGCCAAAGCTAACCGTTCCCATGATATTATTCTTCTTGCCCGTATTGTTCATAATTATCTTAGGGCCTGTGGGAATTACTGTATCTGCAATGGGCGGGTAGTATATTACTCTTGCGCCCTCTGCGTCTTAGCGGTTTAAAAATACTCTGGATTCCAGCATTCGCTGGAATGGCGTGATGGAGAGGGGTGAAATAGACGAATGGAGAATGTTACATTCTCACCCTAGTACTGGTACTTGGTAAGTTAAATCACTATAACGCCCATGTTCTACCGCTCATTAAGAGTGCGGATAATGCGCAGGTTGCGCTCAAGCTCTATTCGGTCAGGGGAAAGGGATTGCGCCTTTTCTAATATCTCTATCGCTTCATCAACAAAGCCTTGTGTGGCAAGGTTTAGGGCAAGGTTATTCATTATAGTGGTTGGATCACCCTTCCAATTGTCTAAGCCTTTGCGGAAGGCGCGTTCTGCTTCTGGGTGCATTTCTTTTGCATCAAGGGCAATGCCAAGATTTTGATATGCTTCATGGTCGGTTGGATTTTGCAATATTGCTTCTTTTGCGTAGTTTTCCGCCAAATCGTAGTTACCAAGGGAAAGTGCAATCATTGACATTTCCGTTTTTACGCCAGCTTTTGCCTTATCAGATTTAGCAAATGGGGTTAAGATCGTTGATGCCATATCAAGATAGTTTGCTTGGCGCAGATTTCGTGCATATTCCAGTGCAATTTTGGGGTTAGAGCTGTTTCGTTTATATTTTTTTTCTAATGCTATTAGGCTAGCATTGTTAGAGCCTTTTATTGTGGCGGTCATTGCTGCTTTTTCTATAGCGCTATTTATTCCCTCGGAATTGCTTTTGTCACTTGATGTGGTTTGGCAGGCGGATAATTGACCCGCTGCTAGGGCTATGACTAGGTAATGCGTGATTTTTTTCATGTTTATAATGCCTTCTTATTCCTCTGTTTCTAGCGGAGGTGTGTTTGATTTTGAGTTGTTGCTATCGCTGTTTTGAGAGGCTTCACTTTGAGTGGAGGCTTTTTCAGTATCATCAACTGATTTTATTTCATGGCACATATTGGGGCAGTATAGAACGCTTGTGCTTTGGCAGTTTTGCGCATCATCGGCGCAAACGCGTTTTATACGTATGTAATTTTCCTTTGGGCTGGCAACTATTACGTGACGCTGCATGATAGCTTGACCATTTTTGTCCAAAACGGTGAAATGCGTTGCTCCTATTGCTCTAGGGACGATCACTAATATTTTTGATGAGTCTGCTATCACATTAATATGTGCGGGATTACCGATTATTATGCTGCCTGCATCCGAATCTAGCCTTATAAGCTCTGATTTATCAGGTGTAAGCCTAAGGTCGGGGTGCGTTGCCTCTAAATCTTGTTCTGACTTATCATTTGAGTGGGTCACTGGCGGCAATATATCAGCAAGTTTTTCACCAGCTAAGGATGTCGCGGGCATGAGCAGCGCGATAGTTATGGCTAGCTTGGCAAGTAGTTTATTGTTTATATATATCATAAAAATCACATATGCTTGAGATGAAAACAGTCTTGAACCTTAAGTATAACGTGAAACATTCAGAAAATCACTTCTTTTTTTGTTAAGCGGTACAAGGATGGGGTTTGAGGCATAAGTAGCTGATAAATAATGATTGTAAATAATTTAATTATTGTATTACCCCCAATAAATATTTTGAAGCGGGTTTTTGTTCATCTGCATTCATCATTGCACATTACTGTTCTTTTCTCTATAAATATATGTAGGTTATCCGTTTTGGATGGCTTGGGGCTTTGTAACCTCTATAACGCGGCTTAATCAGCATCAAGCCGTTATCAATGATGCTGCTTTCTCAACTATGGTTGGGATGGCGGCGAAATATAATAGCGTTTGCGTGAATACGCTGCGCCGTTCGTTATACGGTTACAAACACCCCAGCTGCCAGAGCTATTTTTGTTTAATAGGAGATAATAACCGTGAAGAAAATATTAATTGCCACAGTATTATTTTGCTTATCTGGTTGCATGACTACTGAGCATTTAATGCCAGGGTATATATCACAAACAGCATCTATTTTTGACGATGCTCAAGAGATAACCCTTAAGTCAGCAGGGCTTTTCGATAGCTCAGGATTAAGCTTAGGGCTTTTTTGGAGAACCCCTATGCAGGATGATGTTTTGATTATAGCTGAGGTCGGCGGTGCACATATCTTTGATTCAGACCAAAGTATTCAGTTTAAAATAGACGGTAAAATCACAGAATTGCCACCAGCTAACAATTATGATTCAGGTGAAATAGATACAAAATATGTTGAAATGCTTGGGGTTATAAGTAAATCGAAAAAACAATATATGACAAATAAATTATTCATAAGAAAAATTTTAAATGCACAAAAGGTTTTAGTAAGGGTTGATCTTCACAGGGGCTATGTCGAGGGACGATTTTCTGTGGTAGAAAGTGATAACTTACATCAATCAAGTGTATATGGTGATTTATCTGGAATGTATGCTTATAACGCTTTTTCTAAATTTTATAAGAAAGTTTGGGTAGAATAATTATAAAACATCAAGCATGGCTATGGGAACAACACAAAACCTTTCTTCTGGTACGAAATTTGAGCGCGTAGAAACAAAAGGAAGAAATTAATAATGAGTAAGTTTTTATTGATAAGTGCTTGTGTTTTTGTTCATTTGCATTGTTAAACCCGCCCGCGCTTGGGATAAGATTGATTTTGAATATTAATTATAGCGTGAAAAAGCAAAAATACCATATGTTTTTTACATTACATAGTATTAATTAATATTCTGCGGTGTGCCGTGATAACAGTGAATTTATGCAAAACTAAGGTTGAAGCAATAAATCAAGCACTATCTCTTTGTATCGTGGAGTGTTGTGGATACAGCCTTCGATTATATGGACGCGCTTAATGGCTGGAAATATTGTGAAGATATCCAAGGTCTACGCACAAAATGTTCCAACCACTGATGAACTCTTATACAGGACTTGGGTGTAGCATTAAATGAGCGTGAGGATAATTCTGGCTCACAATTTACTAGATTTAATCCTTTTGGGTAATGCAGTTTAATCTACTGCAGAAAAAATATTTTTCTCTAGCTATTATATTATTTATGGTGTAGTTATTCATTAAATCCCATAAATATAGGTTTGTAATAATGTGACGAGATAGTCACGGCGCGAACCTTGGGTGAAAGTAAAAATATTTGAATATATATGAGGATATAATGGCAAAAAAAGGTGCAGTAGAGTTTGTTAATCAGGTGAAATCTGAAACTCGTAAGATTACTTGGCCGACTAGGCAAGAGACAACCGTTAGCTTGATTGCTGTTTTTATTATGGTTTTTGTATCGTCTATATTTCTATATTTTGCGGATCAAGTTATTGCATATGCGGTTCGCTTGATTATGGGGTTTGGCGGATAAATTAGAATTTATTAGATTAAGTTTAAGAAAAGGATTTTAAAATGGCTATGCGTTGGTACGTGCTACATGTTTATTCAGGGTTTGAGCAAAAAGTTGCCGAATCTATTAAGGAAAAAGCAGCTAAGCAAGGGCTTAGTGATTTTATCGAAGATATACTTGTTCCTACCGAAGAAGTGGTTGAGGTAAAGCGCGGTCAACGCGTAAGTGCGGAGCGTAAATTCTTTCCTGGTTATGTGCTAGCCCATATTGAGATGAATGATAATGTTTGGCATTTGATTAAAGATACTCCTAAAGTCAGTGGGTTTCTTGGCGCTGGCGGTAACAAGCCCGTTGCTATTAGTAATGCAGAAGCCAAGCGAATCTTGACGCAGGTTCAAGAAGGCGTTGATCGCCCGCGCCCATCTGTTGTTTATGATATTGGCGAAGAGGTTAAGGTTATTGACGGACCATTTGCATCATTTAATGGCATTGTTGAGGAAATAGACGAAGAAAAAGCAAAGCTGAAAGTTTCTGTTTCTATCTTTGGTCGTCCAACTCCTGTTGAGCTTGAATATGGTCAAGTCGAAAAAACTTAATTTAACTTTAAAAGGAGCAGTAAGATGGCAAATGAAGGATATCATGAACCAATAGAAGAGCTTTCTGATGAAACAAAAGATATGCATAAAGCTATCGTTTCGTTGATGGAGGAGCTAGAAGCTGTTGATTGGTATAATCAGCGAGTTGACGCTTGTAAAAATGAGGAGTTAAAGGCTATTCTAATCCATAATCGTGATGAAGAAAAAGAACATGCTGCTATGGTTCTCGAATGGATTCGCAGGCAGGACAGTGTTTTTGATAAAGAGCTAAAAGACTTCTTGTTCACAGAAAAACCAATTGCTCATAAATAGCCTTGGTTATTTGTCTTTTTTATATTTAATATGAGTGATAATAAACTTAATTCATTAGGATTTGCTAAGCCCCCACCTGAAACGCGCGTAGTTGTTGCTATGTCTGGCGGTGTGGATTCATCTGTATGTGCGGCTATGCTGCATGAGCAGGGCTATGACGTTGTGGGCATTACCTTACAGCTTTATGATCATGGCGAAGCTATTTCATCTAGATCTAAAACTTGTTGCGCTGGTCAAGATATTCATGATGCGCGCAGCGTTGCGGAAGAGCTTGGCTTTCCCCATTATGTTTTGGATTATGAAAGCAGCTTCCGCGAGAGCGTGATTGAGGATTTTGCCGATAGCTATATGCGCGGGGAAACGCCGATACCGTGCGTTAAATGTAATCAAACCGTTAAGTTTCAAGATATGTTAAAGGCTGCGCGTGATTTGGGCGCGGATTGCATGGTAACGGGGCATTATATAGAGCGGCTTGTTGACGGTGAGGGCGCGGCTTATTTAAAACGCGCTCATGATGCGGGCAAGGATCAGAGCTATTTCTTATTTGCAACCACGCGCGAGCAACTGGATTTCCTGCGCTTTCCATTGGGGGGCATGAGCAAAGATATAACGCGCGGACATGCTAAGCGTTTGGGGCTGCTTAATGCTGATAAGCCAGATTCTCAGGATATTTGCTTTGTTCCTGATGGGGATTACGCAAAATTGGTGAAGAAAATGCGTCCCGATAGCGCGAAAAGCGGTGATATCGTCCATATTGATGGGCGGATAATAGGCGAGCATGAGGGCATTATTCACTATACAATTGGGCAGCGCAAAGGCATTGGCGTTGGCGGGGGCGTGTCAGATAATAACGAGCCACTATATGTGATAGAGCTTAAACCGCAAGAAAATCAAGTAATTGTAGGGGCTAAAGAGGATTTAGCGCGTAACGTGCTTAGGCTTTCAGAATGCAACTGGCTGTTTCATGTTGGTGATAACGCTCCGATAGATATTGAGGTTAAGTTCCGCTCAACCATGCAGCCCATTGCTGCTAAATTATCCGTATCAAATAACGGCGCAGAAATTATATTGAGCGAGCCTAAATACGGAATTTCCGCTGGGCAGGCCGCCGTTTGCTATGTTAATGATCGCATGATTGGCGGGGGCTGGATTACTGGCACTGGTAATGTTTAGCAATATATTGTCGATATCACATACTCATAAAATCGCGTCTTTCTAATATGTCACCAGTGGGTAAAATTCCTAGTGGATTTTCTGTATAGCCTTCAAACCAAGGTGCAGTTGAGGGAAGGGACAGTCTAACAAATTGTCTTTTTGTATCGCGCTCCATTTCCATTGATTCATGCACGCATAGAGCGTCAACCCAATATACTGTATTGGCAGAAAATATTTCTGATTCTTTTTCTTTGCATTGGCTTGATAGGTGATCGCATGAGCCCTCATCATCTGGCCACCCATTAAATATTTGCTTCCATGCTTTGCACCCTGACGTTGATGATACAGTTAACATGCCAGTGCTTTTTTGCATATCAAGACCAGGTGTCGGTTCAATACCGCCTCCCCAGCCACCGCCACCGCCTCCCCAGCCGCCAGCGGCATTTTTATAAATGCCATCTACGTGTTTTCCTGCTCGACGATGGGTGGATCCTGCGGCAACTATTTTCTCATCAATGGTTAAATACCCAACTTTTTCATTGTGATCTTGCATTTCAAACATGGATTCTAATGCAGGTTTCCAGCCATCTAAAAAGCTTGGAATGCTGTTAGTATCGCCAAGCATTATTGGCATCATCATTATTCTTGTGTTTGAAAATTCAGGTAGATTGATTTCTTGTTTTCTTTCAAAATCGCTTGAAAAAGCTTTCATGGCGTGCTCCCTTTTTATATTACATATATTACATATATTACATATATTCAAGTAAAAAATGAGAGTGGTAGCGGAGGAGAGAATTGAACTCCCGACACAAGGATTATGATTCCTCTGCTCTAACCCCTGAGCTACTCCGCCACGAAATACAGGGTTGATCTATGATCGAAGGCATATAAGGTCAATTTTTACGGTTTTTGTCAAGTGGAAAATATAGATGAATTTGAAAGATATTTTATAAATCTCTATATATATAACCGTTATCCAGTTTGCGTTTCGAAAAAATGCTTAAATGAGTGAGGTTTAACGGAATTTATATGCCATAGGACTATGATTGTTTATATTTTTCCAGATCCACGCAGTTTATATCAGCGTTAATGCTAGAGTTGCAAGCGTCCACTAACTCTTGAGATATTAGCACCGACATTGCCGAGTTTGCCGACAATATCTTCATAGCCGCGTTCTAAATGATATATGCGGCTTACTATGGTTTCGCCTTCTGCGACAAGCCCCGCTAACACTAATGCTACGCTTGCGCGCAAATCCGTTGCCATGACTTCTGCGCCGCGCAACTTATTAACCCCGCGCACAATGGCAGAGTTTCCTTGCACGCTTATATCCGCGCCCATGCGGCAAAGCTCTGGCACATGCATAAAGCGGTTTTCAAATATAGTCTCCGTTACCATGCCCGCACCCTCACATAAAGTTAGCATAGCCATGAATTGAGCTTGCAAATCGGTAGGAAAACCCGGATATGGCTCGGTCATAATATCAACACCTTGCAAGCGCCCAATATCACGGTGAACAATAATGTCATTGCCTTCTTGCTCAACTTCAATGCCACTTTGAGATAGCAAGCCAAGGGCAGCGCTTAAATGCTCTATCCGGGCATTTTCAAGGCGCAATGTGCCGCCGCACATGCCCGCAGCAATAATGTAAGTCCCTGCCTCTATTCGGTCGGGAACTACGCTATGCGTTGTTCCGCTTAGGTGTTTAACTCCTTCGATACGTATCGTATCAGTGCCTAGTCCTGATATTTTAGCGCCCATCTTGATTAAGCATTCGCCAAGATCAATGATTTCTGGCTCTTTTGCCGCATTACTAAGTACTGTTTGACCATTCGCAAGAGTTGCCGCCATCATAAGGTTTTCAGTAGCCCCAACGGAGACTTTAGGAAACAGGATTTTAGCGCCTATAAGCCCGCCGATTGGCGCGGTGGCATTGATATATCCCTCGCTAAGCTTAATTGTTGCGCCCATTTCCTCTAATGCTTTTATGTGCATATCAATGGGTCTGCCGCCAATAGCGCAACCCCCTGGTAGGGACACTTTCGCCTGCCCAAATCGCGTTAATAATGGTCCTAAAACAAGAATACTTCCGCGCATTTTACGCACAATATCATATGGCGCGGTGTAGGCTTTTATATTGCTAGCATTAATTGTCATGCTCGAGTTTTCGCGTTTAATCGCGCAGCCCAAATATTCCAGCAGCTCGACTTGAGAGTTGATATCGCGCAATGAATTAGGGTTATTTTCAAGTGATAAAGTCCCATCGGTAAGCAGAGCCGCGCACATAAGTTTTAGGGCGCAGTTTTTTGCTCCGCTAATAGGGATAGAGCCGTTAAGCTGGTTGCCGCCAATGACTGATATTGTGTCCATAATTATGTCCCGCTAAAGTTTAGGGAGGGTAACGCCGCGCTGCCCCATATATTTACCAGCTCGATCCGCATAGCTTACCTCACAAGGCGCGCTGCCCTTGAAAAACAGGAATTGTGCAACGCCTTCATTGGCATATACCTTTGCTGGAAGCGGAGTGGTGTTAGAAATCTCCAGCGTGACATGCCCCTCCCAACCTGGTTCTAGCGGGGTTACATTCACAATTAATCCACAGCGTGCATAGGTGCTTTTCCCCAGACATATCACCAGCACATCTTTAGGAATGCGGAAATATTCAACCGTATGAGTTAGGGCAAAGCTGTTTGGCGGTATGATGCAAACATCACTTTTGCGGTCAACAAAGCTTTTATCCGAGAAATTTTTAGGGTCAACCATCGCGTTATCAATATTGGTGAAAATCTTGAAATCTTCCGAGCATCTAGCGTCATAACCGTAGGATGAAAGCCCGTAGGATATAGCTCCATCACGCTTTTGATTTTCAATAAATGGCTCAATCATGCCATGATTTTGGGCAAGCTCGCGGATTTGGTGGTCGGCGAGTATTCCAGAATTCATTATAGTGTTATTATTTACCTTAGGTTTTAGCATCTTCTCACTCTTTTTTTCACTCTTAATTTTGGCTTTGCGGCGTTTTAAATTATGGCGCAAGGCTGCGGCTCGTTTATCGATTTTGTCAGTATTATCTTGTTTCATGAATGCACCATACAATAATATATACAAAGAGTAAAATACATAAAAACATAGAGTTTCTTATGCTAACTTAGGTGTAATTGAAGAGTTATACAGCTATATTGCTAAAAGTGATATGGCAACAGTTTTTTAGACAAATAATTATTAGCCGAATTAATTCTTGTTCGATTATAAAATACCTAAATATATTCAAATATTACATGCTTTGCTTCCTCTTTATCTTTAAATTTGCATTTTTTATCATTTAATTTCATACGTTACCCCCACAGTATTTTGTATTACCCCCATCGTTACCCCTATATTCTTGTGATTACCCACGCGCAATAACGAATGGTAAAACATGGCAGCAAAGACCAAAAGCGTTATGGACTAATGATTGCATGGTCGTTAATGAATGGAGAAGAAGAAGAAAATGGTGGGCGGTACAAGGATTGAACTTGTGACCCCTTGCGTGTCGAGCAAGTGCTCTACCACTGAGCTAACCGCCCACATTTAGATTAGTAAATTGGTAGCGTTAATAAGATGTAAATGCAAGATATTTATGAATATTATTAGGTGTCAGCCCCATAAATAATTCTGGTTTTTTATTCACTAAGCAGGGTTTCTACTTGCTCTATCAGCTCATTTAAGTGGAATGGTTTGGACATTAGTTTAGAGTTTTTGGACATACCGCCCTCTTTTTGTTTTGTAGCCATGGCGGCAAAGCCAGTTATAAACATTATTTTGATGTCAGGATTGCTCTTGGCAGCTTTTTGGGCTAGCTCTATGCCGTCAATAGCTGGTAATACTATGTCTGTAAGCAATAGATCGAATTTATTATTAGGATCGTTTATTGCAGACAATGCATCTATCCCATTATTTTTAGGAATTACAATATGGTTAGCATTTTCTAGTGCCTTAACCAAGAAATTAAGCATGGCTTTGTCATCTTCGGCAAGTAATATCTTAGCCATGTGTCTACCCCCTTTATAGTGCCTCTAGGAACTGCTTTCCTGCGGTTTTCCAGTTATAGTTTTCTTTTACATGCGCGGCACATTTGGTTTTATCTGATTGTTTTATTGCCCTGTTTGCTGCGTTTGATAGGTTAGTATCATCCAACGCACCCAAATATTCATGTGTTATGATATCTTTTGGTCCCATGACTTCATATCCAGCAACAGGCAGTCCGCAGGCTAGGGCTTCTATTAGCACAATTCCGAATGTATCTGTTTTTGATGGGAATACAAATATATCAGATGACCTATAATAATCGGCAAGCTCGTATTTGGTTTTTTTGCCTGTAAATAGGGCATTGGGGTATTTTCTCTCTAATATATTTCTGATAGGACCGTCACCAACTATGACTTTAGAGCCGTGCCATTCCATATCAAGAAAAGCTTCCATGTTTTTTTCTATGGCAAGTCTGCCAACGTAAAGAGCTATTGGACGCTCCAAATCTTTTAGTATATTTGATCCTTTTGGGTGGAAGATATCAAAATTAACGCCGCGTGATAGATGTTTTATCGGAGCATCAAAACCCCACTCTAGCAACTGCTTTTCTAGGCTTTTTGTCGCTACCATTACGTTGCTTGATTGGGCGTGAAATAGCCTTACCAACTTTATGGAATTTCTATGCACCATGTCATATAATGGCGGGATCAGCCATGCAAATCGCTTGGCAACATAGTCGGGAAACTGCGTGTGATAGCAGGTTGTGTATTTTATGTTGTTTTTTATGCAGTATTTACGAGCCGCCCAACCTAAAGGACCTTCGGTGGCAATATGTATTTTATCAGGCGCAAAATCTTTAATTATGCGCTTTAGGCGTTTGCTAGGAGACATAACTAATTTAATTTCAGAGTAAAATGGCATTGGCACAATGAATGGGAAATCGGCAGGGCCTATGACTTCTACTTGATGCCCCATATTCTCTAACTCTTTGCAGAGATATTCATATGTGCGCACTACCCCGTTAATTTGGGGGTGCCATGCATCGCTGATAATAAGAACTTTCATGGACATTTTGCGTAACTAGCTCTATAATTATTGAGTTATTATCCAACCTTAAACGTGATGTTACAAATGCTCAATAAATTTTTATATATAATTATATTTGCTGGTTTTGCGGTTTTATCGTCTATGGGCGCTGGTCATGCGCAGCAATGCGATGTTAGCTATGAGATGATAACGAAATTATATCACCCTTATCCAGGGTCATACACCGTTTGGGACAGCACTTATGGCGAGGAGAAAAAAGATGAATGGTTTAGCTCGGTTGTAAATCATGGTGATGGCGGAGTTTTAGCAGTGGGGCAGGCGCAAGCAATTCGCGAGGGAGTGCCTTCTATGGTATTTGTAAGTTTTGATAAGCGCGGGCGCAAGGTTTGGGATAAATACCATTCTATAAGTGGATTAAATAACATTGTTAAAATGCTGCCGCGGGCGGGCGGGGTGGTTGTTCTTGCTAATCGTCAAAAACCGGGTGGTAAGTCATTTTTGTGGTTGGGGTTTTTTGATGATAATGCTCGTTTAAAATCACAAAAGATTATTCGTGATAAAAAACATGGTTTATTCGCAACGGATATTATTCATGGCTCGGGAGATTTATCTAGCAAAAAAGGTTGGGCTATTTCTGTTACTGTAGACGGTGAATATGGGGCTGTATATCTGCTTGATAAAAATGGGAATGAATTATCAAATCGCAATTACATTATTGGCTCTAGTAATAAAATAGAGGGATTGTCCGTATCGAAAACAATCGGGGAAAAGTCCGGTTATATCGCTACTGGAAGTTTCGAAAACCAGAATGGCAAGAAAATTGGCTTGGTGATGCTCTTAAATGGTGATTTGTCATATATTTGGCAAAAGGAATATAGTCGCGGATTATCGGCTAATGTTAAATATTCATCTAGCTATGCGGATAAATATATATTGGCGTTTGGCGAGGTAATGCCTGCTTCTTCTAAACCTGCGGGGAGCTGGATTATGCTGCTTGATAAAATTAATGGCAAGGTTATGTGGCAGAGATATTATTATGGTGAGAGTGGCGTGCATGATTATTTAAGTAGTGGGCTTTATGTTAGGGGTGATGGGCTTATAACATTGATGATGGCGGCGGATTTAGTCGGTGATAATGATGACGGTTATATGAGCTATGCACATTTGCTAACCCTTTCTCCGCGCGGGGTTACACTGTCTGGTGATTCATATTACTATGGCAAGGGCGCGTATATATCACAGTTGATTGAAGGCGCTAATGGCTCGCGCATTATGGCAGGTTATAGCCTTGTTTCGGCGAAAGATGCAGCGATTAAGGATGCACCTCCTGTTAATGATGGGCTAACGCCCTTGAAAGAAATGGGTGTTATTAACCTTCCTAATGTTGAGTTGTCAGATGAAACAAATGCAGGCTTGGCAATGCTTAAAAATAAGATTAAAGATATGAAGATTGATGGTGCCAAAGATATTTCCACAAAAGAATCGGCTAATGTTGATAATGGCTCTAATGAGCTATCAAAGGATGGGTGGGTTGTGATCGGTGAAATGCCTGAGGCGTACAGTGATCCTTGTCTTCGAGAAGTACGCAAATTAAAATAATAAAAACAGCAGGTTAGAATGTTAAACGAAGAAAAAGAGTTAAGCTTTATTGTTGATGAGTGGAATATGGGCATGCGCGCCGATAAATTTTTAAGCTCGGTTTGTGATGATTTGTCACGTTCAAGGATACAAGCTCTGATAGCAGACGGGCAGGTGAGCGTTAATGGTGATGTGTTGAAATCCGCCTCATTAAAAACAGAGGAGGGCGCGGAGTTTTGCGTGCGCGTTCCTATTCCTGTTTCTGGTGACCCTGATCCGCAAAATATACCGCTTGAAATTATTTATGAAGATGATGATTTGTTGGTTATTAATAAGGAGGCGGGCATGGTTGTTCACCCTGCTGCGGGTAATTGGAGTGGCACTTTAGTTAATGCGTTGCTGCATCATTGTGGCGATAGCCTGTCTGGAATTGGCGGAGTTCTGCGCCCTGGTATAGTGCATCGTTTGGATAAAGATACTAGCGGCTTGATGCTGGTTGCTAAAAATGATCATGCGCATAAGCATTTGTCAGAGCAGCTAGCAGATAGAACGCTTAGCCGTATTTACCATGCGCTTGTCCTTGATATCCCGCTTCCGATTAAGGGGAGCATTGAACGCCCGATTGGTCGCCACCGTCATAATCGCTTGAAAATGAGCGTGATGAGTAATTCGCCTCGGTCTGCCTGTACGCATTATAAGGTTGTTAAAAATTACAATGATGCGCTGGCTTTGGTTGAATGCAGGCTTGAAAGTGGGCGTACGCATCAAATCAGAGTGCATATGGAAGCGTTTGGTCATCCGCTTGTCGGTGATCCTGTTTATGGTATTCAGCAAACAGCCCTTATCGCTAGAATGAAAAAGGGTGGCTACCCCAATGATTTAATTAAGGAATTTATCGAATTCCCTAGGCAGTTTTTATATGCTAAAGAGGTTTCTTTTGTCCATCCAGCAACAAAAGAGGTGATGAGCTTTGAATGCGATCCACCCAAAGAATTATCTCAGTTATTGGAAAAATTAGATAAGTAACGATACTGCTCGTATAGATTTAATCCATAACCTCAATCCAGTGATTTGCCATGTGATCTAAGGTCATGTTTTCGGTCGCATCAAAAAGGCGTGAGGGAGGGTTTAGTATTTGTCCTATATCTCTTCCAAATGGAGCAATTTTTGTGATTATTTTACTTCCTTCTGGGATGTATTTGATGCTGCCTAATGGCAGTGATAATGAAATATTGTGATATGCGCTTGTCGTGCCGCCAAATAAATCGGGTTCGCTATAATTGCTTAATGTCGTGTTTGCGTTTAATTTTGCCCCGTTTTTGAAAATCTTTTCAAGCCCTAAGGATATGCCAGTATCACCGCCAAGAAAACGCCCTGCTTTTGCGCTTAACACCATATTTTGATGTGATAAATCATACCAGCCATTAACATGCCCTGATATGATGGCGTTGCCTTCAAGCCCAAGATTGAGGGGAGTGTAAGGGTTTCTGCGCACGACGTTCCATATATTTGCACCAAGCGCAATTCTTGATCCAAAGGGGCGGTATAGCAGCTCCCCGCCATAACCTGCGTAGAATTCTTCTAAATATCCCGCTGTTATATTTGCGTGCAGCTGGGGGCTGAAGCTATGGTTATATGCAATATATGAGTTTTCAACCCCTATGCGCTTTTGTGTGAAATTATATATATCGCTGCGAACGGGGTTTTGTGCGGGCGGGCGGAGTTTTTCTATTTTATCAAGGTTGTCATTTATATTTATACGAATGGAGTTGCCGATTAATATACCCAAAAATGTGGATGATTTTGCATTTATGATTGCTGAGCTGCGATATAATATTCCGCTATCTTCTTCGGATAGGCTAAGCTGGTTTTCAAGGTCTATGGAGAAGGATTTTTTGCCACTTATCCACTTTGTGGACAAAAAACTGTGGCTTGGTTTGTTTTCACTATCGCTAACTACAAAATCAGCGTTTTTCCAAAGTTCTTGAGGGCTGCCATTTTTGTTATCAACAGCTTTTTCCACATCTGGGCGCATGAGTTTGATATTTGCGCCATATAGATTTTCATGGCTTGGACGTATGTTTATTTCCTCAATATTTTGCGCGCTATGCATTGATATATGACGCGCTGCTCGTCCTATTTGCTGTGGCGCGGGAGCTTTGGGGGACAGCTCTAAATTAGCAAATATTTTATTGCCGCTTTCTGTGATATTATATAGCTGCGCCCCGTCACTTTGTGCATCTTGTTTAATGGCAGTGATATTGGTGTCGATATGGCTGCGGGTTTTATAAAATGGCTTTGGATTATCATATTTCCTGTGAGTTAGTGACCATTTAGCGGGGTTTGATTTTATTGATAGACCTGCAAAAATCTTGTCGCTTCCTTGCATTCCAAGGCTTGCATTTGCCCAATTTTTGTAATTATAGGATAAGCCAATGCCCCATGGTGATGCTGGGTTATAATCGGATGTTGCTTGCTCAACGCTATATTTGTCAGAGCCGTAATCTAGTTTTATCGATAGTCCTTGGTAGGGGGTGAAATATTCAACCCCGCCAAAAAACCCAATAGAATCGCCAGTTAGCCAGTTAGCGGGAGCGTTTGGTAGTTCGCTATTTTGCTCTCTATCTTTGCCGAAATGCTTGGATATATATTTAAGGGGATTGTTGAATTTCCCTGATGCGCCCATGCGTCCCCAGCCCATTCCTGCGGTAAAATCAAGGTTTTTATAGCTTTTTGATAGCGCAATATACTCGCTAGCCATTCTGCTATGCCCAATGATGGATTGCAAGCCGACGGATATTTCAGGGCTGTATGCGCTTTCTTTTCTTAGGCGCAACTTCATTCCTATATTAGGGTAGAGGCGTTTTGCCGTGCCTGTTAGGCTGGATATTTCTGCGGTTTGGCGGATGTTTATATATAGTGGAGATGCTAATTGCGCGCCGATATACCCACTAATATAGGGGTCTAATGTGGATATTCCTGCGTGAATTGTACCCACGCTATCCATGCGCGCGCTTGGAATTGTGTTTAGTCCGATAAAACCGCTTAGGGCAGGGCTGTGCTTATCGCTTGCTTGAGATGCTTTTTCTGGCGCAAGAAATAGTAAGGCAACTGTGGCGGCGCAATATATATACTTAAATCTATGGTTTAGCATATGGGAGTATTCAATTATGTACGCTATGATTGTCTCTTAAATACAACTGTATGTCAAACCTATACTATTTAAAATATATCTTGCTGTGTGCTGCAATATGTAACTACAATCTAAGGTGGCGTTTATCTGTGTGTGGTTCTAATGTATATTATTCTTGAAATTTTATTGATTATTGCGGTTGTGTCCATGATTTTGTTGGTGTTTTTGGCTAGGAGATCATCCTTGTCATCTAAATTACTTAATGAAGTTATGGATGCTTCCGAATATGGTAATGTAATATTTAATAAAAAGGGTCACTTTTTTAAGGCTAATAAGCTTGCTAAACATTATTTGTTACCGATTATTGATGATAATATCGAGGATTTTACGCGCAATGAGTTTTTAAATTGTTTATTTGATAATGCTGCTGATATTGATGAAAGTATCAAAAACACAATTTTAAGGGGTTTCGGCTTTGAAAATGGCACGGAATTTCGGGAGATTATTCAATGCGGTGACATTGGCTATGTTCTTGTTGATGCTAAAGTTATTAATGGGGGGATGACCTCATTTATAATGAATGACATTAATGTTGGTCAAAAAAGAGAAGAGGATATAATATCCTTGAGCATCTTTAACCAGCAATTAATGCACGCCGTTCAGGCAACGTCTAGTGGTATTATCATTAGTAACCCTGCATCGGATAGTAATGATATTCTATTTGCGAATGATGCATTTTGTGACTTTGTTAATTGTAATATTGATGAAATTATTGGTAGCGACTGGGGCATTGTTATTGGCTTGGCGCAAGATGATGCAAATAGAGATAAGCTTATTGATGCCCTTAATGATGTTAAGGAGGTGGATGTTGCGCTTGAATTTGAGGGCAGTGATGGTATGCGTTATTTCAACATGAAACTTACCCCCGCCATGGATGATGATGGAGCGTTCGAGCTATTTGTTGGGGTTTTGTCCGAGGTTACATTGCTTAAACAGCGAGAATCCGAATTTTTCCATGCTCAAAAACTAGAGTCTTTAGGTAAGCTTTCTGCGGGCGTTGCTCATGATTTTAATAATATTTTGTCTATTATTGGTGGTTACAGCGTTATGGCGGCTAATTTGCTTGATGGGGAAAACCAGCAAATAAATGATTACCTAGACAGGATTGATGCAGCGTCAAAGCGCGGGGCGTCATTAACGAATAAAATGCTCACATTTAGTAGGCATAAGGTTGTAACGCAAACGGTCATTAATGTGTGTGATGTTGTTAGGGAGCAAGGAGAATTACTGTTGCCGCTTTTGGGGGTGTCTATCAATCTTAAGGTGGATATTCCTGATGGTGATGTGAATGTAAAAGGAAGCTCTGGCTCACTTGGTCAGATATTAATGAATTTTGCGGTAAATGGTCGCGATGCCATGGATGGCGGTGGCAATTTATCTATTAATGTTAAGTGCTTAAACCCTATTGATGTTCCGCGTTCGGTTAGTAAGAAAATTGATGCGGATGAATATGTTTGTATCTCTGTATCTGATACAGGAACGGGCATTGATGAGGAAACTTTAGAGAAGATATTTGATCCGTTCTTCTCGACTAAAGATCAGGGCAAGGGAACAGGGCTTGGTTTATCTGTTGTCTATGGTTTGGTGCAAGAGATGGGCGGTGCGCTTGATGTGTCTTCTGTGCTTGGAAAAGGCACTAAAATGTCACTATATCTACCGCTTAGCCACGAAGAGCAAAGTAAGAAAATTTCGGGTAATGTGTCTGATTTATCGACAATATGTCTTGATGGCTATAGCGTCCTTGTTGCGGAGGATGAGCCTGATTTGCTTATGCTTGTTACAAATATGCTTGAGGAGATGGGGCTTAAGGTTTATGGCGCAAGCGATGGTGATGAGGCTTTGGTGCTGCTTGATGATCATATGGATGAGGGCATAGATATTTTACTAACTGATGTTGTTATGCCTAATCTTAATGGGGTGAAGCTTGCGGAGCTTGTTTCGGCTATGTCGCCTCAAACTAAAATTATATTTATGAGCGGATACCCTGCTAATGGTGATATGGCGCCTGTTGAGCTGCCTGATGATTTATCATTTGTTGCAAAGCCGGTTGATTACCAAGCTCTTGCTGTGCTGCTTTTGAATAAGCTTAGGGAAGGCACGCCCGAGACTTTGGCTTTTGCGGCTCAATCTATGCCGCAATGGGAAACTGTTAATACTGATAAGGGGGACTAGAATGGCTGATGGTGCAAAAAAATTATCAGATTTAAAAGTGTTGGTCGTGGATGATCAAGATGATGCGCGCGCGCTTGTTCGTAATATGCTAACCGAGATGGGGGTTCATCAGGTTTTTGACGCATCTGATGGACGTCAAGCTCTGTCATTTATTGACGCTGCATTTGACTTTGTTGATTTTATTGTGTGTGACTGGAATATGCCGAGCATGTCTGGCGTTGAGCTTTTGCGGCAATTGCGGACGGTTGATCCTGATATTCCGTTTTTAATGGTGACGGGGCGCGGTGATATGGATTCTGTTATTGAGGCGAAAAGCTCTGGAGTTACGGGCTATATCAGAAAGCCGTTTTCTCCAGCTCAGTTTGAGGCAAAAATCCGTATCATTATGAAGAAGAGCTTTTAGACACTGTACCGGAAATAACAGTAAAACGCTTTACGGCCAGAGCTTGGCTGCCGCGCAATTTGCCAAAATCGGGAAGATTTTCAATATCGGATAGCGCTACCAGTTTGATCTCCGGCACATTCATACCAATTTGCCCGGCCATATGCATCATGGCATATTCATTTTCGGGGACATTGTCATGCGTGGGGGACGGCAATTTTACAATCCAGTCTCCACCCATACCGCTGGCTGGGATTGTTAGCCCACCATGACGCTCCATCAGCGCCGAAAATTTCAGTTGCACGCCCGCAAGAGAAAAACGCAAAGCTTGCTGTGTATCTTGTTTTTCACCCTGATATTCTGCTTTGGTTTTTTTTAAATAGGCAGAGAAGACCCTTCCGCAGGTCGGGCAATTACGCCGCCAGGCAAATCCTCACCCAAAAGGTAAAGCAGGGTAAATTCACTACCCGGCTTAACGCCGCCGCGCATCGCAAGATACTCCCTCAAATGCCCTTCGGGAAGCATATTAGAAAAAAACGGCGGGGCTTTGACGCTATAGGCTTTTGTGTCGGTGAGTAGACTGCCATCAGATGAAAAATAAGACTGGCTTAAAACAGGGCGTTTTGGATCATTGATATAGGCTTCATCGAAGGTAGATAAAATTCGTCCATCGGGTAGCTGTGTTAGAAGCCACACGCGCCGTTCATTCAGAAAAACATCAAGCGAAGCTGTCATGACAATTTCTCTTCATTATCTGGTTGCCAGGCTGGTCGTGATGCTTCTTCTCCATCACCAGATAGCATAGACCGGACAGCGGGTGCTAAACTGCGGGGAACGAGCATAGTCTCCAAATCCAAAAGCCGCGCCATTTCCAAAAAGCTGGAAAGGCGTATATCAATTTTTCCTGCCTCAATCTGTGAAATATGGCTCTGCGGCAAGCCCATTTTAGCACCCAATGCGCTCTGCGTGAGGCCCTTGGTTTTCCGCGCCGCGCGGAGTTTTTTAATAATATTATCCATCATTCTTATATGTTACCACATATATTGAATAAATAAAATATGTTATAGCATAATCAAAGGATTTGTGGTGGTGGATGAATGCCGGATTAATAAAAATCTGGCTGATAATAAGGCATTAAAAGAATATAGCGATTTCAACAAAACCCAAAAAATTACATCCGATTTTGATAAGCGGATTGAGCTATGCTTCAAAACAAAGATAAACCTTAATTTTAAGGTTTAAATTACTTGAATATTTAGTGATTTTCCATTATTTTCTCAACTGTACTCATTCAAATTATAACCGTAGGAATGCTATGAACAGCGACATAATGACTATCAAAGAGGTTGCCGCGTATCTCAAATTAAATGAGAAGACGACGTACAGGCTAACATCTGACGGTAAAATCCCTGCCTTTAAAGTTGGTGGGAGCTGGCGTTTTAGGCGGTCTGAAATTGATCGCTGGATCAAAGAGCAAGAACAAGGCGCACAAGATATAAGGAATCAAAAATGAGCATAGAACAAAAATTCCTAAATGAGCTGGACACCAAGCTTTGGAAAGCAGCGGACAAATTACGCTCCAGCCTTGATGCGGCAAATTACAAACATATCGTGCTTGGGCTTATCTTTTTGAAATATGTTTCTGATGCGTTTGAAGAGCGCCAAGAAGAATTGCTTGAGCTGTTTAAAACCAACAGTGATGACAATATCTATTATCTACCAAGAGATGATTACGATAGCGACGCTGAATACGAAGAGGCCATTCAATCCGAACTAGAACTCATAGAATACTACCAAGAGGCAAATGTTATCTGGGTGCCCAAACATGCACGCTGGACATATCTTAAAGAAACGGCAGCTTTGCCAATTGGGGATGTGCTCTGGCAAGACAATAAGGGACAGGACGTTAAACTTCGTTCTATTTCTTGGCTTGTCGATAATGCGCTTGATGAAATCGAAAAAGAAAATCCTAAGCTCAAAGGCATTCTAAACAGTATCAGCCAATACCAACTTGAAAATGACAAACTCACAGGGCTTATTAATACATTCTCTGACACCAGCTTTAGCAAGGCAGAGTATAACGGCAAACGCTTAAGCCTGCACAGCAAGGATATTCTCGGTCATGTTTATGAGTATTTCCTTGGGCAATTTGCGCTCGCAGAGGGCAAACAAGGCGGGCAGTATTGGACACCTAAAAGCATAGTAACTTTAATTGTTGAAATGTTAGAACCTTATAAAGGGCGTATTTATGACCCTGCGATGGGTTCAGGTGGGTTTTTCTCTTCAAATGATAAATTTATAGAGGCTCACGCGCGAGAAAAACATTACAACGCCGCCGATCAGAGAAAGAAAATCTCCATTTACGGGCAAGAGGCCAACCCCACAACATGGAAACTAGCCGCAATGAATATGGTGATCCGTGGGCTGGATTTCAATTTCGGTAAAAAGAACGGCGATACGTTCCTTGATGATCAACACCCAGATTTACGCGCCGATTACGTCATGGCAAACCCGCCCTTTAATATCAAGGATTGGTGGCATGGCAAATTAGAAGGCGATGCACGCTGGAAATACGGCACGCCGCCACAAGGCAACGCCAATTTCGGCTGGATGCAGCACATGCTCTATCACCTTGCGCCGACGGGATCTATGGCGCTGCTCCTTGCCAATGGCTCGATGAGCTCCAACACCAATAATGAAGGTGCCATCCGCCAAAAGCTTATTGAGGAAGATATGGTGGAATGCATGGTTGCTCTGCCGGGGCAGCTTTTTACCAATACGCAAATCCCCGCCTGTATCTGGTTTTTGACCAAGGACAAGAAAAACGGACTGCGCCTTGATAAGGAAAAACGTAACCGCAGCGGCGAGACGCTATTTATTGATGCTCGTAATCTTGGCTTCATGAAAGACCGCGTCCTGCGTGATTTCACCGACGATGATATCAAGAAACTGGCCTACACTTTCCATGCATGGCAAATGGGTGAAGGCTACGAAGACGTTGCGGGCTTTTGCTACTCCGCGACCATAAAGGACATGAAAAAGCATGACTTTGTCCTCACCCCTGGGCGTTATGTCGGCGCAGCGGATCAAGAGGAAGACACCGAACCCTTCAACGAGAAAATGACGCGTTTAACAGCACAGCTCAAAGATCAATTCGTTGAGAGCGACCGCCTAGAACTTGAGATCAAAAAGAACCTCGGAGGGCTTGGCTATGAGCTCTGAGAACAACAAAAATGAAATCGCGCTTATCGGCGGACAAACACCGTTCATCCTATATGGCGGAGATGACGATAAAGTACACGTCAAAGTATTTATTGAAAATGAAACAATTTGGTTGCCACAACGAGCCATGGCAGAGCTTTTCGATACATCAATCGACAATATCAGCCTTCACCTCAAAAATATCTATGCAGATAGTGAATTAGACGAAAATTCAACTGCCGAGGATTTCTCGGTAGTTCAAAATGAAGGTGGCCGCAGCGTTAAAAGAACCCTGAAATTCTATAACCTCGATGCCATTATTGCCGTTGGTTACCGTGTGAATTCGCGCAGGGCAACCCAGTTCCGCATCTGGGCAACACAAATCCTAAAAGAGTTCATCAAAAAAGGCTTCGTGCTGGATGATGAACGCTTAAGACAGGGTGAAGCCACATTTGGTGAAGATTATTTCCAAGAGCTCTTGGAGCGTGTCCGCTCAATCCGTGCCAGTGAACGGCGCATCTATCAACAAATCACAGATATTTTTGCGGAAATCAGTGATGACTATGACAAGGAATCAGACATCACACAAAATTTCTACGCCATGATCCAGAATAAATTCCACTTTGCCATTACTGGGAAAACAGCGCCTGAAATTATTCACGAAAAATCAGACCGCAACGCCCCGCATATGGGATTGACCACATGGAAAAACAGCCCCAAAGGGCGGGTTATATCCTCCGATGTAAAGGTGGCAAAAAACTATCTGGAAGAAAAAGAGATTAAAAAGCTGGAACGCACGATTTCAGGGTTCTTTGACTATATCGAAAACATTATCGAAAACCGTGTCAAAATGGAAATGCAAGATATGGCAGATAGCGTCGATAAATTCTTGAGCTTTAATGAATATAAAATTTTGGAAGGCAAAGGAAAAATCAGCCGCCCCCAAGCCGACAAAAAAGCCTTGGCAGAATACAAAGAATTCAACAAAAAACAAAAAATCAAGTCAGATTTCGACGCCCTAATCGCCAAAACCAAAAAAAATGGGGAGGTGGCGGGATGAGTACAACAGAACCTTTATTTAATAAAGAATACATTCTCTCTGAAATGGCATCACTTGTAGGAGATAAAATTCTTGCATCTAAAATCAGCTGTGATAACTATATTTCAACAGATAACATGCTCGTTGATAGAGGCGGCGTTGAGCCAGCAATAAAACTTCCTGCTGCAACTAAATTTAATCATTTCAAAACAAGCGATACTCTATTTTCAAATATTAGAACATATTTCAGAAAAGTATGGCTTGCCGATTTTGAGGGTGGTGCATCTCCTGATGTTCTTATTTTCAGAACAAATGATGCAGAAATTTTAGACCCAACATATCTCTATTACATCATAAGCGATAAAAACTTTACTGATTATACGGTCTTAACAGCTAAGGGCGTTAAGATGCCACGCGGCGATAAAGTAGCAATCATGCAATATAAATTTTATTTACCAGAGCCAGATAAACAAAAATCTATTGCTCAAACCCTGCGATCTTTAGACAATAAAATCGAGAATAACCGCAAGATAAATGAGACATTGGAGGGGATGGCGCAGGCGGTGTTTAAGAGCTGGTTTGTGGATTTTGAGCCGACAAGAGCAAAAATTGCGGCGTTAGAAAAAGGCGGGAGCGAACAGGACGCAAACCTAGCCGCCATGCAAGCCATCAGCGGTAAATCACCCGCCGAGCTAGAGCTTATGCGCTCCTCCTCCCCCGAAGCCTACAAAGAGCTAACCTCCACAGCTCAACTCTTCCCCTCCGCCCTACAAGACAGCGAACTAGGCCAAATCCCTGATGGTTGGGAGGTTGAATCAATCGGTGATATAGCAAAAGCAAGGGGTGGATATGCTTTCAAAGGAAAAGAGTTTATAGATACAGGAAATCCTGTTGTCAAAATTAAAAACATCACGGGAGACGGCAGGGTAGACATTAAAAACTGTCAATGTATCGACGATGACGTTGCATCAAAAGCTTCCCGTTTTAAATTAAATGATGGTGATTTAATTATGGCTATGACTGGTGCGACCGTTGCAAAAGTTGGCTTAGTTGTAACCGAAGGGAAATCTATTTATTTAAATCAGCGTGTTGCTAAATTTGAATCAGAAAAATTTGGTAAAAAAATATCTTGGTTTTTATATTGCTGTTTTAAACGATCAGAAATATTTAATTTGGTTGTCGGTGCAGCACAAGGGAGTGCTCAACCGAATATAAGTTCAAATGGTATAGAGGCTACAAGAATATTATTATCAGAAGATGCTTTGATAGATAGTTTTTGCAACTTTGTATCAGTCTTTTTTAATGCATGGATTGATAATATAGAACAATCTCAAACCCTAACCCAAACCCGCGATGCACTCCTCCCCAAACTCCTTTCCGGGGAAATAGATGTTAGTGATGTTGCGGATGAAATTAAGGAAACTGCATCATGAGTAAAATTTTGTTTCTTGATGAATCTGGTGACCATAATTTAACGGCTATTGACCCGCAACATCCAATATTTTTATTGGGGGGTGTTATTGCGGATAAAGAATATGCACTTGGAGAAATGACCGATAAATTAAATGCTTTTAAAATTGATTTATTTGACACAACTGAAATCACCCTACATACAGCAGACTTCACGCGCCAGAGAAACGGTTTTGAAAGAATGAAAGAGCGTGGTTTTTGTGCTGAATTTTATCAAAAGTTAAATACACTAATTTCTGAATTAGATATTAAAATATTAGCGTGTGCTATTAAAAAAGAACATCATATGAAAAAATATGGATTAGATGCTGTAGATCCATACCACTTATCATTAAATGTATTAGTTGAGCGTTTCTGTTTTGAAATCGGGGAGAATGCTCCAAAAGCACATATTATTGCAGAATCGAGAGACGCAACACTTGATAGGCAGCTAGATTTATCATGGTTAAACCTTAAAGTGTCAGGTACTCATTATATGCAAGCAGTTGATATTAATAACAGGATAGGTTCCCTTACGACAAAAACGAAAAATGATAAATTGGCTGGGCTAGAAATTGCTGATGCTATCGTAACGCCAATTGCAAGGCGAATATTAAATCGTAAATCTAGAATAGATTTGGATATAATAAAGGGGAAAATGCGGAAAAATCATTTAGGAGAAATAACAGGTTATGGCTTAGTGATTTTGCCCAAAAAATAAGGTCGACCCCCGCTACGCAGTGACCAACCTCTACTTACATGGTGTATTATATACCCTAAAATGTCAAGAAAATTGTAGAAAGTATAAACAAAATGAACGAAGAACAACTAGAAAATAATTGCTTAGACTGGTTCCGTGATACGGGGTGGAAGGTTTTATGCGGGTATGACATCGCCCCTGATAGCGATAATCCTATGCGGGGTGATTACCGCGAAGTTGTGCTGCAAGAGGTTTTGACGCAGGCCATTATTCGCATTAACCCGCATTTGCCCGAAGAATGCGTAGAGCAAGTTATAGCGCAGGTTTTGAAACCTGAGAGCCTTGATCTTATGATCAATAATCGCGCTTTTCACCGCATGTTACTTGGCGGTGTTCCTGTTCAATATAAAGTTGATGGCAAAATTAAACATGATACGGCGTTTTTGATTGATTTTGAAAAGGTTGATAATAACCGCTTTATGGCGGTTAATCAGTTTACGGTGGCAGGCACAAAACAGCCGCGCCGCCCTGATATTATTTGCTTTATTAATGGCCTGCCTATTTCAGTGTTAGAGCTTAAAAGCCCCAGCGATGAGCACGCCGATATTTGGGATGCTTTCAACCAAATTCAAACTTATAAAGATGAAATTTCCGATCTGTTTATCTTTAATGAAGCCAATATCATTAGTGACGGTTATACGGCGCGTATGGGTTCCCTCACCGCCAATAAAGAGCGCTTTGTGCCTTGGCGCACTCTCAAAAATGAAAAAGACCAGCCGATGCTGGAATGGCAGTTGGAAACCATGGTGCGGGGCTTTTTTGACCGCGAATTATTGCTCGATTATATCCGATATTTTGTACTGTTTGAAAATGACGGTGAGAAAATCATCAAGAAAATTGCGAGCTATCACCAATTCCATGCTGTGCGTGAGGCCGTTAAGGCAACCGTTGGAGCTTCTAGCGTAGAGGGTGATAAAAAGGCCGGTGTTGTTTGGCATACGCAAGGCTCGGGCAAGAGTATTTCTATGTGCTGCTATGCCGGAATGTTGTTGCAACAAGCAGAGATGAATAACCCAACGCTTCTTGTTGTTACAGATCGCAATGATCTTGATGGGCAGCTCTTTACAACATTTAGCAATGCCGAGGAATTATTAAAGCAACGCCCTGTGCAAGCCGATGGGCGCGATGAATTGCGCCGTTTACTGGCAGAGCGCGAATCTGGCGGAATTATATTTACGACAGTGCAAAAATTCTCTCCTCTTGATGGTGAAGAAGAGCACCCAATATTAAATGATCGCCATAATATTGTTGTCATTTCAGATGAAGCGCATCGCAGCCAATACGGCTTAAAAGCAAAGCTCAGCAAAGATGGTACATATAAATATGGCTACGCAAAACATATGCGCGATGCTGTTCCTAACGCTGCCTTTATAGGATTTACAGGCACGCCAATTTCTTTTGAAGATAAAGATACAAGATCGGTCTTTGGTGAATATGTCTCAATCTATGACATTCAAGATGCCGTTAATGATGGCGCAACAGTGCCAATTTACTATGAATCCCGCCTTGCCAAGATTGATATTAATCGCGATGAAATAGACGCACTATCAGATCAGGTTGATGAAGTTATCGAGGATGAAGAAGATACAGGCTCTCGCGAAAAAACCAAAGGTGAGTGGAGCAGGCTTGAAAAGCTTGTTGGGGCAAAAGCTAGGTTAGAGCAAATTGCTGCTGATTTAGTCTCTCACTTTGAAACGCGCAACGAAACGATGGAAGGTAAAGCCATGATCGTTGGCATGAGCCGTGAAATTTGCGTGCATCTTTATGATGAAATTATTGCCTTGCGTCCGCTTTGGCATGATGAAGACCCAGAAAAAGGCGCGATTAAGATCGTTATGACAGGCTCCGCATCTGATAAAGAGCTGTTACAGCCCCATATTTACAACAAACAAACCAAAAAGCGGTTAGAAAAACGCTTTAAAGATGAAAATGACCCCTTAAAGCTCGTTATTGTGCGTGACATGTGGCTTACGGGTTTTGACGCGCCATGTTGTAATACGATGTATATCGACAAGCCCATGAAGGGGCATAACCTTATGCAGGCGATTGCGCGCGTAAATCGGGTATTTAAAGACAAGCCCGGTGGCCTGGTCGTGGATTATATCGGCATCGCCAATGAGCTCAAACAAGCCCTTAAAATATACACCGATGCAAAAGGCAAAGGCGCTCCTACATTGCGAGCAGAAGAGGCTTTTGCAATTCTTTTAGAAAAGCTGGATGCTGCGCGCGGGCTATTTGCCAGAACCAATAAATCAGAGGGGTTTGATTATTCCGGCTATGAAACTGAAGCATCTTCACTTTTAGTACCCGCTGCTAACTATCTGTTGTCACTGGATGACGGCAAGAAACGTTTTCTTGATATTGTTTTGGCTATGACCAAAGCATATTCATTGTGTTCTACGCTTGATGAAGCCAAAGAGCTTAGAAAAGAAATTGCCTTTCTGTCCGCTTTAAAGGCGGCCATCACCAAATTTACAACCGTTGATAAAAAACTTGATCAAGAAGAGAAAAACTCGACCTTAAAACAAATCTTGGATAATGCGGTTATAGCAGAAGGTGTATCCGATGTTTTTGAATTATGTGGACTAGATAAGCCAAATATCGGACTGCTTTCTGATGAGTTTTTAGAAGATGTTCGCCAAATACCAGAGAAAAACTTGGCTGTTGAACTTTTGGAGAAATTACTAAAAGACGATATCAGATCAAAAACACGTAATAATGTTGTTCAAGAAAAGAAATACTCTGACCGCTTATATGAAACGTTAAGAAAATATAACAATCGCGCCATAGAAACGGCTCAAGTTATTGAAGAGCTCATTCAAATGGCAAAGGATTTCCAAGATGATATTAAGCGTGAATCTGAATTAGGATTAAATTCTGATGAGGTCGCTTTTTACGATGCCTTGGCAAATAATGAGAGCGCATCACGCATGCTTGGTGATGAAATCCTCAAAAAAATTGCCGTAGAAATTACTGAAAAACTTCGTAAATCCACAACGGTCGATTGGCAAGTGCGCGATAGTGTCCGCGCCA
Organism: Micavibrio sp.; assembly: GCA_026989265.1. Taxonomy (GTDB): domain Bacteria; phylum Pseudomonadota; class Alphaproteobacteria; order Micavibrionales; family Micavibrionaceae; genus UBA1672. Next base: position 48,561 of record JALSJP010000005.1, read on the forward strand.
AATTACGTATCCTCGTGAGAAGAACGCTCCAGCGTTATAAATATCCACCAGATCATGAAAAAGAAGCAATAGACCTCGTGCTTAAACAGGCTGAAGTATTATCGAATGCGTGGACAAAATAGGAAGAGATTATGAAACTTAATTTGAGCAATACGGTTACAGATTTCCTGAAAAGTAATGCTGAGCAAAAATATACGGCACGGCAAATTGCAGATTGGATATCTGAGACCTACCCTGATGAATGTACACAGAAAATCAAGAAGCCAAAAAATAAGTTAAAAGACCAAGTTTCCTCTAAGGAGGAAATGGATCAGCTTTTAATTGCTATTCTTATTGCTGAAATTGGTTCACACAAAGCATCTATCCAGAAGAAAACACCGCAAATAAAAACGACGGAAGGTCGTCCGCGCAAATATTATTATACGGAACAAAGCGATGCCGACGAGGTAGAAATGTTTGAAAATAATAATGATCCTCAAGAAGGAATTACATGGGAAGATCGCCGGAAGTACCTTTTTGCATATCAGGGAAGGGAAAAGCAAAAAGCCACGACCCATAGTTAAATGAGTGCGTGGCTTGAGAGGTCAATTCCTGCGATCTTATATAAAAGACTAAGAGATTTTGTTCGTCTTGTCCGCAACAATAATGTTCGCGAACATTATTTATTAAAATGAAGCGTTCTAATCCAAGCCTAGTACCTTTAAAATTTTAATAGCACTGTCTAGCTTTATACTTGTCTTGCCTTGCTCAAAGCTATTAAGAGTAGGCTTACTTACGCCAGCCAGAACAGACAATTGCTCTTGCGTTAGCTTTTGTTCTTTACGACGCGTTACTGCCTCGATGATAAGGTCTTGCCAATTAAGGCGAATGTTCCGTTCCATCTTTTCTCCATCAATTTTATAAGGTTGTTTTTAAGATTGTCCGAGCCAAACTCAGCGTCTGATATTGCTTGTTTAGCCATATTAAAATTCTTAATCAAGCCGTCCACCGCCATGTTGATGGCAGCAGGAGATAATCCAAACTCTTCGCCAAGCCTAATCATATTGGCAGGCTTTAAGTTACCGATAGGCAAATCAGATGCACCTGCGATTGAAAGTGCCACTGTTTTATATTGATAAAGAGATGCTGCAACCTGATCGTAAGATGGTGTAAAACGTAGCCCTTGAGTGGTGTGAAGCATCGCAAAATTCTTAAAATGCATATCCGTGTTACCAAGCAGTAATCCTGCCAAGATACGTCTGTAAAGCATGTAGGCTTGTGTGGGAAGGCAACCATCTGTTTGCAAAATAAACTCTGCCATATCTTTATGTGCGCCCGTATATTTGGCATTTGAACGACGGCCTAATAACTGATTAAATTCTTCAAAATGAATGCGTTTTATTTCAAAGAGGCTTGGGTGAATAGAATCTCCTGAACCATCAGGGTAACCAAAACCAGAAGCACTTCCTCCTCCATATCCTGAGCCATCACCAAAACCCGCACCACTTCCTGATCCTCCACCGAAGCCTTCCTCTAAATGCGTTAGCTCTCTATCAAATCGTTTAATAATCAATGCAGGGTCGTCTAACCCTTTTATTTCACCGATACTGAGTTCAACAATTTCATCATCAGGAAGCAGAGCTTTAAATGCTTGCGACGTTAGATATTCATTCTCTATAAGGTCAGGGTGATTTGCAGAAGGAAATTTTACAATATGCGTACTGATTTCATCAATGCGTGCCGGGCGGAATATGCCATTTTCTTCAACCACGGTTAGTTTAGGTTGGACACCCGACAGAGAAGCTCTGCTTGTTAGAACAGCCATTTCTTTCGGGTCATCTATATCAAGCATGGCTTGCGTCAATTTGGATGGTTCTGGATCAACGACCGATACCGCGCCAGCACAATCAAAACCAAAGGCAAGCAATAACTCAAAGCGTTTTACTTCACGCTTACCAAGCAAGCGGCTTTGTGCATGTTCAAGCCAGCCCTCTGATACGAGGTTATCAAAAAATGGATGCAGACCATTATTGCTAATATGAGGAGCGGCTCGTACAGGTAGCGTATGTGCAATAGCTGGGTTTTCAGCAGAAATATAGCTATCATCATAAGTGAACGTAATACGATCACCAGGCTCTTCACGTAGAAAACCTGCGAACATATCGTTAAAATATACTTTCCCCCATAACAAATTCGCCATATCGTAGTTAAATCCTTTTTACTTTATTTGCAGTATATCGCCACAAAGTAAAATATAGCTTACTATTTATAATATTTCAAGCTTTAAAGTAAAATAAGTTTTACTTCTACTGTGAAAAACACTTATAAGTCGATGTGAGATAATGGTTAATTGAGATGCCCCTAGATTTATAGACGCCTTGCAATTACAAAATGAAGCAAGGAGTTATAAAAATGTTATACACACGACACACGGAAGAATTTAAGCGAGATGCGGTGTCTCAGGTTACGGATCGGGGTTACGCGCTTATGTGGATATAAACGCTTTGACATTGGTTATTCGCTCAAAGGCTTTTCCATTATTTTCTGCCATTCTTGCGCAGATTCAATGGAAATTAAAACTCGTTTTCCTAGAGTAAATGTATTAGGGGCTTTGCCTTGTTCTTTAAGTTTATAGAAAAGGCTTCGCGAGATGCTGTATGCCTCGCAAAATGAATTGATTGTGTAGGCTTTTGTCATTGGTTATGTTCTCCATGTAAATACAGAAACGCTTAAATGCTGTTTTGTATCTCTATGAAACCATAAATGTATTTATTTAGAAATTAGGCAAAAAAACTACGCCTAAGGCAAAGTTAAATTGCCTAACTTTTTTTCTACTGCCTCAAGAGTCTTAAAATCAGCTAATTTTAAAAATATTTCTTCGCCGTTATTTAAAGCAACATCACCTTCAAAATATTTTAACCCTGCTTTCAAGTACGCTAAATATGCTTTTTTATGTTGCTTAGGAAACAATCTTTCAACTTCATGATGACATATCAGCAAATGAAAAGAACATAACTTATAATCCCAACCTGTTTCCAAATGTTCTCTATAAATGTCATTTTGTTCAATATGATAGTAAGCATCCCTAACTTTAGTTTTACTAAGAAGCAACCAATCTGAAATAGCATCCATAGCTTGATTTTTTGAACTTCCATAAAAAACCAAAATAGCTACCATATAACCTATCTCCCACTTCTTTTCTTCTGTACCTATTTTCATCCAAGCCATGTTTGAAACCTCTTCTTGAAACCATGATATATCAATATCTGTTGTGCTCTCAAAATTAGAGCATATCCACCAAAGGGCATTTTCTACTGCTGTAGCAGTATCCCCAGCCTCATACGCATTTTTTGCCCTTTGTAGCTCGCACTCCAACAAATTAACCATCACTTAAACCTCGCATGTATCACTGTATTTACGCTGTATAGACTATCTATTAAATCAGCGTATTCCTGCATCATTATGGTACGCTCGTCCATATACAGTGCGCGGTCATAGGCTTGGTCTATTTGGCTTTTCTGTTTATGGGCAAGCTGTTTATCGACGACCTCATGACGGTAGTTTAGCTGCTCTTTAATGGTAGACATTGCCAAGGCTCTAAAGCCATGACCTGTCATGCGCCCTAAATATCCAAGGCGTTTTAATGCCCCTAATATCGCGTTATTTGACATTGGTTGCATTGGTCTTACCACGCTTGGAAAAACATGTTTCCAATCCCCCGCTATTTGTTTTTGGTCTTTTAAAATTTCAATCGCTTGCTTACTCAAAGGGACAAGGTGCGGTTGTTTCATTTTCATGCGGTGTGCTGGAATACTCCATAGGGCATTGTCTAAATCAATCTCGCTCCATTCGGCTTTAATTAGCTCGCTGGTGCGGACAAAGGTTAGCATGATAAGCCAAATCGCGTTTTGCGTGGTTTTGTATAGCCTCGCATCATTGCGCTCTATGTTTTGTAACAATTCAGGCAATTCTTCAAAAGTTATCGCGTTGTAATGTTCTTTTTTAACAGGCTGTAATGCCTTGGATAGACTGTAAGTCGGGTCTGTTTTAATTTTGCCTGTGGCTATAGCGTATTGAAATATCTCTCCACATTTTTGTAATTGGCGTTTTGCCACTTCCCCAGCGCCTCTGTTTTCTATCTTACGTGTAACAGACAAGATAAAAGGGGCATCTATCTCACTTATCGGATATGCCCCCAAATAAGGGAATATGTCTTTTTCCAAGCGGTCTATAACATTTTTGGCATAATTAGGTGTCCAGCGTGGCTTACGGTTTTCAAACCATTCACGCCCTACGGCTTCAAAGGTGTTAGTGTTGCTAATTTTGGATAAGGCTTTCTTCTTTTGCTTATCAAGAGAAGGGTCAATGCCTAAAGCTATTAACTCTTTGGCTTTCAGCATAGCATTACGCGCTTGTTTAAGGGTAACGGCTGGATATACGCCAATAGATAAACGCTTCTCTTTATTATCAATGCGGTATTTTAAACGCCAATACTTAGCCCCTTTGGTGGTAACTTCCAAATACAAGCCTTTACCATCGCCTAATTTGTATGGTTTAGCTTTGCCCTTGGCGTTCTTACATTCACTGTCTTTTAGCTTCATTTGGGGGCTACATCCTGCTTAATGCCCCCAAACATGCCCCCTTTTTTTAGTTGATAAGGAAACATGCTCAAAAGCATTGAAATACAACTATAGACAGGTAGCCCTTTTAAATCAAGGCGTATGGTGTATAATCAGAGGTGATGGGATATGATGAAAAACAGAAAAATGGTGGAGGGGGCAGGATTCGAACCTGCGTACGCATACGCGGGCGGAGTTACAATCCGCTGCCTTTAACCACTCGACCACCCCTCCATTTGAAGTAATCTGATTTGGGCAAAATTCAGGAGTGCAGAAAAGAGGTTTTTAAGGCTTTTGTCAAGTGCAAACTGCTATTTTAAGGTAAAAGTTCTACAAGGTCGTTGTTTTCATATATCCTTAAGCTTGCCTTTAAAATCATCTATGCTGTGATAGCCTTTTTCTTTCATGATTGATTTAAGCTCATTTTCTATGGTTTTAAAACACGGCGTTCCTTCGCGCATAAAATGCGTTCCGATTTGCACTGCGCTTGCGCCGCATAAGATATGTTCGAATGCATCCATGCCATTTTTAATGCCGCCGCACCCTATGATGGCTAGTTTTTTATCCGATAATAAAGTGTAGAATTTACGGACATTAGCCAGAGCGGTTGGCTTTATAAAATCCCCGCCAATTCCGCCAAAGCCATGTTTAGGCTTTATTACGACGCTTTCTAACGACGTATCAATGACAAGCCCGTTTCCTATGCTGTTTATGCAAGTAGCAAAAGCAATAGGGAAGTCATTTAATACCGATGCCATCATCTCAAAATGAGGCATGTCGAAATAGGGGGGGAGCTTTACGCCGATAGGTTTCGTTGCAACAGCAAATACAGCCTCTAACAGGCTACGGCTTTGCTCGAAATCATATCCAGCTTGCGGTTTACCTGGGACATTTGGACAGGATAAATTAAGCTCTATTGCTGATATATGCTCAAAATTAGCTAGCTCTTTTATTATTGTTACATTTTCATCAAAGCTCATGCCTGATACTGACATGAAATAGGGTTTGTCATAGGCGTTAAGCTCGTTTGATAGGTTGGCGTATAGCTCATACCCTTCATTGGGAAGCCCCATAGAGTTTATACTACCCCATTTTGTGTCTATATATCGCGGGGAGGGGTTGCCCGCTCTTTTTGCTAAGGTAGCGCTTTTGGATAATATCGCGCCTGATGCGCTTTTGCCAATGGCGTGCAGCTCATCTGCTGTGCTGCATAGAGGGCCTGATGCGTTATATATGCATGAGGGCAGGGCAATTCCTGCTATTTTAGTTGATAGTGATATGTCGTTTAATGATATGTCGTTGCTCATATGTTTTTTTATCCAGTTTATATTGAAAATGATGTGCCGCAGCCACAGCCTGACGCAGCGTTGGGGTTGTTGATTTTAAATTCCGAGCCTATTAGGTTTTTTTCAAATGATATAGTTGCACCTTCAAGAAACCCCATTGATATATCATCGCTTAGAACTGTTTCTTCGAATGTTAAATCTCTATCTTTTTTGTCATCGGTTAGCTCTAATCTGTATTGAAAGCCAGAGCAGCCGCCTCCATCTACGCGTACGCGCAGCATAAGGGATTTATTGCCCTTAATTTCACGAAGTTCATTTATGCGCTTTACGGCGCTTTCATCAATATTTAGAATCATAGTATGGTTATATCGTAAAAATTTAATGATGAGCAATTAAAATGAAACAAACTTCTTATAATTATTGCGCTATGCCGCTGGCTTCTTATGCTTGCAAGCCAGAGCAAAGCCTTGGTCGGGTTCATGATGAGCCAGAAAGCAGGCGGCGCAACGCGTTTCAGCGCGATAGGGATAGGATTATTCATTCATCGGCTTTTCGTCGCTTGAAATATAAAACGCAAGTATTTGTTTATCATGAGGGGGATCACTACCGCACGCGCCTTACTCATACGCTGGAGGTGGCGCAGATTACGCGAACATTAGCGCGTAGTTTCATGGTGAACGAGGATTTGGCGGAAACCATTGCGCTTGCCCATGATATGGGGCATACGCCATTTGCTCATATGGGGGAGGATAGCCTTAAAGAGGTTATGGAGCCTTATGGTAGGTTTGAGCATAACGACCAATCTTTGCGGGTTTTAACAACTTTAGAGCGCAAATATCCGCGCTGGGATGGGCTTAATCTGACATGGGAAACCTTGGAAGGGGTGGTTAAGCATAATGGACCTATCAAGGGCGAGCCTCATATAGCTGTTCGTGAGCTGCAAGAAAAAATGGATTTACGTCTTGATACATATGCGTCGATGGAGGCGCAGGTTGCTGCTATTTCTGATGATATTGCTTATAATAACCATGATGTGGAAGATGGAATACGATCCGGATTGTTTTGCATTGATGATTTGGCGCAAGTCCCTATATTATCAAGGATAATTGGGCAAGTGCGCGATAATTACCCCGATATTGCCGATCGTTATCTTATTCAAGAGACCAAGCGTGATATGATTGGCGTTATGGTTGACGATGTTTTGGCGGAAACGGCGAGTCGTTTAGATAAAGTCAAACCCGAATCACCTGATGATGTTAGGGAGGCAGGCATGCAAATGGTGGCTTTTTCGGCTGGAATGCATGAAGACGTACAGTATCTGCGGAGTTTCTTGTTCGAGCGCATGTATAAACATTACACAATAAACCGTATTGGGCTTAAGGTGGAACGCATAGTAGGTGAGCTGTTTCAAGCTTTCCACAAGAATTATAAGCTGCTTCCTGATAATTGGCAAAACCGCATTACAGAGGCGGGAGCGCAAAGGAATGAGCAGGTTAGAGCTAGAATTGTTGCTGACTATATTGCTGGAATGACCGATAGATATGCTATCCGTGAGCATGAAAGGCTCTTTGACCTTTATTGGGATTTGCGTTAGTAATTTAGAATATAATCACTTGTGTAAAAAAATTAGGAAACCATCCTTATGAGTCAGGATAATAAATTTAATCAATATGGCTATAACCATTACTTGAAAGCCCCCGCAAGACCTAGACCTAATGCGAAGCATTTTGTCGGCGAGTCTTCTGGTGTTGCTTTTCGTATTATGAGTAAGCTTAAAACGCCATTGGTGGCGGTTGTTTCTTTGGGCGTTATTATTACGTTCTTTGTTGGGATTGTTATTGCTACTTATCCATCAGGCAATGATGAGCCGCGAAATATACCTATCATAAAAGCTGATTTGCGCCCGATTAAATCAGAGCCATTGCAGCGCGGCGGTATGAGCATTGCTAATCGTGAAAGCACTATAATGGCTAATGCTGGCAGCGTAAATATTGACGCTGAGGCAAAGTCTGTGGAAAATCTCCTTTTACGGTTTAGTGATGATGCTAGTGATATGGTCAGTAAAGAGGATGCTCTTAATAAGGCTGTTATGGGTGAGATTCCTATGTCCATGCCTTCGCCTCCTAAAGTTATGCAAAGAATTGACCTTGTGGAAGGCGCGTTAGGCGATAAAATAAGTGATGAAGTGGAAATTGAGATTACTTCTATAAATCCACAAAATGTGCTGCAAAAAATAGGTTCTTCTGCTGAGGGCATTAGTAATGAAACGGATGATGAGTTTAATCAAAAGACGGCGGCGGCGGCGCTTTTGGTTAAACCTAAATTTGAAAAACGCGCTATATATGCAGCGGCAAGCTCTCCCGATACTTTGGATTTTGTGCGCAAGATATTGGATGAAAAATCGTCAGGCATTTCATCAATAGAGCCTGCCGTTGGAGCGGCTAGCCCCGCTTCTAACGTGGCTACATCATTATATTTTGTGCAGCTTGCAAGCATTACCGATCCCGCGCGCGCTGGGTCTGAATGGGCGAAAATGCAAGACAAATATAATGTATTGTCGCAGTCAAAATTCCGCGTTCAAGAGGCATCATTGCCTAGTGGTAAGTTCTATCGCATTCAAGCCGGCCCTATGAGCAAGTCAGAGGCAGAGGATATTTGTAATTCCTTGAAGGCTCAAAACAAGGCTGGGGGCTGCCTTGTCGTTAAGTGAAAATGATTTTGCAAGCGGTGCAAAAAATGCATTAGCCTGTATTTTCTCGCTATCAGGTTTTGAGCTTACGCAGCGCGAAATGGATCTGTTTAGTTATTCTAATCCATTTGGATTTATTTTATTTAAGCGCAATTGTGATAATCCAGATCAGTTAAAATCATTAGTTGCTAAGCTTAAAGATATAGTGGGGCGCGATTGCCCTATCCTAATTGATCAAGAGGGCGGGAGGGTTCAGCGTTTACGCCCGCCGCATTGGCGCGAGTTTAAACCTATGCACTATTTCGGTGATTTATACGCTGCTGATCCTGATAAAGCATTAGAAGAGCTTCGTTTTGAGGTTTTAAGAATGTCTGAAGAGCTAGTAGAGCTTGGCATTAATGTTAATTGTGCCCCTGTGCTTGATCTGCAATTTGACGGGGCGCATGATATTATAGGTGATCGGGCATTTTCAAATGATCCTGATATTGTATCGCGATTAGGCGTATCTGTTTGTCGTCATTTTTTGAGCGCGGGTATCACTCCTATTGTAAAACATATAGTTGGGCATGGCAGGGCGAATAGCGATTCTCATTTGGAACTTCCAATTATTGATGCGCCTTATGATGAGCTGGCAAATTCTGATTTTGTGCCTTTTGAAAATGTGGCATCATCTGATATTGGTCACAATGTTTGGGCTATGACGGCTCATATTAAGTTTGATGCATTAGATGCGGATCACCTCGTATCTGTATCTCAAAAAGTTATTAAGGAAACTATACGCGGGCATATGGGGTTTGATGGAATCCTTATTGGTGATGATCTGGATATGAAGGCTATGGATTGCTATGGCAGTATTTCCGATAAAGCTATCGAAACTTTGAGCGCTGGGTGTGATTTAGCGCTATATTGTGGCGGTGATATCGATAAAATGGAGGAATTAGCAGTAAAACTCCCCAAAATTAGCAGTGAAACCATGAAAAGACTGTCTAATGGGTGAGGTTTTGGGTGAAAATGATGGTTTTGACAGGCTTTTGCTCGATATTGATGGGTATGAAGGACCTATTGATGTTCTTTTGGAGCTATCACGCAACCAAAAAGTTGATCTTGCTAAAATCTCTATCTTGCAGCTTGTTAGGCAATATCTTGAATTTATAGATAGAGCAAAGCAGAAAGACCTTAAACTTGCGGCTGAATACCTTGTCATGGCGGCGTGGTTGATTTATTTGAAATCACGGCTTTTCCTGCCTAAGGAAGAAAGTGGAGATGAGCCAAGCGCAGATGATATCGCACAAGCGTTGCAATTTCAATTACAACGGCTAGAAGCTATGCAGCTTGCATCGGAAAAATTGCAAGAACTGCCGATTTTGGGGCAAGATGTGTTTGCTCGCGGGCAGCCAGAGAGCTTGCTAACAAATACAGAAACTCGCTGGAATGTGTCTTTATATGATATGCTAAAAGCTTATGGTGATATTGAGCGTCGCAAGGAAGATAGTAATTATGATTTACCAGAATTCCATCTTATGTCTACGGATGATGCGATGACGCGTTTAAAACAAATGTTTGGATCATTGCCTAAATCTGGATTTAATAGCGTGTGGACAACGCTGCATAGCTTCGTTCCTGATGATGTTTTGGATGATCTGTATGGGCGCTCGACCTTGGCTTCTACATTTACAGCGGGGCTTGAGCTTGCCAAGCAGGGGCGGGTAGAGTTCAGGCAAGATGGTTTGTTTCGCCCGATTTATATGCGATCCATGGTGGGGGCTGATGAATGAAAGAGCTGAAAGATATATCTAGTGACATTATAAGTGCAGTGTTTAACATGTTTAAGGATTTTGAAATATCCTTTGATAATGATGACCCTATGGCTGTTCTTGCTATGTTTATGTATAGTACGGAGCTGTTTGTTTTTGTTTTAGCCGTTTTTTTATGGGTTGGCTCTGTATTTTTTAAAACCAGCGATAAATGGGGCATTAAAGAGCAAAAAGAAAAGCGTAGAAATGGTAGTGATAAGTCTTATGATTATCATGGTAGTGATATGAAGCAGATGAATAAAACGCATAAAATGGGTAATATTCATGAGATGGGCAATATGCATAAAATGAAGCAAGAGCGCGGATTTCTGTCGGTTTTTATTACAAAATTTGTTTTCCCTGTTGCTGCTGTATTTATTGCATTAATGGTTGTTATTAATCTGTCGGGGTTTGGATAATATGATTGCTGGGAAAGACCATATACGCTTATTGGAAGCTATTTTATTTGCGTCAAGCGAGCCATTAAGTACCGCTTTTTTGCATGAACGTATGGGCGAGAGCGCAGATGTTGGCGGGTTATTGATGGAATTACAAAATATATATGAGGGGCGCGGCGTAAACCTTATTAATATACAAGGAATGTGGGCTTTTCGCACTGCAATTGATCTCGCGGAGGAGCTTAATATTGATAAAATAGTGCATAAGAAATTATCACGCGCAGCGATGGAGACTTTGGCTATTATTGCTTACCACCAGCCAGTAACGCGCGCAGAAATTGAAAATATTCGCGGAGTGGCTACTCACAGAGGGACCTTGGATGCGCTGATGGAGATGGGCTGGATTAAACCAGGGCGCAGGCGTGAGAGCTTAGGAAGACCAGTAACTTGGGTTACGACTAATGGGTTTTTGGATCATTTTTCTTTGGAAAGTATTATAGATCTTCCAGGTATGGATGAAATGAAAGCCTCAGGCTTGCTTGATCGCAGGGCTGCTATTGAAACGGTTGCTCAAGATGAGCTGTTCTCTTCTGCTGGACAATCTTTAGAAGAAGGCGTAGAAGAAGAGGCAGAAGAAGAAATAATAGAAGAGAGATTTTAGGCTATGTCACCTAGTATAATTCAAATTATAATTGTTATTTTATTGGTTATGGTTTTATTCGGAGCAGGGCGGATTCCAACAATCATGGAGAATCTGGCGAAGGGCATTAATAGCTTCAAAAAAGGTTTGAAGGATGAAAAATCTGGCTCTATTCCTGATGACGAAGATAAAGATAAGACATAGCATATGCTTGATTTCGGATGGCTAGAGCTGTTTTTGATTATTGCTGTGGCTGTCATAGTGATAGGACCTAATGAAATTCCAGTTCTTATGGTGGCATTGGGGCGAATTATTCGCAGGCTGCAGTATGTTAAGTTCGCCATATCCCAACAATTTGAGGATATAATGCGCGACGCTGATCTTGATGATATTCGCAAAAGCGTGAATTTCGAAGAAAATTATAAACTTGACCAAGAGCGCGATCAAGAGGCTGGTGAGGCTATAAAAGATGCAGATTTCGATGAAGCTGAGTCTGAGGAAATAGCGGAAGAAGAGGGGCGTAAGCATGAGTAGCCCTGCTTTAGATGATGAAGCTGCAAAGCCCGTTTTGTCCCATTTGATGGAGCTTCGTATTCGCTTGCTTTGGATAATTGGTGTTATGGCTTTGGGGACGGGCGTATGTTTTTTCTTTGTTGATGAGATTTACAGTTTTCTTGTGCATCCGCTTGCTGCCTCCATGAATGAAAACGATACGAACCGATTGATATATACGGGGTTAACAGAGGCTTTCTTTACCTATCTGAAGGTAGCTTTCTTTGCAGGGGTTTTCCTCACATTTCCAGTATTGCTAATGCAAATATGGGTGTTTGTTGCTCCGGGTTTATATAAAAATGAGCGTAAGGTTTTACTGCCATTTTTACTTGCTACGCCGATATTATTCTTTGCTGGCGGGGCATGTGTTTATTACCTAGTGTTGCCTATGGCATGGCCATTTTTCCTTAGTTTTCAAAGCACTGGCTCGGATATGGCTCTGCCCATACAATTGGAGGCAAGGGTTAGTGAATATCTCGATTTAATTATGACCTTGATATTTGCCTTTGGCTTATGTTTTCAACTCCCTGTTTTACTTACCCTTTTGGGGCGAGTGGGGATTGTAAGTGCGGAATTTTTGGCATCTAAACGCAAATATGCTGTAATTATTACATTTATTATAGCTGCATTTTTAACTCCGCCTGATATAATAAGTCAGGTAATGCTTGCCGTGCCGCTTCTTGCTCTTTATGAGTTATCTATCCTTCTAATAAAAATATCTACGCCAAAAAATGACAAAAACGCCGTATAAAATATATCAAAAACGCATTGCATCGGGAGAGCTTAAAGCTGACATTGTGCAAGAAAAAACTATGGCTGAGTTGCAGCGGCTTTTTGATGGGGTCATGGAAAAAGAATGCGCTCCTAAAGTTAGTTTCTTGCAAAAGATAGCAGGGTTTAAACAAGAAATACCAACTCCTTTGGGTATTTACATGTATGGCGGGGTGGGGTGTGGCAAATCTATGCTCATGGATTTATTCTATGATTGTTTGCCCGATGATGTTCCTAAACGCCGCGTGCATTTTCATGAATTTATGATAGAGGTTCATGATTATATAAATGCGAGGAGCTGCTTTGATAATGATAGCTCAGGGCTTGTGGATCAGGCTTTACCGTCCTTGGCTGGGATAATTGCGCAAAAAGCCAACATATTATGCTTTGATGAATTTCATGTGGTGGATATTACAGATGCTATGATTTTGGGGCGTTTGTTCAAAATATTGTTTGAGCATGACGTAATTATCGTTGCGACGAGTAATTGGTCACCAGATGATCTTTATAAAGATGGCTTGCAGCGAGAGCGTTTTTTGCCATTTATTGAGCTGCTTAAAACTAAGGTTAAACCAATTCATTTGGGTGGTGACATAGATTATAGAGCGCAAACAGTGCAAATCGAGGGAACATATTTCACTCCATTAGGGCGCAAAACCCAAAATATTCTTGATGATATTTTTGAAGAGATTACAAATGGTAGGGCTCACAGGAAAGAGGTCTTGCATATCAAGGGACGTGAAATTAATGTTAAGCAAGTTGTGGATGGCATTGCTCGCTTTACCTTTGCGCAGCTTTGCGAGCGACCACGCGGCGCGGAAGATTATCTGGAAGTTGCCCGCAAATACCATACTGTGTTTCTTGAGGATGTTCCAAAGCTTGGCTATGATAGGCGCAATGAGGCAAAGCGTTTGATGAATTTAATTGATGCGCTATATGAGGCGCGGGTGCGCGTTATTATTTCGGCGGAAGTTGGCGTTGATAGGCTGTATCGGGCTGGCGATCACCTTTATGAATTTGAACGTACCGTATCGCGCTTGCTTGAGATGCAAAGTGCTGGTTATCCTTAGATGCTTTATCTTAACTGTTGCTACGAATCATCAAAAACGTTATGCGTAGAGTGTTAAAATTTATAATTTCAAGAAAGGCACATTTTATGAAAGATCCAGTTAGAGTTGCAGTTACAGGCGCGGCGGGGCAAATCGGTTATGCATTATTATTTCGCATTGCATCGGGCGCTATGCTTGGCGCAGATCAGCCAGTTATTTTGCATTTGCTTGAGATTACCCCTGCACTTGGCGCGCTTGAAGGCGTTATAATGGAGCTTAATGATTGCGCGTTTCCATTGCTTGCGGGCACGGTTGCTACTGATGATGCTAATATAGCCTTTAAAGACGCGGATTATGCTTATCTTGTTGGGGCGCGTCCACGCGGCCCTGGGATGGAGCGCAAGGACTTGCTTGAGGCAAATGGTGCTATATTCGCTCCTCAAGGCAAAGCTATAAATGATCATGCTAGCCGCGATGTTAAGGTTTTGGTGGTTGGAAACCCTGCTAATACAAATGCATTGATAGCGCAGCAAAATGCTCCTGATCTTGATCCGAGCTGTTTTACCGCGATGGTACGCCTTGATCATAATAGAGCAATGAGCAAGCTTGCTGAGAAAACTGGCGCTCATTCCACAGATGTTAAGAATATGATTATTTGGGGGAATCACAGCTCTACTCAATATCCTGATTTGCATCATGCAACCGTTAAGGGCGAGGCTGCTTTGTCTAATGTTGATCAATCATGGTATGAAGGCACGTTTATTCCAGAGGTGCAACAGCGCGGCGCGGCAATTATTAAAGCGCGCGGTGCTTCTAGCGCTGCTTCGGCGGCTTCTGCTGCTATTGATCATATGCGCAATTGGGCGCTTGGTACGCCTAAAGGGGAGTTTGTCTCAATGGCTGTTCCTTCTGATGGCTCTTATGGTGTTGAGGCGGGGGTTATATTTGGCTATCCCGTTACATGTGACAATGGCAGCTATAAGATTGTTCAAGGGCTTGATATTAATGAGTTCTCGCAAAAACGCCTTGATGAGAGCGAGGCAGAGCTTAGAGAAGAGCGCGCCGCGGTTGAAAAGTTATTTTAGCTATATAAACCCTATTTAAGAATGCTGTGTTTTTTAGAATTGTTATTTCTAACCACGAAGCACATGAAGTGCCATCTCGAACATGAAATGGAAAGATCTTAAATACTGGCGACCTTTATAGATTCCTCGACTTTGCTCGGGATGACAAAAGACGTAACCTTAGTGGCTTCGTGACTTCGCGTTGAAAAATAACTATGGATTACCAATCAAGTTGGGAATGCTTTAGTGGGGGCGGTTGAAAATGCCTCTTCATTTGCCGCCATATCTTTATCAATTTGGGCAGATGATATTACTTCATTAACTCCATCTGTATTAAATTGAGGGGTGAGGGGGTATGGCTGGCTCGCATCTGCCACTTCTACCCCACCATTATTGAATAATTGCTGGTTAGGTGATTGTGTTTGTGCGCGAGCAAGTAAATTTTCATTCCAGTAAGTTGGATCAATTCTCTTGATGTAATTTAGTGTCTCATTGTGCCATGCGCTGGTTTTGTCACGCTCTATTAGTTCAGGAATCGTTTCGTAGTCCTCATTGCGTTTCTCCATAAAATCCATCCAAGTGGCTATTGTAAGTTCTTCTGATGGGTCTATGTTTTCCTTTACAAAGCCTAAAGCGCGAAGTCTGCCATTGTAGGCAACCATAGCAAGATGTTGGTTTCCTACTTTATTTGTAAGGTGAGCCATGAATTTTGCCCCAGCATCAATGGATTTTATTGGGTCATGAAAATCAGCATCTGTCTCTAATCCCCACTCGCCCTTATGGGAGGGCATAAATTGAGCAATTCCTCTTGCACCTTTTTCAGAGGTAGCATCAGGGTCAAAGTTTGATTCTGCCCAAAATTGGTTTGCTAGAAGGCTGCCGTCAATTCCTTCACGCTTTGCTGCATCTAATGTCCATTGAACCATTTGCGCAACATCAGGGTCTTTTTCCATTCTTCTTACTAGGTTAGGGTGAAGGAAGCCTTCGGTGCTTTGTTCAATAATTGATGATATTTTTATGTCGCCTGCCTTATCCAAATCTACATTATTAAAATCAATATTTTCTACCGTGGAAACTGCCGCGCTAAAAGCCGTGGTTTTGTCAGATATTACATTTGCTACAGTTTGTTTTAATTCTTCCTTATCAAGTCCGAATGCATCGGAGATTTTGTCCGCTGCCCCACCTTTTTCTAACACTTTTTTATCTGCTCCAAAGAAGAATGCAAATAGTAAAGCAAATATGCTTAGATCATTTGATTGATTGGAGGTTTGCCTTGATAGGCGCGCATATTCTTTCTTGGTCTTATCGCCTTGGGAGGGCGTATCACCACCATCACCATCGTAAGAAGCGTATAGCATTCCTCTTGGTAATTTATATGGCGGTGGATTTTTAATCTCAGGCTCGTTTTCGGCGGGCTTGGTATTAGGTTTTTTTTCAACACCATTACTCCCATTATCATCAGGAGCAGGAGCTGTAGTTTTATCTGTGTCATTTTGTGATAAAAGCAATGTCATCACCCTTTATTAATTATTACTTAATTGGCACTTTTTGCGCCTTTTTCAACCTAATTAATCTTAACTATATATAGTTATTACTATTTCGTCAAATTTACCCAGCCATACCGGTGTTATTTGGCGATGAGCTTGATTGTTGCAGGGCTATGAGGCGTTCTTCTTCAAGTTTAAGAGCATCTAACTGTTCAGGAGTTGGTTGACTTGCTAATCCTTTGCCGAATGCGCTTGTTGTTAGTGATGGGGCGTTATCAGAGCCATTATTTATAGGAATTACGTAGCTTGCATTGGGTTCATCATATTGTGGATATTCATCAAGGACTGATCCCATGGTGAAGCCGCCTGCATAAATGCCATTGGAATTATGAATGCCATTGGAATTATGGTTTTGCATAGCTGTTATTTGGCTATCTGCATCTTCTATTGATATTGCGCCTGATGCTAGTTGTTGCTCTATTTCTCCTATTTTATCAATATCGCTTTGGGCTATGCCTTCCCTTTGTTTTAGCTCACTCATATTGCTGGCTAATACGGCAAGTGTTACTTCACCTTTTTCTATGGATGAAGTTGCTTGTATTTGTTGTCCGCGCACAAGACCAGCATCGTTGTTGACCTCTATATTTGCAAATCTTTTTATTGGTGCATTAGGGTCTGACATCATAAGGGCGTTGCCATCTTTGCCCATAGAGAAATTAAGTATTTGCAGGTCATCTTTTATAGGGTCGTAATCAACCCTGTCTCCTGCTGGGTCTAAGTAGTAATATGTGTCTCCATCACCGCTTTTATCTACATGTACCTCGTTTCCGTTGGTATCTGTAATTACGCTAGCGGCATATGATATGTTGTCACCAATTAGGCTTATTCCAAGCTCTGCCGAAGCATTTTCAACTTCGCTACCCTTGGTTGTTAATTCCTTGATGTCCGCGGTTGCTTTATCTAGTACTTGTGTTTGCTTGGCTATTTCTACTTTAGTAGTTTCTTCTTGCGCAGAAATATCATGCATATGTGTATGAATATCATCTAATTCTTCTAACTTTTCCTGCTTTAGCTTGTCAAATTCTGATAGCAAGTAGGTTTCCGCTGCCGATCCCGTTAATGAGCCGTTTGGCGTTTCTATTACAATGCCAGCTTTTGCAATGCCCCTTGCGAACATCATTTGATTTTCTTGAGTTATACCTGCTTTGTTTGATAGAGCCATTAGGCTTGATGCTTCGCTTTTGCTTATAACACCATCTTTTATTGCAATCGTTAGATTTTCTGTAAGGGCGGTGCGCGCTTGCGTCATTTCAATTTTTTTAAGTTCACCTTCCAATGGTGAGCAGGTAGTGCTTTCTATATTAAGCTCTCTTGTTCCAAATGTAATTATATTACTTGTTAGCTCTGCTTGTTTTTCTATTTTCTCGATTGCATCTTGAGCACTTTGCACTTTTTGCTCGGCTGCGGCTATTTGCATAGAGATTATTTCTAGTTGCTCTTCTGGATCATCTGACATTTCCGCAGCGTGTTTAGATGCTTCTAAGTCAGAAAGTGATTTTTGTGCAAGTTCAAATTCTTGAGTGGCTTGATCTAGGCTTTCTGTCGTTGATTCCTTAAGCTCTTTATATAAATTTTGTAAAGATTCTGTGCTTTTTATTTCTGCTTCTTTAAGGTCGATTAGGGTTTGTTGATATTCTTTATCACCAGCAGTTTCTAAGCCATCTTTTAAATCTTGTAATTCGTCATTTTGCCTTGCTAGCTTGGCTTCCATTTCTGCGATATTATTATCTAAATTCCCTAATATTTCATTGGCTTTTTGGGATAGTATGTTAAGGGATTCGCCCATTTCATGGACATGATTTTGCATTTTTAATATTGCTTCGCCCATTTTGGCGTATGCTTCGGCTATTTGCTCGGAGGTCATGGCAAAAACCATGCGCTCACGGGCTTTTTTATCTTTTTCTTCGTGTTTTTTGTGAGCCATTTCCGCGCCAGCAACGCCGCTAACGCGCCCCTCAATACCTTGAAGAGCTTCGTTCATTTGTCTTCCAGCTACTTTGTTATTGGGGCTAGACGTATCTTCGCTTGTATCGATGCTATCACCCGTAATATCTGGCTTTGCCATGCTTTTGCCCTTAAATTATTGTCTGGTTTTCATTGTATGTAATTTTTTCTTTTTTTAACATTTCCCTTATTATACGTTAAGTTTATGGCTGTTGTCAAAAATAACTGCAAGTTTAAGGTTTTCAAATATTTTTTATAATGTTAAGTTGTGTTTAATATATATTAACTATTCTGCGCGTATATATTAAGCTTAAATTCCACAAACGGAGTCCTCCTTTATGAATATTCATGAATATCAAGCAAAAGATTTACTAGAGAAATACGGCGTTGCTGTGCCAAAAGGCATTGCTGCGATGAGCGTTGATGAGGCAGTAGCCGCCGCCGAATCAATGAGTGATAGTTCTTTATATGTTGTAAAAGCGCAAATCCATGCTGGCGGGCGCGGGGCAGGGCATTTTAAAGATGCCGCCGATGATAAGGGCGGGGTTCGCCTTTGTAAAACTGTTGATGATGTACGCATTGCGGCTGAGGCTATGATGGGCAGAGTTTTGGTAACAAAACAAACTGGCGCAGAAGGTAAAGAGGTTCAGCGCCTTTATGTTACTGATGGCGTTGATATTGAGAAGGAATATTACTGCTCGGTTGTGCTTGATCGCGCGACAAGTCGCCCTACATTTATGGTCTCTACCGAGGGCGGAATGGATATTGAGGAAGTGGCAGAGCATAGCCCTGAGAAAATTATCAAGGTATCTGTTGATCCAGCTTCGGGCATTTCAGGTTTTCATTGCCGCAAGCTAGCCTTTGGTCTTGGGCTTAAAGGCGCACAGGTAAAGTCTGCTACTAAGTTCTTCGCTAGTCTTTATAAAGCATTTATGGAGCTTGATGCTTCTACAATCGAGATTAACCCTATGATTCTTGCGGGTGATGAAGTTATGGCTCTTGACGCTAAAATGAATTTTGATCCTAACGCGCTATATCGCCACCCTGATATTGTGGCTCTTCGTGATGAGAGCGAGGAAGACGCAAGCGAGAAGCTGGCATCTGATAATGAGCTGTCATATGTTCGCTTGGATGGGGATATTGGCTGCATGGTTAATGGCGCAGGCCTTGCTATGTCTACTATGGATATTATCAAGCTTAAGGGCGGCGAGCCTGCAAATTTCTTGGATGTTGGGGGCGGCGCAACGGCGGAGCGCGTGACTACGGCATTTAAAATTATCCTTTCTGATCCGAATGTTAAGGGGATATTGGTTAATATCTTTGGTGGTATCATGAAGTGCGATGTTATTGCGCTGGGCGTTATCGCTGCGGCTAAAGAAGTTAATTTATCTGTGCCGCTGGTTGTGCGCCTTGAGGGGACTAACGTTAAGCGCGGTAAGGAGCTTATGGCGGAATCTGGTCTGCCGATTATCTCTGCTGATGATTTGGAGGATGCAGCCACAAAAGTTGTGGAAGCCACTCAGAAAGCTCAGGCAGCGGCTTAATTATTGTTTTGTAAGACAACGTTAACTTAGGAGGATTTAATATGGTTTGGGATGGAAGTGCGTCAAATGAGCCAGATGGCGATTATAGTCGTGAAAGGGCGCATGCCGTTGTTGAGCTGGTTGCTGGTGCGTTGCAAAATGGTGGTGACGTTCGCAATAATATGAAAACAGCACGACATGCATTCGAAGAATGTAGTGCTGGTTTTAAATCAAATTGGGAAGAGTTTCGTGCTGTGGCAAATGAAGGATTTGTAAAAGTTAATGAAGGGGAAGACCCCCAAAATGCATTCAATGACATAGTAACTTTGGATTAAATGTATATTCTTTAAAAAAGGAAGAAAATAAATGTCAGTACTTGTAAATAAGAATACTAAGTTAATATGTCAGGGGTTTACTGGCGCGCAAGGCACGTTCCATAGTGAGCAAGCAATAACTTACGGCACTAATATGGTTGGCGGGGTTACGCCAAATAAGGGCGGAATGGATCATCTTGGCTTGCCCGTATTTGATACTGTTGGCGAAGCAATTGAGCGCACGGGCGCGAATGCAACTGTGATTTATGTGCCGCCGCCATTTGCCGCGGACGCTATATTAGAAGCCATCGACGCGGAAATTGAGCTTGCTATTTGTATAACCGAAGGCATTCCAGTTCTTGATATGGTCAAGGTTAAGCGCGCTTTGACGGGTTCTAAAACTCGTCTTATTGGCCCTAATTGCCCTGGTATTATCACTCCTGATGAGTGCAAGATAGGCATTATGCCTGGGCATATCCATACTAGAGGGAAGGTGGGCATTGTCTCGCGCTCTGGCACGCTTACATATGAAGCGGTGGCGCAAACTGGCGCGGTTGGTCTTGGGCAATCTACTTGCATTGGCATTGGCGGTGATCCTATTAATGGCACGAGTTTTATTGATTGTATTGAGCTGTTTATGGATGATGACGAGACCGAAGCTATTCTTATGATTGGCGAGATTGGCGGCACTGATGAGCTGGAAGCTTGTGAGTTTTACAAAGGTCTTAAGACTAAAAAGCCAATTGCTGGATTTATTGCGGGGGCGACTGCTCCTCCTGGTAAGCGCATGGGTCATGCTGGCGCTATTATATCAGGAGCGGATGATACTGCGCCTGCTAAAATGGAAGCTATGCGCGCTGCTGGCTTTGCAGTATCTGAAAGCCCCGCTGGTCTTGGTGAGGCAGTGGTAAAGGCTATGGCTGCTTAAAAAAAGCATTTAATATGGATATTTATAATAAAATGCAATCTGGCTCTTGTTGGCTGGTTACTGGGGTGGCTGGCTTTATAGGCTCGCATTTGGCTGAAAGTCTATTGTCACAGGGGCAAAAGGTCATAGGACTTGATAATCTTAGCTCTGGCAAGATTGGTAATATAGCTCATATTAAAAGCAACCATAATTTTAGCTTTATTGAAGGTGATATTAGGGATTACAAAACATGCGCTGATGCGAGCAAAGGCGCGGATTATATCTTGCATCATGCTGCAATTGGCTCTGTCATGAAATCAATAGAAGACCCAGTGCTTGTCGATCAGGTTAATAATGGTGGATTTATTAATATTATGCTGGCGGCAAGTAATTCGGGCGTGAAATGCGTGGTTTATGCAAGCTCTAGCGCTATATATGGCGAAAAAGGGGGAGGTAAAAGACATGAAAGTGAGATGTTACAGCCGCTCTCCCCTTATGCCGCAAGCAAGTGCGCTAATGAACATTATGCAGCTGCATTATCAAATTCATTTGGGGTGAATGCGGTGGGGCTTAGATATTTTAATATATATGGCGCGCGCCAAGATCCTAATGGCGCGTATGCAGCCGTTATTCCTAAATGGATTAATGCTATGCTTGTAGGCGAAAATATAGAAATATTTGGCGATGGTGAGAGCGTGCGCGACTTTTGCTATATTGGTGATGTTGTGCAGGCTAATATTTTAGCAGCGACTGGCTCGCACAAGCTTGGCGGTAATGCTGTTTATAATATTGCATCAGGGCAAAAAACCACCATTAATGAACTGTTTTTATATTTAAAAAAATCAACGGGGTATGAGCTTAATGCTGCTTATAAAGACTTTAGAATCTCTGATATAAGAATTTCTTGCGCCGATATTTCAAAGGCTCAAAAAGATCTAGGGTTTAAGCCATCAGTTACATTTCAAGATGGTCTGGCTGATACTGTGCGCTGGTATAAGGGATAAAATGCGGCTGATTTTATTTATGACATGGGATATTTCTCTTGCTCTTTGGAAGGAAAAGGGCTTATTGCAACGGGAAATAAAGCTCTACCAAGCTTTGGCGCAAAAAGGCGTTGATGTCACATTTTTTAGTTGGGGCGGCGGTGAGGATAGGGAAATAGCAAAAACCCTGCTTCCTGAAATTAAAGTTGTTCCTATATATGATTATATTCCGTTTTCTAAATTTAAGGTTTTGCGCGCTGTTTATTCGTTGATTGCGCCGTTTGCTTTGAGAAAATATATTAGGCAGGCGGATATTTTAAAGACAAACCAAATATGGGGCGGGTGGGTTGCTGTTATTGCAAGTATATTATTCCGTAAACCACTTATCGCTCGCTGTGGGTTTGAGCTTTATGATTTTACATGCAGGCAAAAGCATGGTGCGCTTCGCCGTAGCTTTATATGGTTTATAAGCCGTGTAACCTATGGAATGTCTAATCATATTTGTGTGGCATCTAAGGAAGATAAAGATTTTATCATTAAGAATTTCGGGCAAAAATCCAAGAAAATATCCATTCACCCTAACTGGATTGATACAGATTTTTTTTCACCTCAAAATATAGAAAAGAAAGAAAACCATATTCTTTTTGTCGGCAGGTTATCTGAGCAAAAAAACCTGCCAATGTTAATTGATGCATTAAAGGGCAGTGATTTTATTTTGGATATTGTTGGCTGCGGTGAGTTAAAGCAAGATTTAGAAAATCTAGCAAAAAATAACAATGTTAAGGTTAATTTTCTTGGCTTGTTACCTAATGATGAGCTGCCAAATATTTATAATTCCTATCCTGTTTTTGTTTTGCCATCATATTATGAAGGCAACCCTAAGACCTTGTTAGAGGCTATGGCTTGCGGTGTGGCGGTTATTGGAACGGATGTTTCGGGGATATCATCGGTTATTAAACATGAGCAAAATGGTTTGCTATCTAATCTTAATCCAAGTGATTTAAGAGATGCAATTGATCGTTTAATGGCAGATAATACATTAAGAATTAAGCTAGGGGGGGCTGCAAGAAAGCAAATCACGGATAACCAAACCCTTGACAAGCTTGTAAGTAAAGAACTAGCTTGCTACAAAATTATTAGGAATGAGATATGAATAAAAAGATAGCGCATTTTAGTAATAAAGTAGCGCGCAAGGCGCAGAAGGCTACTGATACGTGGTCTAAGGATTATTGGCACGATTTTCCTTTCGGTAGAAAACCGCGGGCAAGTAAAGATGATTACCTTAAATTATGGACGGAAGCAAAATCTCAGCAATACCCTGAAATTGATGAGTTTGAGGAATTAAAGAATTTTGCAATTGATGAAAATTGGTATCACGATCTTGCGCTGCATACGCAAATTACAGTGAAAAACTCTAACCTTTGTTATCAGCATGGCAGGGTTTTATACACGGCTTTGCGGGGATATTTGACAGATATTAAGTCTCAATGGAATAAAAGCGATCTATCATCAGGTCAGCGAATGGTAACTATCCTAGAAACAGGTACAGCGCGAGGGTTTTCCGCTACTGTTATGGCGCGCGCTCTATTTGATGGTGACGTTTGTGGCAAAATTATTACTATGGATTTATTGCCTCATTGTAAAAAAATGTACTGGAACTGCATTGATGACCATGATGGAGCAAAAACAAGGCAGGAGTTACTTTCACCTTGGAAAGATATTGTTGATCCATATATAATATTTATTGAGAGTGACAGCCGCATAGGTATTAATCGCACCTCGATGGGGCGTGTGAATTTTGCATTTCTTGATGGCGCGCATAGTTATGATGACCTTATTATTGAGTTTGATATGGTGCAAAGGCTTCAAAGAAAAGGCGATGTTATAGTATTTGATGATTACAACCCGACCTTATTTGCAGGAATTGTTAAGGGCGTTGACGTCGGTTGTGAAAAATGGGGGTATAGTAAAACTATTTTAAAATCCCGAGATGATAGAGCTTATGTTATTGCAGTAAAGCAGGCTTAGATATTTTCAATGACTAAAACGCCCCAGATATCTGTTTTAATGTCCGTATATAATGCGGAAAATGATTTGAAAAATAGTGTTGAGAGCATTTTAAATCAAACATATACGAATTTTGAATTTATAATAATAAATGATGGTTCTACGGATGGTTCTTTAGATATTTTAGAAAAATATGCAGCAAAAGATCAGCGTATTTGTTTGGTTAATCAAGAAAACACGGGTCTTACAAGGGCGCTTAATAATGGGGTTAAGTTATCTAAGGGCAAGTATATAGCCCGCCAAGATGCTGATGATATATCTTATCCAAAACGTTTCGAAATGCAAGTGGAGCTAATGAGCTGTGATAGCTCTATCGTTTTATGCGGCGGTAATTGTGATGATTTATATGAGGATGGCTCTAAAGGCGTTTGGGGATCATATAATAGTGACGAATTGCAAAAAATAGTGTTTCTTAAAACTGTTTTTGCGCATAGCACTGTTATGATGCGTAGTGATGTTTGTGTTGATTTTGGTGGCTATGATGAGAGTTTTAAAACCTCTCAGGATATGGATTTATGGATGCGTTTTGCCAAAAAAGGAAAGTTAGCCATGGTAGAAGAGCCTGTCATACAAAGGAAAATCAGGGCAGAATCAATTAGTAATAAGCGCAGATGGCGGCAATTCTATGATGCTTCGCGCGCGCGCTGGCGGCATAACCACGGCATTATAAACAAAATGCATGCGCTTTATTACGGTGTGCGCAGCCTTATAATTGGAATGCTACCAGCTAAATTTATAAATTTTTTGAAGAAAGCTTGAAAAAATGAGGGACTTTGCCAAAGTTTTTGGATTTTTCTTTAATAATTATAGAGCAGAAACTGTTTTTGCTGTTGCGCTTATTATTTTAGCGGGATTAGTGGAGGCTGTCGGCGTTATGGCATTCCTGCCGTTTTTCCAGCTAATTCTTGAGGGTGACGCTAGTATAGATCATATACCAGATGGCGCTATCCGTGATTTTATTTCAAATAGCGGCGTTACAATTAATATTGCAAATGTTGGTATATTTATTGCCGCTATAATGGGGGTTAAAGCTTTGATATTGTGGCTGGCTTTAAGAAAAGTAGGTAAAACAGTGGCGCGTATTTCGGCTGATCTTCGCAGGCGTTTATTATCCGCTTTGTTAAATGCTAAATGGGGATTTTTTGTTAATCACACTTTGGGGGTAAGCCTTAATGCTATTGTTATGGAGACATTTGCATCTTCGATGGCGTTTGTTTCTACGGCTCGGTTTATCTCTGCTATGGTGCAGTTTTGCGTTTATGCAATTGGTGCAATGTTACTATCATGGAAGATGTTTTTTGGTGCGATAATTATAGGCGCGGCATTAGCATTGTCTCTTTGGACTTTGGTGCGCATCGCTAGAAGTGCAGGGCATAGTCAAATTGAGCTTTCCAAAAAAATGCTAACTCATATGGCGGAGATGTTGCAGGGAATAAAGCCTTTGCGGGCTATGGCTCTTGAAAATAAGTTTATTAAGCTTTTAACCAGCCATTCCCGCGGATTAGAAAAAGCACAATCTGATCAACTGATTGCTAGCCAATCTATGAGAGTTTTTCATGAGCCTTTAATGGTGGTGACGGCTATATTGGGTTTATATGGCGCGGTTACATATGGTGATTTATCCACTAGTGAACTTGCATTAATGGCAGTTATATTTATTCGCCTGCTCAATAGCATGAATATAGCGCAAGGGGAGTATCAACGCTTAATGAGCCAAGAAGCTGCTCTTTGGTCATTAATGGGAACGATTGAAGGAACGGAAAAGGCGGCCGAGAATTGGGCGGGTGGCAATGCCGCTCCTAGGGAAGTTAAATCACTAAAATTTGAAAACATCACTTTTTCACATGATGATAATAAGGTTTTATCCGATGTTAATATAGATTTTAAACCGCATAGCTTAAACGCACTAATCGGCGCGTCGGGATCAGGAAAAACAACTATATTGGATTTGCTCAGCGGTTTTTATGTGGCGGATCAAGGCGCGATCATTGTAAATGGCGGCGATCTCAAAAATATTGATATAAAATCATGGAGGAAAAGCATTGGGTTTGTTCCTCAAGAAGTATTTCTTTTTAATGACACTATATTGGAAAATATTTTAATGGGGCGCGATGATTATAGCCAGAGCGATGTTTGGAGCGCTTTGGACGCGGCGGGGGCTAAAGATTTCGTGAATTCCTTGCCTGATAAGTTAAATTCTTACGTTGGTGAGGGCGGGCGCAAGCTATCGGGAGGGCAGCGCCAGCGCATAGCGATTGCAAGGGCTATGATTCATAGACCGCAGATATTATTATTGGATGAAGCCACAAGCGCGCTTGATTTAAAAACAGAAGAGATATTGTTAGAAACTCTGCAAAAACTATCAAAAAAAGTAACGATTATCTTTATTTCTCACAATAAAAAAGTGCAGGAATTTGCTGATATTGTTTATAAAGTTGATGCTGGGAAGGTGATTAAAATATGAATATTCCTAAAATGGAAATTGAGGCTATTATTTTTGATTTTGATGGCGTTTTAGTAGAATCCGTTAATATCAAGGGCGCGGCTTTTGTCGAGTTATATAAAAATGAGAATATTGATATACAAGCTCAGGTGCTGGAATATCATAATAAACATGGCGGCGTTACTCGTTATGATAAAATCCGTCACTATGAAAAAACACTTTGTGGTAGGGACGTTGTAGAAGACAAAGTGATGGAGCTAGCAGGTGATTTCTCGGATATTGTAGAAGATTGTGTGGTTAAATCCCCATGGGTTATTGGGGCGAAGGATTTCCTTGAAAAGCATTACAAAAACGTTCCTTTTTATGTTGCCTCAGCAACGCCAGAGGATGAGCTTAAAAGGATTGTGAAAAGCCGAAATATGGATGGATATTTTAAAGGGATATATGGCGCACCCAAAAGGAAGGATGAGCATATTGACAATATAATGGCTAAAAACAACTATATTGCTAAACATGTTTTGATGATTGGTGATGCTATGAGCGATTATGAGGCGGCGCAAAAAACAGGAACGCATTTCATTGGTCGGAAGCTACCCGCGCAAGCATCGCCATTCCCTGATGGGACGTTGCTTATTAATGACCTAACCGAATTAGAAAGTTTGATTGAGCTAAAATAATGCCCCATCCAAAAATATATTTTTATGATAGCGCAGATGAACAAGCAAAAACCTTGTCAGAGCAAATTACAGATCGTTTGTTGAGTGATATTAAAGAGCGCGGAAAAGCTTTACTTATCCTTGCAGGGGGATCAAGCCCGCGCAAATTGATTTCTTTATTGGCTAAAACAAAGCTGTCTTGGGATAAAATTAAGATCACGGTAACGGATGAACGATGTGTTTCCTTGGAGAGTAAGGATAGTAATGTTGGGCAAATTATAAGGTTGTTTTTAGAGCAGGGCGTAGCAATAAACCCCATAACTTTAACGCAGGAAAATGTTGAATCATTAGATTTTCCTGCAACGGTTACGGTTTTAGGAATGGGGCTTGATGGACATACGGCGTCATTATTCCCTAAGCAAAGCCATTCTTGCGGTGATGCTTTGTTGGTAGACGCACTCGCGCCAGCAGAGCCTAAAGCTCGTAAAAGCTTAAGCATGGAAGCATTGATAGATACAAAATATTTAGTTTTGCTTGTAAATGGGCAGGATAAATGGGATATATGCCGCAATGTTATCGAGGGTAAAAATAAAGAGCTTCCCGTTAGTAAGCTTTTTCATTTAGCTAAAGAAAAACTGAGTTTATGCGTATGTATAACGAAATAATTCCACAAATCAATATTTGGTATTGATGATAATAGGAAAATAAGTAATGACTAAATCACTAAAGAGTAAATTGAAAGATAATGATCTAGCTTTGGGCGGCTGGGCAATGATTGGCTCGCCTGCTATTATAGAAATTATGGCAAAGGCTGGGTTTGATTGGGTTTGCATTGATCTTGAGCATACGGCAACCACTTATGAGCAGCTAGAAAATATGGTGCGAGCTGCGGATACTGCCAATGTACCGACATTGGTGCGTCTTACCAGTAATGATGAGAATCAGATTAAGCGCGTAATGGATAATGGCGCGGCGGGCATTATTGTGCCTATGGTTAAAACTGCGGATGAAGCGCGGGCGGCGCTTGCTGCTATGCATTACCCTCCTTTAGGGCATCGCGGTGTATCCCTTCACAGGGGGACTGATTTTGGCACTCGTTTTGATGAATATAGGAAATGGCTAGAAGAAGAATCTGTTTGCGTTGTTCAAATAGAGCATATTGATGCAGTTAATAATTTGGAAGAGATATTCTCTGTAAAAGGCGTTGATGCTTATTTTATGGGGCCATATGATCTGTCGGCGTCAATGGGACTTACTGGGCAATTGGATCATCCCGATGTTAAGGCCGCTATGGATAAAGTTCTGCGCGTTGGCACGGAAATGGGCATGGCTGGTGGTCTGCACGTGGTCGAACCTGATGAGGAACGTCTTAAAAACAGTATAGACCAAGGATTTAACTTTTTAGCATACAGCATTGATACAAGAATAATTGATCAAATATGTAGATCAGGAATAAATTTAGCGAAAGGATTAAAATAATGAATATAGTTGCAATAATACCAGCTCGTATGGGCTCTTCAAGATTTCCAGGTAAGCCGTTAGAGCCAATTATGGGCGTTCCTATGATAGGACATGTTTATTTGCGCACTGCTATGGCGGAAAGCCTTACAGATTGCTGGGTTGCTACATGTGATCAAGAAATCAAGGATTACATTGAGTCTATTGGCGGTAAAGCTGTTATGACAGCGGACACTCATGAGCGTTGCTCTGATCGTTGCGCTGAGGCAATGCTTAAGATTGAAGAGCAAACAGGCAATAAAATTGACGTTGTTGTCATGGTGCAAGGAGATGAGCCTTTGGTTACTCCTGCAATGATTGACGCATCTGTGGAAGCTTTGCAAACTGGTATCAAGCTTGGCGGCGGGGTTGCTTGCCTTATGGGTGCAATTGAAACGGCTGAAAACTTCGAAGATCCGAACGAGATTAAAGTTGTGGTTGATAAAAATAACCGCGCCTTATTTATGTCGCGTGAGCCTATCCCAACTAATAAACGTGATGTTCCAGAAGGGCCTTGGCTTAAGCAGGTTTGCATTATTCCATATACTCGCGAATATTTGCTTGAATTTAATGATATGGAGCAAACTCCGCTGGAAATCGCCGAGTCTATTGATTTAAATCGCTGCCTTGAAAATGGACATGTCGTGCAAATGGCGCATAGCCCTGATTTAGCGGTAAGCGTTGATACTCCTGCGGATCGTGAGCTGGCGGAAAAGCTAATGGGTGATGATAAGCTTGTTGGTGAATATTTGGATAGTGCAAAAGCCAAGGCTGCCGCTTAGGCTATTGTTATATAGGGGATTTATCTTGCAATAGGTCGGGAATGTGATTTTTCAGCCTTTTTGTAAAACTAACATGCTTGCCATTATCATTTATGGCGGGCGGGAAGTCTTTTTGCTCAATTGAGTTTTGCCTGATATTCTTCAATATCATTATATTTGTGGCTATGCCTCCAATATTGCCCGATTCCAATGTATCATAAGCCATGTTGCAGGAATGAACGGCGCTTCGAAGAACTCTTGCTAAGTGAGATTTTTGATCAGGCATAACATCTGCCGCCGCGCCAAAAGCCATTAACCCGAATGCTTGCGCAGGGACTGTAATGGCTAGGAGGGATGCTGCGCCAAATGTAGAGGCAAGAGTTCCTGCCTTGATAACATTTCTTGATGGTATTTTATCTTTGAATCTGCCACTAAATAGTTTTTCATCAGCAAGCTTTATTACATATTCGCAATTATCTGTGTGTTTTTCTAGCGCAGCAGAAAAGGATTCGTTTAAGGCAAAGCCAACCCGCGCCCATCCTTTTGTTGGGGCGGCGGTGCTTGTAATATCTTTATCCATTAACATGCCTTATTATAAATTATTTGTATGACGCATTTATACGCCCCCTACAATAAAAGTCAAGATATTATGGTAATAAGTTTACTCTTGAAAAATGGTAGGAAATATCATAAATTCCACAAAATATTTAACTTGGTAAAATTGAATAATGCAAAAAATATTAATAACAACATCCAGCTTTAATCTTGAAACGGCTGAGGTTAGGGCGCTTAAAGATGCTGGGTATGAGGTTGTTTTAAACCCTTATAAACGTCGCTTGAGCGAAAGTGAAGTGAGCGAGCTTTTAACGCCTGATGTCGTTGGAATGATTGCGGGGGTAGAGCCGCTAACGCGTAGCATTATTGAGGGCGCAACAGGTCTTCGCGCTATTGCTCGTTGTGGCATTGGTATGGATAGTGTTGATGTTGACGCTGCTAAAGCTGCAGGGATTTTAGTATCTAATACACCTGATGCGCCGACACGTGCGGTGGCTGAACTTGCGCTTGGCTTAATGCTTGATTGTTTGCGCTCTATTTCTGTTCAAGATCGCGCTATTCGCAATAATGAATGGGTGCGTCCTATGGGAGGATTACTGGGAGAGCGCACTGTTGGGTTGATTGGTTTTGGACGCATTGGCAAGAAAGTGGCAGAATATGCCAGTGCATTTGGTGCGAATATTATCGCATATGACCCAATATTGCAAAATGATGACAGGCTAGTTAGTTTGGATGATTTATTATTGCAAGCCGATATCGTTAGCTTGCATATCCCATATAGCAAAGAAAACCGCCATATCATTGATGAAGCTGCGTTTTCCAAGATGAAGCAGGGGGCTGTTTTGATAAATACTGCGCGCGGCGGGCTTGTTGATGAGGCTGCTTTGTTCAAAGCTCTGCAAGATGGTGATTTATCTTGCGCGGCTATGGATGTATTTGAGGAAGAGCCTTATAGTGGCGCATTGGCTGCGCTTGATAATATTGTTTTAACTGCGCATGTTGGATCTTACGCTAAGGAGGCTCGCGCGGAGCAAGAAAGCTTGGCGGCGGTAAATCTATTAAAAGGGTTGTTGGAATAATGAAAAAAACAGTTCTTCTTACTGGCGGTAGTGGCTTTCTTGGCTCTCATATTGCAGAAGCATTAAGCGCAGCGGGGTATCGTGTGCGTATTTTTGATATGGTCAAAACACCATATTTGTCAGGTGATCAGGAAATGATTATTGGCGATATAACAGATTTAGATGCTGTGGTTGAGGCTGCTGAGGGTTGCTATTATATTTATCATTTAGCAGGTATTGCAGATATTGAATATGCTAAATCCCACCCAATTGATACGCAACGTATTAATATAGGAGGCACATTGAATATTCTAGAAGCTGCGCGCATTAATAAAATAAAGCGATTGGTGTTTTCTAGTACTGTTTATGTTTATTCTGATAGAGGGTCTTTTTATCGTGTTAGCAAGCAAGCCTGCGAAAATTTTATAGAAACTTACCAGTCAGTTTATAATGTTCCTTTTACCATATTGCGTTATGGATCGCTATATGGTCGCAGGGCAGGTGATACTAATGGCATTTATAAGCTTATTAAATCCGCAATGGAAACTGGTGAAATTATTTATTATGGCGATGAGAATGCCATGCGTGAGTATATCCATATTCATGATGCAGCAAAATTATCAGTTGATATTCTTGATGATAGATATGAAAACCAGCATATTATCCTAACGGGTAATGAGCGCATGAAAGTTGTTGATGTTATGCGTATGATTGCAGAAATGCTGCCTAATAAACCAAAATTGCATTTTGGTGAGGAAGTTATGGCGGGGCATTATGTTATGACTCCATATACTTATAACCCCAGTATAGGGCGGAAATTAGTTAGTGAAAATCATATTGATTTAGGGCAAGGTTTGCTGGATTGCATTGCTGAAATGCATGAAAGCGAAGAGGTCGGGGCGGCATGAAAGCAAAAGAATGCAGCATAAAAGAAGATGAAATTCGCCCTGAAGACATCTTTAATGAATTTATGGATTTGAGCGCAAAAGACGCGCAAGGCTTTTTTGATAAATCTAAATTTGTAGAAATAGCTTGCCCCGCATGTAATTCTGAGGGCATTGAAAGCTGTTTTGAAAAACACAGTTTTTGCTATAATCATTGTGATAAATGCGGCTCTATTTATGTTTCTCCGCGCCCTGATTTGAGTGAGCTAATTAGGTATTATTCTGTATCAGATTCACAAAAATTTTGGTCTGATAATATCTTGAAAAAGACGGGGGATAAGCGCAAAGAAGTTATAATGCTTCCCAATATTACAAGAATAGAGGGGATTTTAGAGCGTGATAACCGCAACCCAAAGCGCGTTCTTGATGTTGGCTCGGCTAATGGTGCTTTTTTAACGGAATGGAAAAAACGCCATTTAGATGCGGAATTATATGGGGTAGAACCTGGAAAAGAATCAGCGCAGCAATGCAGGGATTTGGGGATTACTACTTACGAAAATTCTGTTGAAAATGAAGCTGGTAATAATAGTGTTAGCGGTGATTTGGTTACATGTTTTGAAGTTGTTGAACATGTGCAAGACCCCGAACTTTTTGCTAAGGCTATATATGATGTAACAGCATCGGGCGGAGTTGCTGTTATGTCATGTCTTGGGGCAGATGGTTTTGATATACAGCTTTTATGGGAGAAATCTCGTAGCCTTATGCCTCCATATCACCTGAATTTTTTATCTCAAAACGGTATGGTGGAGCTTTTTTCTAAAGCTGGATTTGATCGGGTTGAGATATTTACCCCTGGGCGGCTTGATGTCCAAATTGTTGAAAAATCAATTGAGCGCGGTATTACTCCCGATCTTAGTCGTTTTGAAAAATTATTGCTATCTAAGGGTGAGAATGTTTTGCAAGCATTCCAAAAGTTTTTGGCAGATCACTGCCTTAGCTCTCATGTCTGGATTATTTGTTATAAGGATTAGAAAACTTTAATAAACTAACCAGACTTGCGGCTTGATCCTATATTATTAGATGTGGAGCAGTGAACAGAGCCATATTCGCTAGGCTCTCCCCATATATTATCTTTTACCCATTTATCTTTTTCTATGCGCCAAACGCGAGGATCTCTAAACCCATCGGCGATATAATCAAACTCATCTTCGCTCATACCAACATAAGATAGCCAACGCTTAAGGTCTCGCTGAGGTTTTACCGCATCGTATTTGCGTATAACCTCAATACCTTCATTGCGTGTCATTATACCGCCACGTATATCTTTGCATGCATGGTCTGTGCCGCGCCCATATCCCAGCTTAATGAATTTCATATAATCGTGAATGCCGTTTTCATGCATATCATCAAGATTAGACATCATGCGATATGTCCTTTCGAAAGGCTGCCTTGCTGGCTCCCACCCGCATTCCTTTATTATCTTTTTTGTATGGTTGTTAGCATCCCAATTAACAAAATTGCTTAAATATATGCCGCGTACGCCTACTTTATCTATTTCATCATCAGATGGGTATTGCGCCCAAAGAAGGTCTTTATTTGTAAGCCCTTCTTTAAACTCTCCCATTCCTAATTTGTCTAGTCCTTCATCTGTGAAGTCGTGCCAATCATAGCCCCTTAGAGCATGTTCTTTGCGGTGTTTTGCTGTAAACTCAACAAAGTCATTGTAAGAATACATACCGCCTAGATCCATAAATCCATGCTCTCCCCATAATATAAGTGGGATGTTGTATCTGACCGCGACTTGTATTGGAGTTGTAAATATACCGCAATGAGCATGCCAGTTATTATCTCCTTGCACTTTAAAGCCAAGCCTGTTCATTTTTATTAAAGTGTCAACGGATGGTCTAACAATAATATGGTCGCAGTTAAAAACCTCTCTCATTCTGTATAGGTTTTCTTCGCCTTCAGGTAGGTAGTTATTGCCATGATATGTTACAAGTAAGGGGTTTAGCCCCATTTCTTTAATGACATGTGTTTGGTAGTAGCTATCCTTACCCCCGCTAACAGGTATTAGTATATCGTAATTATTATCTGCTTTGTAATCATGGAGAAGTTCTTTGAAAAACTCTGTGCGAGCAGCCCAATCGACCTTATCTTTTTGCCCATGTGTACGGCATCCTGTGCAAACTCCATCATCATCAAATGCTAGGGGCACGGCAGATATATCTGGGTAGACGCATTTTGAGCAATAGGCAACCATTATTAGAATTCCTTTTATTTTAGGAAGTTATATAACATGATTTTTTACATGACAATACTATGTTTTTTCAAAATCTGATGTTGATGCCCGCGCGTTTTAAAGCTCTTTTGCCATTTCTATCGGACAGCTCTTTGAAGTGCCAAATATTGGCAGCAGCAACTGCCGCCGCGCCAGCTTTTATTCCTTTGGCATAATGTTCATACATGCCAACGCCGCTACAAGCTATTACGGGGATAGAAACGGCGCTGCTAACATCTGATATTAGGTCAAGGTCATATCCCATAGCTGCGCCATCTCTATTTATGCTTTGAAGTAATATTTCACCAGCGCCCATAGCTTCAGCCTTTTTTGCATGTTCTATGGGGGTAATGCCCATGCCTATATCTTTGCCACATGTGAATGCTTCATATTTGCCATTATCATGTTTAAAGGCATCAATGCTAGCGACAACAGCTTGCGAGCCGTAACGTTTAGCTATCTGTGATACAAGGTTAGGTGATTTAAATAGGGCATTATTAAGGGTTATTTTGTCTGCGCCGCGACTAAAACGCTTTGCTGCATCGTCAAAGCTGCTAATACGCCCGCCCCATGTTAGGGGCATAAAGCAAGTTTTACTAACCGCATCAAGTATATCTAGTGGGTCTGATAAATATTGAGTTCTTTGGTCTGACCTACCTTGGAAGTTATAATCTCCCTTAGTTATATCTAGGTAAATCAGCTCATCTACATTCCATTCATTAAACCTCTTAACTTCGTGAATTGGATCGCCAATTATCTGGTGCGTAGAGAAACTCTCACTGCGCACTAATTGTCCATTTTTTAATATAAGGACGGGTATAAGGCGATGTTTCAGCATTATTAATTAGACCTTTAAAAAGTTTGTTAATAATTGCAGTCCAGCTTTTTGGCTTTTTTCTGGGTGGAATTGCGCCCCCCATATATTTTCAGATTCTATGCTAGCCACAAAATCTTGCCCATGATGGCATGTTCCACTAATGATATCCTCATTAGTGGGCTTTAAAACATAGCTATGAACAAAGTAATAATCAGCTCCTTTAGATTCTCTATACATTTTGCTACCTGATTTAGCCGTGACATGATTCCATCCTATATGCGGGACATGAATTGATTTATCATTTGTTTCCAGCTTGTTTACTATGCCATCAATTAAGCCAAGACCGCTATGATCGCCGTTTTCAGTGCCAGCTTTTGCTAGTAGCTGCATTCCAAGACAAATCCCTAAGAATGGCTTTGCTTTGTTTAGAGCATGTTCCTTTATTGCATCGCTCCATCCTTGTTTATTTAAAATGTCTATACCTTCACCAAACGCGCCAACTCCAGGTAGTATTATATGGGAAGCATTTTGCAGATCCATGGGTGATTGTGCGATAAACGCTTCTTTGCCAATAAATTCAATAGCATTTTGCACAGAACGCAAATTACCTAGCTCATAATTTATAATGGCAACGGACATTATTATTTTCCTGATATCTTGGTTTTATTAGTGTTTTCAACATAGTTCCAGTCCATTGCATCACCATATTTCAAATTACATGATGCAGTTTCCCCTATTAGCTCGTCCCAGTATTTAGGCGGCAAGCCAGCAGATGGGCGGCGTATTATTAAATTATCCTCTGTAAATTTATCACCAGCCTTGATATCGCTGGATACTAATATGGATGGGCGGAATATGGTGCTGTTTTTCTCTCCGTCTTTCATTTTAAAGCTACCAACGCCTAATATTTTTTGTACATTATCATCTAGTAGCTGCTTTTTAAAATGCTCTGGAGTTTGAGCTTTGCATCTTTGCACTAATTCTGCAAACTCACTAGGTATTAGAGAGAATTCCTTGTCAAAGCTATCATCACCTGCTTCCAGCATTACGTGTTTTTCAACTATACATGCGCCAAGACCAACGGCAAGCTCTGCTACTAATGAATCCGTTGTGTGATCGGATAGCCCAACAGGAACATTAAATCGCTCGCATAGCATTTCTATGGTAAGCAAATTTGCTTGTTCAATAGGGGTGGGGTATGAGCTGATACAATGTAAAAGCATTATATTATCACACCCAGCATTACGCGCGGCATTTAGCGCTTCTTCTATCTCTTGTTCATTCGCCATGCCTGTGGAAATTATAAGTGGCTTTCCCGTGGCGGCGACTTTTTTTATTAATGGGATATGCACTGCTTCGAAAGAAGCTATCTTGAATATTGGCGCGTCTAGCTCTATTAATAAATCGGCAGCAGTTAAATCAAACGGCGCAGAAAAAACAGTTATTCCAAGTTCTTTTCCTAAATCAAATAATGGTTTCATCCATTCAAATGGTGTTTGTGCCTTTTTATAGAGATCATGCAAGCTCATATTATTCCATAGCGGGTGATCTATTTGAAAATGCTGTTGCTTTCCATTCATTGTAAGAGTATCGGCTGTGTATGTTTGTAATTTAACAGCGTCCGCTCCCGCATCTTTTACTGCGCGTAATATGTCTTTTGCTCGGTCTAAATCTCCTAAATGATTGCAAGAAATCTCGGCTATCATAAAGGGGGGGCGTCCCATTCCAATTTCATAGCCACTTATATTAATTACTTTGTTCATATTTTATATTTTCTCTATTTTTATTTTGTACCGCTGCCCTCTTAATTCGAAAAAGGCAGGAAATCTATCTGGATCAGCAATGCGCAGTAAATCAAATTGTTGTTCTATGGTCAAGGATGGGTCTATTTCACTATCGCTTGGAGTTCTTTTGGGATAGTAACTTATATCATCTGTTCTTTGCGCTTTTGGTTTAATTTTATTATACTGATCTATCGCTGCGCTCATTAAATTAAGGGTTATATCGGATAGGCACTCGTTTATTTCATTATATAATTCGTGACCTTCAAGATGCATGGTTTTTTGCAGCCATATTCTGCCTGTATCGACTTTGTCTTCTGCTTCTAATAGTGAGACAGTTATATCACTTTTGCCTTCTAAAATTTGCCAAATATGTGGTGACCATCCACGTCCAGAAGGCAAATCACTAGCGTGGACAATAAGGCAATATTTGTACTTATCACGAATGGTTTTAGTGATTATTTCAGAGCAGGATATAAGAAATAAAAAATCCCCTCCCGATATTTCATTTGCGGATAGCTTTATTTCTACTTGATTATGCTTAGGGTTAAGGTTCTTCCATGTCTGTAAGCTATTATATATGGGGTGATCTTGGGAGGATGTTAAAATTGTGATGTCCATAGCTTTTAAAACCTTCATTGACTCTAACTACTTCTTATCCTAAACAATTGGTATGTACAATAAAAACATGTAGGCGCATATGTTCAATAATAAAAATATCCTAATAACGGGTGGAACTGGATCTTTCGGTCAGAAATTCACTAAAACCATATTAGAGCAATATAAGCCAAACAAAATTATTATTTACTCTCGTGATGAGCAAAAGCAATTCCAGATGGCTCAATATTTGAATGATCCGTGTATGCGATATTTTATTGGTGATGTTCGTGATGCCTCGCGTCTTTTAGATGCTATGCAAGGCGTTGATGTCGTGATACATGCCGCCGCCATGAAGATTGTCCCATCGGCAGAGTACAACCCTATGGAATGTATAAAAACCAACATACATGGCGCGGAGAATGTTATACGCTCGGCTATTGGCGCGGGCGTTAAAAAGACAATTGCTCTTTCAACCGATAAGGCTGCAAATCCTATTAACTTATATGGTGCGACAAAGCTAGCCTCGGATAAGCTTTTTGTAGCAGCAAATAACATAAAAGGTGCGCGTGAGTGCATGTTTAGTGTTGTGCGATATGGAAATGTTGTAGGCTCGCGGGGGTCTATACTTCCTTTCTTTTATAAATTGATCGAAGATGGGGCTAGTGAGCTGCCTATAACAGATGAACGTATGACGCGTTTTTGGATTACACTTGACCAAGGCGTGGAGTTCGTACAAAAATCGTTTTTACGGATGCAAGGCGGTGAGATTTTTGTTCCGAAAATCCCTTCCATTAATATGGTTGATTTGGCAAAGGCCGTCGCGCCTAATTTGCCGCATAATATTATCGGTATTCGCCCAGGAGAGAAGCTGCACGAGGTCATGTGTCCTAAGGATGATTGCTTTAGAACATTAGAGTTTGATGATCATTTTGTTATAAAACCGACTATTAATTTTTCTGATCCCATTGATTATTCTAGAAATGAATGCGGTGAAGAGGGGCAAATTGCAGAGGATGGTTTTGAGTATAATTCTTTAAATAATGACCATTATCTTAGTGTGGATGAAATAGTGGAAATGAACAAGGCTATTGCATGATACCTTATGGCAGGCAGGATATAACAGAAGAAGATATTCGGCATGTTGTCGATGTTTTGAAATCTGATTTTCTTACTCAAGGTCCAGCTATAAAGGCTTTAGAACAAAAATTTGCAGCATATGTTGGCTCTAAATATGCGGTAGCTGTAAGCAGCGCAACGGCGGGTCTCCATTTGGCATGTATGTCGCTTGGTCTTAAGGATGGCGATGTTTTCTGGACAGTGCCAAATAGTTTTGTTGCATCGGCAAATTGTGGTCTTTATTGCGGTGGAACAGTCGATTTCGTCGATATTGATCCCGAGACATTAAATATGTCCATCACAGCATTAAGCGAGAAATTAATTCATGCAGAAAAGGAGGGCAGGCTTCCTAAAATTGTTATTCCTGTGCATTTTTCTGGTCGGTCTTGTGATATGGACGCTATATATTCTCTTGCTGAGAAATATGGCTTTAGTGTAATTGAGGATGCAGCGCACAGTATTGGTGCTTCTTATAATGGCAAGAAAACTGGGGCTTGTGAGTATTCGGATATAGCAGTATTTAGCATGCATCCCGTGAAAATCATCACGACGGGTGAGGGCGGCATTATTACAACTAATAGTCCCGATATATATGAAAAGCTTTTACGGTTGCGTACTCATGGTATAACAAAATCACCGTCATTAATGACTAAAGAGCCAGATGGGGCGTGGTATTTTGAGCAATTATCTCTTGGTTATAATTATCGCATGACTGATATTCAAGCTGCGCTTGGCGTTAGTCAAATGGATAGGTTAGATGATTATATATCTAAGCGCCGAAATTTAGTTATTCGTTATAATGAAAAGCTTAGAAACTTGCCTTTGACGTTGCCTAGCCTCAAAGATTTGAATGATTCTAGTTGGCATTTATATGTTGTGCGCCTAAAGTTAGATGAGATTAATATACCACATAAACGCGTTTTTGAGCTTTTGAGGGATGCGGGCATAGGAGTTAATCTTCACTATATACCTATTCACTTACACCCATATTTTCGTGAGCTGGGTTTTTCTAGGGGCGATTTTCCTGAAACAGAACATTATTATGGGGAGGCTATTACTTTGCCATTATACCCTAAATTATCGGATAAAGATCATGAATATATATGTGAAACTATAAAAGGGATTTTGCAATGAAAAAACCAATTGCTATCATACCTGCAAGGGGTGGGTCAAAACGCATTCCACGCAAAAACATAGTAGATATTAATGGCAAGCCCATGATATCATATGCTATTGAAACCGCTCTAAAATCACAGATATTTGGTGAAGTTATCGTCTCAACCGAAGATGCGGAAATAAAGGAAATATCAATAAGCTTTGGCGCAAAAGTTATTGATCGCCCTGATGAGCTTGCAACGGATACTGTTTTTGAAACAGATGTTTACAAGCATGTCTTAAGCACATTCGATACACCACCACCATTTTTTTGTGGTATCTATGCAACGGCTATTTTTATTGAGCCGCATGATTTAATTGATTCTTTTTCTATGATTAAGGAAGATGGCAGTGCGGACATTGTGATGAGTACGTCGCGCTATCAAATTCACCCCTTTAAAGCTTTGCTTGAAAATGATCAGGGATATATGGAGATGGTGCATCCGAAAGAATGTTTAATGCGCTCGCAAACCTATCCTGATTATGTGGCAAGTAATGGGACATTTTATTGGTGTCGCACGCAAAGCTATTTAAAAAATCCAAGCTATTATCCTGAAAAACTTAAAGCTTATATTCTGCCCATAGATAAAGGTCAAGATATTGATGAGCCAGAAGATCTTGAAATTGCAAGAGCATTAAAGAGGATAAAATCTAAAATAATATAATGAAAAATTTATGCGGTAAGAAGATATTAATAAGGGCGGATAGCTCCATTCAAATTGGCACTGGGCATGTTATGAGGATGCATGTCTTAGCAACTTTATTAAAGGGTGAGGGGGCTAGCGTAACTTTTGCTTGCCGTGACTTTAGGGGCAATTTGATTTCCTTTCTTAAAGATCAGGGCTATGAGGTTAAAGTGATATCAAGCGCAAATAGCATGGAATTTCTGCCTGATGATTATTCCTCATGGCTCGGCTCTGATGCCAAAGATGATGTATTGCAAAGCTTTTTTGGGAGTGATTACTATGATTTAGCCATTATTGACCATTACGGCGCAGGACTGGAATGGCATGATGCAGCTAGGAGCTATAGCAAGGCTATTATGGTGGTTGATGATGAGGCTAACTGCTTGATTGATTGTGATATTCTTCTTAACCAAAATCATTATCCTAAAACTGATGGTT
Organism: Micavibrio sp.; assembly: GCA_026989265.1. GTDB lineage: Bacteria > Pseudomonadota > Alphaproteobacteria > Micavibrionales > Micavibrionaceae > UBA1672. Next base: position 89,411 of record JALSJP010000005.1, read on the forward strand.
TGTACGAAGGCAAAGTTCCTGATGCTTGTGTTAAATTAATTGGAGCTAAATACGCATTATTAAGGCGTGAATTTACTTTGCATCGTGAGAATGCCTCTACTCGTACAGAGCTAAAGAAACTCCTAATTATGATGGGTGGCGCGGATTTTGATCAAGTTACATTAAATATTGTATCGCATCTTGATATTGATTTGGATGTGACTGTGGTTGTTGGGCATGCATATAGCGAATTTAATGATTTAGATGATTTGTGCAATGGTAGGGGATTCTCTTTGGTTAGGGGGGCTGAAAATATCGCTGAATTAATGGGGGAGGCTGATTTTTGCATAGGCGCGGGAGGTTCTACAAGTTGGGAGCGTTGCTGCATGAAGCTGCCTTCTGCAATATTTTCTGTAGCTGAAAATCAGGTTGGTATAGCTGAAAATCTATCTAAAGCTGGCGCGATTACATATCTTGGTGATCCTAAATATTTTGATTTTACTGGATTAAATAATATTTTACGTGATTTCCAAAGTGATACAAAAAAGCTGAATATAATGTCTATGACGGCGGGAGAGCTGGTCGATGGGAATGGCTCTAGCCGTGTTTTGCATGAGATAACGAACTTAATCTAAGATATATAGCAAAGCTCAAATAAAATGATCACAAATTCTTGGCATATTTATCCTATTATCTGCGCATAATTTTTGAACCGTAGCTACGGCTATGCTTAAAAAATCACACTTGATTCTAGAAAAATATGACGAGCGACTTTATAATCATTTTATTTGAGCTTTGCTATATCTTCTAAAATGATGTTTTTGTGGCTTTCTGCGATCATGCCTGAGCTATCTCCCGCATAAACAATTTGAGTGAGAGCCTCGTTTATTTCTTTTTGCCGATCATCTGAAATGAAGGGTTCTTGTCTGTCGCGGTACGCTGTAATAGCATCTGTGAGCTGCTCTAGGGAGGATAGTGCAATTGCCGTATCTCCCGCATCAAAAACAGTCTCATGATTTTGGCAAAAGCTCAAAAAACCAACTGGCTTATTCATCAGCATAGCATGATAGACCACACTAGAACCTGTGAATAGTATAATATCTGCCCATTCCATAAGTAATGGTGAGGGTATGTCAGGGGCAATAACTGCATTCTCTATTTCGCTTCGTTTCATAAAATCAAATTTCATGCCGCGTGTATGGGGCTTTAAAGTAACGGCAACGCCTTCCATTTTACAAATAGTTGCTATGGTTTCTTTCAATTTTTCTGCATCAATCCCATAATTCATTTTTGATAGCATGAAGGCTATTTTAGGTTTTCCTTCTGGCAATGATTTAATAATTTTATCACCATGGTAATATGGAGGCTTTAAAACCTCATTATGCAGTTTTTTGAGCCAATCACTATCCATACGCAAGTTTCCAGAGACTTGATGTTTTTCATCAGGAAATAACTCGCAGTTTATTACCTTGTCTAGCTTGGATGGCATAAAAAAGCGGGGGGCAGATGTTTTTTTATATTGTGGCTTTGACCTGCCGGATGGCATGGCGGCTTTATATATATTATGCCCTGTTTGTATCATGTAAACTGGAACGCCTTTTTCTTGAAGTTTTGGCAGTATGCTATCTGTTATAAATGATCTGTTTGCTACGGCATAAACCTCATCAATAATAATGGCAGCAGGATTCCACTTGCCTGTAACTTTAAACAGCCATTTTTGCTCCCCTTGTAAAAGCTTGCGCATGGTAATTAAAAGACTAACGTGAATATATTTTAATATAAAAGCTATAGGAGTTATTTTGGCTGGTTTTTTCTTGCGCCATGCTGCAAATATGCGCTCGGCTTTGTATATTGCTCGCAATATTAGTGGTGCATCATGATTTATAACGGTTTCAAAGCTTATATTGTTGTAGGTGGATTTCATATAAGGCACGGCTTCATGCGCGCTTGGCGTTCCCATATCTCCATCACATGGATAGCCTATAACTCGCAATTTGATATTATCATCTTTTGCGAATGCCTCTATTAATGATAATTGTATATCAAGGTCATTATAAGCTCTATTAAGAAAAATTATTTCTTTCATCTTTATGATTTCTTTTTTAGAAGGAATAAATTCTTCCCTATATTTTCTACAAAAACATTGTCAATATTTTGTATTTTAGAGAGCGCTTGCAAGGTTTTTTCTAACTGAACCTCATCTATATCTTTTGTTTTTTGGCGACCATAAGCGCGTGTCTCTACTCCATGTTTAATAGTTTTGGGGAAAAATTTGAAGATGGGTTTAACTTTGCTTATTAAGGTAAATATCTGCCATACAGCCTCTTTTGCGGAAAATTTTTCTTGTGGCACTGGGCGCATTGCTATTGGCTTGATGTCTATATTTTGTATGGATTTAAATATTTCTGCTGCCGCGCCTTGGTCGGATGATGCTATCCAAGCTTTCAAATTTTCATGACCTTTGGCAATGTCGGGATACTCTTTTTTTATTGTATTTGGATTTGCTATTACGCGCTTTAATGTTTCTATTGTGTTTTCTGGAGTATATTCAACTATAGAAATGCTTTGTGGCAATTCATGGTCGAATTTATCGCGGTCTTCTTTTATTGCAGGGTTGTACGAGACAACGGGTCTGCCCATTAGATATGCTTCTAAACCAGTTGTGCATCCCCAATGTAGCACAGCATCTGCACCTAATAGCCATGGTGAGACTGATCCTTCGAAAACCACCTTAATATTATCCAAGCCTTTGGCGGCATCTTTCCATGTTTCATGAGATTCTGAAGGGTGGGGGCGGATAATTATTGTATGGTCAGGGAAGGCTGCGCTTAGTGATGGCAGCAAGGCAAGGAATTTTTTAAATATTTTGAAGATATGGGCTTCATAATTGATCCAAAAGTCGTAGAATTCATCCTGTTTATCTTCTATTATCATGTTATCACGCTTCATCATATCAAGCGTTGCTTCATATCCCATATAGTGATTAACAGTTCCAAAGCTTGATGGCAGTATAATATATTTTCCAAAGCGATTTTTTAAGGAATCCACATTTTCTTGATGCAGAGCGTGGAATTTTGGTTTTTGCCATAGGTCTGATATAGGGCTCCCTGTGGTTTGTAATTTATCTGATTGGCTGGGATATGTTTTTGCTACAACATTGCGCTGTGTCTCGCCCCAAAAGAAAATCTTTTCAACTTCCTCAATAGTCTTGGGGCAGAAACGAACTGTTACAAATTCTTCCATATCGGTATAAACAAGCCCCTCAACATCAAGGGAAACCAGCTTATGTCCCGCATCCTTTAGGCGGCGAATATTAGACATTTCACAAGACATAATGCTTTTCAAGAAAATTACGGATGGTGGAAGGTTATGTGCGTTGTCGAATATAGATTTTTTAGTCCCCAAGACGCATTGCCAGTCATTTTGCAAGGCTTCTAGGGCGAGAACTAGATTTCCTGTCATTTCCCGCTCAATAATTTCCATAGGAAAGCAAAGAAGTCGTTTTTTTGAATTATTATCAGACATATATATGTACAAACTAATTAATAGTGGTTATATAAAAATTGTTTCGGTGAGACACTATATTAAACAAATAATAAGTTCAAGAAACAAAGGGATTGATGTAATGGCATTTAAAACAAATCAAGAGAATTTTTGGGCTGGTGAATTTGGTGATGAATATATTGACAGAAACCTTATTGAGGAAATAGCACCAGCGCGCAGATTCATGTTCTCGAAAATTTTGAGTAGAACTAATGGCGTTGGCAGTGTTATTGAATTTGGCGCTAATATCGGTAGTAACTTGCTTGCTATACATAGTTTATTGCCTAAGGCTGAATTACATGCTCTTGAGATTAATGAAAGGGCTGTGAAGGCATTAAACAGCTATGATTGGCTTAGCTCTGTAAAGCAAGGTTCATTTTTAGAAGACACATTCGAAGATATTGCAGATCTAAGCTTTACATGCGGCGTTCTTATTCATATTAATCCAGATCATTTAAAGACGGCTTACAAAGCTCTTTATGATGCTTCTCGTAAATATGTTATGGTATTTGAATATTATAACCCTGCGCCAGTTGCTATTCCTTATCGCGGTCATGAAGATAGATTGTTCAAGCGTGATTTTGCTGGGGAGATGATGGATATATATCCAGATTTAAAATTAGTGGATTATGGTTTTATATATCATAGAGATACGAATTTCCCTACAGATGATATGACTTGGTTTTTGATGGAAAAAACTTAATTACGTTTATAGCTATATAAAGACCAAAGATAATGTAGCCAAGAAATTAGGTTATGCGGGAGTTTTGCTATTCCCCCTGTTTCGGCGACGTTTTCCATATATTTTAGTGATTTATGCTGTATGAATGATATTTTATCATCAAAAGGCGTGAACGCTTTTTCGTAAGGGATTATTTTTCCATACATATCGTATTTTGCGCTGCGCAGATCACATGTGCTAGGTGGCACGCCCAAAAACTCTGCTATTTTATTGGATAGCTCTTCTATTGGCGTGTCAAATAATTCATCAAATTCTATATGCATACCAGGCATTTGCGCCACTGCTTGTTCATATAGTTTATAATCAGCATAACGCATATGCGGAAAGAACTTGATACGGTTTTTAAGCTCTGGATGAGTGAAGGCTTGTGAAGCCAGTGAATTTATCCATCCTGAAAATGGGCGATGTAGATGTATCATTTTAACTTCATCAAAATTATCCCGATAGGCTTGATAAAGCTCTTTATGGTTATAGCGATGAATATCCGTGGTTAGCTCTATTTGCCAGTCTCTATTAGTTTTAATTTCTTTATATATAACAGCGTCGCAATAAATATTTCTGCATTTGAAATAAAGGTCTTGAATATTATTTGCGTTTATATCGTTAATTTGGGAGTAAACTTTTTTATAATCAGTTAGGGCTTTTGGCTTTTGATTTTTGCGGTCTATTACACTAATGCCGCCACTTAGCCCTGATTTTGAGTGATCTTGTATAATTTGCTTTAGTCTGTTTTCCATGTGATTTGAGTCTAATTTTAGCTCGCCCATCAAATATTGGTGCAAGCCGAGCTTCCTAATTGGGATATTGGTAAAGCCTAACGTCTCTACCAATCCAGACAGCAAAGTGCTTGCCATTGGACCAAATGAATTTATTACAAGTAGTTTAGCCATGGACAAAAGACGCTTATTGTTTTAATTAAATAACAGTATAATCGTTGGGACTATAAAGTTAAAATGCAGTTTATAACAGAAAAAAATTACACTGATAGAAAAACTAAAGCTTCTTATGTTTTTGATAAATATCAAACCATATTAAAGGGCGCTGTTCTTGATGTAGGTTCTGATAATTGTTATTTGCGTGATTTACTTGGCAGGGATATAAAATATACTGGCATTGGTATTGGCGGCAACCCTGATATTGAGGTTAATTTAGAAAAGCAGGCAATACCTTTTGATGATGACAGCTTTGATTGCGTTATGTGCCTTGATGTATTAGAGCATGTCGATAATATCCACGTTGTTTTTGATGAGCTGTGCCGCGTGTCTAAGCGATATGTGATTATTTCATTGCCTAATTCCTATAGGGATTTTTTTGGTATGCTATTTGGCTCAAAATCAGATAAAGCGCTTAATTTCAAATATTATGGCTTGCCAGTGAATCGCCCTGATGATCGTCATAAATGGTTTTTCTCTAATTCTGATGCTGCTGCTTTTATCGAAGCTAAGGCAGGGCTTAACGATATGGCTATAGTGCAAACAGATAGCGAAGGTTCGGGGCGTGCTAAAACCTTGCCTAGCTTAGTTAAGAGGGCGGCATTACATATCGCTGCAAAGGGTATGTGCGTGGATGCGAGTGATCTTTATTACAAAACTTACTGGTCAGTCTTGGAAAAAACAAAATCATGACAAAGTTGTTATTCGTAAGGCAGCCGCATGTTTATTTGCCAGAAATAACGGCTTACAAATCCTATTTATCATCGCACTACCCATCGGTTGAAGCCTTTGAATCGACTGATTTTCAAGATGGTTATGACTTGGCGGAGTTCGATATAGCTTGGCACTTTATGGGGCGTGATATGAAGGGGGCAGGGCGTTATGTTATTCATGAATATAACTCTCTTTCAACCAAGCCATTTGCGCAAGTGAAAAACCAGATTAAGCGCATCTTTAATGCTAAGCCTGATAGGCGCGTATTCTTAAATAACACCGTCCGTAATAAATTTGGGTTTAACGACGCTATCCCTTACTCACTGCGTGATATGGGGGTTGACGATGCTTTTTTTCAAGAAAATATCACGGATACCCCTGAATATGATTTTATTTATGCGGGCGGGCTTAATCGAGGGGCTGTTATTGAGCGGTTTTTAGAGCATTTTTCTAAGAACATGCAATCTGCCACATTGATTTTGGTTGGTGATGCTAGTGATTGCTTGCGGGCGAAGTTTAAGGGGTTTGATAATATTACATTTAAAGGTCGGGTTAGTTACAAGGAAGTGCCTAAATTAATGGCTAATGCGCGTTATGGTTTAAATATTATGCCTGATGAATATCCTTTTAACATTCAAACAGCCACCAAGGTTTTGGAATATATGGCTGTGGGGTTGCCTGTTGTTACGACAAATTATCAATGGATAAATGAATTCGAAGCTCAGCATAAAGGGCGGTTTTTCAAGCTTTCCCCTGATATGAGTAATTTATCATTGGATAGCTTAAGTGAATTTGAGTTTGTGACGCCTGATATTAAAGAGCTTAGTTGGGGCAATGTTATAGAAAAATCTAATGTTTTTTCTTTTCTTTGATAGCGTTAGGCATGAAATCATTGTATTATCTCTTGTGATGTTTAATAAAATGGATTTGCAATAGATATGAATTTTCTCGACCAGCTTAATAAAGATCAACGTGATTTACTAGTAAGCCTGCCTTACCGCGTTGGGTTGTTTGTTTCCCAAAGCGATAATACTGGCGGAGATGATTCTGATGCTGATGAGATGCTTGCGCTTGATAATATCATAACGGGCTATTCGCAAGAGATTTTTTGCGCGGAAACGGTGCAATATATCGTTAGTGAGACTGTAAAGCGTAAGTCTGAGTGGTCTTCTTGGTCTGATAATTTAGATGCTATTGGCGGGGAATGCCACAAAGCTCTCGATATTTTGTATGATACAGTTGATGAGAAAGAGGTTAATGCCTTTAAAAATCATTTACTTGAAATTGGCGAGTCTGTTGCACTGGCATTTCGTGAGTATGGCGATAGCACCTCAATGGCTGATAAAATAAAAATGCGCATGATATTTTATAAGGAAAAAAAGCAGGCAAAAAAAGTGGGTGTTATATATAAAAACTGGGAGCAGTTTATTAATATTTCACTTGATGAGCGTAAGGCGCTTCGCTCCGTCGCTACTGCTTTGGATACAATTTATATTTAGGGTTAGGACTTAATTAATGACACAGCTTTCTTGTTTTTCGGATGAAGAGATCAAACTTATAGTAAGCCTTCCATACCGCGTTGGCATGAATATTAGCTACGCCGATGATGAGGAGGGTGAGCGCGATGATGAGCGTGAAATGCGCGCGCTTGAAGCTTGTGTAAGTGAGGTGGCAAAACACCAAGAAGGTGATAGTCTTACAAAGGAAGTTGCTCAAAAAATCCTAGATTCGAAGAGTGAATGGTCTTTATGGTCGCAAGGCGTGTTTAATATTGAGCCACTTTGTGAAAAATCTGTTCTTGCGTTGAAATCTCATGCTAGTGATGATGAAATCCGTGACTATATCAAAATGGTTATTGAGATTGCAACGACTGTGGCGGAGGCTTATGGCGAATTTGGCGAGGAGGAAGAGCCTGATAAGGGCTTTTTTGCTAAAGCTGCAAGTAAAATAGCTGGCCGTTTTGCGGGTATGGCAGATGATGATGCAAACCACCCAATGAATGTTAGTGCGTCAGAGGATGATGCCATATCATCTATTGTTAATGCTTTGAAAAAGAATATATAATTTAAGTAATAACTGTGTATCTACTCGATTAAATAAGTTCAAAATATCAGTTTTAAATCATAAATTAGGGATTAAAATCCATGACAAAATCACAGCAGGATGAAAGCTTTCTTAATGGCGTTAATGCGGAATATATCGCGCATTTATACGCTCTGTATCTTAAAAGCCCATCTAATATTGATGAGAGCTGGCGCGATTTTTTTGGCGATTTAAATGATAATGAGATTGTATTTTTAAAGGAGCTCGCAGGGGCAAGCTGGACTCCTGATGATAATTCACGTGATCACCGCATGTTCGGAAGCGCAGCAATAGCGCCGTTTGATGGCATTCTTGTTGAGGGGGCTAATGATAAAAAATCAGGTGCGGCTAGCCACGGCGATGCTCAAAAGGCGGCGCGTGATTCAATACGTGCGCTTATGCTTGTTCATGCCTTTCGTTTTCGTGGGCATTTATTGGCAAATCTTGATCCGTTGGGGATGAAGAAGATTGAGGAGTATTCCGAGCTAAGTCCTGAGCGTTATGGTTTTACAGATGATGATTATGATCACCCTATATTTATTAATGGCGTTTTAGGTCTTAAAAGCGCGACTTTGCGTGAAATAATGGCGGCGTTAAAAAGTATATATTGCGGAAAAATTGGCGTTGAGTTTATGCATCTTGGCAACCCTGATGAGGCTAGGTGGGTTAAGAAACGCATTGAGGGGCAGCATAATAAAACTGAATTTACCATTGAGGGTAAAAAAGCAATATTGGAGCGTTTGACTGCAGCCGAAGGGTTCGAGCAATATTTGCACAAAAAACATACAGGAACGAAACGTTTCGGAATTGATGGTGGGGAGGTGCTGATCCCCGCTATTGAACAAATTATGAAACGTGGCGGTCAGTTAGGTATGAAAGAAATAGTCATTGGTATGGCTCATCGCGGGCGGCTGAATGTCTTGGCTAATGTTATGGGTAAGCCGTTTACCACTATGTTTGCAGAATTTCAGGGTATGTCAACAATATCAGACAATGTGCAGGGCGCTGGTGATGTTAAATATCATCTTGGAACGTCGAGTGATCGTGATTTTGATGGTAATAACATACATTTATCCTTGACTGCTAACCCATCTCATCTTGAATTTGTTAACCCTGTGGTTATTGGCAAGGTTAGGGCAAAGCAAATGCAGCGCGAAGATGCTAGTCATGAGGAGGTCTTGCCGTTGTTATTACATGGTGACGCTGCTTTTGCGGGGCAGGGGATTATTGCTGAAACTTTCATGATATCAGAATTACCAGGTTACCGCGTTGGCGGAACTATTCATATTGTGATTAATAACCAGATTGGCTTTACTACTATGCCAAAATTTTCGCGCTCTGGCCCTTATTCCACGGATGTGGCGAAAATGCTTGATGCGCCGATTTTCCATGTAAATGGTGATTGCCCCGAAAGCGTTATTCACGCGGCGCGTATTTGCGCGGAATTTCGCCAAGAATTTAAAAAAGACATTGTTTTGGATATATTTTGTTATCGCCGTTATGGTCATAATGAAGGCGATGAGCCAGCCTTTACCCAGCCATTAATGTATAAGAAAATCGCGACGCAAGAAACAACGCGGTCTAAATATGCTAATCAATTGATTGCAGAGGGCGTTATTGATGAGGCTGAATCTCAAAAAATAAAGGATGATTTTACAGCTAGGCTTGATGAAGCATTTGCCGCCGTTAGTGATTATAAACCAGATGGAGCTGACTACCTTGATGGTACTTGGTCAGGTATAAAAGTTGCTTATGGTGATGATCGCCGCGGTAAAACCTCTAAGTCGCTTAAGGAATTAAAGCGTATTGGCGGCGTGATTAATAATGTGCCTGATGATTTTGCAATCAATAAAAAGCTTGCGCGCATTATTAATACAAAGGCAAAAATGATTGAAACTGGCAAGTCGTTAGATTGGTCAATGGGGGAGGCTTTGGCATTTGGCACGTTGATTGACGATGGATATGCTGTGCGATTATCGGGGCAAGATGTTGGGCGCGGGACATTTTCGCAACGTCATGCAACTTGGTATGATCAGGAGAATGAAAATAAATATATAGCCCTTCAACATATCAAGCCTAACCAGCCATTATTCGAAGCGCATGACAGCCCACTTTCTGAAATTGCTGTGCTTGGGTTTGAGTATGGTTATTCTTTGGCTGATCCTAAGACGCTAACTATTTGGGAGGCACAATTTGGTGACTTTGCCAATGGCGCGCAAGTAATTATTGACCAGTTTATTTGCTCGGGCGAAAGTAAGTGGCTGCGCATGTCGGGGCTTGTTTTACTGCTTCCTCATGGGCATGAAGGGCAAGGGCCTGAGCATTCTTCCGCGCGTCCAGAGCGGTTTTTACAGCTTAGCGCCGATGATAACTGGCAGGTATGTAACTGCACCACCCCTGCTAATTATTTCCATGTTTTGCGTAGGCAGATGCTGCGCGAATTCCGTAAACCCCTTGTTATGATGACGCCAAAATCCTTGTTGCGCCATAAATTAGCCGTATCTGATTTGGATATGTTTACAGGTGACAGCACCTTCCACCGCGTTTTATGGGATGACGATAAGGACAAACTGGTTAATGGTGATAAGATAAAGCGCGTTGTGCTTTGCTCGGGCAAGGTTTATTACGACTTGCTGCAAGAGCGTAGGGATCGCGGGATAGACGATATCACAATCTTGCGCCTTGAGCAGTTATATCCATTTCCTGACGCGCCATTAGCAAAAGAGCTTGCGCCATTTAAAAATGCTGATATCATTTGGTGTCAAGAAGAGCCGCAAAACCAAGGTTATTGGAGCTTTGTTGATTCATTTATCGAAGAGGTTCTTGAAGGCATGGGGCATAAGGCTTCGCGGGCTAAATATGTTGGGCGCAAACGCGCTTGCTCTCCTGCTACTGGCTCTAATGAACGCCACCACGCAGAGCAAAAAGCTCTGGTTGATGAGGCTTTGAGTGTTTAGTTTTTAATTTCTTAATTAATGATGCTACAATCGCAGTTATGACATATCGCTATGATTTTGATTTATCCGTATATTTTATTGCTGATCCTTCTGCTTGTGGTGGGCGAGCGATTGAGGCAATCCTGCGCGCTGCCATTAAGGGCGGAGCTAGCATGGTGCAGCTTCGTAATAAATCGAGGGATTTGGCAGTAATAGAAAGTCAAGCCATAGTCATTCAGGAGATATTGGCCGAATCGGCTATCCCATTCATAATTAATGACCACGCCGAGCTTGCCGCCAAAATAGGCGCGGACGGCGTGCATATTGGGCAAGAAGATATGAGCGCAGCTCGGGCGCGTGATATATTGGGTGGCGAGGCTATATTGGGAGTAACGGCGTTCACAAAGGAGCATTTTGCGGATATTGATTCGAGCATAGTTGATTATGTTGGCACGGGTCCTTGCTATCCCACACTTACCAAGCCTGATAAGGAAGTTTTGGGCATTAAGAGGTTTGCTGAATTAGCCAAAGATTCGCCCGTTCCTGTGGTCGGTATTGGCGGGATTACTCCTGAAAATGCAGGCAAAATTATAAAAGCTGGGGCAAGCGGGGTTGCTATGATGCGCTCTATATCGATGGCGGATGATCCTGAAATCGCGGCGAGGGCGTTTCTATGATCCCTAATGTGCTAAGCATTGCTGGCTCTGACCCTTCGGGCGGTGCGGGAATTCAGGCGGATTTAAAGACATTTGCCGCGCTTGGATGTTATGGAATGGCGGTTATAACTTCACTTACGGCGCAAAATACTTGCGGCGTGCGCTCAATCATTGATGTGCCTGATGTGTTTGTTAAAGACCAAATTAGGGCTATTTTTGATGATATAAACGTCGCGGCGGTGAAAATCGGCATGTTATCAAATGCGGATATTATAAATGCGGTAGCGGATTGCTTGGAAGAATATAAGCCTGAAAACATAGTGCTAGACCCAGTTATGGTGGCAAGTAGCGGTGATAATCTTATAACTTCGGACGCTATTATTGCAATGAAGGAGCGGCTTATACCGCTCTCAAATGTGCTTACCCCTAATATTCCCGAGGCGGAGAAATTATCGCGTAAATCCGTAATTGACATGGAGCGTTCGGCGCGCGGTTTGCTAAATCTAGGGGCTAAGGCGATCTATCTTAAGGGCGGGCATTTAAAGGGTGATATTATGTGCGATGTTTTGGCTTATGATGATGATGTGCGGGTTTTTGAAGCGCCGCGCATTGATACGGCCAATACTCATGGCACTGGATGCACTTTATCTGCTGCTATTGCTGCTTATTTATCTATGGGCGAATCATTGACCGATTCTTGCGGCAAAGCTAAAGCGTACCTAAACGGTGCTTTGAAGAATTCTAATAAGCTAAATACTGGCATGGGGCGCGGCTCTGTTTATCATGGTTGGAGGGGTAGAGCCAATGAATGAATTTGAAATGATAGAGCGGTATTTTCTGCCTTTAACGCGCGGTCACAAAGGCGCGGCAGGTCTTAAAGATGATGCCGCTATTTTAGATGTTCCAGCGGGGTATGAGCTTGTTATTACTAGCGATACACTTAATGAGGGCGTGCATTTTATTGCGGGGGAAACTCCAGCCAATATCGCGCGTAAAGC
>JALSJP010000006.1 GCA_026989265.1 Micavibrio sp.
GGGTTATAATAACTGGCACACTATCCCATAAAGACGGTCATTCAATAACGGATGAGATACCATTAGATATTGACAAAGGATCAGGGCGTAGCAGCGTTCAAGCTGTCGGTTCAACCATATCATACGGTAAGCGTTACCTCGTAGGAATGCTCCTGAACCTCGTATTTGAAGGCGAAGATGATGATGGGCAAACGGCTGGGTTTATTCCTTTGAGCCAAGACCAAGCTTTGGAGATAAAAAAGCTCCTCCAAGAGACTGGCGCGGACGTGAAACAGTTTCTTAATTGGGTTGGCGCACCAAACGTAGACGAAATGGACGCTAAGAACTATCAGAACGCGGTCGCAACGCTTAAGCGTAAACTTCAAAAATCTGCAGAAGAAGCTAAACCAGCGGAAGAGGGAGCAGAATAATGGGAAGAATTGGAAAAGCACCATGTTCTCCGCCATGGACTGTAGTTTTTGAAAAAGTTTTTAACAAATTTGGTGAAAATATTTGCAATATCACGCGCCATATAGAAGAAAAAGAAAACACTAATCTAATAGCCGCTGCCCCTGAAATGCTTGAAGCTTTAGAAATAGCACAACATTGGGGATATGGGCAGACACCTAGTGTTGAAGAAGAAGAAAAGGTACAAAACGCCATAAAGAAAGCGAGGGGATTATGATCGCAGGAGAGCAGATGTTGCCAGAAAACAGAGCTATGGAGCACATAGAAATTCTTAAAAATAAGATCAAAGAGTATGAAAATATAGAATTAGAACCATATGACGCTGGAATATTTAGTGATAGCGGCGGTGGAAATGTCGGCTGGTGGCAAGATTATCTCCGCGCCGAACTTGAAAGGGCTTATGAGTTTTATCAGAGCCAATTACCAAAGGAGGATTTATAATGCTATTTTTCCCAGCCATACATAACAGCGAAGAGTGGTTTGAATGTCGGCGCGGTATGCCAACTTCATCTTGCTTTGGTAAGATTATAAACCCAGAAACAGGAGTAAAAGAATACGCTAAATTTGAGGGCGCAGTTGAAATACACGAAGGCACAAAAACTATCGAGCAATTAGCAAAAGAGCTGGATGTCTCGAAAGATACAGTCAAGAAGTATGTTAAAAAATATCACCCTGATTGTCCTTCGGAAGACTTGCCAAAGCCTAAACTTCTAGCAGGAGCAGAAACCTATGCCCACATGCTTCTTGCGGAGATTATTATGGGAGAGAGCCTTGATAAGTTCCCTCCTTCGTTTTGGATGGAGCGTGGCGCACTCATGGAGCAGGAAGCAGCAGACCTCTATCAGTTCGAAACAGGACACACGCTTGATCGAGGCGGCTTTATGACGGACGATAAAATGAGATGGGGATCTTCGCCTGACAGACGCATCCTTGATGATAAAGGGGATTGTATAGGCTTTCTTGAAATTAAATGCCCCGCGCCGTGGACGCATGTTGAGAATTTACTTAAAAAAGAAATTGATAAGACTTATGTTCCACAAGTTCAAGGGCAGATGCTTGTTGGTGAAGCTAAGTTTGTAGACTGGTTTTCATACCATCCAGATATGCCCCCATCATTAATACGCACACCGCGCGATGATGATTACATATCTGTATTATCGGAGGGACTTATTATGTTTGACAATATGATGTTAAGGAAACTCAAAGAACTCCTTGAAGTCGGTGCTATAGACGAAATCCCACAAAAATCTATGCCAGAGTTCCATGATGCTATTCAAGAGCTGATAGATAGTGACGGTGACTTTAAAACTACGTTGATGGCTGGGTAACTTTAAGGAGAAAAAAGCTGAAAAAACATTTGACATTAAGGATCAAAGGGCCCATTATTGAGTCACTAGATAACAAAAACCAAGGAGAGCCAAAATGAACCCGATCGAATTTAAAGCTTTTTGTAAAGAAAGCCGCAAAGACTTCTTTAAAAAATTTCCAGCCCCGAAAACAAAAGAAAGGAACTTTTGGAGAAATGCGAATCGCCATGCGAATAACGCGCTTGAAGATGGATACTATAACCCTGAATTTTTCTGCGGTTCGGCAAAAAAAATAATCGAATTATTAAAGGCCTAGCCTCCTGCTGCCAGACTTTCAAGCTAAAAGTAGACCAAAAAACCAAGGAGAATTAAAATGATTATTAAAATTGATGGAGTCGAGTATAGCGAACTACCAAAAGAGGCTGTCTTTGAAACGGCTAAAGAGGTTCGGCTCCGCGACCTGCCGTTATTGAAAGGGCTGCCGGCCATGCCCGAGGCTGAAGAAGTTTGGCTCCATGACCTGCCGTTATTGACAGAGCTGCCGGAGATTCCCAATGCTAAAAAGGTTCGGCTCCATGCCCTGCCGTTATTGAAAGGGCTCCCAGCCATGCCCAATGCTGAAGATGTTTTGCTCTATGCCCTGCCGTTATTGAAAGGGCTGCCGGCCATGCCCGAGGCTGAAGATGTTTTGCTCCATGACCTGCCGTTATTGACCGAGCTACCGGCCATGCCCGAGGCTGAAGAAGTTTGGCTCCATGACATGCCGCTATTGACCGCGCTGCCGGAGATTCCCAATGCTAAAAAGGTTTGGCTCCATGACATGCCGCTATTGACCGCGCTGCCGGAGATTCCCAATGCTGAAGATGTTTTGCTCTATGCCCTGCCGTTATTGAAAGGGCTCCCAGCCATGCCCAATGCTGAAGATGTTTTGCTCCGTGACCTGCCGTTATTGACAGAGCTGCCGGCCATGCCCACTGCTAAAAAAGTTCGGCTCCGCGACCTTCCGTTGATTTCAGGCTATGATATGAAAAAATATAAGATTAATTAGTAAAAGGAGAAAAAAGTGAAAAAAGATGAAATGAGGACGGCGAGAAAAAAACTTGGCTTAACACAAGAAATGCTAGCCAAAAAGCTAGGGCTATCTGGCTCTAGGGTAGTTCGCTCTTATGAGCTAGGAGAGAAAAGGCCAGGAGGGCCTGTCGTAAAATTGATGGAGATATTTTTAAGGGAGCTTGAAGAAAAGTGAAAAAACATAAAAGAGAACGCGATTGTTTATGGCATCCAAGGAAATATGATTGGAAGAGAAGACCATAACGGCCCTCAAGGTTCAGGTTATCAAGAAGAAATATCTTACACATTGAACACCACAGACAAACATGCTGTAGCTGGAACATTAACCACATCATACGGTTCGCGTGGAGTTGATATGGATCAAATAGGCAAATTAGGAATACGAAGGTTGACACCTATCGAGTGCGAGCGACTTCAGGGCTTCCCAGATAACTACACAAACGTTCCTTGGCGCAGAAAAGAATTAGTTTAAGATTGCTTTGAACGTAACGATAATGTATCACATAACTGAAAGGATACAGATACAATGAAAAAACAGCCCCTTACAGACAAACAAAAAGAGGTTCTTTCTTACATAAAGGATTACATCTCTGAAAACGGATATTCTCCATCTTGGGAGGAGATCGCAGATAGATTTGACACAGGCATTACGAATGTTCGCCGTTACATCAACTTTCTGGTGCAAAAAGGTCACATCACAAAAGACAATACCACTCGCCCGCCAGAGATAACGATGGTTTGAATAGCTCTGGCCTAAACAGTCTCGAAGATAATCAGAGCGTCATTTTTGCTCTTGAGGAGCACAGAGGAAAAACAAAAGCTTCAGAGGTTCGTACATTTTAACGAATAATAAACTTATGTGATCTATGTTAGACATTCCCCCACACACAAACTAAGCCCTGCTTTAACGAGCGGGGCTTTTTTTATTTGTCTGGCTTGTTTTTGGAAGCCCAAGTTTTATTTATGAATGATTGGCAAGATATGAGCTGAAGGCGATGCTTCTCCGCTAGACCTGCGTAATCAAATAAGGCTCCAGTATCAATTCCATTTCTTTGAGCATGTCCGTCTCTGGGTTCTGCATCACGTCTGCTGGTGGTGTCGGTAACTGGTACACACACGGATGGGCGCACCCGCTTAAGGTGAGCAATACGGCGGTTAAGGTTAGAGATTTGGGTTTGAAAGTCACTGGAAACCTCCTGCGTTAATTGTTTGTCTTCTTCGCACTGTTTTACGATTTCTTGCTGCGCCTTGGCTATATCCCGATCGTGCGATGCCCTAATAAGGCTAACGTGGACATTGTGAAGGGCAAAGCCTATTAAAGCCATACCTGCGGCTCCTGCGGCGAATTTCCAATACTTCAAAAGAATGACGATCATTTTCGCTTTCATTTCCCTTTATTGACCATTTGAACGATTTGGCCAGATTGCCGATTTGAGACGTAACGCTCAATCTTCTTTGCTTCCTCGATAACATCCTCCGTTATAGCCCCTTTCATAATCTTTCGGGCTTCTACAGCGCAATTGAAGCGTATCCAATCCTCGTGCACTCTTTCCTCATCAAGCATCTTCTTTGCTTCCTCGATCATCGCCTTTTTTAGCTGCTTTCAAATACTCCCAGAAACCAAGCCCTGCAATAGCGGCAGGCACTCCAAGATAAGCCATGACCTTGCCAACTTCAAAATCAACGAATACGTCTGTCCAAAAAACCATCAAAAACCATAGAACACTAAAGGCAAGGCCATAATAAGCAAAAACCCTGCGATTAAATAAAGGGTCGTTTATCTTGGGTTGCGGAACTAAATTAGTTTTTTTTAACATGTCTTTTCTTCTTCTTTGCTCTATACCAGCTCCACCAAACCCAAGGCAGGTTTACGGCTAGGAATGCGATTAGTGCTAGTAAGGGGTAACCCCTACCTGCTATGGCTGCGGAGAAGTTATAATCTGCGCATAATTTACACTTAACATTAGCATATTTAGCATCGTGAACTTGACATTCAAACCAAAATTTACTTTCAAACCAATCTCTAAACCAAGGAATGGCAGGCATTGTGCAATATCTTTTGGTCATACTTCACCTCCTTGCGTTATGGGGGGTGCTTTCACTTCAATAAAACTAAAGGCAGTTAATTGACCCATGCCTGCTTCAAATGGTGTTCCTGACAAAGAGGCAATGTAAAACTTACCCTCGATCTCGCGCACCGTATCCCATGTTGTGGTTAGCACAGCCTCATAATTATCATCACCAGACTTCTTGCCTACAACGCCACCATCAGCTACGGTAAAACCTTCATTAACCCAGTACTGCCTAGCCATCATGTTAATAGCGTCTAAGCAGCTTTGGGCTTCTGTTTGTGTGCTAAATTCTAGGTAACTCATTATTTAGTTTCCTTTTGTGTGCTAAATGTTTGCCCATGAAATCCCCCATTTTGACCCAACATACGAGCCTATTTGATTAACCTCAACGTCGCTCAATAGTCGATTATATGCTATAACTTCAGCAACATTGCCGATTAATGGATTTAAGCCTCCACTTCCGAAAGCTCCTATATAATCGATATAATTAACCGCATCCATACGCACCACCCAAATATTCTTGCCTTCATTTTGCGCGTTCGTTCGCCCAAGATCTATGTTTGTGCCAGACACAAAGGCCCCGCCATTTACTGAAGCCTCGCCAGCATGCCCCCCGCTTCCGTCAACTGATATATCATAGTAAGCATCTGGAGAATTTACAGCAACAAAAACGTAGTGACCAACATTTGGTAAGAGACTCCCGATCAATGCGCCAAGAACCCCGACTCCATTTATTTTATCCGCGACAAATATTAAAGTCCTGTATTCCTGATTTGATGTTAATTGTAAAAAGTCGCTATCAAAGGATAAGACGTTTTTTCCGTTTAGCGCGCCAGATCCTGTCAATGGCTGAGACGCGCCGGTGGTTTGAGTTGCGTGATTAAAATTTCCGCTTTTGTCATCCCACTGCGAAACGGCTCCCGCAATATCTGTGATGGTAGACCCATCCGCAGCATCAAGCCACACTGCGAGATTGGCTATGCTGGTAGGCGCAAAAACAGAGCTTGCACTTAATCCACCAAAACCTAGCTGTCCCAAACGAAGTAACATAAATTATTCCTTTTCGCTTATATACAGAGTTCCACTTGCCCCCTCTTGAATGGCTGATATATATTTTTTGTTAGGCTTTTTTTGCCCATATCCTTCAGATGGTCGCCCGCCAAGAGAAATATCGTAATAAATGCCAGCAGGGAAATAGTGATCGCTTGTTGTTGCAGCATCTCCTGATGTATCAGACAGCTTAATGAAGCAGGCTGTCGTAGCAAAAATAGACACGATAACCGTATCAGTTTTGAATGCTGTAGAGTTGTTTGCGGCCGTAGCAGAAAAAGCAACGGAGTGAGCACCGCCTTCTCTCATTGTCAAGGCTGGTATGGGAGTTCCATTATTATCAAATATCATTTCAGTCATATTATTATCCTTTCAAAAGTTCAAAATGTGGCATGTCTTGTCTTTTCCAATGACCACCCCATTTAATTTTAACACCAACTTCCATGGCAGCCTTAAACATTAGAGTTGCAATCATAACAAAGTTTTGTCGATTTTCCCAGTCGACGCGACCATTTATAAAAGGAACTATATCGATAGCATGCCCGAAGCCAGTGTCAGCATCAATTAAATGTCTACTATTTAATGTCCAAGTTACTATCTGCCCTGGTTTATCGCGCCCTTGAGAATATAATGCTTTTTGCTCTTCGAGAGTGCGCACTCCTTGCGCGATTGAGAAATCAATAACGCCATATTTAAGAGCAAGTATCGCGCATCTCTCTAAGTCTGGATGAACTCCTATAAGTCTTTTTTTGCTTGTTCTCCCAAATAAAAACCCCATTAATGACCACCTCCGCTAGTGAAAAATAACTGCACTGCCTTAACAATGCCAGTTGCGCCAGTCCCGCCTAAAGCACTTAAACCAATAATGCTCAATATGGCTTTTTTCTTGGTCAGTTGATAATCAGTTACTGCAGGCTCTACATGGTCAAGACGGTGGTGCGCTTTTTCTACAGATGTATGCATTATATCCATGCGTGTCAGAACTTTGTCGAGTTTCTTTTCCATGGAAGAGTGGCTGGTTACCATAGTTTCTTTTAAATTATAAATCTGGGCTTTTTGGCTTCCCAGTGCTTCAGATATTTTGTCAATTTCGTGCGTCATGTGCTCCCCTTTAAGCTGTTATGTTGCCAGAAAGAACCCACTCGTTAGTTCCGCGCTTATATAGTCGGGCTTGTCCGTATTGCCCTGATATTTTCAATGTCCCCGATGGATTGATCGTTACTCCTGAAGCTGCTACGAGCGTGACCTGCCCTGCGCCTATCTGGGTTATTATGATCTCTGAGCCTATTGGATAAGCAACGGTGTCATTGTTCGGAACTGTCAAATTGACAGCAGTAGCCTTGTTTATTTCAACGAATTTATAAGCGTCTGCAATAACCAGAGTGTAATCATCCGTTTGCGTGTTTATATCTCGAGCATCTGTCATGCGAATATTATCAAGCGTCCATTGGGTAACGTCTGCGCTATCCTTCAGGACGATTTTATATGATCCCTCAAGGAATATATCTGCTTCGCCGTTTGCATCCAAAACAACAGGATTTGCATTTGAAACGTAATTTAGTGCATCCGTATAACTGGATTTTGGAGAAGAAGTGCCTGCATAATACAAATAAACTTTGCCACCAACGAGAGGAGCACCCTCCGCATCAAAAGCTCTGAATTTACCGCCTGAAAAGTTTAAAGCTGCCATTTTATGTTCCTTT
The DNA here is from genome assembly GCA_026989265.1 of Micavibrio sp. Classification (GTDB taxonomy): domain Bacteria; phylum Pseudomonadota; class Alphaproteobacteria; order Micavibrionales; family Micavibrionaceae; genus UBA1672. The sequence goes on from JALSJP010000006.1 coordinate 7,651, forward strand.
TTTAAAAATATAACGCATTAGAATGTTCTCCTTTCGGAGACGATAAACCAGTCCGCGCCGTTTGAATAAAGCATCACGTAATCGTTTTGATCGTCAAGAGCGACATCATACCCGCCCTCGATGCTCAATACTTTTAGAGTTGTCCCGCCTGCGCTATTGCGTTTTATGATGGTTGTTTTACCAACACACCGAGCATCTGAAGCAGCACGAAGGGCGACCGTTGTGTTTGAAAGAGGGGATATGAGGTGAAAGAATATATCAGGATCAATATCCGTCAAAGTCGCACCAGTTACTGATGTGTCATAAAATTTACTCTCCCGCTTTGGAAGATTTGTCGCAAATATGCTCCAATCTGCGCCGTTTGAATAAACGATGATGTAATCACCTTTTTTTAGCAATTGGAAGTTACGCCCATCTGGGCCACTGCTTGCATTGTCTGCTCGGCGGATAGTTATCACGTTTTCGGATATGTCCGTCTTTTTGACAAAGTATAGTCGACCAGTAGCATCCGCAGGAGAAGGAAGGTCAAAGTTGAATGCGCCATTAAAAGAGGAAAGGAGCTGCACAGGTTCGGTACTGGTCGGGGCTGTGTCTGCAGCGGGATTGACATCATAGAAACGGCTCTCCATATTGAGCTGTTCGATAATAATGTCTGTGGCGCGGGTCTGGGGGAGATGAAACCTGTCGGGAAATCCTGCATTCATTGCAATGTAACGCTTTTCTCCGTCTGTATCGAGAATGGAAGCACCGGCTGTCGCATGGAAATAATTCAAGAAGGACATCGGGCCGTCAAAACCATCCCCTGATCCTGTATCCATCCAAATACCTGAAGCACCGCCCAAACATTCAGCCGTGAAGTTCATTACGTAATTTTGACCTGTGACATCTCCATAGCGCATACAGGCAGTTGCGCCAGAGTGCAGATTGGCTTCACAGTCCACAAAAGAGTTGCCGTATCGGCCAGCATCAATATTGAAACCTATTTTATCGTTGCTCATAGCCTGGCCATGGCTGTAAACGCGGGTATTTCGGAAGTAATTAGCGTTTGGAGTATCGCCGCCAACGTCACGCTTGAGATACACGCCCATATCACGAGGACGCTCAATAAGAAGGTTTCTGACAGAATTCCAGTAAACCGGATAGTTTGTATTGTCCCCGCCGTCCAAACATATGCCTATTACAGCGTCCCAGACGCGAACGTTATCGACCAAGTTAGAAACGCACTCTCTTGTGTTCCCGCGCATCACAATAGCCTTATTCCCCCCTACAATAGATAAATCCTTGAGAGTTGCGTAAGAGCCTTCAAAGACAACGCCGTTGTAATTTGTGTGATATGAAGATGCCAACGTATCTTTGCTGAATGGATCAACGCGGAACTGCAATATGGAAGTGTCACCTGCGCCATAAAGCATTTGAAAATTCTGCAATGTGATTTGTGCGGTTAGGTAATAACTCCCTGCAGGAACAAATACAGAGCCGTTATTTGCTGCCAAAGCGTCAATGAAAGCCTGTGTATCATCCGTTGTTCCGTCTCCGATCGCGCCATAATCCACAACACTTGCATTCTCGATCGCGTTATATCTTTGCTCAATATTATCAACTGACCACTGCTGAACATCGTTTGAGTCTTTGAGAACCATCTTATACGCTCCACGAAGCCATACATTAGCTTCACCATCGCTATCGAGGATTACAGGATTTGAGTTTGCGGACGCGCCTGTGAAGTCTGTAAACGTCTCTTTTGCATCGTCTGATCCTGCCTTGTAGGTATAGAGCTTCCCGCCTGAAAGTGGTGCACCTTCTTCATCAAAAGCTCTGAACTTGCCTGCAAGGAAAGGGTTCATTATTTACCATCCTTAATGAGCTTAAGTTTCTCTATGGCTTCAGGTAACAATCGGAGTTGACCATCCTGAACATCGTTTCTTACACCCATAAACCCTAGTTTTTTGACGATCTTATCAAAGTTTTCCTCTCCAAAGAGTTCTGAAGCAATATCTGGGTCAAGAGTTCCTTTCCTTGCCTGATCCGCATACTCTTTCTCTCCGAGGTCTTCAAATATTTCAGCAAATAGCCTGTTCTTATTTTTAGGAACACTCAAATCAAGGATGTTTTTACTGATTTCAGGAGGTATTTCATATTCATATTTAAGTTTTCCGTAGCCTTCAATGGGATTGAACCTACCTGTATCATCATAAAAGAAAGAGCTGTCAAAACCCTTCGAGCTTGGCTTTCCTGTTTCAAAGGCTTCTTTGGTATTTGTAAAAATCCTTTCTGGTTTGGAAGACTTAGAGGTTCCTTGAGTAGCCTTTTTTTTCAAACCTTTACTCAAGTATCCACCAGACGATCCAGCCGTAGGAGGCAATTTACCGACACTGTCAGGGCGAAGTGCTCTTTTAACAAGCGCAGGGCTTCTATTATAGGCTTGATAACCTTTCGCAGCTCCAACCGTAGCAGCCGCACCAAGGGCAGCTCCTCCCAGCTTCGCACCAAAGTCACCCTCTGTCTTGTATGCGCCTATTGCAGCACCAGGGGCGGCGGTTAGGGCATAATACGCAGCTAGACGCTCTGCTGTGCCGCTATCTCCGATTTTACCTTTAATCAGATCACCAACACGAGCGAGGTCGCCAAGGTCACCGGCCTTTCCGGTTGCCACATTCTTGGCACCCCAGTTCGTAATTACACGATTTTTCAGCAAGGCCGGACGAATGTTGCCCTCGGACGCGCCTTTAGCAATCAGCGGCTCGATGGTCTTAAGGTTCTTGTATTGGTAACGAGCTTCGCGGAGCAATGCGCGAGCTTCAGGGTTTCCATCTGTCGAAATATCTATTACCAAGTCCATGAGGTCGCCCAGATATTCCTTAACACCAGGGTCGGCACGTTTGATTTTCTTTGTAAGAACTGATCGAATGTCACCGATCTTTTCACCAGAGATTGTTCCGTCTTCTCCGAGGTCTTCAATGAAAGAACCTATTGTCTTTTTGAGGGCTTTTACCTTATCACCAGAAATAGCACCTTCAGCATCGTCTATGATTGCCATTATTTTCTGGATGTGATTTTCGTTTATTTGAAGAGTTCTGCCACCAAGGACATCATCAAATTTCTTTCCAATATCATTGTAAGCCTTCTCTGCAAGATCATCCGTAATACGATCACCTTCTTGACCTATTGTCTTCAGGATAGCGTTGTTGAATGCTTTTTGTTGAGCTTCAGCAAAAGCTTTACCGCCAGATAAAGGAACACGCCCAGATGTGGACGTTATAAATTCTCTTGATTTACTGCCTGTGATTTGATCTAAGCCAAGAGGAATATTATGCTTTTGCGCAAGTTCTGCGGTCTGGCGAATAACATCATCTACCTTGGGAGCGATTGTATTCTTTAATTTAGAAACACCCGCGCCGACACCTGGAATAGCACCACCCACAACAGCACCCATCTTAGCCCCTTCGATTGCGCCTTCGAGACGTTCCCCTTCATCGGCTGTACCAGCTCCATAAGCCCCGCCATAGACGGCACCAGCACCAGCACCTTTAGCAATACGCGTTGCGGTCTTGCCAGACCGAAGTAAATTGCCAACAGCGGCTCCTCCTGTTTTTGTTGCTGCGCCTGCTCCACCTGTAACTACTCCTCCTGCTAGATTTGCCGTCAAGCTCAATACTGGACGTTCTTCCATTTGACGCTTAAGATCTTGTTTCGTAGTTGCTCTCGCTTCAGGCAAGAGGTCACTGTATTTCTCACCAGTAACAACAGAAGCAATACCTGCTCCAATACGATCCGTGATTTCATCGGCGAACCCAAAGGTAGCACCCTGCAACCCTTGGTCAAGAATGGTTTTACCCACAGACGGCCTGTTATCACCTGATTTTTTTTCCTGTCCCGCATTTTGAGACTGGTTTGAATAAAAGGTGTTCATCTGACGCATAGACATCAGGCCTTCAGTAGAAATGTCAGAAAGCCTTCCCTCGCGGAAGGCCATCAAATCCTGCGTAGTAATTTTTGATAGATCATCCATTTAGATTGCCCCTCTTTTCCGAAGTTCTGCTGTTATAGGGTCTTCGCCTTGAGGTGATTGTTGTTGACCACCAATAGCCGCAGGCTGGTTGAATATCTCATCGCTTTCAAGAGCTGGATATCCGTAGTTTTGTCTAACAATATCCAAATTCACCTTACGAAGATCAGCAGCTCTTTGATTGATAGCCTGAACCTCCTGAAGACGCTCTTTTACAAGCTCAACATCATTCATATTTGCAACGATCTCTTTCCAAGCCCGTTGTGCATCACCCTCTGTCTGAACACCTTTATTCAAGCGAAGGCTATCATTACGGAGCTTTTCAAGAGTTGATTTGAACGAAGCATAGTTACGGCTGACTTCGCTTGACATTCCTACTGCGTTTTGTCCTGCCATTAGATAGTTTTTGACTGGGCCAAGCTCTAAATCACCTTGATCTATTTGTCCAACCAGTGCGCCAAGATCGGCGTTAATTTGACCAGAAAGACCTATCGCTTCAACTTCTTCTTTTTGGAGCTTCAAGGCAGATGTGGGCATAGGCTTAAGACCATAAGTTGGATCACTTGCGCGTTTCTCCCGCTCCTGAAGATCGTTCGCATATTTTTCCTTCTCAAATCTGAACTTTTCATTTTGGAACTCTTGCTGACGCTGTCGCAATTCAAGCTCAGCTCCTGAAAGGTCACGGCGATGATCTGCGTTTTGCTGGTCAATCACTAACTTGTCACGGCGGAACTGTTCGTCTTGATTGTCTTGAGTTTTACCGTATTCGAACTTCTCACGAGAAAACTCGTCATTCCGTTGCTGGCGTTCAATAGACATTTGCTCTTGATATGTCATTGCGGCTTGTCCGAGTTGCTGGACTATTTGCGGATCATATTCAGCAGGAAGCATATCAAGCTCCTCGATACCATATTGGTCTGCAAGTGAACGTGCTCTATCGTATGACGCTTGATCTCGGACGGATGATAGCAATTTCATGCCTATCTCTATTTTTTTTTCAATCTCGTCATAATCAGGTTTTCCTTCGGCATCTTGTGCTTGCTGCATTTGACGCTCGTTATCTTGAACATGCTGTGATTTTAACTCGTTGTTGAGTGTTTGTGATCTGGCATCGCCAGGTGTCATTACTCCGAGTGGAATTCTTGGGTCTAAAGTCATGATGTTTTCTCCTATTTAAGCCAATTTTTGACTTTTTTTGATTTAAAGAAGTTTCCTAATGACGAGCCTGCGCTAGACAAACCAGACTGCCAAGCATTAGCAGAGCCGACCACGCCTGCGGCTGTAGCATTTGCCCCTTGAGTACCGTACTCTCCGACTTGGTTTACAACGTCTCTGTCGTTCGTTGTAAGAAGACTGGCTGTTTGCTGCCCTAGACCTGCTTGCGAAGCTAGAGAGTTGTAGAGGTTGGTTTGTTCTGTCGTATATCGGTTATATGCTCTTGCATACTCATCCGATGCCATTTCTTGAGCAAATTCATTCAAACGTTTCTGCGTTGCACCAGATAAAAGACCACCACGAGACGCAGCGGAACGCTCAATAGCTTTTTGTCCTTCTGCAAGGCGGCGATCATATGCAGGATCATCCTGATAATTTGATCCTGAATTGTCGAATGTTTGATTAAGATACCCGAAGCTCTCCGATGGGTTAACCAGACCTTCAATCTCCTGCCGTGTATAACCATCCGTATCTCGTCCTTGGAGATAATCAATGTGGAACTGCGCCAACCTACCAGCATCAAGATATGGCTTTTGATCCTCTCGTGCTTGTACTGATTGTGCCTGTTGCGCCTGAATAGCTCTATCGGACGCTGCCGCCTGAATAGATGCTGATTTCTTTGCTGCCTTCGAAGCAGAACGCGCTCCTAATACAGATGTTCCGATACTGACGGCTGCGCCAATGACTGCTCCGACCATTTTTAATCTCCTATGATTTTAGAAAAAGTGACTTCATCGGCCCTGTATCCGAGCATTTCGAATAACCGGCTAAGATCAGGCTCTTTCTTGGTTGTAAGGTAAAATTTCTTAACCCCGCGCTCTGCAAGGCTCTTTTCAACGAACTTGAGTAATTTAATCCCTGTGCCTGAAAATCTATATTTCGGGTGAAGGTAGAACGCGAGAGTAAATCCCATGATCGTCTCGCTATGGTGTATATGTGGCTGAACGCTAGATACATGATACCCAACGATAGAGCCATCAACGCGGACAGAAACGATATGAAGAACTCCGTTACTCCACATTTCTTCGTATGCTTCTTTCCAAACACAGACAGGCATTGCTTCTTGATCGAGTTCCGTTTCCATCCAATGAGTTTCGAACAGATAAGCGGCATCGTCAAAGTTCTCAAATTCATCAACTTGAATTGTAACATTAGACAATTTCAACCCCCGAAATATGGAGGTTTACCTTCGATGCCGTAGATGCTAGAGCGCGAATAAAGTCTCCAGCGTTCATTATATGCCCTTCAATCTCATACGCTTCGTATGTCTCTCCTGGTCCGATAGCTTTTGCTTTCAATGCAATATTGGTAACACCCGCCGTTCCTCCTGTTTCCACAAGATGTACGGTGATGGTTTCAGGAGCAGAGCCGTCATTGGTCAAAGTAACCTTCTTCAAAACGGTTCGTGTGCTGGCAGGAACGGTGTAATACGTTGCAAGAGCACTTGTCAGTTGTGCAGGCGTAAATAGTTTCTTGGGGGTGACTGTCATAGCGGCCTCTCGGTTTTTGATCGGGCCGCGTTACCGTTCTGGCTCGGAACGTACGCTAGGCGACATTGATTTGATTGAGCCTTTAAACAACATATTAACCTATTAATAAACGTACGTCAATCTGCTCAAAGTTCTGCGCTAGCGAGTATCTTGTCTGAAGTCCCTCTATGGATATAAAAACGACCAGAGGTAAGACCAGAAAACAGGTCAACGCTTATGCGCCCATTATCTGCTGTATTCTCGTGCGTTGTACTGATGCTTGCAGATGATTGGGAGTGATCTGCTGTATATCCATCTGTCATATCGATTGCTCCTGTAGCTTCGTAGCTTGGGGCTGATCTCATACCAGGATGGGAAACAGGCACTTGCATATTACTGCTCGTGTTCGCAACTCCTACAAATCCCACTATAGGGCGTAAATATCTGTGGATTAGAGTTTCTTCCAGCTGAAGAGGTCTATTCTCGAAGAACCGTGATTGCTGACCAATAGATAACTGAAGCTGTCCAAGATAAAAATTCTTCGTTGTCACAGCTCCACAATCCAGCTCCACCTCTATTTCAATACCGTTCTTGCAGTCGGTCATATCTGGAATTGGGAACTCAAGAGAGAAATTAGTATTATTGGGAACTGATATCGTGATCTGGTCAATCTGGGTTACTGTTGTGAAGTCGTTCGAGCTGTCCGCTTCCGATATGGTAATGATTGCGTCTATAGAAGAACCTTGGTCATGATAAACGCGGCATGAGAAGTTTGCAGGCTTATCGATAAATCTCGTGGCAATCAGGCTTTCAATTCTATGTCTAAAATGTATAGCCCCTGATCCGGTCAAAGTTGCGCCATTGACGCGGCAGGCATACCCTGTAATATCTGCAAGAGAGAATGAAGCCGATACCTGCTCAACAGTCCCCGCGCTTACTGTGCCACCAGCCTTTACAGCAAGGAGATCAACCGCGCCATATGCATAGCTGGTTGTCAGTGATTTGCTTGCGCGTTGTGAGGATATGCATCCGCCATTTATAATTCCGTTTACTGTGCCAGCGATATACTTCTCATCGGCAAAACGGCGTGTGTTGTGTGTTTCTGCGGACAAAAGTATATCCGTACGATCTTGTCCGTTCTGTCCTGCCTTTTCGTATGATAAAGCCTGAATAATTTCCTGATTTGGGTCTTTTGTTGCCCGATTTCCGTCCTGACTTTCCAATAGAGCGTTAAAAGTTTCCACGTCTCGCCGGACCTGCCCGATTGATGGTGGAGTTTGAAGCTCCGAAGCCTGCGCTAATACCTCAAGGTCACGATTGACCGAGGATGGAAGCGTATCAAAGTCATATGCTTGCTGTACCTCAAGGTCACCAACTGGCGTTACCTCGCTGTCACCAGCCCTGCGATAAAACAGATTGAACCAATTTGCCCATACAGGGGACAGGAAGCCGTTAGAGCCAATAACTGGCTGTTGGATAGGAGGAGGAGGAACAACGCGCTGTGAGATAGACATTTTCTATGAACTCCCCTTTTTAGCCTGAACACTTCCAGCCATTAGGAATACTTTACATCGAGCGGACGTAACGACCTTGAATACACGATCACGAGAACGTCCAAGCCTATTCCAAAATACGCGCCATTTACGGCGACCAATCTTACCAGCTTCTCGCCAATGCTCATTACCGAACTCGCTCCCGCCATCATCTGACCAAGAAAGCATTACATTTGGAGTAACGTCTTCGTCCGCACCATCATTTAGACCGACACCTGTTTTCATGATAAGCGTCATTCGATCGTAAAATATCCAGTCTTCATCGCTATCGGAAAGGTGAGGGCAAGTGCGCTCTCTGCGTGTTGGATTCCCATCGTCATCAAAGAACTGAAGACTTTGCTCATAAATCTTGCCATTATCGTAATCACCAACAAGATGCTTTCCGAATGCAAACACATGGACGTTTCCTCTGTGGCGGGTATATTGCCCAACTTGCATGTCGAAGTAAGCTCTTTCGTGCCACTGATTAAGGTTAATATCGTAAACCCACGTTGTGTTTGCGGATTCAAAGTTCAGCACATAAAAATAATGTCCATTCTCTTGATAAGTGAAAGCCCAGGCATCCGAAAGATCAAGATAACTCTGAAGAGCACTCTCAACGGCGTGTGTTGATATGCGCTGCGGTTGGTAGCCAGTAGCCATCCATATAACACCGAAACCTTCCTCATCGTTACCAACCCAAAATATTGTATTTGCTGTCTTGGCAATCGTTCCCTTTGAAACGCATCCATATTCAATAAACGCGCCCTGTATGCGCTCGAAGGGAAAGTCTGCATTTCCTGAATTAAACACAACCTCGATAGATTTTTCTCCGAAGAGCCATATTTCTTTACGCAGAGCAATAACGCCGATCAGGTCGTCAGGAGAACCCTCGGCACTGGCAAACTCAAGAGGATCAATAGTCGCTCCTGAATAAAGGCTTGTAATGTAATATTTTCCTGTATCAGGCTCATTGAATACAAAATATCCATCAACGAACGTCACCATATCAGCACCAGCCCAGCCAGCACTTACGATCTGATCGAAGCTATTTGTAGCAAGTGTTAATATCCATCCATCAGGGCCATCAACGCATATAAGCTCTTGACCGTTATCAGCCATAGAGACCATGCCTGCAGTCGTGTTTATTGTTCCTCTGCTGGTGAATGTCTTGTCAGCGTAAAGCTCAAACAGGGTGTTCCCTGCCATAAAGAACACGCGACCTTTTACTTTATGTCCGCCCCGTATCTTGTTTACTGCCAAGTCGCAGAACTGAAGAAGACCAGGCGTACCTTCTAAGGCGCCGAGGTCTTTTGATGTTTCGCTTTCAGAGCGTACGAGCTGGAGATTTATAGAACGCTGCGCGTCAAATTCGACCTCTGGGTAAACGTAAGAGGGGCCGATAAATGTAAATCGTGCCATATCATTCTCCTGTCAGCCAATTATACGCCTGACCACCATTGCCGAGATACTCATTAGGTGTTTGGAGCTGGTTAATCGTAACATTTGCTCGTTTAATATCTGCTTTAGACGTTACCGCCAGACTGATAAGATCGTTAGTGGCTTTCTTGCCGTATTCTGGCCCCAACTCAATAGAAAGATTGTACTTGAAAGCGCGTTTATAAGCAGGAGGCACGATTACAGTATCCGAGAGAGACGTAAATCCTGCAAGTTGTCTCATCGTATATAAAACCGCGCTATATGATCCATCGGTTGGCACAGGCCAAAAACGCAAATTCCGCAATGGGAATGCGGCATCATCGTATATCAATTGTGGAAGGACGGAGCTTGTCGCCTTGGTTACTATTTGGCTGTATTCCTGATAATTCTCTGTGTATCGGCAGGAGAAGTCGCTGTTATTGCTATCACGAGTTTGTGCCTTCTCGATACGAACGGGGCGGGAAGTGTTGAAATCACCACCCGCGCCCATTGTGTAAGTAGACTTGCCAGGAGTAAGAGCAAATATCTCAATATCAACTCCATATACGGCTAATCTTTCAGTGTTCCAAGCTTCAATCATCTCGTTGAGACGTGTCATTGCACCTTGGAGTTCTGCAGCAGTTGGTGTCTCTTCGATGGCGACTGCGCCTATTTTCTGGAGAGCATCCGTACAGATGTCATGAACGCTGGTTACCATCGAAGCACCTCATTATTTCTTTGCAGTTTTTGACTTCTCATCGTTTGATTTGAAGCCTTTTTTTGTAGCTGGGTTGGTGTTTTTGGCAGTGCCTTCTTTGGCATCTTCATTGACGGACAAATCCAGCTCCTGCCTTAGATCATCGATAGTGCTTTCAAGCGTATCAATGTGGTCTTCAGCTTTTTCAAGTTGCTCTTGAAGATCAACAACCTGAAGCTCGGTGTCTTTGAGAGTGGCAGTAACCTTTTCAAGAGTTTTTGCAAGCTCACCAGCAGCACCTGCAGGCGGGGCAGACTTCTTAAGGCCTTTTGCTTCACGAGGGCTATCAGCCCAACCTTTACCCAGAGCGTCTTCATCATCTTTTGTTGCACAGAGACAAGGCTCATCGGATTTATGATATTTCCACTTTGGATATTCAGACATTGTGTTTTCCTTTCATTGAGTTGTTTTAAACGATAACGAAGGGGGCGAACCCCCTCCGCATCAATTCATTTAGCTGACAGTTGCAGAGAACGGAGTTGCTTCTATCCCTGTAGCAGAACCACGGACATTTACAGCCCATGTATTTGCAGCAACGTCAATTAGCTCGATAAAGTCACCTTTTATACCTCCAGTTGTAGAGCCGTTCAAAGTGATAGTGTCGCTGGTCGCCGCAGTTTCAAACGCAACCACGGTATTTGCCGCATCTTGCGCATTCACTGCCTGGCCAACCAACACATCATCGCCGTTCGCCACTTTGATAGTCGTGTCAGATGTGACTGTCGTACCAAGATACAAACGGAAGTGAGCACCATTACCAGTTGCAGCTGGGAGCGTTACCGCTTGCCCAGCCGCTAAGTTCAAAGTGGTCACAACTCCTTGATGCTTAGTTCCTAGCGTCAAAGTAGTGTCAGTTACATTTACCGGAGGACGAGGGTTGATCCCGTCAGGGAATGCTCCATCAGGACTTCCGGTGATTGGTGTAGTTGTAGAATTAACCATTTTCAGGTCTCCTTTTCATGTTTGAGTTTGAGATTAGCCAGAAATCCGAGCAGCAAGTTCAGGTCTTAGGGTTTTCCATCCGCCCAGAACATCGATACGCATCGGAGCGCGGTCGTTCGTGATGTCGTATGCTTTTACGACACGCATGGACATACCAAGACGCTTAGATGTGACACGCTTAGCCATCCAAACACCAGATGGAAGCTCCAAGTCCGCACAAGCGAAGGTGAAGGCATCTTTGTGGAATGCTAAGTTCTGTGGAGTTGCGGTGTTGGAAGCTCCGAATACTGATACAACCGCATTATCTGCGATCCCGCCAGTAACGGTTTGGTTCTGACCGCTCGTAACAAGAGCAGGAGAAACGCTAACAGTCATATCGCCACTGCCGTTTGCTGTCGCATTGGCTGTAACAACGAACTGACGAAGCTCACCAGTAGATTGACGGTTTTGAGGGTTAACAGCATATACACCGGCGAAAGTTATAATATCGCCTGCTTTAAGCTGATCTGCCGAAGTCCATCCATCTAACGCAATTGAAGAACCTGAAGAAACAGCGCCATTCGCAAGAACAGCACCTCCTGCTACGTTTGCAGCATAAGTTCCAATTGTGTGTGACACAACGTTTTGATCCATTTCAAACTTGAACCCAAGAGCGCGTCCCATACGACCAGAATGATACTGATCTGAAATAGTCTTAGCTGGGTTTTGCAAGGTCAGGTTTGCATTGGAGATCGTAGCTTGAGCCAGAGGATTGATAACGCAGCAACGTTGATCGTCCACAGGTGCGGCTTCGTTGTCCATTTTAACACCAGCCATTAGATAGGTCAGGTTGGTATTTGGCGTTGTGCCTGGAGTTCCCACATGATTGTAAATGTCCTTGTAAAGCTCCATTCCGTCACGGTCGATCATATTGGCGACTGTAGCGATCTGTGGCTTAAGAACACGGTCACTGAAGCTATCAATATCAAGCGTCAGTTCTTTAGTGGTGAAGGATACGTCACAACCATATTGAGTATCGAGTGTGACAGGTACTGAAGTCTCGTTGAAGCCTTCGACATTGATTGTCGGGCCACGGCGACCTTCGAAGCGAGCAGGTTTACGAACGTTGACCGTTTGACCGATCTTAGCTCCATCTCTGGCAAACTGGTCATCGTATTCACGAGTAACGTGTTTGGTAAACATGAGTTGGTTTTCAAGAACAGCCAGTGCTTCGTTTGTAATTTGGCTGATCGTTAGAAGCGTGTTGGACATGATGTCCTCCTTTTAGAGTTACGGGTTTAAAAACTCCGCCGTCTCTGTGATCGCTCCTTCAAATATTCTTCATAGTTTTGATCGTCTGGTGACTTTTTCGACTTCGAAGAACCTTTAACAGGAGTTATCGGCGGCGGTGACTTCGATGTTTTCTTAGCAGTACTGGCTTCTTTCTTGCCTTCACCTTTCGGAACTTCAAGACGTGCTTCGATTTTGGCGACCTCTTTATTTATTTGCAAAATAGTCATGCTAGCCATCTTTTTACCGATCTTGGGGTTTTTGGCGATGTAATATGCAACATCTGGCCCCATTTCGCTATCAAGAAGAGCCTGCTGCATGCCAATTGTAAGCGGGCCGTCATAATCTTCAATAACCTCGTCAAAGTCTTCGTGTCTCGTCTTCGCATCAGCAATGCCTTCCTCGTACTTCTGAACTTTAGTAGTTTGCGCGTCCTTGAACTCCGTTTTCTTTGCTTCGGTCTGACGTGTCTCCTCGGCTTTTTTAAACTTCTCATCGACTTTCCAGTCTGTGAGAGCTTCCGAGTACTCGTCATACGTTTCAAAATCCTTGGGTGTTGGCTTCTTTGCAGGCGCGTCTTCAGCTTTCTTTTGATCTTTGCTCTCCTCCTCTGAAGAACGATCTTTTGTACCCAGAGCTTTTTTTCTCCAGTACTCTTTTTCGTCTTCAAGGCGAGCTATCTTTTTTTGAAAGCCACCGCGTTTGCGTTTTTTCTGCCGACCACTGTCTTCATCGTCCGACTGATCTTCATCATCACCCTTATCATCGTCTTCGTCCGCACCATCATCGTTGTTGTCACTGTCTTCGCTTTCTTGAGCGTTTTTGGCGGCAACAGCTTCTTGAGCCAGCCTTACCTTTTCGCTTTCGTCTTCGTTTTCAGTAACCACATAGTCACGTTCGTTTTTCGTAGCATCATCAGAGATTTGCTCTCCAGAGCCTTGTAGGTTTTGATCGTCAGCCATAAAGTTTTCCTTCTGTTGGGTTCCAGTCCCGAAATAGGACGCCAGTTCCAGTTACAAAATTGTAACAGATTTTACACCAATGTCAAAAGGCACTTTTTGATATGTTTTCTATTGCGATATATCTTGCTCTTGTTGAGTAGATAAAGGCTCGTTATTTCCGAGCTGATTTAGACGCGCAGATATGTCATTGAGTTGCTTTTGTAGGATGGCGTTATTGGCCGCCCCCGATTGCTTCATTTGCTCAAGAACCAGCCTATTTTGAAGCTCTGAATTCTTCATACGCTCTTTGCTTTCAAGTTCAGCTTGCTTGTTATCGATTGTACCTTGCGTCTTCTCTAGGGCTTCGGTTAGATGCCCGATCATTTCATCCTGTTTAGCCATACGATCCTGAATTTTCTTAGGCGTTTCTGGCTCTTCTTCTTCACCCTTAAGAACACCTTCAGGTAACAATTTCTTGAGACGCTCGGCTATATCGGACGCGCCAGGCCAATCCATATTTTTAACCATGAGATCACCTGCAATATCCATGAGTTTAGGATAAGACTGCGTGATTTCTACCATGCTGGCAGCAGCTTCCTGACGGCGAGTATTGTAAGATGGCCCAGTAGAGACAACGATATCATACTTTCCTGTGGTCATGTCATATATGCGGCGTTCGCCCTTTTCGCTTTCAAAATATGCGTTGATTTTTACGAGTTCGCTTTCACCATCTTCGTGAAGAATACGGATTACACGCTCCGCATCATAAATTTTGGGGATAAGATCAACCAATATCACACCGAGATACCGTATAGCGCGGGAAAGGTTGTCGATATAATGGAAATTGGCAACATCGCCCTCGGCTTGTCTGGCGAGAATGGCTCTGCCCGACTGCTCATTTCCTTTTGCTCCAAGTGAAGCATCATATATTCCAGTTGTCCCCTTCAAATCTTCGGATGCCTGGCGAATACCCAGAGCGAGGGCTTGGACTGGTGGCTCTGCGCTATTTCTCTGTGGCGAAGGTGCTATTTGTCCTCCAATAGTAACTGGTTTGTACACAAGTCGGGAGTATGCCTTGGTGTTCGCGTTATCCCAGAACCGCTCATAACCTTCGTCCTGTCCTTCAGCCATGATAAACGGTGCTTTGGGAGCGAGTGCGAGTGCTTCTGTAAAGGCTGTGGAATTGTAGTTATACAGGCGTTGAGCGTCCATGCTGTCCGAGACCATTCCCCGAATAACGCGCTTCCCGTCTATGTCGTAATCCTCACCAAGAACAGGAATAACAGGGATAAAGTTACCAGCCCAATCTTGCTTATCAAGCTCCTCGAGAGCTGTAATTTTACTCCAAACAACCTTTTTGACGGTTGTATCGCGCTCATTAACGATATTGAACTCTATGCCTGCTTCTTCGAGCTGTTTTTTATCGTCTTCATCGATCACGCGCTTATCATCTAGCAGGAATATTTTCTTGTGGGTTTCTTCTATTCGGAAGTATTCAGCAATTCGGATAAAGTCCTCATTCATCCAATCGGGCTGTGTATTGCCAACGCTTGCCATCTGATAGTCAGCTGTTTTATTCCCATCGTAATCATTTATAAAATCATCTTTCGGAATATCAGAAACTATAAAGCACCATTTAGCATCGGAGTAATCATGCTCAATGCATGATGGGTCAAAGTAAACAGTAAACGGATTTTTAATCCTCTTGATCTTGATCTCCTGGTCAAAACTATCATCGTAACAATACTCGGTTAGAACTCGGAAGTAACCAAGACCGATAGAAGCCTGCATATCGCAAGCCGTGTCATACGCAACGTCCGCCTGCGAGGATGACTGTATTTGACGGCACATACCGTTGATGATCTCTGCGGTTTCTTGTGTTGCATCGGCGGTCGGCAGGACTTTGATTGACGGTCTATTCTGCCTTGCATCGTTCGTTACTTGGCGGATGAACTTCGGGAGCTGGTTAATGGTGATACAAGGGCGGTGCTGCAGGGCGCGTTCTTGCTTGATGTTATCGGGCCACTGATCGCCTGCGCGGAACTTAAGCTCTTCCAAGGCGCGTTTTCGGGTGTCGCTTTCTGCTTCCTCTGCAAGTTTAAAACGTTTTAAAGCCGTTTTTATTGTCTTGTTGTCCGTAAGTGAAATAGCTTCTTCTAGCATTTTGTATCTCCAGTAGGTTCTCTTTTTCTAAAGTGGATTTGTTCACATCTTCGTAAATTTTACCACCTTGAATGACTTTTAAAATAGTTTTAGGCATCGCAATTCTTTACACAATATATGAATTTTAACATTTAGACAATCACCCGCCGAGCCATCCCTGACCACCATAATCACCACCAGCAGAAAATACAGGGTCAATAATGGCTTTTTCTTTAGGCCATATCAATTGCAATTTTGGTTCAAAAAGCCGCGCTAGAGCATCTAGCATATCATCGTGGATGGGGACTGGAAATGGTTTGAACTCTTCATTAATGAAATCTTCAACAAGATCGCGGGTTTTTCCTGTGGAATCTGTGTAATTCAGTGTCCGCGGGAAGAGTATGCGACCCTGCTCAAAATAGGGAATAAGTCTTCTAATTCGATCATTCTTTGATGTTGAGCCTCCAACTTCCGTTATTTCAAAGTCGTAGTTCTCAATCTCCATTTGCCCTTTGATATGGTCTATATCTGCGTCCTTTCCATATTTCTCATATCGAACGCCGTCTTGCCGTATTGGTTTATATTTACGGTGCCATTCCATCATTAATCTGGTGCGCTCTGTGAGATTTAGGCGATCACGTACGATATTCAGTATGCGTATTTTCTGATCAGGGCATAGGAGCGCAACCCAACCGCATGTGTAATCGTTCGTTTTTTTCTTATCGTTCGCTGGATCAAACAGCAGATATACATTACCGATTTTGAGATTGACGTTATCGTAATAACGCATCCAAGATGCTTTAAAGCCCTGCGTATCATCGGCAGTTGGGTTCATCATCAACTGACAACCAAAGATATATGGACCTTGGTCACGGCGTTTTTCTGCCAGCCGTTCAGGCGTAAGCAACACAGGAGAGCCGTCTGGAGTTCCGTCATCGGTTGCAGCATAAATGCGCGGGATAGCAGATTTGCTGTCCATAATTGACCGATAGGCGTCGTTGAAATGATAGCGAGTGCCGATAAAGCGTCTTAATCCACCCTCTGCGCCAAGATTGTATGAGTTTTGTAGGCTTTCGAGTGTTTTCTTCATCATTTCAGGAGTTGTTACACTGGCGGGAACAACCACATCATCATAAACAAGAACTCCAAAGTGCTTCCCGATAGGCTGCCCATCCACAACGCCCCAAGCTTCGATAGTCTGCTCTTTCGGGTTAGATTTACGGCGAACGCTTATGCCCTCGTCCTCTGACCACTTGGGCGCACTACGCTTAGGATCAGACCATAATATTTCAGGATACAGTTCCTTCAGGACTTGGTTTTGCTCAAACTCCTGCTTTATTTGGCGCAGGAAGCCTTTAGCAATAGGGCGAGAGTGGGAGAATATGCCGAATGTAAGCTCTTCAGGGAGGATAGGATCATCGCCGTGGCTGGCTATAATATCTTGAATGGTCTTGCCAAACGTTATGATCGTGGATTTGTAGTGCTCACGCGCCCAGAGATCAAGATATCCGTCTGGATCGTCTTCAACTTCACGGCATCTTTCGAATAGCCATTTATGCTCGATGTCTGCGCGGTTCAGGAGGTATCGTAGGAGAAAATAGAGATCGGTGCGCCCTAAATACCTAAGATGATGTGTCCGCTCCATCTCTGGCAAACTGCGCAAGGAACTCATCAGTTGCGGGTAGGAGGACAGTTTCATTCTTGATTGCCCCGCCGTCTTTTCCTGTGTGCTCGATTTGAGTTCTTTCGCTCCAGCCATATTTATATCCTTGGGTTTTTAAGTAGAAATGAGCGTCTTGGATGCTGCCATCTATTCCACGACGATAAACTCCTTCTCCCATCTTCGCAACTGCTTCTGCCTTGGCTGTTTCAAGTTCGAGCTTGTAATGACGTGAGAGTGTGTCGACTGATATTTGAAGTTGCGCTGCGACTTCTGCATAGGGAACGCCATAAGCGACTAAAGCTTTTATAATACGTTTATTTTCTTCTGTCTTTTCGTGCTTAGGCTGCCCCCAGCTTCCTTCAGGTGCGCCGTGTGTTACAGGATTAGGAGAGCCATCAGATAAAACCTTACGCTCATCAGATTTAAATCCTTTTTTCGGTGTTTTGCGCTCGTACTTTTTAACCATTTACAAGCTCCGCTTTCTCGCCTGTGAACTCTTCCCATCGGCGTATAACAACATCACAGTAGCGCGGGTCGAATTCCATCGCATAAGCTTTACGTCCAGTTTTCTGCGCGGCAATAACCATTGTGCCGGAGCCGACAAAAAGGTCTAGAACCGCATCCCCTGGCTTCGTGTTGTTGAGGATTTGATACTCGAACAAGGCAACTGGCTTCATCGTGGGGTGATCTATGGACTTTGTGGGGCGATCAAATTCAAGGATGGTGGTTTGCTTACGATCGGCAGCCCAGTAGTGCGCTGCGCCGTCTTTCCATCCGTACAGGCAAGGCTCGTGCTTCCAATGATAGTCTTGCCGTCCCATAACCATGGTGTTTTTGAGCCAGATCAAGCACTGGCGGATCGTCCATCCTGCTTCTTGAGCTGCACCTCGGAAGTTATATCCCTCACTATCAGCATGCCAAATGTAGAACGCTCCACCTTTTCGGAGATTATTGTTTGCATTTTTGAAGCAAGACACGAGGAAATCTCGGAAATTAGCATCAGACATCTGATCGTTTTCAATTTTAAGTGCATCTTTAGTCTTTCCTTCGTACGCCACGTTGTACGGTGGGTCGGTTAAAAGCATATCTGCTAAATAACCGTCCATAAGGGTTTCAACTGCGCTGGTGTCGGTACTATCGCCGCACATAAGGCGGTGTTGTCCGAGCTTCCATATCTGCCCAGCCTTTGATGTTGGCTCTTCAGGAGTTTCGGGAACATCATCAGGATCTGTATTGCCGTCTTTGCTGTCAAAGTTGAGCTTTGAAATATCTCCAAGTGAGAAGCCTGTAAGCTCTACGTTGTATCCAAGCTCTTTCAAATCTCCGAATTCAGCAGCAAGCAGACCATCGTCCCAGCCAGCATTATCAGATAGCTTGTTATCGGCTATCACGTAAGCTTTTTTTTGTGGATCACTCCAGTTCGAAGCTACGATGCAAGGAACTTCATTAATACCAAGATTTGAAGCAGCGAGCAGGCGAGCGTGTCCAGCCAGCACTATATCTTTCTCATCAATTAAAATAGGCATAGTCCAGCCCCACTCTTGTATCGATGCTTCAATTTGCTTAATTTGCTCTTCGCTATGAGTTCGGCTATTATTCTCATATCCAACCAGATTATCAGTTGATATCATGAATATTTTATTTGCTGGCCATGCAATAGTTTTGCTCATGCTCTTTCAAATCTCCTTAAAATTCTCTGCAATTGTAGCATATTAATCCAAGTTATCAAGCGGATGATTTTTCAGAGAATTTTAATATTCTGCTTTTTACGGATTTATAATAACTTGTTTTTTGTAAAATCCTTGATAGGATTTCACCAGATGGCGGCAGAAATGGATCTTCTTTGGTCGCCCCACGCCAGAGGTCATCGCAGGTATGGGCAATCGCAATTAGGCTAGATTTATCGCCAACAGCTGCGCTGGCTATATCCGAAATAATTACGCCATCCTTTCCGACTTCGCGCGCTGGGAAGTGCGCTAGCAGCCTAGTTAGCCAGTAAACAGCATTTTCGTAATCGGCTTTAATTTCAGTAAATTCCAAGATTTTTAAGGCGGTCTTCGCGTCCCGCTGGTTGTCTGGTTTTATCATCCATAGCTTGATTGTGCGCATTTTCGAGAGAATATCCGAGACCTCTTCCGCTTTTAGGTTTCTCTGGTAGTCTATAATCGTTTTCCCAGCTTTTATCTCTAATCCATCGGAACATATCGGCGTTTTTTTGTCCTTCATTTTCACAATATCTGCGGTATTTGGCAATACCTTTTCCAATTCGCTCATAGCTTTCTCCTTTTTTTAACATATTTTTAAATTGTTCTTTTGCTTTAGATTTATGCCCTTTGTTTCGGATATTTGGATAGGCTTTCCAAAATCGCTCAAACAGCCCATCAAACGTTTCTGTTGCCCCTTCGGGCATAAGAAAAGATGTTTTTATTACCGTCCCCCCTTTGGGGGTTAGGGGGGTAGATACGTTAGTATCTACTGTCTCTGTCTCTGTCTCTGTAGCATCGGCACGCATACCATCCGCATGCGAGACGCATTTAACTGTTTGATTTTCTTTGGTTTTACCCCAACGCTTGTTTGCTGCTTTTTCTGCTGATGCTGACCGTCTTTTCGTTTTTTTGTCTTGAATGTCCAATTGTTTGTCGCAAAAAGCATGGTGAAACATGCCGTTTTTATGCGTAAAGAATGCGGTTACTATGCCCTTCGCATCTAACCACTTGTTTTCATTGACACCTGCTATCCGAGCAAGAGCTAGATCGTTGTCTGGTAAAGGTTCTCTTGTCTCCATATAATGATCAACTAGGCGGCGATATATTCCGTCCTGCTCCGCACTTAAATGTAGTGTGCTTTTCTTGAATATTGCCGGATACCAAGGAAACCAAAAGTCGTTGCTCATAGTTTCCTCCTATTTATTAACTTCTTGTTTTTTTAATTTTTCAGAGATCATTATATTTAATTCTGCACTGATTGACCGTCTGTTTTCTTTTGAAATTTTGTCTAGGAAAGCCCTGTTTTCAACGTCTATCGCAAAAGTGAATTGCTTTGAACCGTTCTTTTTAATATATTGCGCCATATTTATTCTCCTTTGTTTATACATACACACAACCTATATAGACTTAATGTAAATGTATATCAAGTTGTGCTGACACCTAAATTATTAGATAGATGCCAGCACATGTTTTTAGTCTTTATTGTGATCGAACAGATCGTCTTGTTTCTCCGCAAGAGCTTCATAAACCATCTGGCGAGAGGTTTCGTACCCATCCCGCGCCGATAGGTTTGCTTCGAAAAAAGCGCATAACATCGTCAAACGCCCTTTTGTCAATGCCCTTTACTGCGAGATCGTATCTTGGTTGAAACTTTAATTTTGTAATATCGCCACCAGCGTCTCGGAGAAGAAGGAGCGTTGCTCCACTTGGGGCATTCTTTATAATTCTCTTTTTGGTGATGTCTGCAATCTAAACACATATGATTACGCTTAGAACGGTTGAAGGCGTCATTTTTGCTCTTGAAATGGTACTTTTTAAGATGATTGCTCAAGTGGTCTCTCCTGTGGTTCTTGTTTCGGATTATAAACGACACCTCTTAGCAGTCAATAAAAAGATGCATTTAATATACATTTAAAAGTGCGCTTATTGTGTTTACAATGCTTTTAAAACGATCTATAACATAACACATAAGCTTTGTACTTGGAGAGCAGTTATAACCTTATGACCGCGCCCCTCCCCCACACGCTGGGCGCGGTCACCTAAATAATAAATAGAAAAATATCAAAAGGAACAGAAAATGAAAAATGAAACAACTGAACTTATGCTTCAAAACCACGGATTAGCAGTTATAGCGGGATATAAGCGTCCCAGAAACGATAATATAAAGAGAATGCGCCTTGAAGACATAGACGCTCGGATAATCTTCCATGAAAATAATATAAGCAATATGGTTGGTCTTGCCTCGATATGTAGGGACAGTAGGGAACGTAGAAAGATAGCCCTTGAGATTGGGTATAGCCGAATTGAACTTGATTGTATTTTAAAACCTTTAAAAGAAAGATTAGAAGAATGTTAGAAATAGAAAAAGACACTTATTGGACTTTTGAGCGGGACGATATGGTTTTTGACGCAGACTTTAAAAGCCGTCAAGAAGCCCAAAACGCCGCTGATGAGGATTATCAAGAAGAGTGTTTGGACTTGCTTGATTGCAAAAATGGAGAGACCGCCAGTGCAGAGATAAACCTGATCGAATATATATATGATGATGAGGGCGAGCGCGTAAAAAAACAGAAAGTTCTAAGCAGCGTAGATTTTGAATACTACCACGGCGACCTTAAGGAGCATGGAACACTTTATAGCGGTGAAGGAGGAGTATTATGACAGTATATCACACATACTATACAAAAGTTTCTCATCACGAATACAAAGAAATTGACGTTGATATTGAAGCCTGCAGAGATGGCGGAGACCCTATCGTAAGCATGCAGGCTAAAGATGGCTCTAAAAGCCGCATAACACTTAATTTAGGCGAACTTCGAGAGCTGGTGCAGATCGGAGAGCGTTTTCAAAAATCGCACCAAATAATGGAAGGAAATTACAATGACGAATGAAGAAATATAATGATTAAAAAATACACACCTGCACAATGGACTATTGAATATGGCCATACACAAAAAGATACAGGCCTCACATACTTTCATATAGATAGCGGACACTATTATACGGTTTGTTGCAATCAATTTTGTTGTGCAGAACAAGCCGAAGCCCTCGGAGAAAAAACCTGCATTGCCGTAGTCAAGATCGTCATAGATCGTGAGCGCATATGGTGCTTCCCAGAGCGCAGATCAGAAGCTAAACCCCTCCCTATAACCAATCGCCGGTTACACGAAATGGAAGGTTTTATGAACGTCCTGCAAATGATGGACTTCTTTGACGATCATTACGGGCTGCCCTTTACAGGATACTGGCATGTATGGCGTTCAAACGATGCCGAGGATGTTGAGGGCTTCATGACTGCGAGGGAGCGATACCGTAAAAGCAAAG